>NZ_MDGL01000160.1 GCF_002742265.1 Maribacter sp. 4G9
GGCACCTGTAGCCCCCGTCCCACTTTAGCCAGGCCAGATGCGACAGGCAGCTGTCCGTGTCCGGGAATTTCTCCATAAAGTCGAAAAGGGACATGCTCTTGAATCTTTGCTCCATGTTCTTGATGTTTGTTTCCCCGAATTTACTACTTCTATCGTTATTGATTAAGTACCTAAGTCAATAGAAATATTTATTTTATTAGTCCTTGTTGTAATACATTTAAAGTAAAAATTATAGATACAACCTATGCTATATAATGATTTACATCACTACTTTTCATGGACTACAATTTCTATAGCAACATTTTTAAAATCCACTGAAGCAAACGTAAAAGAGCTTTTTGATGAGGATATGGAAATTGGTAAGAATCAAATTTTAGGTGGCACGATTGTTACGCATATTTCAAGAATGGAACATGAATTGAGTAAGGAAAAAGGAAAACCATGGCCAGGCATAGATAAGCATTATGGGGAACTGGAATTTCTTAATTTCACTTACATAAGACATTGTTTTGCTCACGCTGGAGGCAAATTATTGCCAAACCGAAAAGAGAGTATAACTAGTTTTCTTTCGGAGCTAAAAAAGGGAAACATAGTGAACCATGAGAATAAATCGGTAAAACCCTATTATGATGTAGATGATAAGGATTTTCTGAAGTTGGACGCCAGCAGCATTGGAAGACTATCAAACCTGTGTAAGGAGTTATTAGCTCTTAATGGAAAAATTGATAAAAAAACAGTTCACCCAAAAACTGATTGGATAATCTAAACGTTCAATAAAACGATTGTATGAGGTTTGATGATGATAAATTAAGAAAGATGATTTGGAAACACCACAAGGACAGTATTCCGGTTTATATTGGTATAGTAATTCTAGTACTTATAGTTTTACTCATGTATTATATTGATACGTCTTTCTAGCAAACGATGTGACAATGAAAAGTTTAAATAAACGATTGTAGAAATGACTGAAATTGACAAAATAGCGCTTATCGAAATCAAAGAGCATAAAATATTGAGTACAAAATCAATAGGTAGAACGAAATACTATATCCCAGGTGGTAAAAGGGAAAAGAACGAGACAGATGAACAAACATTGATACGTGAAATTAAGGAAGAGCTTTCTGTAGATGTAATTCCAGGAACTTTGGAATACGTAGGAACTTTTAAAGCACAGTCAGACGGAGCAAAGGATGGGGTACTTGTGAAAATGACTTGCTATAAAGCAAAATATAAAGGGGATTTGACAGCAAACAGTGAGATTGAGGAAATCAAATGGTTAAATTTAAAAGATATAGACCTCATATCTGAGGTTGATAAGATTATTTTTGGCCACCTAGCAGAAATTGGTGAGATCAACTAATATTCAAATAACCAATTCTATGAATAGTGTTACTGTTTTTTGTGGGTCAAGTTCAGGAGAAAATGAATTATACCTTCACTCAGCCAAATCACTTGGCATCGCCTTAGCAGAAAACAATATAAGACTTATTTATGGGGGAGCGTCAGTAGGTCTTATGGGAGCTGTGGCCGATGGAGTATTAGATTCAGGAGGAACCGCTATTGGTGTACTTCCCCGTTTTTTACAAGCCAAGGAATTAGCACATGATGGACTTAGTGAACTTATTTTAGTGGATTCAATGCACGAAAGGAAGACCAAGATGAATGAACTTAGCGACGGTGTTATAGCTCTGCCAGGTGGATTTGGGACCCTGGAGGAGTTTTTTGAAATGCTTACTTGGGCTCAATTGGGGCTTCATAAAAAGCCTATGGCCATTCTCAATGTGAATCAATTTTATGATACACTTTTGAAGTTTATGGAAAACATGGTAAATCAAGGTTTCTTAAAATATGAGAACCTAAAAATGATTTTGGCCGAAGAGAACATACAAGCGTTGTTGACTGCCATGAAAAACTATAGGGCCCCTGATGTCGTAAAATGGATTGATAAATAATCGACCTACATATGCAAGAACCTTTGTGGATTATTTTGGCATAACAAACCAAAGTTCAAATAAACGTTAAATATGAAAAAAGAAGAATCAAAAAAACGACAACGTAGTTTCTTTATCGGTATTCTAGTTGGGATTGTATTATGGGCGATAATAAAGGAGTTCGTTTGGCCTATGATTTCAGGTTAATTCATAAAATTCAATAAAACGATGATTACCTACCAAACTAGGGTAGTGTAATCCCGAAACATAAAAGTTCAAAAAAACGATTAATTTGAACGAAAAAGAGGACTACTTTAGGATTTCCAAAAATGGACATGTTCATACTTTGAGCAATCAAATTCCTTTCAAGTGGAAAGAAATGATAATTTGGACTTCTACTACATTGTTTCTTTTGATTTATTTTCTTGGAATTGGCGTTGGAATTTTTGTAGCATTTTTGACTTGGATAGGTTATATGCTTTACCGATTCGCAGCATGGATTTACCACTCAGAATTAAATATTGACGAGAAAAGTGGAAAAATAATTCAATTGAAAAAAACTCTAGGTAAAACTCGAAAAATAAACATGATAACCGAAAAGTTTGACCCTGAACGAATTGAATATTTAGAATTGATCCGAAGTGGAAAAACAAAATTCTTACTGAATTATCGGACGCATAAGGATAACGTGTTGCTAATTTTAAAGAGTAAAACGGACAAAGACCAGGTTGAAAAGTATATTTCAGAAAAAATAAAAATCCATTATTAAAGTATAAACAAACGATGAGTTAGTACAATATATCATAATTCCTTGGCGATAAATAGATTAATAAGCTAGCAGCTGATTTAAACATATTTTCCCATCTCGGGAAAATTTTAACATTTATCATTTCCCGTTTTGGGAAATGATAAATACCTTTGTCTTAAGGTATTCATATTGATTATGAGAATTTATTCAAAAAGCACTTTAATTGAATTCTGGAAAAAGAACCCAAAATCGGAAAAGCAGTTAAGGGCTTTTTACAGTATTATAAAGAACACTGAGTTTAAAAATTCTAACGAGGTGATTGCTTTATTTAACACGGCAGATGTTGTTAAGGATGGTAAAATAATATTCAATATTTGTCGTAACGATTTTAGATTGATCGTTAAATTCAATTATCAAAAACATGCGGCCTTTATAAGGTTTATTGGCACACATAAAGAGTATGATAAATTGAACATAGAAAGCCTTTAGTTAAATAGTAACATTTATAGTTCAAACTATAACAAAAGACTGTTAGAGTTATGGAAATCAAAATTATCAAATCCGAAAATCAGTACAGACAGTACTTAGAACGATTCAATAAAATATTCGATGCAGAAGAAGGAACACCTGAATCTGATGAGTTTGACTTATTGGCATTAGTAATTGAAAAATATGAGAATGAACACTACCATATAGAAGAGCCACATCCTTTGGAAGCAATTAGATTTATGATGGAGCAGAATGGAATTAGTGAAGGTGATTTAGGTAAGATTATAAATAGTAGGTCCCGGGTTTCCGAACTTTTCAGTGGAACTAGAAAATTGACCCTAAACCATATTAGGGCTATAAATAAAAGATTACACGTGCCAGCTGATATATTGATAAAAGATTACGAGGTTGGAGAAACACATCACGGTTTGTCGGCCTAAAATATCATATATAACTCTAATATAGATTTAATTGGTTAATAAAGGGCTCATGTAGTAAAGTTCAAATAAAGGATATGTAGTATCATTTGATAAATAAAAAAGAACTTCGGTAGCTTGTTACTATATAAAACCGTTGTGAAACATTTTTACAGTCTATCATTACTATTCTACAATTCAGCATTTATAAATATTATCAGTTTAAAAAAAGGTGGAGTTTAGAAGAAATAAACCAACTGAAATAATGAAGAAAATAATAAAAATTATCGGATGGGCTTTTTTAATTCTACTACTAGGTGTAATTACAATCGGAACATATTTTTATCAAACCGACCCAATGATAAAAGCGATTGTCAATAACGATGAATCTAAATTGTACTATTTCCCAACCAAAGAAATGGACGATATGGACGAATTGGATTACCTTGAATCCTCTTTAAAAGTTGAAGATTCGATTAAAATATATACTTATCAATTTAAACCAATAGGAGAAAAAAGAGCGAACATTTTTCTAATTCACGGAGCAGGTGGAAATGTAAGTACATATCGAAATCTGATTAAACCTTTAACTGATAATGGATTTGGAGTTTACGCATTGGATTGGCGAGGGTATGGGAAATCAACTGGAGTTCCCAATTACAAAGGAGTCATGAAAGATACCGAAATTGCATTTAAGGACTTTTCCACGAAAATAGCTCGGGATAGTTTAAAAACTATAGTTTATGGAATGTCATTAGGCGGTCCAATGGCCATTAAAATCACTAAGGACAATCAAAATAAAGTGAACTTATTAGTATTGGATGGAACGGTGGAATCTGCACAAAGTTTGGCAATTGATTATGCACCGGTTGAATATCTCAAAGAAAAGTCTAAAAAATCACCTGAAAAGTTTAATCAAGATTATGTTGGAGTTAGGGACATTGCGGAAATTAACAATATTCCAAAACTAATTATTCATAGCCGAATGGACAGAGATGTTCCTTTCAAGAGAGGTCAGAATGTGTTTAATTCGGCAAAAGAACCGAAAGAATTTTGGGAAACAGAAACCGACCATATAATGACATTGAGGGATTTATCAGACGAAACTGTAAAAAAGATTTCCGAGAAAATACATTAACTACATTGGCTTCTAGGACAACCCTGCCAAATTTGTAATAGTTTAAATAAACGATGCCTAATACTCCTTAAACTGGGGGGTAATTCCGAAAGTAATTAGAATTCAATGAATTATCAATAACTTATATTTGGCTTAATAGGTACAAGAAATGAAATATATTCGGTTCATAATAATTATACATCTTTTCTACAGCTGTCAATCCCAAACTCCCCAACTATTAATTGAAGAACGTCTAATTTCAGATTGGTCAAAATATCCGATTTACCCAAGGTTGATAGATGACACCAATGGCAAAGCGAAGTGGAAAGAAAAATACCAATATTTAGATAGCATAAATGTATATGGAATAACCTATCTGAGCGATGGCCTTAAAATAAAAGGATTTATGGCCAAACCAAAAAAAGAAGGCAATTACCCTTGTATAATCTATAATAGGGGCGGTAACAGGGAGTTTGGGTCTCTCAATGCGGCCAACGGGGCAATAACCTTGGGACAGATTGCAAGAGAAGGATATGTGGTAATCGCTAGCCAATACAGAGGAAATGGTGGAAGTGAAGGACATGAAGAGTTTGGAGGCCGGGATATAAACGATATCCTTAACTTAACGGAAGTTTTGAAAGAAGTGGATGATGCCAATACGGAAAAAATCGGGATGTACGGATGGAGTCGTGGAGGAATGATGACCTATATGGCATTGACCAAAACCGATGCAATCAAAGTTGCCGTTGTCGGAGGAGCTGTTTCTGATTGTTTCGAGACAATAAGAGACCGACCGGAAATGGAGACCAACGTCATAGCCGAATTGGTCCCGAATTACGAACAATCAAAAGAGAAGGAGCTAACTAAACGGTCTGCGGTCAAATGGGCAAATCAATTCCCCAAAAATGTTCCAATATTGGTACTTCACGGTAATGCCGATTGGCGGGTCAAACCCGAACAGAGCTTGAGGCTGGCAATGGAATTTGAAAAATATAGGATACCTTACAGATTAATAATGTTCGAAGGTGGAGACCATGGGATTTTGGAGCATCGAAAGGAAGTGGACAGAGAAATAAAAGACTGGTTCGAAAAATACTTAAAATATGACGAGCCTTTACCTAATATGGAATACCACGGAAGATAAAATTTGTTATTAAACCCATTGGTTTAGTCTGAAAAACTAGTGTATTCAATTAAAGGGTACTACTATGTAAAAGTTCAAATAAAGGATTGTGTTTTATTTCAATCAACGTTCCAATTCTTCTAAAAAGCAAAATGATTTCTTTGCAGATAATATCCGCATTTTTCTTTTCGGTGAAAATGGTAAAATGACCTCCATCTAGGAAAAATACCTTACCATTTGTTGATAAGGACGCCATTTCTTCCTGCATCTTTTTCCTTTCGGTTCTCATATTTTCTGGATGTAAACCCATTTTTCGAAGAGCTCTTTCGTTTAAATGTGTTCCGGAAAAAACCCTTATCGGTGAACTATCAGTTTCCATTACTTTTTTGGACATTTCTTCCAATGACCCATGCCACTTACGCTCTTCCAAGTAACCCCATAGATATTTACCACTGGAAAAGTAGTCGTCATATCGATTGGTAACTACCTCAGGGACCCCGGGGGCTATCATAACATTATTCCCGAAAACTGATGTATATAAGTCTAAGACTCCTAAATCCCCTAAAATAGCACCCGCATAATACATTAAATTTAACCAATCGGGAGATGGTGGCAACTTTAGCCGTTCGCGTTCGTCAGGATGCCCAGAATCAATTAGTACCATAGCGGCCACTTCGTTCGGATAGCATTGTTTAAATACTCGAATATAGTGGCCGCCGTGTGAGTGTCCGGCCAGAATATAGGGAGGTGATTCCCCTGTCCTTTCCAACAATTTGTGCAGTTCATGGGCAACAGTTTCGGGATCGCGTGGCCCATCGCTTAGTTCACTATAACCTATACCGGCACGGTCATAGCGAACGACTCGCATACTATCACGAAGGCCTTCCGCTAGCCAATAATAGTATTCACTGTGAGCTCCTGCGCCAGCTTCAATCACCAAAGTTGGTTTGTTGTTTCTTTCACCCGTACTATTTATATGTAGTTTGAAACCTCCAACGTCCACCAACTTTCCTGGCGGTTGTGGTTTGTTTCCAAATAAACGAAGGACCAAACCAGCTATAATAATTAACAGAAACAACGATGCAATCGAAATACCGACCCACTTTAAGACCTTACAGATTATTCTCATAATAATTTATAGTTTTATCATTTTAGCCAAACATAAATTCACTGAAAGACTGTTTGAAATTATTTTGATGAACCATCCATAAAGCCGCATCTGTAGACATGATTCTTTGGCCAATAGGATTCGACCAAATTAAGGGTATGTTCGACCCAAAATCCATAGTGTTGGTCAAAGAGATTATACGACCGGTATCAATATCCATATTTTTGCCTTATGAAAAGTTCTTTTGCAAAACACCGTAAGGCCCTATATAAATTATTGGCAGTATTTGGGTTGCTAGTTGTTATGCTTGCGATACCACATTATAAAGGTATCTGGGATAGCGCTTTTACTATCCCGCTTTTGATTCTATTCTGGCTTGGGGTCGCTTACTTTGTCTTACCCGAATTTTTTAAAAAATATAGGTTCCCTATTCTTTTCATATACGGATTGGTCATCACTTATAATTTTTACGTTTTTAACATGACGTCTGACCTCCCTGAAAATCACCGATTGAATTTGACAAATTTTATGTTCATTCCGATTCCGATATTTGCTGCCTTGTGGACTTATGAGCAATGGCGTTGGTTGAAAACGCTAAAGGCAGATATGGCAAAGGCAGAATTAACTTTGCTTAAAAGTCAGATCAATCCACATTTCTTTTTCAATACCTTGAACAACATTTATGGATTGGTGGTTGAAAAATCCGAGCAAGCCCCCGAAGTGGTCTTAAAATTATCTGATATGATGCGTTACACCATCTACAATGGAAAAGAAGATTTGGTGCCATTAGAAGATGAAATCAACTATCTCAAAAACTACATTGGACTGCACAAAATACGCTATCAAAAAAAAGTGGAAATTGTATTCACCCATGAGGTTCACGAGGGTATCAAGGTCGCACCTTTGTTATTTATCAATTTATTGGAAAATGCCTTTAAGCATGGTGTAGAGGAAATGCGTGAGAATGCTTTTGTTCGTATTAATATGCAATCGAAAGGAAAGCAGCTCTTATGTACGATTGAAAATAGTTTTGACGAAAGGGAATCAAATCACAGTAAGGGTATAGGGTTAGAAAATTTGAAAAAAAGACTGGATCATTTATACCCAGGTAGACATGAATTGATTGTAGAGAAAAAGGAATTTATTTATAAAGTCCAGCTTAATCTTGAAATACTATGAAATATTGCATTATCGACGATGAACCCATTGCCCACCGAATCATCGAAGGGTATTGTAAAAACTTACCTTATCTCCAAAAGAAAGGAAACTGCTACGATGCTTTTGAAGCCATACAATTCATGAATAGTATTCAAGTAGATCTAATTTTCTTGGATATCAATATGCCCAAGCTCTCCGGATTCGATCTATTGAAAACATTGTCACAACCTCCAAAAGTAATCGTGACTTCTGCGCATAAAGAATTTGCCTTGCAAGGATATGAATTGGACGTTATTGATTACTTGTTAAAACCTTTTTCACTTGAACGATTTTTAAAGGCAATGAACAAAGTTTCAGAAAATAATAGCCTAAACCAAATTTCTTCGCCAGATAGTCAGAAAAGTAGTTTTTTTTTAAAGGGCGACAAGAAAATTCACCAGATAAGTACCGATGATATTCTGTTTGTTGAAGCATATGGTAATTATTCAAAGGTGTTTTTGACTGAGGAAATAATTGTCAACCACGAAAAAATTTCTTCTTTGGAAGCTTTATTGCCCGATTCTGACTTTCTAAGAGTGCATAAATCTTTTATTGTGGCCATCAATAAAATAAAAGTGATAGAAGGAAATAGAATAGCAATTAAAGAGCACTTTGTTCCTATTGGACAAACATACAGGCAAAGGTTAAAACATCTCTATCGCATTTAAAGATGATTTTATAGGTATCTTCACTAAGCGACAGTTTGAATAGGAAATAATAGACATTTGGTTATTTTAGTATCTTTCTTAAAGTTCAAATAAACGATGGGAAGTATTTATTTAAAAGTAAATCAAGCGTCTGATAAATTTAAAAAAGATCTAAGTTCTTTGTCCGACAGTTCGAGTAAGGGGATTTATAAAATGTATTATTTTGAAAATGGACACGCAAGGTCGATTAAACGTCTTTTTTCAGAGGACCCTAGGGGTATACTTTATATTGGAATGACCGAGGGTCCATTATTAGAAAGGGTATCAAATTTGCAAAAGGCGCTAGTCGATAACTGGCAAACCAAAGAAGGTAAACCAGCTTCTTCTGGCCATACTCAAATGGGAAAAAAATATTACCGAATCAGAAAGAAGATTGATGTTGATAATCTTTATATTCAAATATATCCCAAAGAGAATCCAAAGCAAGCTGAAACAGATTGTATTGAAAATTATGTTAAAAGATTTGCGGAACTTCCCCCACTAAATGGTCAATACGGATCACACAATCCAGATTGGTCAATTTTTGATTAAAATGAAAGTTCAAATAAACGATTATGAAAACTTCAAACAATATTACCGGAGTAACGGGGGAATATTATGTGTGTGCTGAACTAGGATACAGAGGTGTTTTGGCAATCCCGACACCCAAGAACAATCCTTTATTCGATTTGTTAGCAACTGACTTAGAGGCTAATAAAATGATCGCTATTCAAGTCAAAACTATGTCAAAAGGAAACAAGCAGGGCTGGAGATTGAACAAAGGAATTACAATTCGAAAGAATAACCCGAACCTTTTTGTGGTGCTTGTAAACTTATTGGAAAAAGAAAATTGTGACTATTACATTTACCCATATGATTCTTTAAGCGAAAGAGTAGAAGAAATCTATAAAAAGTATATCAACACCCCAAAAAAGGATGGATCTGCTAGAAAGGATGTTGATTTTAGATGGTTCAATCATAATGACTTTTCTGAGGAAGATCAGAAGAAGAAAAATAACTGGGAGCTGTTACCATTTAAACTTAAATAAACCATGAGCAAAGAAGAGCAAATTAGATTTACTAAAATGACCAAAAGGTCTCTTAAAGAATTTAACCAAATTGAAGCTCAGGGATGGGTTGTAAATATTTCGGTTCAAATAGAAGATTTGATAGATGATATCCTTATAGAATATTTCCAACCTAGTGATAGAAGAACTTTCTTAAATGTTTTGTTGAATAGTAGCGTAATGCATTTTGGTGGAAAATTGAAGGTGCTAAGATCTATAGGAATTGATGGTGGAATATATTCAAGTTTACAGAGAATAGGGTCAATAAGAAATGCTTTTGCACATACGAACATAAGTCATTCTATGACAATAACTTGGGATCCCGAATCTGATGCCAAGACCGATGTCAAAGATGTAATCAATGTAATGAACAGCAATGGAGAAATAAAAAGCAAAGACCCTTATAGCTATATGGTTGAATTCCTAGAACTATATAAGCAGGTTGAGCCAGTATTGAAGAAAATGCGCGACGACATATTCGAATCATTGAAAAAGGATTAATTAAAAGTAAAAAAAACGATGAAACTCTACTGCTACATACAAATGACTGTTGGATATATTTTGATAGCCCTTGTTGCGCTATTTGCAACTAAATTGTTAATCGTTATCATAGAAGGCACACCAGTTACCGAAAATAGAACATTGTTTAGATACATCGGGTCGGGTTATGGACTTCCGATACTTTTAGGATTTATTATCCTTTCAGGAGCAATTATGGTAAATGGCGCATTGAAAAATCTAAAGTCAAAATAAACGATGGATCCAAGAATAATTTTGGGCAAAATTTTACAACGTTTTTCAGATAAAGGTTTCTGTCAAGTTTCAGGTTATAATAAATTTAAGTATTTGAGAGAGAATAAAAATGCGGTTTATGTCGGAAGGGAAAAAGGTAAAGATACTCGCATTGGATTCGGGAAAGTAATAATTGGAATTGAAGCGTTACAGCTTAATCCTGATCTTTATAATGCAGGGCCAAATGCCTTGAGGAAATTTGGTATAACCCACGTTAATAGTCCAGTTTGGTCTTTACTTCATTTAATGGCAATGGAAGATTATAAATAGAAAAGTTCAAAAAAAGGATGAGCAACTTCACTAAAATTCTACTTACAATACCATCTATGATTGGGCTTGTTTATATGTGGACTTTTATATATCCAAAATCAATTGCCTGGATTTCAAATAATATTGTTGCCTATGAGTTCCAAAATCCATTTGTCACCAGTTTAATTTTGATTCAACTTGGATATTTGATTCATAGGTTATGGAGCTTCAAAAACATTCAAAAGGAAAAGAAAACTAACTGGACATTATTACTCGTTATTTTCAACGTTGTAACAAGTTTAATTTTTATTTGGAAAAAGTACAGCGAATTTGAACAACACGATAAATACTCTCTAAGTAGTGAAGAATCAAGTAATAAAGTATAATAAAGGATGAGACTTCAGTCATTATTCAATAACCGAACGGAAAATCTTGGAGTGAAAATAAGTTTAGTGGATTTGAAAGAACTATTGAATGACGGCCACAAAAAGTTTTACTTCAAATGGCTGTCTGAAAACAGCTTCGTGATAAGTTTAAATTTTTCGTTTGGAACTAATTTGGTATTTGACACGAACTATCCAAATACTAAAAGTGATATTATTTTTTACGGGAGTTTGGCTGAGATGGAGGATTCAAAAACAGAAATCAAACTGAAAACGAATAAGAAGTCTTTTCTTCTGGTGCTTATGATAGTTCTACCTGTCTTGGTTTTAATACTTCAAAGTTTCCTAAAAATAGAATTCCCTGTTTTATTGATTGCCTTATTCTTGTTTCCAATTCTAATTATTGGATTACTGAATTTTGTTAAAAGTGAGGAGAATAGATTATTAAGAGCTTTCATGGAATTCCTCAACAATAGATTAAATTCATAATCTTGAAAGTTTAATAAAAGGATGGGTGAATTCCTTCCCAATTTACCGTACCGCAACCATACAGTAGAGTTAAAATTGACAATCACTATTAGTTCCTTAAAACGTCAATTAACGATACTACTAAAAAGAACGGGAAATAGAACTGGGTATTTATATTTGCCAGGCTACTTATAAGTTATCCCTAAAAACGGCCGTTAAAATGAACTGTTTTTAAATGCACCGAAAAAGTTTTCTCTTACTAGAGAACTGTGTAGGCAATCAATCAGCAACAATCTTCGTTATTCTGAATAGGTGGACAAGCGACAGTACCGTAGGAACAAAAGACACAACAATCCCCTTCTTTTGGCTTAAGGACTTTTTTGCAATTGTCACATTCATAAAAGAATTGACAGGCCGTTGTTGGCATTTCCTCTTCTTTTTCAAGCCCGCAATTTGGGCAAGTAATTGTTGATATTAACTGAGGTCTCATTATTTGACTACTTTATAAGCTGTACTGTTTATGGCTTTTTTGATTGCGGGCAAATCGGTTTTGGTCTTGTCAAATTCCACTATGGTGTTGGCATTTTCGTAGCTGGTTTTTACCGAAATAATTCCATCCAACTTATTGACTTCACTTTCTACGTGTGCCTCACAACCCACACAAGTCATTCCCTCAACATAAAACGTGTGCTTTTCGATATTGGATTGAGAGACATAGACGATGTCCTTTGTGGGCTGTGCATAAAATAAGTTGGAATAGTACGGGAAGGCCAGCATCAATCCCGAAAATACGGTTACGATGAACAAAAATTGTTTGGATTGCCAAAATGTAGGTTTCGCATCATCGTCACAGGCACAATCTATTTCTTCCTTTGTTTTTGGCCGTAATTTCTGATACCATGCAAATACCAAAACAATAATGGTCAAGCCGATAAAATAGGGTCTAAACGGCTCGACCCAGGAAAAGGTAGATGCAATGCCGCTTGTTCCAGCAATCAGTGCCAAGACAGGGGTAATACAGCATATTGATGCTGCAACTGCGGTAAAAATACTGGTATAGGCCGCGGTGTTTGAAGTATTATTCGATGCCATAATTTAAACTTTCTAAGCTGTTTTCTTTCTTATCGAAATTGAACTGAAAATTCCATTTAAAGTATTATCCTCACTCTTTACCAACGAATAATATAATGTTTGACCTTCACGTCTCGATGTGATAATTCCTGCATCCTTCATTTTACGGATATGTTGGGATACCGCGGGGACACTCATTTCAAGAATGTCAGCAATATCGCAAGGACACAATTCATTTTCTATGTTCAAAAGAAATAGGATTTTCAGTCGTACCTCACTTCCGGCAAGGGCCAAAATTTTGCTCATGGCCTTAAAACTATCGGAAGAATTTTCTATTGTCCTCTTGCACCGTGATATTTGTTTATGGTCGGCTTCATTCCGGGTACAGGTTATTTCCAAGCTCATCAATTTTAACTTAACGCGTCTACAAATATATCATTATTTAAGCAAATACTTATATACTAAAACTGTAGACATATTATTTAGGAAGTTGGATTGGTTCTTTGTTTTAGTTTTTATAGACGAATGCCTACCGAGTTTTTGTAGCACCAGTGAAAAAAATAAGGGACTATGATATTTCTATTTCGGATTCTGATTCCAATGTCCGGCAGCAATAAGTAGCCTTTTCATTTGAATAAGTTGGTCTTCATCTTTGAAATATTCATGACTTAGCATTTTTCTCAGTTGACCAACGGTTTCTTTTGAAGTTAATCCCTTTTTTTCAAAAAGTTCGGTAAATTTCTGAAGTTGCTCTAACTTGTACTTTGCCTTTTCAACAAATTGTTCCCCATTTTCAGAATCCTCGTAACTCGATTGAATTTCAAAATGTCGTTCTATCGAATCGAGTTGATTTTACGCCGCGTATTGATACCGGATTATCGCAAGTAATTAATGGTGCATCCTCATCATTGATTCGGTGGACATTTATAGTACAATCATATTTGAAATCCACAAATTCTTTCCATTTTTCCAAATGTTGAACCAAGAATTTAATCCTGTTACGCTCTTTAAATTCGTGTCTAACTTTACCAATATCCTTAATATTGAATTCGTGCTTTTCTTCTTCAAATGTAAATTTCACATCGCCGTTTTCGTCGGCGTACAATAACATTCTATCTAAAATTTGGTCGGTAAATGCGTTCTGATGATTAAGAAACCTCGGGGTTCTAAAATAAAGGGATAGGCAGACGTATAGTACTTGCCTTTTTTGCTCAGAGGTCAATATCTTCACATTTTCATCGACAAGTAGTTTATAAATCTTAGGGAATTCAGAATCGACGTGTTCGGCATAATGATATTCCAAATCGTATTTCCTATCAATCTCGGCATTCGGAATCGTATAAAGATTTTTCTGAAAGCAAATACTTTTTGTACTAATCTGTTCAAGAAGCAAATCATCTTCCAATCTGTAAGCATCAACAAAATAGTTGCCGTTATTACCTTCAACACCAAAATTTTTCAGGTAAGACCGTGGTATGTAATGTTGCTTGATGGGTTCGTTTTTAGCCATACATGAAATAATGAATTTTCATGAATGTACTAATTCCATTCCATCTTCTGCAATCGTATCGCATTCAATATAGCCAAAAACGCCACACCCACATCAGCAAAAACAGCTTCCCACATTGTCGCTAATCCACCTGCACCGAGAATGAGGACTATGACCTTGACACCAAATGCAAGCGCAATATTTTGCCAGACAATTCGTCGCGTTGAACGACCAATTTTAATCGCTCTTGCAATCTTACTGGGTTGGTCGGTCTGTATGATAACATCGGCTGTTTCAATGGCGACATCGCTTCCTAAACCACCCATCGCAATACCAACGTCGCTTGCTGCCAAAACGGGTGCATCGTTTATGCCATCGCCGATAAATGCGACTTTCGTATCAGGTTGTTTTTTGAGCTTTTCAACTTCGTTCAATTTATCTTCAGGTAACAACCCACCTTTTGCCCAATCGATATTTAACTCTTTTGCAATCTGTTGTGTAATTGAGTCTTTGTCGCCTGATAGCATTATAATCTTTGAAATTCCCGAATCTCGAATTTGTTTAATGGCTTGGTGCGCATCATCCTTCAGTTCATCTGCAATGGTTACATAACCTGCGAATGTTCCATCTATGGACACCATAACGATGGATTCTACAATACCATCTGTTTCCGAAGGGACTTCTATGCCATTTGAGGTCATCAAAGCTTTATTACCTACCAATACCGTTTTCCCATTGACCGTTCCTTTTAAACCTTTTCCTGCAACTTCTGAAACATCGGTCGCCTCGTAATCCGAACCGTCTGCTTTATATTCGAGAATCGCTTTTGCGATAGGATGCGTGGATTGTTCTTCCATCGCCATGAGGTATTTCATAAATTCGGCTTCCTCAAATGTGAAGGAATTGATTTCTTTGATTTTAAAAACCCCTTTGGTAACGGTTCCTGTTTTGTCCATTACGACCGTGTTTACTTGGGTCATTGCATCTAAAAAGGATGCACCTTTAAAAAGAATACCGTTGCGAGATGCCGCACCCAAACCGCCGAAATAGCCCAGAGGAATGGAAATGACCAGAGCACAAGGGCACGAAATCACAAGGAATATCAACGCTCGGTACAGCCAATCCCTAAACACATAATCATCTATAAAAAAGTAAGGCAGAAAAGTAAGTCCGATAGCGAGGAATACCACGATTGGTGTATAAATCCGTGCAAATTTTCTAATGAACAATTCGGTCTTTGATTTTCTGGCGGTTGCATTCTGCACCATATCCAAAATTCGTGCAATGGAACTGTCTTTAAATTCTTTTGTGGTTTCAATCTCGATTACGCCATCAAGATTTATGCTTCCTGCAAAAACAGTATCACCTTTAGCAATAGTATCAGGTTTGCTTTCGCCTGTCAAGGCAGCAGTATTAAAAGAACCCTTTTCAGAAAGCAGAATGCCATCAAGCGGAACTTTTTCGCCCACACGCACCTGTATCTTTTCGCCAATCTCAACAGTCTCGGGATTTACTGAAACAAAATCGCCATCACGATAAACCAATGCCTCATTCGGACGAACATCAAGTAAGGCTTTTATATTTCCTTTTGCTCGGTTAACGGCTGCATTTTGGAAGAGTTCGCCCACAGCATAAAACAGCATTACGGCAACACCTTCGGGATATTCGCCAATGGCAAATGCACCTAAAGTGGCTATGGACATTAAGAAGAATTCCGTAAAAAAATCACCATTTTTAATACTTTTCCAGCCTTCTCTTATCACCGGAAAACCTACAGGGATATAGGCTACCGTGTACCATACTACGCGAATCCATCCTTTGAAGAAAGGAAACGCATCAAAGTAATCAATAGCGATTCCGGCTATCAACATCACAAAGCTGAAAATAGCCGGTAGATAGGTTCTAAAATTTGAAATTTCTTCAGGGCTGCTATGGTTATGGCCATCGTCGTGACTGTGCTCGCCTTGTTGTTTTTTTGGTTCTAAGTCACGTAAGTTTATTTTTTTCTTTTTCATATGTTCTAATCAAGTTTGATATCATTTTAAAAACTACTTCGATAATTTCAATATTCTCAATGCACCGCGCATTACAAAAGTGAAAACGATGCCGCCAATCACTAAATCGGGCCATTTACTATTCAGAAAATAAACCAGCACCCCAGCTACTATAACACCACCATTAACAATAATATCATTGGATGTAAAAATGGCACTTGCCTGCATATGAGCCTCTTGACTCTTTGCCTTGTTGATGAGCCAGAGCGATATCAAATTACCTGCCAATGCGAAAATTGAAACGATAATCATCCATTGAAACAAGGGTGTTTCGGTATTGCTAAAAAACCTTCTCAAGACCTCTGCAAACCCAAGTGTTGCCAATGCCATCTGAAAGTATCCGCTGTATTTCGCAACCTTCTTTTTTCTTGAAATGGCACCGCCTACCGCAAATAGGCTTAATGCATATACGATGGAATCTGCCAGCATATCTAATGAGTCTGCCACAAGACCCATCGAAGAAGAAATCCAACCGGTGGTCATTTCGATAACGAAAAAGCCAAAGTTGATGCCCAAGACCCACCATAGGATTCTTTTTTGTTTGGATTGGTCTTCCATTACGGGTGGTTCGGCTTCTGTGGTTCCTTCTAAGGAATCCCCAAGTTTTAAGCTGGCTATAGACGTTTTTATCGCCTTGACGTCGTCCACGTGATATACTTCCAATTTTCTGTTTGGAATATCAAAATCCAAGTGTTTTACTTGAGCATAAGACTCTAACTTCATCCGAATCATCTGCTCTTCTGAAGGGCAGTCCATTTTAGTTATTATAAAAGTGCTTTTTTTCAAAATCAATCTAATTTGTTCGTTTGTTTATTAAAGTAAATTACTGCTGCATTTTTCGCATATTCCCGTAACCACGAGATTAACATCCTCTGCCAAATATCCATCTGGCAAATTGATATGCGGGATTTTTTGTTCCGTTAAACAAACTGTTTCGTCACAGTTAGTGCAATGAAAATGCAAGTGTAAATCTTGATCTATCTCGCAATTACAGCCTTCTTCACAAAGTGCGTATTTAGAGATTCCAGTTCCGTCATCTATGTGATGCACCACGTTTTTTTCTTCAAACGTTTTTAGGGTTCGGTACAATGTGGTTCTATCCGCTTTTGCGAAAGCATTCTCAATATCAGTCAGGGCGATGGCGGCATCCCTATCGGCCATATACTTATAAATCAAGATGCGCATTGCGGTGGGACGCACGTTATGGTCATTTAATGTTTTTTCAATTTCAGTCATTTTTCGCGATGTTATAATTGATATTTTTAGCTTTATTGTAGGCTTCATAGCCTTCTTTTGCAGCGTACGGAACGATAAGTAATGCCGCCACAGGATCTGCCCACCACCAGCCTAACCAGTTGACCAATAGCAATCCTATAAGTACGACCACGGTTTGGTATAAGCAAATAAAGGTGTCTTTAGCATCAGCCAGCAAGGCTGGACTGTCTAATTTCTTTCCATACTTTCTTTTGAAATAGATCAGGATAGGATTTACAACCAGGGAAACCAATAATATAATCAGTCCCATCGTGCTCCAGTTTGCGGTTTCTTTATTTATAAGCTTTGTAATGGAATCGTAGGAAATGAAAATACAGATGAGCGTAAAGGAAACTGCAATTACGTTTAACGTGATTTTTTGTCTTCGTTTTACTTTTTCTTCATCGATACCTTTAATCTCGCCGTGTAGTCGCCAGCCTAATGTTCCCGCACTAACCACTTCAATCGTGCTGTCCAATCCCCAACCTATCAGAGCCGAACTATTTGCCGTAAATCCAGCAATAAGCGAGACCGCAACTTCAATAACATCGTAGATGACGTTCCAAATCTGTAAGGTTCTTGCTACTTTTAAGTTTTTCTTTCTTTTTTCTTTCATTCCATTTTAATCATCGTCACCAAGTTCCCCTTTTTTCATCTCTCCCATAAGGTAATAGGCATTATTAAAGGCAAAATGAGTATTTGGGTCTGGGGTTTCAAAAAAACGTATGGCTATCCAGTCACCATCCTTCTCGCCCGTAGTGACTTCTACTGGTATAAAACTCCAAGTGTTGCCTTCCCTTTGCGCTTTAAACACATAATCCCTACCACCTTCTGTAATAATGGCACTTTCTGGTAATGCGGTTTCAGCGGTTTCATCGTTATCAACTTCAATCCTACCTTTAATGTACATTCCTGGGATAAGACCACCACCTTTGTTCTCAATTTCTGCGTGTACGTGCACCGCTTTGGGATCTTGCTCGAAGGTTTTTCCTACTGAATAAATTTCGGCAACGAGTTCCGTTCCTGGTCTTGATTGAACGCTAAATAGTACTTGTTGACCTTTCTTTACCCTATCAACATCTTTTTCGAAAACCATTATATCTGCGTGTACGTGGTCTGTATCTACTATTTCCATTAGGTTGGTCTGTGGCTCCACATATTGTCCAGTTTTTATAAAAACTTTTTCTACAACCCCTGCAATGGGACTGCGCAATGCAACACGCTGGTAGATAGTGCCATTGCGCACGCCATTCACATTGATGTTGTACTGTCGCAATTGTGCTTCCAGCCCGTTTACCATTGCGGTAGATGACTGATAGTCTGCCGTTGCCTTTTGGAAATTCATACCAGATGCCACACCAGCTTCATAAAGCCTTTTTTGACGTTCGTATTCTTGTTTTAAAAACCGACTGTTGCTGTGTGCATTTAAGTAATCGCTCTGTATCTGTATGATGCTGGGATGTGAGAGATAGGCAACCGCTTGATTTTTTTTCACTTCATCACCTTCTATTACTTCTATGGATGCCACATTTGCTCCTGTTATGGCGGTAATGGATGCTTCGTTTTGGGGTGGTACTTCCAGCGTGCCATTTGCTTCTACATAACCGCTCATATAACGTTGTGAGAGCGTGTCAATTTCCATCTGTAAGGCTTCAAACTGCTGTGCCGTGAGCATTACTTCCTTAGTTTCGCCTTCCATATTATCTTCTTCATCTTCCCCTTCAGAGTGATTTTCTTCTGTTTCAGAATGGGTGGCTTCATCGTGGCCATCTTCAGTTTTTGACTCGCCACAGCTGAATAATGTCAATGCCATAAGCATTGTGGTAATCGGTATATATTTTAATTTTTTCATCTTTTTTTAGTTTTGGAAATATTGTAGTTTAAACAAGGCTTCTAAATAATTATCGAGTGCGTCCAGCGCATCCATTTCGGTCTGTATGGCATCACGTATAATTTGCGTGAATGCTGCATAATCAAGCGCACCTTCTTTGTAGGCGAGCAATGCGCCTTTGCGCTGGTCTATGGCAAGTGGCAGAGCTTCGGTTTTATAGAAAAACCAAGTATCTCGCCATCGTGTATAATTTTGCTGTGCTTGTGTATATTGGGATTGCAGCTCGCGTTGTTTGAATGCGGCATTGGTTTCTGCAATCTGTGCATCCAGTTTAGCAGCTTTTGCGCGGCTGCGGTCTGGGCCAGAAAACAGCGGTATGGAAATCCCTGCCTGATAGGTGTAGAAACCACTATCGCCATTTACACGTTGCAGGCCACCTTGCAGATTAAACTGGGGCAGTAAGCTTGCCCTTGCTGCATCATAGCTTGCTTGTGCTTCGTCTATACGCTTTCGCGAAAGCGATAACTCGGGATGTTCATCCAATGTATCATCAGTCTCTAACACCGAAATTTCGGTAGCTTCAAATTCATCAGCTACGGTGTACATCGTATCTGGTGTCAACCAAAGATTGAGTTTTTGTAATGCGATTAAATAATCTGTTTCTGCCTGCTGAAACCTGTTGGTTATCTGTAACGCTTGATTGCGCGCAGCAGCATATTCCAGTCTCGAAATGGCTTCGACTTCAAAATTGAGTTCTACAGATTGTGCAAATTGACCATAAATGCTGTCCAGTTCTCGATAAAGAACAAATTTCTTCTTTGCCTGAAAAGCTTCTGACCAGGCTTTTTTGACTTCCAGTTCTATCTGGATTTCAGATAGGTCAAAAGCTGTTTCGGCTAACTGGATGCGTTGTTGTTGCAAGCGTTTTTTGGCACCTATTCCCAATAGATCAATATTTTGTTGACCGATACCTATCAAGGTATAAATGCCCTGACCATCTGCCACTTCTTCGCCACCTGTAAATACTTTAGTATTACCGAAGTCATAGGCATTGCCCGTGAGTGCGCTCTGTCTTTCTATTTCGAGTTGGCTCGTCTTGAGTGCTGGATAATTCTCTTTGGCAATTTCTACAGCCCGAGATAAGGTAATGGGTGTAATGCTATCCTGAACAATGAGGTCTGGCACAGGTGCTTGTGTTTGTTGCGCTTTCGCCAAAGCGGTACCACCTAACATAAAACCAAGTATTAAAATCGTGGTCAATGCTTGCGGATTAAACGAACCAATCTTGTTCTGGTCTTTACGCTCACGTCGCTTTTCTATAAAGATATAGAGTACAGGAAGTACTATCAACGTGAGTAGGGTGGCCGTAAGCATCCCACCAATAACTACCGTAGCGAGCGGTTGTTGCACCTCTGCACCGGCTGATGTGGAAAATGCCATAGGTAAAAACCCAAAAATATCTGTGGTAGCCGTGAGCATAATGGGGCGAATACGTTCTTTAGTCCCTTGAAATATTCTATCCTTTATGCTTGTAACACCTTCTTCCTTTAAAGAATTAAATCGGTTAATAAGTACCAGCCCGTTAAGAACTGCGACACCAAATAGCACAATAAATCCTACACCTGCCGAAATACTAAATGGCATATCTCGAAGCCATAAAGCAAACACACCACCAATGGCCGCCAAGGGTATCGCGATGTAAATCATTAGCGATTGTGAAAAGGATTTTAAGGCAAAGTATAACAGTACAAATATCAAGAACAGGGCGATGGGCACAACAATTGTTAAACGATCCTTAGCGCTTTGTAGGTTTTCAAACTCTCCACCATAGGTAATATAATATCCTGATGGCAAGTCCAGTTCTTCATCTAACTTTTGTTGTATATCTTTTACAACAGACTCCACATCTCTGCCTCGTGCATTTACACCTACATAGGTTCTTCTATACGTATTGTCACGTGAGATTTGCATAGGTCCAGGCACGTATTCAATCTCTGCTATTTCAATAATGGGTACCTGGCTTCCATCCTTAAGATCGATGTACATCGTGCGCAGGTCATCAATACTTTTTCTATGGCTTTCATCAAATCGTACCACCAGATCAAATCGTTTCTCGCCTTCAAAAATGACGCCAGCGGTACCACCTGCAAAAGCAGTACTTATGTAATCATTTACTTTTTGAATATCCAGTCCATATTGCGCCATTTTATCTCGTCTGAACTTTACGGTCATTTGTGGTAGTCCAGCTGTACGTTCTGCACTCACATCGCCCGCGCCAGGAACGGTCTTTATAATAGCTGCCATTTCCTGAACCTTGTCTGATAACACCTCTAAATCTTCGCCATATAGCTTTACTGCAATATCCTCTCTTACGCCTTCTAAAAGCTCATTAAATCTTAATTCGACCGGTTGGGTAAATGATAAATTAACCCCGACGAGTTCATCATCCAGTTTATCCCTTATGGCTTCAATCAAACCTTCTTTAGTAGAAGCAGTTGTCCACTCGTCCATATCCTTATTGAGAATGATGTACATATCTGCAATATCCATAGGCATAGGATCTGTAGGTATATCTGCCACACCTATACGTGCTGTTACCGTTTTAATTTCAGGAAAATTTTCTAATAGGATAGTTTCTATTTTCTTTGAAACTTCAATGGATTCTGTGAGCGAGCTTCCTGGTCTTATAAACGCCTGCATTGCTATATCTCCTTCATCGAGCTGCGGCACAAATTCTCCACCCATATTAGAAAATATAAAACCAGCAATAATAAGTAGAACAGCAGAAGATGATAACACGATAAGCTTAAGCCGCAGTGCACCTTTTAATAATGGCTTATAAGCACTATGTATAGCACCAATAATTTTATCACTTATCTTTTCAAGCCAACGCTCAAATTTGCCAAACCAGCTTTTGGTGTTTTGAACTGGTTTCATAAAAAGCGCAGACATCATTGGGACATAGGTAAGACACAGAATAATTGCACCTATCATAGCAAAACCAAAGGTGTATGCCATCGGTTTGAACATTTTACCTTCTACACCTGTAAGGAAAAGTATAGGTGTAAAAACTATAAGGATAATGATCTGCCCGAAAAAAGCAGAACCCATCATCGTGGTTCCGGCATCATAGGCTACTTTATCCATTACGCCTTGATTGAATTTTAGCTTTCCAGACCTAATCCGTTTTTGGATCTCATACACCGTTCCTTCTATAATAATCACGGCACCATCTATAATAATCCCAAAGTCTATAGCTCCCAAGCTCATTAAGTTTGCCCATACATTAAATTGCTTCATTAATATAAAGGCAAAAAGCAAGGACAACGGTATGGTCGTGGCCGTTATGATGCCACCTCTTAAACTACCCAACAATAAAACAAGGGCAAATATCACGATTAGGGCGCCTTCCAGTAAATTGGTTTTAACGGTATCGGTCGTTCTGGCAATTAGCTCACTACGATCAATGATAGGGGCGATAGTGAGACCTTCTGGCAGGGATTTTTCAATTTCTGCCATACGATTCTTAACATTTTGAATAACCGCATTAGGGTTTGAACCTTTTAGCATCATTATTATTCCTCCCACGGCTTCCTTACCGTCTTGCGTAAAAGCACCATAACGTACCTGATTCCCAAAATGGACGCGTGTTGCAACATCTCCAATAGTTACGGGAATGTTGCCCTCGTTAATAATCGAAATATCTTTAATGTCTTCCAAAGAGCGAATAAGACCTTCACCTCTTATGAAATTTGACATTTTATTTTTTTCTATGTAAGCACCGCCTGTATTCACATTGTTCCGAGCGAGAGCCTCATACACTTGTGAAATACTAATACCCAAACTATTCAACTTATCTGGGTTGACAGCGACCTCGTACTGTTTAATACTGCCTCCATAAGAGTTGACCTCTACCACGCCTTCCAGTAATGTGAGTTGTCGTTTGATAACCCAATCTTGCACGGTGCGCAGTTCCATAGGCGAATACTTGTTTTCAAAACCCTCCTCTGGCTTTATAGTGTATTCATAGATCTGACCTAAACCAGTAGAGATGGGACCCATAGATGGACTTCCAAATTTTTCAGGGATAGATTCGCCCAGTTCGTTTAGTTTTTCCTGTACCAGCTGTCGAGGAAGATAGGTTCCCATATCGTCTTCAAAAACGATAGTAACTACGGAAAGGCCAAAGCGTGAGATAGATCTTATTTCTGTAACGCCTGGTAAATTACCCATAGATAGTTCTACGGGATAGGTTACGAACTGTTCAATATCTTCCGTTCCCAAATTGGGCGATTGTGTGATGACTTGCACTTGATTATTGGTAATATCTGGCACAGACCCAAGATTTACCGTTGCCATTGACCAGATACCGACACCTATAAGAGTCAATGTAAACAGACCGATTATAAATTTGTTATTGATTGAAAAATCAATGATTTTGTTAATCATAGATAAGGATGTTAATTCAGTTGAAATTCTTGTTGAGCACATTGAATAAAAAGCAATGCACAATGTTGACGAATCCAATAGATGGACACGTCAAAACAGGATATAGCTATCCTATGAAAACTGGATTATGCCCGAGGTGGCTGTAAAAGGGAAAGTGAAATATCCTTGCCCAAACTATCGAAGTGGATAAAATTTTCTAGCGAAACGATAGGCTCGATGGGTTCAAAAATAGCCAAACGGAAATCGATGGTATGTGAATGACAGCATTGGCACTGGCAGAATGGGGAACACAGTTCACAGTCTTGTCCGTGTTCGCCATCGAAATCCATTACAGAAACGACCTGTGTGCCTTCATCAACACTGCTGGCATCGCTACAAGGCACGAAATTGAGTGCCAGAAAGTAGATGGATAATATAATCGCAAAAAATTTCACCTTGCAAAGGTAAAAGAATTATAGTGCAATTGGGTTGCAAAGAATGGCTTTGAGCGTAGTTTTTTAAAAGGAACCTTTTTCGGCATTGTTTGATTTCTGCTTATCTTGATGTCTTATATTGAAAGTTCAAAAAAACGATGAGTAGTTTCGATACAATGGTTCAGAGAAATCTGATGGGCAAAAGGTTAGAGAAAGAAGGAAGGGTATTAGAAGCCAAAGCACTATATGAGGCCAATATTTCTGAAAGTTTTGAAGGAAGCTTTCCCTATAGAAGACTAGCAATCCTTTATAGGAAAGGAAAATATTCTAGAGAAGAAATTAGAGTCCTTGAAAAAGCGGTGTCTGTATTTCAATCACTTATCGAAACCGGTAGAGAAGATATTCGTCCAAAGCTAATTGAATTCAAGGAACGTTTGGAAAAAACAAAATTGTTAAACTCTAAATAAAAGATGGGTAATATCACTTTCATAAGCACGATTCACAAGGAAATTGGAAAAAGTAATGCTCATGAATTATATAAGATTATCAATAAATTAAGTCCAGATGTGATTTTTTTGGAGGCAATAGAAGAAACTTATTCAGAATATGAAAATTATTTGTTTTCGACATATGGGGTATTTCATGGTAAATTGGAAATTTCCGCAATTCAGAAATATAACTACAATACTTCCTTTCAATATATACCTGTCTGTGAAAATGGACTATCAGATGCATTTCATAAAAAAATCAAGTTAGTTAGTCAAAATACAGAACTACGAAAATTGATTGATAATTTTAATTATTTAGCGGCAGGAAATGGATTTGAATTCCTTAATAGTCTGGAATGTATAAATCTTCAAGAAGATATGAGGGTGTTGGAAAGTTTGATTTTAAATAATACCGAGTTAGATAAAACAGTTATGGCCGACATTGAAGCCTATGAAAAGCCCATGATGCATAATATCTATTCCTATTGCATCAATAACAATTTCAGTTCTGCAATATTTATGTGTGGTGCCGCACATAGAAAATCAATAATTGAAAAGATAGAAAAATCTAAGAACAAGAAGCGAGGGAACCTGTCATGGACTATTTATGGAAATTGATCTGTATCCTTCCCTAATAGTGTAGCTTTTCCTTTTTTCAGCTCCTGGTAATTCAGATGTCGTAACTTTAACTGAGAGTACAAATAAAGGATTATGAGTGTAAAAACTGAGATGACAACCATAGAGAATGGAGATATCTGATATACTTAAAATATTTAACAAGTCCCTAACTTCTCTTTTCAAGTACGATAAATGGTTGATTGAAAATGATTTGAGCGAGCAGTGTATTACTCATAAACTGGCCGAGCATCTACAGAGGAACTTTCTTGGTTATAATGTAGACTGTGAGTACAATGGGAATATTGATAGTGAAGGCGGTAAA
This sequence comes from Maribacter sp. 4G9, assembly GCF_002742265.1. GTDB lineage: Bacteria > Bacteroidota > Bacteroidia > Flavobacteriales > Flavobacteriaceae > Maribacter. Next base: position 25,764 of record NZ_MDGL01000160.1, read on the forward strand.
AAACGAATAGTCGCTGTCAAGCGTAATTTGAAAGAAAACAATCTCATAAAAAGAAGCGAGGAATTAAGCGGACAAGATTTAATAAATAGGGCAGTCTTCCCCGATGTTATTATCCACAAAAGAGGATCAAATGAAAATAATTTATGTATCATAGAAGTAAAAAAATCAACCAACAAGTCAGATTTCAAATATGATGAAATAAAGTTGTCGGCGTACACAACAGATTATTATGGCAATGATTTAAAATATAAACTTGGAATATTTCTATGTATTGAAACTGGTACGTCTGATAAGGCTTTTGAAATAAAAACATTTATCAACGGAATGGAATATTCATTTTAAAATAGCCATTTTGGGTTAAAGTTCAAATTAAGGATGACAGAAGGATTTAATCTTATTCCAGTAATTTCCGGCGTGATTGGAGCCTTAATTGGAGCAACTTCTGCTAATTACTTTGCCTCGAAATCTAGAAAATCCAATCAGACTTTTGAGTTTCATAAAGAATTTAATAGCACGTCTTTTTCAAAATATCGAAGTGAAGCCTACTTGTTGATTAAAAATCACCCTAACAAAAACTATGATGAGCTTTGGGAAGAAGAGTTCCATGGCAATAACGAAGTTAGGACCATTAGTTTATATATGATCATGAGATTTTACCAAAGATTATGGTTGGCGATAAAATATGATAAAATTGACAATCAAATTGCACCAGATCTCTTTGGTGAAGTCTTTGTTTGGTGGTACTATTTCTCCTTTGAAAAAAACCTAGTTGAAGGGACATCATGGACAGCAGGGGGACAAATGTTACAGTTAGAAAGATGGTTTCAAAAAAACATGAATGTAGTTATTTATAAGAACGAAATGAATAACGCCTTGGAAAGGTTGATAGCTATTTCAAATAAAGTTCAATAAAACGATTAAATCTATGCTTAAACTTAATGCTGTTTAAAGTATAACCCTACCCTTTTTATGGAAGGCTACATAGAAAATACATTTTCTAAATAGTGATAAAATGTATCGAGTTGAACATCTACAGCAACATTCGCGAAATTACCAGAGTCCTTTTTAAAAACGGTATTGCCTGATGAAGTGCAAACGCCGGACATAGTATACCGCCCGCGCCGGGTAAAGTTTACCACTTAAATACGCATGGCAGCCTAACCTATATCAGCAGTTTCAATAATTATTGCTATGCTCACGTTAATCCGGTGCTCGTGGTTCAATTTGACCGGCTCATCCACTATTATCTATAGTGGTGTAAAACGATTACTCCCCATGTTTTTAAAATGACATCGGACTACATATCAAATCAATAGGTGAGATTGGCAAGACTTTTGGGTAAAAGTCCGGTTCTTTCAGCTTTTAAATTTTATTAACGCTGTATATCAATAGATTGATATTGATTTTTATGGGAAGATTTATTTCAATAAATGTTGTACATATGTTGTACAGAAGAAAAAAACCCAAGAGGCTAATCTTGGGTTTTCCTTTGTTTATTTGTAGCGAGAGAGGGACTTGAACCCTCGGCCTCCGGGTTATGAATCCGACGCTCTAACCAGCTGAGCTACCTCGCCATGGTATTTTTTGCGGCTGCAAATATAGAGTTTAATTTTTTGTTCATCAACATTAGTCGGCTAAAAAATAATAAGCTTCTTTTATTTTTTTATCATGTAGAAATATATATATTGGGCGCATAAAGATGATCGAATGAGCGATAAAATTAAATTTGAGATAGAATACGTTATACAATCTTCTCCCCAACTGTTGTATCAATATTTGGTGACTCCCTCAGGACTTTCCGAGTGGTTTGCCGATAATGTCAATTCCAGGGGTGAAAAATATATGTTCATTTGGGACGGTGCCGAGGAAGAGGCCAAATTATTAAAAAGAAAATCCGATGAGTTTGTACGGTTTTCTTGGACTGAAAGCAATGATGATTCCTATTTTGAAATGAAGATTATTGTGGACGAAATAACTAAGGATGTTTCTCTGTTCATTACCGATTTTGCGGAGGAAGACGAAGTTGACGAGGCAAAAATGTTATGGGAAAATCAAATATCCGATTTAAAGCAGGTACTTGGTTCAAAATAAAATTCCCTTGGTAAACCGTATCTTTGGGCCTTTAATGTAAAGGCCTTTTTTTATGATAAATTTTAATGGTGAACTGTATAGGGATGACGATACTATTTTAAACCATGACAATCGTGGTTTTTTATACGGTGATGCACTTTTTGAGACTATTCGAGTTGTAAATGGCCATATTTATTTTCTTGAAGATCATTATTTGAGACTCATGTCCTCCATGCGGATTTTACGTATGGAAATCCCCATGAATTTTACGATGGAATTCTTTGAAGATGAAATCAAAAAAACCACGCGGGCAAACGAAAATGCCCAAGGTCATAGAATCCGCTTTTCCGTGTTTAGAAATAGTGGGGGGCTATATACTCCAAAAACCAATGATACTTCCTATGTGGTGAGTGCCAAAAAACTAGAAACCCCGTTTTATGTTTTGGACGAATTACCTTATGAAGTGGAACTTTTTAAGGACTTCTTTGTGAATAAGGGCATGCTCGCCAATTTAAAAACGAACAATAAGGTCCTACATGTGGTTGCAGGAACATTTGCCAAGGAAAATGATTATGCGAATTGTTTGCTGTTGAACCTTGAAAAGTCTGTAGTGGAGGCCATTAACGGGAATTTATTCTTGGTTTCTGGGAATACCATTAAGACACCGCCCTTAAAAGATGGTTGTTTGGATGGCATTATTCGAAAAAAATTGATTTCTGCTTTAAAGGATGATGAACATCTAAAAGTGGTGGAAGAAAGTATTTCTCCTTTTGAACTTCAAAAGGCAGATGAAATTTTTATCACCAATACTATTAGCGGCATTATTCCAGTGACCAAATACCGCAAAAAGGAGTACAATTCTGATATTGCAAAAAAGCTTGTGGGAAGATTGAATGTCCTTGCTAGATTGACCGTTTAATCTGCAAAATCCAAAAAAAAATTACATCCCAACTTTTATTTAGATAACCGGCCATAGATATTAAAATAGGGTAACCTTTACGTATTTAGTTATCAATACAATGTCCAATTTAAGAACCTACCAATGTACTGATTCATTTACCCGATGCCTTCATTGTGCAAATTGCAAGGAAACCAAGCTATTTGTAAACATTACTGCTTCGTCACAGAAAAAGTAACGGCGTAAGCTTTTGCTCATTTCTTAACCGGAACGGATATATTGAATATCTTAATAGTTACAAAAGGGATACCTTTCACAGAACATCATTTAGATACTTTATACCTGTAATTTCGTATTTAATTATTGGGGTAGTTGAACTTTGCTAACTGCTAACTGCTAACTGCTAACTGCTAACTGCTAACTGGAATCGCTCAATTAAGACTTGGGTTTTCGGGTGCATTGGACCATAGAAGATAATCCCCACCTAGTTCCAACATTTTTTCCTTCCAAAAAGCCCCGGACGATTTTTTGATGATTTGACTTTGGTATTCGTTTTTGACGACGATCCAAGACTTGGACAAAAGTTCTTTGTCCAACTGAAGGGACGACCATCCTGAATATCCAAGAAAAAACCTGATATCGTCTTCGGAAATGATATGATTATTTATAAGGTCGACGGTTTTATCAAAATCCCCGCCCCAGTATATACCATCGGATATTTCCACACTATTATCAATCAAATGCGGCACCTTGTGAATAAAATATAGATTATCCTGCTCTACGGGCCCACCATTATACACTTGAAATGGCATGGAGATTTCTGTTATAAGATCGCTAATTTGATATTCTAAAGGCTTGTTCAGAATAAATCCTACGGACCCCTCTTCATTATGTTCTGCCAATAACACCACGGACCTATTAAATGAAACATCTCCGGTCAACGAAGGTTCTGCAATTAACAACTTACCTTTATTTGGCTTTAAATGGACCATTTTTAGCTACCTGATATTATCTAAAATAATACAATTCCTGTTAATTAACCAAATGGGAAATAAAAAAAGGCACTTAAAAAGTGCCTTTTAATTATGATAATCGTGCATTTTTTAGTTAACTGCATCGCTTAAGTCAGAACCTGCCTTAAACTTAACAACGTTTTTAGCTGCGATTTGGATAGTTTTACCTGTAGATGGGTTTCTACCTTCTCTTGCATTTCTTTTAGATACGGACCAAGATCCGAAACCAACTAGAGAAACTCTATCGCCCTTTTTAAGAGCACCTTCAACATTTCCTAAGAAAGACTCCAATGACTTTTTAGCCGCTGCTTTAGTGATGCCCGCGTCTGCTGCCATTGCATCGATCAATTCTGTTTTGTTCATAATGTGATTAAATTAATTGTTGTTAAATAATTTTAAACCTTAGAACAAATTTATATGGATTTATGACCAACACAAGTAAAACAGGCGCAAATCCCTTATTTTGTTGATAACTCAGGAGGTTTGTTGATAAAGTAGGACATTTTTTACGTGCTCAGCTATCCCAATAGGGACGGGGCTTTAGCCAAGATGGGCATTTTTTGATAAATTAAGTCCGTTTAAGAGATCGACTACGTTCATTTTCCTTTTTCCTTGAAGTTGCACTTCCAATAGATGTAGGAAACCATTTTTAACGGCGACCTTTATTTCTTTTTTATCAAAAATCAAGGTGCCATTTTCCAAGGAATGCTTTGATGCTTCCTTGGATGTTCTATAAATCTTAATAATTGTCTCGTCACTCTCATTATAAAGTATACTCCATGCGGCGGGGTATGGACTCAACCCCCTGATCATATCATAAATTTTATTCAGGGGAAGGTTCCAGTCTATTTTACAAGTTTCCCTATGAATTTTATGGGCCACTTTTAAATCGGCGGTGCTTTCTTGTACCGTGGTATCCAAATCACCCGCAATGATCCTACCCAAAGTTTCGAGAACGGCACGGGCACCCAGTATCATTAATCTGTCATGTAGGGAACCCGCGTCCTCATCGGCAAGAATATCCATTTCTTTTTGAAGTATGATGGCACCTGTATCTATTTTTTCATCTATAAAAAAAGTGGTCACCCCTGTCTTTGTTTCCCCATTGATGATGGCCCAATTGATAGGAGCCGCACCCCTGTAATCTGGCAACAAGGACGCGTGTAGGTTAAATGTCCCTAATTCTGGCATTTGCCAAACCGCCTTGGGCAGCATTCTAAAAGCAACCACTACCTGAAGGTTGGCATTCAATTCCTTTAGATCCTTTAAAAAGTCTTCGCTTTTTAGATTGGTGGGTTGTAAGATAGGAAGGCCATTTGCCATGGCATATTTTTTTACTGCGGATTCATTCAATTTTCTTCCGCGCCCAGAAGGTCTATCCGGGGCCGTTACCACGCCCACTATGGTATGATTGGCTTTAACGATGGCATCCAATATCCCCACGGCAAAATCCGGGGTCCCCATAAAAACAATTCTTAATTCTCGCATGCGATGATTTTATATTCATTTTTGGCGTTAATCATGATAATCCCGTCTTCCAGTAACTCTTGTAGAATCATCAACAAGGAATCTGGATTGCATTTAAGCAAAGTTACTAATGATCTTGAGGAAGCTTCCTTGTTATTAAGCAAACCAATCGTTCTTTGTTTCAAATCCATTAATTCGTCCGTCCGATCCTTTTTTTGTAAACACACATCGCAGATACCACACGGCAGTAAATCTTTCTCACCAAAATATTGCAATAATTGTTTGCTTCTACATACCTGATCTTTGTCTATATATTCCAGCATGGCCTCGACCTGGGCCTTTTTCAATTGGTTCTGTTCCTCTATGTTTTTTGCAAACCGGTTGATGGTCTGGTCATCTTCCCTTGGTACTAAAAAGGTTAGTTCAAGATCACTGTGTGATGCATGGTATTCAATTATTTCATCCTTATCAAGAATTTCAAGGTGCCCCAGCACTTTGTTTTCAGGATAATTCAGTTTCTTGGCCAAAGTAAAGGTGTTGATGACCGTATGGTTTTCAAAAATTCCACCATAGGTCCTTAATATCAATTTTACACTATCGTCCAAAAAGCTATTCCTTTTCAAATATTCCAAAAGCGAATCCTTGGAGCATATAAATTGCACACTGGACATGCGATTGAAAGATTCTGATAGCGCGATGACAGAATTTCTATCGAGTATTTTTAGTGTATTGTACGTAATTAGGGTATTCAACTGATATACATCGCAGAACTCATTGAAATTTAGACGGAAAGCCTCATTGCTTCCCTCGCCATAGGCGATTTGAAAATAATTGCTCAGTTTCCTATAGATGAACTTTACCATGGCAACATCCGGTAACACACTAAGAAACTGCTTTCTTGCAAGTTCTTCATCCGTTTTATTGGTAAATAAAATGGCCTCTGCCATCTCACCGTTCCTTCCGGCCCTTCCGGCTTCCTGAAAATAATTCTCGATACAGTCCGGTATCTGATAATGTACGACCAAGGAAACATCCGGTTTGTCAATACCCATTCCAAAGGCGTTGGTCGCTACCATGACCTTTATTTCATTCTGTAGCCAACTTTTCAATTTATCCCTTTTATCCTTTTCTGGAATCCCTCCATGGTAAAAGGTAGCCGAAATGCCGTTTTTCGTTAAATAGGTACTTAATTCCTCCGTCACCTTGCGTGACCGGGTATACACTATTCCACTACTTTTAAGTTGTTTGCAATAATGCCTTAATTGAAATCGCTTGTCTTCATGGGTGTCTACCTTAAAGGATATGTTTTTTCGTGAAAACGATTGCTTTTCAATTAAAGGGTTTATTAATTCCAATTGTTCAACTATATCCAATACGACTTTTTGGGTGGCCGTTGCCGTCAAGGCAATCATGGGGACTTCGGGGTGGAGTTCCCTTAAAAGTTGGCATTTTAGGTACGCCGGACGAAAATCGTGTCCCCATTGCGAAATACAATGCGCCTCGTCCACCACAAAAAAATTAACGTCCATCTGGCGGATCCGCTCTTGGATTATCTCTTGCTCCAAGCGTTCCGGGGACATATATAAAAACTTATAACCGCCATACACGCAATTGTCAAGGATATCATTGACTTCTTCAAATTTCAGGCTCCCGGTCATTCCAATGGCCTTTATTCCAAGACTTTTTAATTGGGATACTTGGTTTTGAATCAATGATATCAAAGGGGAAATAACAATGCAGATACCGTCAGTTGCCATGGCGGGCACTTGAAAACAGATGGACTTTCCTCCTCCGGTGGGCATTAACGCCAAAACGTCCCTACCGTTCAGGATTGTATCAATAATATACGCTTGAGGGCCCTTGAAATGAAGGTAGCCCCAATATTCCCTCAGTACTTTATGTGGTTCCAAGCTCACTTATCCCTTTGTCCGTTTTAATATAAAATTCAATCGTTCCGATATGCTTCCAAAAGGTACTTCTAGAATATCATATTCCAAGGAGCGGTAAGTCTCCTCAAGATGGATATGTAAGTCTACGGCTTGGGGGTAGCTCTCCAACCGTTCATTGTCCTGTACATAGATTTCCTCCCATGGGGGTAGGATGAACACTTGGTCATACTTATTGTTTTTGCAAGTATCCTTAAACGCTTCGTCATAGGCCTGTCCAAAATAATCCATATAGGCTAGGACATCCGGCATTCCCCTATCATAGAAAAGTAGTTCTTTTTCTACGGTTTCGGCTTCTTTAAAATGTTTCAATCTACCTTGTAAAAGAGTTTGGTTGAAGGACAATGAATCGTCTACAAAATCAATAGGATTGCTAAGGATTACATTTGGATCTTGATATTTTTTTGCCTCAAGGGTCATGGTTCGAATAATTTCATGGAAACAATGGTATCCTGAATTTTCCAAAGATTTAATTACCGAAGTTTTTCCAGTGCCAGGGGCGCCTGTTATAACAATTCTTTTGAAGTCCAAAAAAAATAGATTTATCCTGTAAAAATACGGAAACGGTAGGTATTAAAAAACTAGGCATTTCCCCGTATCTTTGTAAAAAAATGAAGTAATGGCGGAAAAGAATTCTGATGCGTTTTACAATAAATTAAAAGAGCAGTTAACGGCCACAAGTTCATGGCCTTCCAATTACCTATATAAGTTCATTGTGTTGTCAGACCAAGAAAAAATTAAGGCAATCCACAATATATTCGATAATATGGGGGCGGTAATCGAATCCAAGAAGTCCAAAAAAGGAAAATATACCAGTGTATCGATTACGGTTAACTTAAAGGACCCAGATGAAGTCATAGCCAAATACAAGGAAGTAGGGGCCATAGAGGGTGTAATCTCGTTGTAAAATAGTATTTCACCAATAATTTTATTAATTTGCAGGCGTTAAGAGAATACTTCTTCAGACTATTAAAGATAATTTTCCCAATTTGGATTTAGTAAATAACCTCGAATACAATACAGAGCGTCCCCAATTGATTATTCCTGAATATGGAAGGCATTTTCAAAAAATGGTGGATTATGCCGTAAGTATTGAAGATACGGCCGAGCGTAATCGCGTGGCGAACTCCATTATCAGTGTTATGGGCAACTTACAGCCCCATTTGCGCGACGTACCGGACTTCCAACATAAACTGTGGGACCAGCTATTTATCATGTCCGATTTTAAACTGGATGTGGAATCACCTTTTCCCATTACGTCAAAGGAAATGTTACAGAAGCGTCCTGAACCTTTGGACTATCCACAAAACTTTCCCAAATACCGATTCTATGGGAACAACATCAAACGTATGATCGATGTTGCCGTTCAGTGGGAAAAAGGGGATAAGCGTTCCGGATTGGAATATGCCATCGCCAATCATATGAAAAAGTGCTACCTCAACTGGAACAAGGAAGTTGTGGACGATACCGCCATTTTCAACCATTTGTATGAGCTTAGCAATGGCGAGATAGATCTTGCCGCAAAAGGCGAAAACCTTACGGACAGTGGGCAATTCCTTAAGAACAAGGTAGCCAAAACTCCTAGGTCAAACGCTGGTAAAAAGAATAGAACTAATAATCGCGGTAAAAAACGCTACTAAACTTCCATTTACAAGATGGGAACATTTAAAATCGAAGGTGGTCACCCGCTCTCCGGTGAAATAACACCACAAGGTGCGAAGAACGAGGCATTACAAATTTTATGTGCCGTCCTTTTGACATCGGAAAAAGTTACTATAAACAACATCCCGGATATTGTCGATGTAAACAAATTGATTTCCCTTTTGGAAGACCTTGGTGTCAAGATTCAAAAGAAGGGCAAGGGTTCTTACACCTTTAAGGCAGACGATATCAATCTGGATTATCTACAATCAGACCAATTCAAACAAGATGGACGGAGCCTTCGAGGTTCCATAATGTTGGTAGGTCCGTTATTGGCCAGATTCGGCAAGGGGTATATACCCAAACCTGGTGGGGATAAAATTGGAAGAAGACGTTTGGATACCCATTTTGAAGGCTTTATAAAGCTAGGGGCCAAATTTAGGTACAACCGGGAAGAATATTTTTATGGGGTAGAGGCCAAGGAACTCAAAGGTACCTATATGTTGCTGGATGAGGCCTCGGTTACCGGCACCGCCAATATTCTTATGGCCGCTGTTTTGGCTAAAGGTCAAACGACCATTTATAACGCCGCTTGTGAGCCCTATCTACAACAGCTCTGTAAAATGCTCATTAGGATGGGTGCAAAAATATCTGGTGTTGGTTCCAACTTATTGGTCATTGATGGTGTGGAAACACTGGGGGGAACGGAACATACCATGCTGCCCGACATGATCGAGATCGGAAGCTGGATCGGCCTTGCCGCCATGACCAAAAGCGAGCTTACCATAAAAAATGTAAGTTGGGACGATTTGGGACAGATACCCACGGTTTTCAGAAAACTGGGTATTCAACTGGAACGTAGAGGGGATGATATCTATATTCCTAAGCATACAAACGGATATGAAATCCAGAATTATATCGATGGATCTATATTGACCATTGCCGATGCCCCTTGGCCAGGACTGACACCAGACCTGCTCAGTATTATTTTGGTGGTAGCCATACAGGCCAAAGGGGAAGTGATCATTCATCAAAAAATGTTCGAAAGCCGATTGTTCTTCGTTGATAAACTATTGGATATGGGCGCTAAGATCATCCTTTGCGACCCCCATAGGGCGGCCGTGATGGGACATAATTTTAAGTCTACCTTGAAAGCCACCACTATGACCTCGCCCGATATTAGGGCAGGTGTCTCCTTGTTGATTGCGGCTCTTTCGGCAAAAGGGACTTCAACTATCCATAATATTGAACAAATCGATAGGGGGTACGAGAATATAGATGTAAGACTACGGGCTATAGGTGCTAAAATAGATAGGGTCTAATCCTGTCAGGATTTTTCAACAATCGTTCCATCCGGATACTTGGCAAACCGACCTTTTTCGGCAGGATGCACATTGTCCGGATAAGGCCAGGGCCATCCCCCGAATTGCGTCAATCGGAATTGTGAAAATGCCTTTTGCAGTTCCTCCCTTGTCGTCATAACAAAAGGACCTTGTTGTGCTACAGGTTCTTCAATGGGAGCCCCCTGCAGCACTAAAATCTTGGCGCTATGTGAGCCGGCCTTGATACTGATTTCGGCCGTAGGGTCTACATCGGCCCCATAGTTCTGTATAAGTGTTTCACTGCCCAAGGTAATTTCATCCCCTTCATAAAAATAAATACTTCTGTTAATGTTCTTTTCTGCCTTTGGAAGACTCAGTTCGCCATTCGCTTCGATATGTATGTTCCAGATGGCTACCATGTTTTCTGGCTCTGATGCCCAGGAGTCTGGAGGTGGGTCAAGCGCCAAGGTTTCGTTAAAATTACCGGCAATAACGGTTATGGTGGCATTTTCAGTCTCTATCACGGGGATGTCCTCATGCCAAAGCATCTTAAAATGGGGATCGGCAAATTTGGATTTTTTGGGTAGATTCAACCAAATTTGAAAAAGTTCCAAGGTATTCTGCTTATCTGTATTCAATAATGGAAACATTTCGGAATGTTGTACCCCGCTGCCCGCTGTCATCCATTGGGTGTCACCTAGACCAAAACGCCCTGCCGCCCCTAAGGAATCTGAATGATCACAGAAACCTTGGTTCACCAAGGTCACCGTCTCAAAACCTACGTGAGGATGTGCCGGAAATCCCGGTATGGTCTGACCGTGGTACATCCGCCAATCCTGATTTGGATTAAAATCACTACCCAAGGGTCTCCCCTTTAATAGTTCAGGAGCCGGACCTAAATCAGAAGTGCCTTCTGGAAAATGGTCCAAATGATGGACGCAGAACAAAAAGGGATCTTGGGTCTGCCATTGGGGGCCAAGCGGAAACTTTCTTACTATACCATTACTCATTAACTTAGGTTTTATTCCGTACGTCTACTAAAATTACGGCAGTGCTACTTCTTTACAAAATACGTTCCATCACTACGAATTCCAAATCTGCCTTTGTAAAAAACTCGTTGGTTTTGGTCATTCCAAAATTTTCATAAAAATGGGTTTTGTCGATCCTGGCATTGCACCAAATTCTTTTGACCTGCATTTGAAAACAAATATGGATGACATGCTTGATCAATAAGGCAGCATAACCCTTTCTTTGGTATTCCGGTTGAGTTGCCAGTTTTCTAAATTGTGCGGAATCACCTGCTATAAACACCGAAATGCAGCTCACGATTTTCTCATTGGTAAATATACCGAAGTGCTTTCCGTCACTATCATTTTTTAGTTTGACAAAATCCATTGGAAAATCTGGCCACATAACCCTATGTCTTATGGGCCACGTAGTTTCCGCCGAAATATTTACAATGCGCAATACCCTATGGATTTAGTGTTCATCCTGAAAGACTACGTTGCTTGCATGATTCTTAATGCTTGGCGGTATTGATTTCAATCCAATTGTTCTCTGGATCTTGAACATAAATTTGCCGAACGCCATCGGCTCTTAAGGTAATGGCGTTAGGTTTGCCCGGCCAATCTGAATAAGGAACCTCCTTCTCTGTCAAATAGGCCACAAACTCGTCCAACTTTTGTGTAGCCAAACACAAATGGACACTTTTGCTGTGTTTCATGGCAACGCTGTCCTTTCCAATCAAATGCAACTGCGAATTTCCATTGATTATAAACCATCTAAAGCCCGAGGTGGCGGAAGGATGTGGAATTTCCTTAAGCCGTAGGATGTCTTTGTAAAAAGTTCCGGTTTTTTCCAAATCCTTTACAATGAGCGAATAGTGGTCGTAGGTAAAATCAAAACTAGGAGGTGCATCCTCCTGAGAATTCATAGAATGTTGCAGCAGGAGGAAAATAAGTGTTACAAAAGCCAATTTTTCAAACTTAGCCCAATGCCTCCAATTGTTTTTGGATTTCATCCGCTTTTGCATATTTATCATCACTTGCCTTTCTGTTTGTTTTCGATAATTCAAAAGCCTCTTTAAGCAGCTTTTGATATTCACCAGTGAGTTTTTCTTTTTCAGTTTTTCTTTTAAATAATCCGAACATAGCAATTTAATTTAGTTTTTTCCGATGGGTGGTGGCCCATCTATCATAGCTTCATATACTTCATTTCCTTTTCTAGTCTTAAATTCTTCCTTAACGGCATCTACCATTTTTGGGTTTTCAAAAAGATCCAACATGGTCATGCCCATCGCCTTGGCAGCATAAACCATTCCTTTGTGACCAATGGACATACCGCCACAGGCTACCACAGCCCATGAGTGCCAGGGCGTATCTTTTGGAGCTACGGTAACCCCAAGATTTATGTTGGGTACATTCCAGCTCACGTCGCCCACATCCGTGGAACCGCCCCCGGGATTCTCTTCGGTTTCTTTTAGGGGATGTACCTTGCCGTCCATGCCAACTTCAGGTTTACCCGTAGCCTTTTGAATGGCCCTTCCAAAAGTTTCTTCCGCTTCGGTATAGCTTATTGGTCCTAAAAGTTCGAGATTTGATTGCATGATTTCCCCACCGGTCCTGTTTACCAAGGTTTCGTAAATACCCGATACCAATGTTATTTTGTAGTCCACATCCGCCATGATGGCCGCACCTTCCGCCATTGCCTTTACACGTTCGTAGGTTGGCAACATCTTGGACCTTTTTGGGTCACGTACCCGCACCCAAAGTTTGGCATAGTCGGGAACCACGTTTACTACTTGTCCACCATCCTGTATATGATAGTGGATCCTTGATGTGGGGAGAATATGCTCCCTGTAATAGTTTATCCCGGTAGTATACAATTCCAACGCATCTGAGGCGCTTTTTCCGTTCCAAGGGTCCATGGATGCATGCGCGGTCTGTCCATGGAATTCTACGATAAAATCGATAAGGGAAAGTCCGGTTTGAACATCGGCCTCAATTCCTGAGGAAGGATGCCAACTTACATTAACGTCCACATCGTCCCAGAGCCCGGCCTCTACCATCCATACCTTGGCAAAGTATTTTTCCTCTGCCGGAGTTCCCAAAAACTTAACGGTACCTTGTATTTTTCCTTCCTCCATCAATTCCTTTATGGCAATGGCCGCTCCCAAACTCGCCGTACCGAACATGTTGTGACCGCATCCATGACCAGCGGCACCCTCCTTTAATGCGGACTTTTCTGGAATGGTCTTTTGCGATATCCCTGGCAAGGCGTCAAATTCGCCTAAGATACTTATTACCGGTTTGCCAGAACCATAGGTAGCGGTAAAGGCAGTGGGAATATTGGCAACACCCCTGGTTACGTTCAAACCATTTTTTTCGGCATAATCCGCTAGGATTCTCGAGGATTCGGTTTCCTCAAAGGCGGTTTCCGCAAGTGCCCAAATGGAATCACTAATCTTGATTAGTTGCTCCTTATGTTTTTCTACCGAAGCAATAACGGCCTTTTTTTCCTTGCTCATTTTCTGGCCCTGAACAGTGTTCAAAAGACCTAAAAGGCATACTAGAAGTACTAAATTTTTCATCTTGATTGGTTTTTGTGGTATGGATATTCGTTGTTCAAATAAAAAATTTCGAAATATGATTCGATTGCATCGTAAATATAGGACTTTAAAAGGTTTAAAGGAAGTTGATAGTTACGTGGAATGCTAAATTTTTATGTTCCGGTCAGGCTATTGGGGCGAACGCAAAAGCTTCATTCCGCATATCTAATAGGAAAATATACTTAACGGCTTGGTTTTTCGTTATATATCAACCTACTCGGGCCCTAAATTTTACCAGTATGAAAAATTCTATCCTTCTATTCCTTCTTTGTGGAACTTTTATTATCAATAGTTCCTGTAGTTCTACCAACAGGTTGACCATGGGGGTAACACAGGCACCAAGGATATCAATTCCTTCAAATGTTACCAAAATTGGTATTATTAACCGGAGCATTCCATCCGAAGAAAATAACAAACTTGACAAACTTGATAAAGTATTGTCCTTGGAAGGGCGAAATTTGGATAAAGAAGGTGCGGAATATGCCATTCAAGGCCTTATGGATGAATTAAGTAGGGATGGAAGGTTTGAGGTAATTAACATAGCGGATGTTGATGATCAGCGAAAGGGGCTTGGTGTCTTTCCTGCGGCGTTACCTACCGATGTTGTGGAAGAAATTTGTCGTACACATGGCGTAGACCTCCTTTTTTCATTGGAGTTCTATGATACGGACACAACTCCCAACTATGAATTGACCACGGTAAACCTGCCCAACAACCTTGGTATCAATGTGGGTATTCCAGGTCATAGATTGACCCTAAATACGTTAATTGAAAACGGCTGGAGGGTATACGATCCAACTACAAAAACTATATTGAATGAGTATATTTTTAATGATTTCCTTACTTCAATAGGGGAAGGCGTCAACCCTGCGAAAGCATTTGAGGCCATTGTTGGCAGAAAGGAAGGTGTATTGCAAATCAGCAATACCATTGGTGTGGATTACGGACTTTTAACGAGGCCTATAAACGTTAGGGTGGCTAGGGATTATTTTGTGCGGGGCACCAATAATTTCAAAATAGCGATGCGACGGGCCAGAACGGGCAACTGGGACGGTGCTGCCGATTTATGGGCCGCTGAACTCAATAACAGAAAGCCTAAAATTGCCGGAAGGGCCCATTATAACATGGCCATCATCAATGAAATCAATGGCGATCTGGAAAAAGCTTTGGAATTTGCTTCCGCTTCATATTCCGATTTTGAAACAAGATTGGCCTTGGACTACGTAAACATCCTACGAAGAAGAATAGCCGAAAAGCAAGAATTGGAAGCCAAGTTCGATCAGCTTTCCAGATAATCAATTATTAAGCGCTTCTTTATAGGTTTCCAAGCAGCGCTCCCTGGCCATTTTATGGTCCACCATTTTATCGGGATAGGTTAGTTCTTGCAGTTCTGGAACCCATTTGTTGATATATTCCCTTTCCTTGTCGAACTTATCCACTTGTGTCATGGGGTTGAATATCCTAAAGTAAGGGGCTGCATCCACACCACTTCCTGCGGCCCATTGCCAATTTCCCACGTTGGAACTCATCTCATAATCCAGGAGTTTTTCAGCAAAATAGGCTTCTCCCCAGCGCCAATCAATCAATAAATGTTTACAAAGGAAACTTGCAACGAGCATCCGTACCCTGTTGTGCATGAAACCTGTTGTGTTGAGTTCCCGCATTCCGGCATCTACAAGGGCATAACCCGTTACTCCCTTTTTCCATTTTTCAAATTCATCTTCATTGTTGCGCCATTCTATGCGGTCATATTTCGGCTTAAAAGCTTTATCCTTGGTATGTGGAAAATGCCAAAGTATTTGCATAAAAAATTCGCGCCAGATCAATTCGCTCCAAAACACTTCGTTCTCCTCATGAATGGCTTTTTTCATCATTTTTCTTACCGATGCCGTCCCAAACCTCAAATGGGGGCCCAACCGTGAGGTGCCGTTCTCCTTTGCAGGAAAGTTTCGGGTATCTTCATAATTGTTGATCAGGGTAGGGGTGACCGTATAATCAGGTACCTCAATATCCGATTTTTTAAACCCCAAATCGCTCAACGATAGGTTTGGTAGTCTTGTATTATTTATCAGGTTATCCAGAAAGCCGTGGGTATAATGAATTTCCAAATCCTTGTCCTTTTCAAAGACTTCTTTCCACTTGTTCTTGTAAGGCGTATATACCACATACGGGTCACCGTCGTCCTTCATGACTTCGGATTTTTCAAAAATAACCTGGTCCTTAAAAGTGTGGAAAGCTATATCATTGTCTCCCAATAGCTTTTCGATCTCCGCATCCCTTTCCCGGGCATAGGGCTCGTAATCCCTGTTCGTATACACCGATTGAATATCATAGGTATCAATAAGCTCTTTGAATATATTTTTTGGCGTTCCCGAATATATTGCCAAAGAGCTGTTCCATGCATCTTGAAGTTCGCTCCTCATTTTTTGCAAGGATTCAAAAATGAAGGTTACCCTGGCATCCTTTTCGGGCAATTTGGAAAGTATATTGGTGTCGAAGATAAAAATGGGCAGTACTTTTTGTTCGCCTTTCAATGCCGCTAAAAAACCGACATTATCGTCCAAGCGCAAATCCCTTCTAAACCAAAAAATATTGAGTTTGTTTTTGGACATTTAACTTAGGTTTAGGGTGGAAATCCCTCCGTCAACACCAATTATTTGTCCGGTCATCCAAGAACTTTTATCACTTAAAAGAAAGGAAACAATATTTCCTATATCTTCTGGAGTACCTACTCTTTTTAAGGGATGTCTTTCGCCCATGGATTCCCTTTTTTTGTCGTTGTTCAGCAATCTGCTTGCCAAAGGGGTATCGACAAGCGAAGGTGCCACGACGTTCACCCTAATTTTTGGCGCATATTCTGCGGCCAAAGATTTTGCAAACCCTTCAATGGCGCCTTTTGCCGAAGCTACACTGGTATGGAAGGGCATTCCATTGGAAACGGCCACGGTACTGAAGAAAACCATGCTTGAATCTTCTTTCATCTTGGCAATTATACTTTTCACGACCCTTACCAAACCAAAGAAATTAATTTCCATATCGTTCTCAAAGGTCTCTAGGCTCATCATCTTAAAAGGCTTCAGGTTGATACTTCCGGGACAATAGACGAATCCGTCAAGCTCAGGAATATTGTCAGTATTTAGAACATCCTCTATGGCATCAAATGGGATATGGGTAATACCTTGCATGTATTCAGGAGGTTCAGTTCTAGAGGCCACGATCAAATTATGGGTTTCCTTTAATTGGTCTACAATATCCAATCCTATCCCATGCGAACCGCCAATCAATAATATCGTCTTCATTTATATAGTTTTAAATTCAAGTCTATTTTCCTTATCTGGAATAGTACCGAAAAGCGCTGTCAATTTTTGCTCCCTATACTTAAATATTTGCTGTAATTGCCTTTTTACTAACAAAGGATGCGCCATTTGGCCCAAAATGCCAAATGGTAATTTATAATCAATAATGTCCTCCATTTCTATACCGCCCTCAATTTCGTTTATAAAATGTTTGTGATGCCATAAGCGGTATGGTCCAAAACGCTGTTCGTCCACAAAGTAACTTCCCTGTTGGACCTGGGTTATCTCTGTTACCCATTTAGTGGTATAACCAGGAAATGGTTTCACATTATATTGGATGATTTGCCCTGGGAACATTTTTCTATCCGCCCCATCAAGTATATCAAAACCCATGTGCTCTGGTGTAATTACGGTTAAGTTTTTCGGATCTGAAAGGAACTCCCACGCTTCCCGTGTGCCTATGGGTAGATATTGTTTTGATTTCAGTTGATACAGCTTCATATAATGAATTTAAACAAAGATATTTAATTTATGTTTAATGATAAGTTAAAAAGATTAAACAAAAATTAAACCTTTTACATCGACCTAGGAATAGTAAAAAGAATGTTTATCGATGAATAGGACACTTAAAAGGTTAAAAAGGTTTTAGTATATGACCTAAGAAAAGGATTTTGTAATTTTCCATGTAATGTGAGTTTTGCCATGAAATATGTTACGGCTTTTTTATTTCTTCTTGTTTCCGTCCTAAAGGCGCAGCAAACCGTATCTGTAGTGGGCGTTCTGGATAGTGAGATAAACGAAACTTCGGGTCTTCTTTTTTTTAACGATCGATTGATTACCCATAACGATTCCGGAAATGAACCTGTGCTTTATGAGATGGATACGACCTCTTTGTCCATAACCAGACGAATAACCATCACCAATGCAGAGAATGTGGATTGGGAAGCATTGACACAGGATGAAAACTATCTATACATTGGGGATTTTGGAAATAATGTGGGTACCAGAACGGATTTGGTCGTTTACAGGATCGATAAAACGGATTATTTGGGATCTGATCAGGTACAAGCCGAAAGAATCACGTTCAGCTATGAAGATCAGGTTGATTTTAACAATAATGGAAATTCCGATTGGGATGCCGAAGCGTTTATATCCTTGGATAATACATTGGTTATTTTTACAAAGCAATGGCAAAGTCAGGGTTCCGTGGCCTATTCGATTCCAAAAACTACCGGAAATCACACGGCCACTCGAATTGATGCCATAAGTGAAGTAGGACTGGTTACGGATGCCGATTATAATGACACAACACGTGAATTGTATATGCTGGGGTATTCGTCCATTTTAACCCCCTTTCTAATTAAATTTAGCGGTTCAGATAGCACGAACCTATTTAATGGGGAAGCTGAAAGGTTCGATATGGGCCTACAGTTCGTACAAACGGAAGGTATCACCCAAACCAATTCGACCGACTTCTATATTACTTCAGAATTCTTTTCCAGGCAAACCCCAAGCATTACAAGTGAGGCAAGGCTCTTTAAATTGCAGTTCCCAGACCCAGAGGTTCCGGAGGAAGAACCGGAAACTCCCGAAACCCCGGATGAACCAGAAACACCTGAAGAACCCATCGAAAACGAACAGGATGAGACGATTATCATCTATAAGGATATGAATTTCGGTTCGTTTCTGTATGAAATTCAAACCCCTAATACGGTTTTTGGAAGTGCCATTTTTGATGCATCGGGAAGGCTTGTATGGATTTCCAAGGATGAAGTCAATACATCCGGAGTTATTTCAAGAAATGTCTTTGGACCCGGTATTTTTTATTTCGCTGCTTATTTGAATACGGGAACCATTTCTGTACCCTTCGCACTCTATTAGATTATATCCTTGGTTATTTAAGACTTTCTTAACAAATGGGATTTTGGTTTATACCTAGTTTTGTTAAAACTAAATAAATCAATTAATTATGAACAAGGTAGTACTCTTTTTATTGGCCATTGTGGCTTCTTTTTCCCTTGAGGCCCAGATAAATACCCCGGCCCCAAGTCCTTCCTCAAAATTGGTCCAAATGGTTGGATTGACAGAGATGGTCGTAGATTATTCCAGGCCTTCCATGCGAGGAAGAAAAGTGTTTGGCGATTTGGTCCCCTATGGCAAATTGTGGAGAACTGGAGCAAACGCATATACCACGATTTCTTTTGATACCGATGTAACAATTGCAGGTAACGAGGTAAAGGCTGGAACCTATTCCATATTTACAAAGCCGGGTGCAAAGGAGTGGGAAGTCTTTTTCTATACGGATACCAATGGAGGCGGAGTACCATCAAATTGGGAGGAGAGCAAAATAATGGCCAAGGCTACCGTTCCGGTTTATCCCATTGAAATGCCCATTGAAACTTTTACCATTACAATCGATGACCTTACCAATACAGGGGCCAATTTGGGTATCATGTGGGAGCAGGTTTATGTAGGGGTTCCTATTGAGGTTCCTACGGATGCAGCTGTTATGAACAACATAGATAAGATCATGTCCGGACCGGGAGCGGGTGATTATTATGCCGCAGCAGTCTATTATTTAAGTGAGGGCAAGGACATTTCAAAGGCCAAGGATTGGATGGATACCGCCATGTCCATGACCGAGAATCCAGCGTATTGGCAATTAAGACAACAATCCTTGATTCTGGCCAAAGCCGGTGACAAAAAAGGTGCAATCAAAGCGGCCAAAAAATCATTGGCAAAAGCGAAGGAAGCCGGCAATGCAGATTATGTAAAGATGAATGAGGATTCCTTAAAGGAATGGGGAGCTTAAGAATCTTGTAACTTCTTATAGAAGCCCGAAATGCATTGTGCATTCGGGCTTTTTTTTTGGCTCAGACAGTAGGGGCGATTGCAGCTATGCGTGCCTTGAAATTTAAAATAAACTGGATATCAATACCTAGTGGATTTTTCCTAAAGTTTACTTCAACAGATGCACCCCGTCCCCAATTTCAAGCGGGTAGGTTTCACATGTTATCTGGGTCTCCGTGTAATAGGCTTTCTTTATTGCTTCCAAGGACGATTCCAACTGGTCCGTTTTAAGTAGGTTTATAGTGCAGCCTCCAAATCCGCCACCCATCATCCTAGATCCAAGAACACCCTCCAATCCTTCCCCTATTTTAACTAAAAAATCCAGTTCGGGAGTGGTGATTTCATACTGGGTTGACATCGCCCAGTGACCTTCCAAAAGAATAGAACCCACAAGATTTCCATTACCGGATTTAAGGGCATCCATCATTTTATGGACCCTGCCATTTTCTTCCAAGATATATTTTGCCCGTGTATAATCCGTTGGACTTAGTTCCATTTGTACTTTTTCAAGATCTTCCATGGTTACTTCCCTTAGTGAGGACACGGGTTTGATACTACTATTTATAACGGAGACTACCGTTTCACAAGAATTTCTTCTTTTATTATATTCTGAATCAACGGCAAGGTTATGTTTTATTTTAGAGTCAATTAAGGCCCAGCTATAGCCTTTTAAATTGATTGGAACATAATCAAGGGTCAAATCCTTACAATCAAGAAAGAGGGCGTTACCTTTTTTACCGAACAAAACGGCATATTGATCCATCAGTCCGCAGTTAAGTCCGATCTTATGCTCCGCAGCCTGTGCAATTAGGGCATTTTCCTCTTTACTTATGGATAATCCCAAAATTTCAGAAACCCCCAATATAAAACCGCAACATAGGGCGGCGGATGAGGAGAGTCCTGCACCGATAGGAATATCTCCCCCAAAAACACAATCAAAGCCCTCCAAGGAATATCCCTTTTCTATCATAATCTCGATAATGGCCTTAAAGTAGTTTCCCCAAAAGGCCTGATACGGTTTGTGATCTCCATTCAGTTCAAATACAATTTTTTCAGGAGCGGTCAGAAAGGTCTCAATGTTTATAATCTCCCTTTCATTTTTTTGAATGGCAAAATATATGGCTTTTTCAATGGAAGCAGGAAGCACAACACCCATATTATAGTCGGTATGTTCGCCTATTAAATTGATCCTGCCGGGAGCCCTTACCAAAAGTGGTTTCTTTTTGTAATTCGATATAAACGAACTTTTAATGTCGTCAGCAATCATGGGAATATCGTATTGGTCAATAGCTGGTTATGCTTCAGATGGCGGTTTGCTCAACATTCTGTCAAAAGCTTCAAATACTATGGACGTAATTATTACCAAAGCTGCACCAATAAAGTTCAACCATAGATATCCCAATTTTTCTTCGCCAGAGGGATAAATATGTATTAGGTTATAATAAATGATGCAAATAATAATTTGTGTGATTATGGCGGCAAAAAATACCGCATTGCCCTTTACAAATTTGAAGAAAAAGGCCAGAAGGAAAATTCCTAAAACATTACCATAAAAGATACTACCAATAATATTCACCAATTGTATAAGGTTATCAAAAAGATTGGCAATACAGGCGATCAATATGGCAATAACGCCCCATACAAAAGTAAATGCCTTGGAGGCTCGCACGTAATGTTTTTCTGTAAAGGAACCCTTCTTGTTCCTTTTGTATAAATCCAGGGCCGTTATGGTTCCCAAGGCATTGAGTTCCGATGCCGTTGAGGACATGGCCGCGGATAGAATAACCGCCAATAAAAGGCCTATCAATCCTTTAGGAAGATTATTGAGAATGAAGTGGATGAACACATAATCCTTATCATTGGTTTCAATGGATTCATCGGCACGCGAGATCAGTGCTTTCGCGGCAATCCTGTTGGTACTATCCTTTTGGTTTATGCGAATAATTTGTTGTTTGGCATCCTGTACCGCTGTGTATTCCTTAATATCCAAGGCAGCTGAAAACTGGTTTTGGGCGATGCGTTTTTCCGCCTCCAAGGCAACTTGTCCTTCCTGTAGAATTTTATAATCTTCGGAGTATTCTGAATCCATCACGGCCGATGTTGCGGCTGGATTAAAATTTAAGGGTGATGGATTATATTGATAAAAAACAAATACCATTACGCCTACCAAAAGGATAAAAAACTGCATGGGTATTTTAAAGATGGCATTGAATACCAAACCTAGCTGGCTCTCCCTGATGGATTTACCCGACAAATATCGCTGTACCTGGCTTTGATCGGTCCCAAAATAGGCCAAGGCCAAAAAGAGTCCCCCAGTAATCCCACTCCAAAAAGTATACCTGCTTTTTGTGTTCATGCTAAAATCCAGTATATCAAGCTTATTGCTGGCGCCTGCAATTTTTAAAGCTTTTGAAAAGGTAATGTCCGATGGAAGAAATCCTAAAATAAAGAAGAATGCCACAAACATTCCTGTCATGATAATGAACATCTGCTGCTTTTGGGTAACGCTGACCGCATTGGTACCCCCAGAAACGGTATAGATAATGACCAGAGTACCAATTATGACGTTTAAAGTGCCCAAATCCCACCCCAATACCGCCGAAAGAATAATGGAGGGTGCAAAAATCGTAATACCTGCCGCAAGGCCCCGTTGTAACAAAAATAAAATTGCCGCTAGGGAACGGGTTTTTAAATCGAATCTACCCTCCAAAAACTCATAGGCAGTATACACCTTCATTCTATGGTAAATAGGCACAAAGACCAAGCAAATAATAATCATGGCAAGGGGAAGGCCAAAATAAAACTGAACGAAGCCCATTCCGTCATGAAAGGCTTGACCGGGAGTGGATAGGAAGGTTATGGCACTTGCCTGTGTGGCCATTACGGAAAGACCTATGGTCCACCATTGGGCCTCATTACCCCCTTTTACATAGTCATCGACATTTGCGCTACCCTTGGTTTTCCATACCCCGTACGACACAATGAATAATAGGGTTCCACAAAGAATTGTCCAGTCTAGTGCTCCCATTCTAATTGTATGAAGTCATTATGAGGTAAAAAACAAGAATATAGATGAGATTTAAAATTAGAACCAACGAATACTCGCGCTTCCAGCTTTTATGGTCGTCTTTGTCCTGGCTCATCCTTTGATCTGTTTCTTTTTTGACAAGTTATCCTTCCCAACGGATAGCATGTTTGAAAATAATTTATAGGCCCCGGGAACACCTGCCGGAAGTTCCCTAAAAAAGCTTAATCCAGTGTAAATATAGTGACCTTCTCCATAAGGAGCTATCAATAGGCTTCCTTTTGTGGCTTTCTCGCCTTCATCCTTCATTTCCAGGATGGGGGTAAATTCCTTGCTCCATTTATCGGGAAAGTATAGCCCACGTTCCTGAACCCAACCCTTGAAATCTTCTGTCGTGATTTTATTAGGGTAATTAACCAAATCATGGTCTTCCGCGATAATTTTTACCTCAGAATTTTCATTGGTAACACGATCCCTTGAAATTTGAAGTTCATAGGGCGCAATGTTTTCAAATTGGTCTGCCCATCTACCTGCGGTGTTATACTGAACGATTAAGGTACCACCGTTTTTTGCATAGTCAAGGATATGCCTTTGTTTGAAGCTCAGTTCATTGACTACGTTATAGGCGCGAATACCAAGAACCACGGCATCATATTTATCCAAAGAATTTTCCGTGATTTCTTCCGGATACACCGTATGGACTGCAAACCCAATTTGTTCCAAACTGGTGGGGACATCATCACCTGCCCCCATAATATATCCAATATTCTGTCCGGCGTTTTGGATATCCAACCGAACAACTTTGGCCTCAGATGGCATCAATACGGTCTGTGTTGGAATATGGTCATAGGCAATGGTTACCAATTCTTTTGGGATTTCCTCACCATCCACTTCCACTATAGAGGTCATGTAGGCTTCGTCTTCCGAAGCTGGAGGTGATAACGTAAAAAAGAGCGTCTGCTCGTCCCCCTTCTTTTCAATATTGAAAGCCTGTGCCGGGGTATCAAGAATCCATTCCTGGCCGATCCTTAGTCTTACCATTCCTTTTACATTGTCCTTATGCGCCTTTACGGTCACCGGTATTTGCTTGGCAGTACCATCAGAGAAAATAATGACCTTGTCCTTTAGCATGGAAGTGGCCTTGGGTACAATTTCAAATGGCTGATAGATTTCCCCTTTGTCAGGTCGTCCATATTTGTACAATACATCTTTTGTAATGGGGATCTTGACACCATCAAAGCTCAAATGAAAGGTTGCGGTAAATGCCCTTGGACTTTCAGGTTTACCGATTAATTCCATATCCGTTACTTTGTACGTACCCAAGGTTCCTTTTTCCATCAACCAATATGGACCGGTATAGTTGGTGGATTCTTGAATGTTGAACTTAAGCTCCTTTTGAAACAACTTGTTGTCCTTCAGGTTTATGGGTTCATTTAATAGAATAGCATCATTTATGAATACAGATTCCAGCATGATTTTTTTGTTGCTCCTATTTACCGCTTCCAAATTTAGGGAAATGGGTGCTCCTGGATTGGAATATCCCTGAGATGTAAAGGCTTCAAGATGCAATCCGCCAACCTCTTCGATAATGGCCCTAAGCTCTTTGGATTTAAGCTCCTTCCAGTGGTCGTCGGCAATTTTTTGCAGCAGTTGATAGGCTTCCACCAAATCGGACAAATGAACGGAAGGGTCCTTAAAATTAAATTCGGCTTCCACTTTGTCAAGGATAGTGCCTATTTCCTTTCCCCCCGCAACCCTTGTCCATGTTGTATTGATACCCTCGAACAAGTTGGAGTTGTTTTGTGGCATATCACCTTTCAAAAGCTCCAGATATTCCTCTTCTGAACCACGTGAACTTAATCTTCCAAAGCCTTGGCAAAGGTGCTGGCTACTGGCTAAAGCCGCAATTTCATTATTGGACAATCCCAACATGGGGTAGTAGGTACCAATGTCAACGTTTAATAATTTGGATTTGTCCGCTTGTTCAAATTTTTCCATACTTCCATAAAACCACCAAGAAGTATTGAAAAACAAACGTTTTGGTTGCCATGTATCGGTATTTTCTAGTCGGTTTGGAAATGCATTAGGGTCATTGGCCAAATCAAAGGCTTCCATACTTAGCATGGCTGAGGCAGTATGATGACCGTGGGTAGTACCCGGACTTCTATGGTCGAATCGATTGACAATTACATCGGGCTTAAATTTACGGATGGCAGTTACTACATCGCCCAATATCATCTCCTTGTCCCAAATCTCCAAAGTCTCTTTGGGATTTTTTGAATATCCAAAATCAACGGCCCTAGTGAACAGTTGCTCGCCACCGTCCACTCTTCTGGCGGCCAATAATTCCTGTGTTCGCAGTACGCCCAACAATTCCCTTAGTTCAGGTCCTATTAAATTCTGTCCGCCGTCACCCCTGGTCAAGGAAAGGTATCCTGTCCTTGCGTGAACATGGTTGGAGAGGTAGGAGATGAGCCTTGTATTTTCATCATCTGGGTGTGCCGCAATGTATAATGCCGTACCTAAAAAATTCAGTTTTTGAATCTCATGGAATATGTCGGACGGGGAATGATTTTTTGGTGTTTGTGCGAAGAATGGAGTTACTAGGAAAATGCACGTTATAAAAAATATGGAAATACGGCGCATGAAATTGGTTTTTGGTCTAATTTCAAAGATAAAAAGATTGCATCCCTAAGACTTGATTTTACGACTTCTTTAACAGACTGCCCCATCATTTATCCGTATCGACCTCCTCGCTTTTATAAGTCGATATCAATACCACACCTTTTTGTAGAATCAGGTTATTGGGATAGGTGATTATTTCACCATTGGCCCTTCTCAAGTGAAGATGGAAGGGTTTGATGTCCTCGATGACGAAAACCTCCCGCTCCGGGTTATCCGAATCCAGGATTTCCTTGTCCAAAATCCGTATGGTATTCCCTATTTTAAATGGAAAGGAAAAGAAGATGATGACCCCTGCAGTAATATTGCTCAAAATGGACCATTGGGCAAATAAGGCTACCCCAATTACGGCAAAAACCGAAGAAAGGAGAACGCCTAGATCCCTATAGTTTACGCCCCAAATAAAAGTAAAGGAAATAATGGCCATCATAATAAGAACAATATTGATGTATTTGATGATCAAATTGATTCGCACAGGGTTGAAATCACTCAGTTTGCCCACCTTTTTCACAATAGATGTGAATACGATTTTTAAAATGATGATTAAAACAAAAAGGATAACACTGAAAAAGAGACTGTTCTTATTATATGCAAGAAAACTTTCCATAAAATTAGAGACCTAAACTATCGCGCAAATATATATCCTTATTGGCATTCTGTTGCCAATAGGGGGTATTTATCGACTTGATTTTTCTTGCCGTTGACTTAAGGGCCTGGGCATCCGGGCCAAACCCACTTTTCATAGTTTCCGTCCATCCTTCTATACTATAAGGAAAGGAATTTTGAAAGGTAATGGAAAGGGTTCTTTCCAGTTCTGGATACTTGATTTCATAGGTGTAAAGGCCTTCAGAATTGGTCAGCGTTGCTTCCGCATCATACGCTTTAAGTTCCTTGTGGCGTAGCCTAATAAATTCCAAAGAAGGCACAATTTGGAGTTTCCCTTGGGGCAGATTTTCCGGACTGATTTTTAGCTTGTTCCAAAGTTCATTTTCCAAAATTGTTTTTTTAAGGTTGAATTCTTGGTCGCCCTCCGATTCAAAATACGAATGTGAGGTTACCTGAAACTCTTCCTTATTGTTAATTTGGGCATATACATGACCACACCATTCCTGGGCTGAAAAGGTAACCTTTAGCGCGTGCTGGTTGTCATAAACGGGATAGAAGCTACTGGTCATAATGGAGTAGGGGTAGATACCGGTAAGGTACTTCTTGCTGGCATTCAATTTTAAAACGGGGACATTGTTTGGCGAAGGATTGTCAGCTTTTATTTGCTTGTCTTTTTCAAAAGGTTCCGTAACATAGATCATGACCGCTTTTCCCGTACGTAATTCACCATAACGGGCCTGCTCCAATTCATAGGAAGTGATTTCGGCCGTTCCAGAATACCAATACTCCTTAAATTCTTGAGGTAGTTTTTTTCGAGGGGTTTCAGGCTCCTTTTGAATGGATGCGATTTCTTCTTTGTTCTTGGCGGATTCTTTGGAATTGCATGACTGAAATACCGTACATGCGGCAGCGAAAAGAATAACCGATACTTCTAGGGTCAACCATTTTTTAAACATAGCAAGTTCTTTTGACTAAAATTAATCAAAATCCACTAGCCAACCATGTCCAAAAGTGTTTCATAGACCAATTGGGTAGGTAAGCCCACTACATTGGTGTAGGATCCTTGGATTTCGACGATGCCAATAAGGCCGATCCATTCTTGGATGCCATAGGCACCGGCCTTATCATAGGGGGCAAAATGCGTGATGTAATAATCGATTTCAGCATCGGTCAAGTTCTTGAACTTTACCTTGGTAATGCTATTTTTAATTATTTGTCGGCCGATGGTGCTAAAACAAACCGATGTAATGACTTCATGCCAATCCCCCGATAGCTTCGATATCATTTCATGTGCTTCCCTTGCATTGGCCGCTTTGGCCAACGAGGTATCGTTATGCCATACTACGGTATCGGAAGTTATCAAAATTTCCTTTGGATTCAGTGTACCATGAAAGGGGGATGCCTTTAATTTTGAAAGATAGTCGGATATTTCGGCACCCCTAAGGTGCTTGGGGTAGACTTCCTCCACAGGTTTCAGTCGAATTTCAAAAGGCAGGCCCAGCTCCTCGAAGAATTGTTTTCTTCTGGGAGATCCTGAGGCCAATATCAATGTATGGTCTTTGAGTTTTTCAAGTAGCATTTTCAATCGTTGGCGGCGCTAAAATTTTCCATCCAGTCCCCACGGACCTTTAATACCTGTTCAATAACGTCCCTGGCACAACCGTGACCACCATTGATATGGGAAATATAATCACATATGGCCCTAACTTCGGGTACGGCATTTTGTGGGCACGAAGCGACACCTACCCTCTTCATTGGAGGAATGTCCGGAATGTCATCGCCCATGTAAAGTACATTTTTTGGGTCGATGCCATAGATGTCCAGATACTCTTCCAGCGCATCTATCTTATGATGGGAACCCATGTAAAAATCGGTAATCCCCAAACCCTGTAAGCGTTTTTTGACGCCCTCGTTGGTACCTCCCGTAATTATGCAAATAGTATAACCCTTGTCGATGGCAACTTTTAAGGCGTACCCATCCTTCACGCTCATTTTTCGCAGCATTTCCCCATCCGTAGTTACTAGAACGCTACCGTCAGTTAAAACTCCGTCAACATCAAAAATGAATGTGGTAATATCCTTTAAATATTCCTTATAGCTTTTCTTCATGTTCGTTTGCCGCTTTTATCGCATTGCTCAATAATGTATATATGGTCTTGTGTTTTTCATTCTGTAATAACCTGAGGTGTGCGTGTAAGGTCTTTAAATCGTTGCGTTTGGCCGGACCCGTTTGGGCCTCTTGGGGCGACATGCTCTCAATCTTGGCCGCGGTTTCTTCGATCAAGGGATACAACATTGAAAAATTCAATTGATGTTCCCCGCAAATTTCACTTCCGATCGTATACATATAATTTGTAAAGTTATTTACAAAAACAGCCGCCAAATGCAGGATTTTTCTTTTTTCGGAATCTATGAAATGAACGTTGGCACTTATTTTTTCCGCTAGGGTCCCTAAAAGTTGCTTGTTTTCATCATCATTTGCTTCCAGGCATAGGGGAATCGATTTAAAATCCAGGATTTTCCCTGCCGTAAACGTCTGTAGGGGATAGAATACGCCTCTTTTTGTATGATTGGACAGAACATCTAAAGCAACACTGCCCGAAGTATGTACCACCAATCCGTTTACATTCAATTTATTGGACACCTCGCCTATGGCATCATCCTTTACGGCTATTATGTATACGTCAGCTTGGGGCAAGTTTGTCCAATCCGTGGAAACTCTATGTTTATCCTCAAGAGTTTGCAAGGATGCATCCGTTCGTCCTATGATGCCAACAAGATCTATTTCGGGAATGCCATGAAAGGATTCGGCTAAATTTTGGGCCACATTGCCCGTACCTAAAATGACAATAGAAATCATTTGACGAAAATACGAAGAATTGCTTGGAGGATTCCTGGATAAAATTAACATTTCCCTTACACTATTATCGATTTGCATTCTTTAATTTAAGTGTAAAAGGACGTATTTTTGCAAGCTGATAACCATTTTCTTTCTACATGACAGATCTGTTAAGGAAAATTTTCTTTTCCACCCGTTTAATGTCCATATTGTTTATTGTATTTGCCGTAGCTATGGCGTTTGGTACGTTCATCGAAAGTTGGTATAGTACGGAAACTGCCCGAATCTGGATATACAACGCCACGTGGTTCGAGGTCATCATGGTCTTTTTTGTCATTAATTTCATCGGCAATATTTCAAGGTACCGACTATTAAGAAAGGAAAAGTGGCCCGTTTTGGTGCTGCATCTGTCCTGGATTCTCATCATCATAGGTGCTTTTGTGACCCGATATATAAGCTATGAGGGCATGATGCCTATTAGGGAAGGAGCCACTGAAAATGTATTTTTTTCCGATAAGACCTATTTAACGGCATTCGTGGAGGGGGACATAAATGGGGAACCACGCAGAAAAACCTTGGAGGACGATTTGATTGTAACCCCAGAAGCGATAAAATCCAACCTGCCTTGGACCGGGGATTTTAACGGTCAGGAATTTACCATTTCCTATGTGGATTTTATAGAAGGAGCCAAGGAAGGGTTGATACCAGGTACCTCCGGAAATACTTTCCTTAAAATTGTGGAAGCGGGCGATGGACAACGTCATGAACATTTTTTGGAGAACGGAAAGGTCATGAGCATCCACGGTGTTTTGTTTTCCTTGAACAATGAGACCGAAGGTGCTATCAATATTTTTACCGATGGCCCCGAATACCGCATATCCTCTCCGTTTCAAGGAAGTTTTATGCGTATGGCGGACCAGTTTCAAGGACAATTGGTCCAGGACAGTATACAAAAATTACAATTGCGTTCGCTCTACAATATGGCCAATATGCAATTTGTAATCCCTGATTCCTTGGTGCAGGGTACCTTTGGCATTGTTGAAATACCCGAAGCGGAAAAAATGGAATTTGACCAGGACGCCTTGGTGCTTTCGGTTTCCAGCAACGGAGAAAGTAAGGAAATAAAAGTCTTGGGCAGAAAAGGCAATACACAGTTTGGTGATAAATATTCCGTAGGAGGCTTGGACTTTGCCTTGCGATATGGTTCCAAAATCTATGAGCTGCCTTTTGCCATACAATTGAACGATTTCATTGCCGAAAAACATCCCGGCACTGAAAATGCCTATGCTTCGTTTATGAGTAAGGTGACCATTAAGGATGAGCGACCTTTTGATTATGACATATATATGAACCACGTTTTAGATCATCAGGGATACCGATTTTTTCAAGCCAGTTTTGATCCCGATGAGAAGGGGACGGGACTATCCGTTAACCATGACTTTTGGGGTACCTGGATTACCTATGTAGGTTATTTTTTATTGTACATTGGTTTAATGGGGATTATGTTTTTTGGCAAGACCCGCTTCAAGGACTTGGCCGAATCTTTGGAAAAATTAAAGAATAAAAAGAAAAAAATACTTACTTCCCTTGTGTTGATCATTGGACTTTCAACTACTTTGCGAGCCCAGGAACACACGGTAGATGATGGTCATGATCATACCCAGGCACCTACCCAGCAGCAAATAGATTCGCTCATTAATTCTTCCATCGTTGCAAAAGAGCATGCGGATAAATTCGGGAAATTGGTCATTCAGGATGAAGGCGGAAGGATGAAGCCGATCAATACCTTTTCCTCGGAACTTCTTAGGAAATTGAGCTTAAAGGATACGTATCTAGGGTTTAGTTCCGATCAGATTTTTCTTTCCATGATCATGAACCCGGCTGTTTGGTACAATGCGGAATTCATTGCTTTGGACAAAAAAGCCCAAAATGATAGTATACGGAACATTATTGGTGTGCCCTTGGGTCAGAAATATGTAAAGGCTACGGATTTTTTCAATAAAGAAGGTAATTATAAATTGGAGCCGTTCTTAAGGGAGGCAACGGCTACTAACAATCCCAACAAATTTCAACAGGATTTTAAGGATGCCAATATCCGGTTGAGCCTTTTGAATCAGGCCTTGGGCCAAGATATTGTGAAAATTTTTCCCTTGTTGAACGATGAAAACAACAAATGGATTTCCGCCGTGGAATATCGTGGGGGGCAGATTCAGATCCAGGATTCCCTTTATGCCAATTTTGTTAAGAATGCCATGCCTTATTACTTAATGACGTTAAGCAAGGCTCAACAAACTGGGGATTATTCCGAAGCAGACCGACTTTTGGCAGCATTTAAGCAAAATCAGGTTAATAATGGTAGCGAGGTCTTGCCTACCGAACGCAAAATCAATACCGAAGTTATATATAATAAGCTCAATATTTTCAATAGACTTTATCAGTACTATGCCCTGGTAGGGGTCCTGTTCTTTTTCATCCTCATATTTCAAATCTTTAAGGATCGCTCTATTTGGAGAATCGGGATTTACTTTTTCAAGGGGATCATTTATTTGTTTTTTTTATGGCATACGGCAGGTCTGATTTTGAGGTGGTATATCTCTGGACATGCCCCGTGGAGCGATGCCTATGAAAGTATTTTGTACGTCTCTTGGGCAACTATGGGCATGGGGTTGCTGTTTGGAAGAAAAAGTGACATGACCATTGCGGCTTCCGCATTTGTAACCTCCATGTTATTATGGATTGCCCACCAAAGTTGGGTCGATCCTTCCATTGCCAATTTGGTTCCTGTATTGGATAGCTATTGGTTAATGATACACGTGGCCGTAATTGTTGGCAGCTATGGGCCTTTAACAGTGGGAATGATCTTGGGTATGGTTTCCCTGATATTGATTTTATTGACAAACAAGAAGAATAAAGAACGCATGGAAATCAATCTGAAGGAACTTACCATTATCAATGAGATTTCATTAACGGTAGGTTTGATCATGCTGACCATTGGAAACTTTTTGGGGGGACAATGGGCGAATGAAAGTTGGGGCCGCTATTGGGGATGGGATCCCAAGGAAACGTGGGCCTTGATTTCCATCATGGTATACGCCTTTGTAATACATACTCGGTTGGTACCTGGCCTTCGAGGAAGATGGACCTTCAACTTTATGAGTGTAGTTGCCTTTGGAAGTATTATGATGACCTATTTTGGAGTGAACTTTTATTTGGTTGGACTCCACAGTTATGCAAGTGGGGCACAGGTAATTACGCCAACTTTTGTATGGTATACCGTGGCCGGGGTTCTTGCTTTGGGAGGATTAAGTTATTGGAGGTACAAGGTAAATTATTCAAAAAGTTAAAATCTTTTAAATGAACTTATTAGTACTCGGTGCTACTGGAAGAACAGGAAACTGGGTATTACAATTCGCCTTGGAGTGGGGTTTCAAAGTTCGAGCTAAAAATATTTACTAAAGGATAGAAGTAAAAATATAAGTTCCAAATATCAAATCCCAAATCCCAAAATACTGATATGTTTTTGAGCAAAAGTTAATATTTTTCACTAACTCCAAACTCCAAACTCCTAACTGCTAACAACCCCTGCCCTGAGCGTAGTCGAAGGGAACAACCAACAACTAATCCTGCTCCAACAACAGTCGCATAATTTCTTCCGCCGCTACTTTGCCTTTTTCCCTTAAAAAATTTCTTGGAGTGTTATCCCCCAATTCAAAAACAATGGCCGGCATGCCATGGTGTACGTAAAAATAGTTTCTGGAAACCATGGTGGGCCTAATTTTATCGGATGGAGCGATGTTCGTTCTTTTTTGTGGGAGTCGGCGTGAAATACTTTCGATCCAGTCGTACACGATTTTACCCTTTTGCCCTATGACCGTACTATCAATGGGATAATAGATATCGTCCCATGTGGAATGGAAATCGGCCCCAAAGACAAATTCATAACCTTCATCGCCTTTTTTGTTTAAAAAGTCACGAACACTTTTCGTTTCTGGCTGGTTGAAATTCTCCCAATCGCGATTCAAATCGATTCCGCCCATATTATGTCGCCAATGTCCATTGTCCACGCCATCCGGGTTCATTAGGGGTACGGCAAAGACATCATATTTTTTCCTGAAATTCTTGGCTTGTTCCGTATCACCTGAAATTGTTTCCATAAAGGATTTCATGACTAAGAATCCAGTAACTTCTGGAGGATGCTGTCTGGAAATAATCATTAAGGCCTTTTTTGTATTTGGGTATTCTTTTATTTCCATAAGTTGCATGGACCTATTTTCATGGGTTCTTCCAATCTCATAGTTTGAAACAAAAGATTTGACCGAAAGGGAATCTACCCATTCCCGTACCCTTTTGGACGTATATAATTCCTGGGCAGAAATCCAGACGGGTTCATTTCCTATATCGATGGTAATTTCGGCAAATTCGGGGGCCGCTTTGATGCCAAAAGCTCCTTCACCCGGATTTATAACCTTGAATTTAACACTGTCCAAGGCCTTAAAATGCTTTCCATCGTCACTAATTTTGGGATAGTACCTACTCCTGGAATCCTGATAGGATAATTTAATAGTAATCTGCCTAGGTTTATCGGTCCACACTTTAAAGGAATACCATGGGCTCACATTAATTGGGGTGTTTTCCGCCGTAATCCAAATGGTATAATGGTCATTGCCATCTTCGGCAACGCCGTTCAATCGGGCACCATCAAAATCGTTCGAAAAGTAGGTTTGGTCACCCATGGACCAAATGCCTTTCCATTGTTTTTGAACCGGTTTGTTTACGGTAGGTACAATTGGACTGGCACCTTGACCTTGATACCCTGTTGGTGATTTTTCCGGAACAGTGCTCAAGGTATTTTTACAGGCTGTTATAATGCATCCTAAAAGAATAAGATGAAGTATTTTATATTTCATAGTGGCTAGACGTTGAGAATAAATGTAAAAATAGATGATTTTATTCTTAGTTGAAAGGTATTTTAAAAAAACCGTACCAAGCTATGACAACCTATTTTAGCTTGAAGTGTTGCGGGGAGTAGTTTTGATCTTGAGCAGGAGAATAAACTGTAGCGATTTAGATTCAGGTTCATTTCGTAACTTTAGCATTTTATATAATTTATGGCAATGAACAAAAAGGGAAAAGGACTAAACACAATTTGTACCCATGTGGGCGAATTGGAGGATACTGTACATAAGGGTGCGGTTTCCCCATTGTATATGAGCACTTCATACGCTTTTGACGATGTGGACGTAAAACGATATCCCCGATATTTTAACACCCCCAACCAAGAAGGGCTCTGTAAGAAAATTGCCGCGTTGGAACATGCGGAATCAGCATTGATTTTTGGAAGTGGCATGGCAGCGGTGAGTACGGCCTTGTTGGCATTCCTTAGGGCAGGGGACCACGTGGTTTTACAACAAACACTTTACGGTGGAACCTACAACTTGGTAACCGAGGAGTTTGACAAATATGGTATAGCCTATTCCTTCACCCATGGCTGGGAACCGAAGGATTTTGAGGAAAAAATTCAGAAAAATACCAAGGTCATCTACATTGAAACGCCGTCAAACCCTTTATTGACTATAACCGATATCGAAGGAGTGGCATCGGTCGCTAAAAAGCATGGCATAGTTTCTATGATTGATAATACCTTTGCAAGTCCGGTAAACCAGAACCCTATCGACTTTGGTATCGATGTGGTCATCCATAGCGCCACCAAATACATGGGAGGACATTCAGATATTTGTGCCGGTGCCGTTGCTTCCACTCAGGAACACATTAACAGAATATTCCATTTGGCCAAAAACTTGGGCGGTAGCCTAAGTGTTTATACCGTTTGGTTATTGGAGCGAAGTATCAAGACCATGGCACTAAGAGTAAGGGCCCAAAACGAGAATGCCCTACAAATGGCCAAATATCTGGAAACCCATAAGGATATTGATGCCGTTTATTATCCAGGCTTGCCTTCCCATAAGGACCATGAACTTGCCAAGCGACAGATGAACGGTTTTGGGGGAATGCTCTCTTTTGAGTTGAAGCCCTATTTGGATGCTTCCCTATTTCAAAAATCCTTACAATTGATTAAATCCTCAATGAGTCTTGCAGGGGTAGAGAGCACGGTGTTGTCCCCTACGAAAACGAGTCATGCCTTAATGAGTCCAGAGGTTCGGGACGAACAAGGCATAAAGGACGGATTGATTCGTTTTTCAGTAGGTATCGAGGAAGTGGAAGATTTGATAACCGATATTGAAAGTGCCTTGAAAATAATAAAAAAAGGGATTAGCGCAAACGTATAATCTCTGAACAACTATAAAATCCTTTTAATGAAATTAGATATATTGGTATTTGGGGCACATCCAGACGATGCGGAATTGGGTGCTGGAGGAACCATGGCCAAAGAAATAGCCCTAGGAAAAAAAATAGGTATTATAGATTTGACTAGGGGAGAACTGGGTACAAGGGGTTCTGCGGAAATCAGGGACAAGGAGGCTGAGAATTCCAAAAATATTTTAGGGGTCGCTATACGGGAAAACTTGGGTTTTAGGGATGGTTTTTTTGTGAACGATGAAAAACATCAATTGGAAGTCATAAAAACGATACGGAAGTACCAACCCAATATTGTATTATGCAATGCCGTAAACGATCGTCATATTGACCATGCCAAAGGAAGTGAATTGGTCAGTCATGCATGTTTTTTGAGCGGACTTGTCAAGATAGCGACCAAATTGGATGGCAAACAACAAGAAAAATGGCGTCCAAAATTGGTTTATCACTACATTCAATGGAAAAACTTGACTCCTGATTTTGTTGTGGATATCAGTGAATTTATGGAAAAAAAAACAGATGCTATTTTGGCCTATTCCTCGCAATTTCATGATCCAAACAGCAAGGAACCAGAAACTCCCATAAGCAGCAAAACCTTTATTCAAAGCGTTCGATATAGGGCGCAAGACCTAGGTAGGTTGATAGGTGTTGATTATGCAGAAGGATTTACAGTTGAAAGAATGCTGGCCGTTGATTCTTTGGATTCCTTGATCTAGGCCGTTTTTTTGTATTCTTTTTGGGCTTTGGGAATGGTAAAATAAAAACTAGATCCTTTGTTGATTGCACTGTCCACCCAGATGATTCCGTGGTTTTTTTCAACCATTTCCTTGCAGAGCGAAAGACCTAGACCGGTTCCTTTTTCATCATTTGTACCATAGGTAGAATGGGTGCCGGATTGCTTAAAGATTTTGGACAGTGTCTCCTCGTTCATCCCTACACCGTTATCCCGAACATAAATCTCCCATTGTTTCGTTTTTTCTACCGCTCCAATGGTGACTATCCCATTATCAGGTGTGAATTTAATGGCATTGCTCATCAAATTCCTGATTACGATATCTATTTGGTCACTATCGCACCAGGTAAGTGTTTGAGATTCAATGCGATTAATTAGTTTAATGGATTTGTTATTTGCGACCTCCGATAGAAGCGCGATGTTCTCATTTACTATGCTTTCGATTGAAGTTACACCAGGTTTGGTCATGGCACCGTTCATTTGGGTCTGGCCCCAAGAAAGTAAATTGTTAAGGGTAAACGCTATATTGTCAATATCCGATTTCAATTTTGGAACAAAACCAATAAACTCTTCTTTGGACATCTCACCTTCCTTAAATAATTTGATGAGCCCTTGGAAGGCACCTATGGGCCCCCGAAGGTCGTGTCCAATAATGGAAAATAGTTTGTTTTTTGTCTGGTTGACATCATGCAAATATTTTTCCTTTCTTTCCAAATCTTCCTGCTTGCGAATAAGTGCCTTGTTCAACTTCTTTTGAATTTTCGCATTTCGTTTTACCAGTAGGGTTATAAAAAGAAAAATTACAAGGATAATCAAGGTAGTATATACATAGTTTTTCTGCTTGGCCAGGGCTTTCTCATTTTCCTCTATCAACTGTTCCTTCTGCCTTTCATAGTCTATTTTGGTTTTGAGCATGGTAAGTCCCTTCTGACTTTCTTTCCTTGAAATCTTACCGGAAACTTCTTTGAATATTTCGTGGAACTCAAGGGCTTTTTTATAGTCCCCATTGTTCTTGTTTATTTTATATAAGAGTTTGGCACCTTCCTCAATACCGGAAATAACGTCTATTTTTTTAGAGAAGTCATATGCCTGTTGGGCATATATTTTGGAAATGCTGTCGTTCCCGAGGTTTAGTTGGGCTTCCGCAATACCTGTTAAAAGTTGTATTTCTTCCCTTAGATCATCTAATTGCCCGTGCAGAAGTTCACTCTGTGCATACCAGTATAGAGCCCATTTATTTTTTTGTTGTTTTAAGTATACTTTTCCTTTCACTTGATAGGCATATGCCAACCAATCCGTAATCCTGTTTTCTTCAAAAGTCTTAATAGCACTATTTATAGTAAACATGGCCAGTTCCAATTTGCCCATATCGGCATAGGTAGAAGCCATATTGCTCATGGTTTCGGCAATGATTACCGGGTCTCCAATTTTTTCGTTGATTTTCTTGACTTTTTCATAATAGAACATGCCTTCGTCAAAATCCTTTTGGGTGACATATAGATTTGCAATATTCTCATTGATAACTGAAAGCATTTTTTGATCATCCAAATCTTCCGCTAACTCCATGCACTTTAAAAATTCCCTAAGGGCAAGATCATAATCGCCTTTGTAGTCATATTGTGTGCCTATGTTGCTAAGAATGGTTAATCTCAAGGTATCGTCCTGTTCCTTGATACTAATTTCCAAAGCTTTTTGAAGGTTGTTCAGGGATTCGTCATATTTTCCCTTATCCGAATAAAAGGTGCCCAAGCCTAAATAAGCATTTGCCATTCCGTTGGCATAGTTTATTTTCTCACTTAATTTTAGCCCTTCATCGGATAACAGTTTAAGACTATCCAGATTGAAATAGCGTTGCTCAAGCCCTAACTCAAGCATTAAATCTATGTATTCCGTATTCTCCTTGGTGGAGTGTTGAAATTTTGAAATCTCAATTTGTAGGGAATCTCTATAGGATAGTTGTGCTAACCCTACGTTTACCGATAAAAGGAATATTAAAAGAACTCCTATTCTATGGGAGGCTTTCGGAATTTGGTTTTTAAAGGCTTTTAATATATAAATCACCGGAATTTGCTCATACAAAGCGTGAATATACTACGCCTTCACGACATGGCTCAAAAATTGTTGTGAACTACCGATTTTTGTGTGTTTTGTCTATTATTTATGTAATACATCGATAAAATGAATTACTTAATCAAGGTAAATTAACTATATACGTAATATATTTGGTGTCGGAAGACATAAAAAAGAATGTCTCTGAAGATGTATTTATTTACAGCAAGGTAAAGTAATATGGAATGTGGTGCCTTCATCAATAACACTTTCTACCTTGATGGTCCCTTTATTTTTTTCGACCATTTCCTTGCAAAGCATTAAACCCAGTCCGGTTCCTTTTTCTGCATTAGTTCCAAAGGTCGATAAATGCTCTTTATAGTCCCAGATCTTTTTAATATCGCCAGGGCTAATGCCAACGCCGCTGTCCTTTACCTGGATGATTAAATGATCTTCAAAAATTTCACCTTCAATGGTTATTTTTCCACCTTCATGGGTAAATTTTATGGCATTGCTTATCAGGTTTCTAAATACGATTTTGAAATGGTTCAAATCCATTAGTACACAAAGATCTTTATTCAGTGAGTTGGATAGTGTGATATTTTTGCTTTTTAAATTATCATTAAAAAGTTGGGTGATTTGATCAATTTCCTTCTTTATAAAAACATTCATTGGTTCCATTCTTGAACCTTTCATTTGTGTTTGGCCCCAATTCAAAAGGTTGTCCAAAGTAAAATGAATATGTTCGAGATCCTTCTGTAATTTAGGTCCAAATTTTTTAAACTGACTTTCACCATTTTCTTCATTTAAGGAAATATCG
Source organism: Maribacter sp. 4G9 (assembly GCF_002742265.1). Lineage (GTDB taxonomy): Bacteria > Bacteroidota > Bacteroidia > Flavobacteriales > Flavobacteriaceae > Maribacter. The sequence continues at coordinate 64,943 of NZ_MDGL01000160.1, forward strand.
AGTAGTCCCTTCAAAGAAATTATCGGGCCCCTTAGGTCATGTCCCACAATGGAAAATAATTTATCCTTGGTTCGATTGGTCTGATGTAATTGTTGCTGGTTTTCAGCAAGGATTGTATTGAGTTTTTTCCTTTTTTTACTCGACTTCTGAATTAGAAAAATAATGATGATGGCCAATACAAGTGAGGCCAAAGACCAACCTATATACTTTTTCTGCTTGTTTATAGTGGCCAGATTTTTTTCTTCAAGTTTGTTTCTTTCCTCTTCAAAGGTCAGTTTTGCCTTGAGCATGGCAATGTTGGTCTTATTTTGTTCCCTGGAAATGGAGTCCGAGTAAGCCTCCGCACTTTCCAAATATTTTAAGGAGCTATCAAAATCACCTTCATACTTTGCTATTTTATAAAGAAGGCGGGAACACTTTTCCAAACCTGTCCTTAATTTGAAGGACTTATAGAAATCCATACTTTTAAGTACAAATTCTTTTGAAACCTGGTAATTTCCAAGTGAAAAATGAACTGTAGCGAGTCCAAAATATAAATCAGATATCCCTTTTTTATCCCCGTTGGATTGATATTCCTTTTCAGCCTTTCCATAGAATTCGAGTGCTGTATGATACTCCTTACCTAGAACATATACTTCGCCCATGGTCAGATAATTAAAAGCAATGATTGTTGAAAAGTTAGTTTTTCTTGCAAGTTCAAGACCCTGGCGTAAATATTCTTTGGCCTTTTCCAAATCATTTTTTCTCATATTCAGATAACCAAGGTTGGAGAGGATGATACCATGGATATGGTTGGGTGTTTCTTGGTCAATAAATTGCCTAGCGGTATCATAATAAAACATTGATTCATCAAAATCCCCCAATAGGAGGAACATGGTTCCCAAGTTATTGTTTATACGGACCAACTCTGTATTATTTTGGGTTTTTTCCGCCAAATAATTCGCCATCAAAAAATTTTCAAAGGCCTTTGGATGTGCTGATTGTATGAAGTGGGCTTGGGCAATATCATTGTATATTTTAATGCCCAAATCCGGATACTTGGTCAGGTTGGGATGGTTCGTGATCGTTGCGTTTATTTCCAGGGATTTTATACTGTTTCCTTGATATAGTTCATGGCTCGCTAGATTGTATGTAGCATATAGAATGCCTCTTTCGTAATTGATTTCCTTGCTTAGCTCCAATGCCTGCGAGGCGATTATTTGGATTGAATCCGGTTTTCTGTAGCGCAGTTCTTCCGCTCGTTTGTTGAGCTCCAAAATATAAACAGTGTCCTTAAGTATGGAAGTTGATTGTTGTGCACAAATGCCTAAGGAAATCAAAACAAAAAGTAGGGTAATTAAAAATGTTTTCGAGTTACTCATTCCAAAATATTCAACCGATTCGGTTAAGTTAAAATATTTTTAATCGCTCAATCAATGTCAATATTTTTAGGACTATTGATAAAGGTTTCATGGTTGTGTGGACTTTCAACGGCCATAATTAACCCTTCCATTCTTGAAATCTTCTAGGCACGAATATTAGGCCATATAGGTTTTCCAATAGGATTTGGGCCTACGGAGCTTTTGTTTAAAAACATATAGCTCACTAAAATTCTAAATTAATTCTTTCTTTTGAATTTTACCATTTTTACCCATTCATTTATGGGTATTTTCTTTTGAATAGTAGAAGAAAAAAAATTACCTTTGCCACCGCTTACAAATGGTGGTTGTAGCTCAGCTGGTTAGAGCGCTGGATTGTGGTTCCAGAGGTCGCCGGTTCGAACCCGGTCTTCCACCCCAAAGCAACTAAATTTAGCCCCTTACATCTTTTGTTTGGGGCTTTTTTCTTTTTCATAGTAGAGGGCGGTAAGCCATTACCGAGCCCATAATCGCCGGATTTCCTATCGGTTATCCAATCTATCAACCAATGAGCACCAAAAACCTAGGAAACCCGTTTTAAATAAAAAAAGCCGATACTTTGATCGGCCTAATTAATGAACGTTTTTCATGCTTTCAGTCCGCTGCTTTATCCACAATTACGGGATTCGCCCTGTTCGCCAATTCCCATGCCGTGTAAAAAATCAGTCTTGTTCTGTTCTCCAATAGATCATAGTTAATTTTATCTGGGGTGTCGCCGGGCCTATGATAATCGTCATGCGTGCCATTGAAATAAAATATGATAGGTATGTTGTTTTTCGCAAAATTGTAGTGATCACTCCTGTAATAAAAACGATTGGGGTCATTTTCATCATTATAGGTATAATCCAGTTCCAGTTGGGTGTATTTTGAATTGACTTCTTCAGAAAGCTCATGAAGCTCGGTACTTAATTTATCGGAACCAATAAGGTAGATATAATTTCTGTCCCCATCCCGCTTCGGGTCAATTCGTCCAACCATATCTATGTTCAAATTTGTCACTGTATTTGCCAAGGGAAATATGGGATCAAAATCAGTGTAATATTCAGACCCAAGAAGTCCCTTTTCCTCGCCGGTTACATGTAGGAATACTATGGATCTTCTTGGTCCGTTTCCGGCATCTTTTGCTTTTTTGAATGCTTCCGCTATTTCCAGAAGGGCCACGGTTCCAGAACCATCGTCGTCCGCGCCATTGTTGATTTCTCCCTCAGGGGTAATTCCTATATGGTCCAAATGGGAAGAAATGATGATATATTCATTGGGTTTATCTTTGCCTTGAATGAACGCAGCCACATTTTCGGAATCGACCTCCTCATTGGAACTTTCAAAGTCTAAAGTTACTCGAGCCTCTATTTTCTTAGGTGTGTGGTCCGATTCAATGGTTGGTAATAGTTCCCTTGCCAAAGTGCCATCGATAAACAGACTTGAAAAACTATCGGCTTCCCCATTTTTTAAGCTCATCCGCCCATTGCTGTTGTTTCGCATATAGTCGAACCTGCTTTTAAACCTAGGAAAGTTTTCCTGGTCGTAATACAAAACGCCCAATGCGCCTTTGTCCTCTGCCAATTGGAGACGTTTTCCAAGGGATTCGGACATATTGCTCCAAATGGATTTGTCCGATGAACCGGAAATGATATACGTGCCATTGGCATTCATAGGTTCCCCGGTTTTCATTAAAACCAATTTGCCGGCAATGCCCATACCTTGGTAATCCGAATAATTTTCATTCTCGATACCATATCCCACATAAACGATTTCATTGTTTACCGATTGGGCTTTGGAAAATGTAAGTACATGTTCCCCCAAAGGAAAATCAGATTTGTCCACACGTAATTTGCCAACCGGGATGTTGCTTATTTCAATGGGTACTTTCTGAAAATAGTCCCCATTGGACTTGGCAGGTGGGATTCCCAAGGTCTCGTATTCCGCTTTTAAATAGGCAATGGCCTTTTTCTGTCCGGGTTGACCCGTTTCGCGGCCTTCAAATTCATCGGAGGCATAAACATATAGATGTTCTTTTAATTCGGCTTCGGTAATGGTTTCAGCATATACCTTTGGGTCAACAGGTGCATTGGCATCCGCTTCCTTGGTTACCGTTTTTTGGGAGGAGTTACAGGCTAGAAATAGCCCTGCTACCATCCAAATGAGTTTTTTCATGTTTCGTTTGTCAAATTTGTCAAAAATAAGGAAAAGTAGGATATACGGAATATTCAACAGGATGAATCCGCCACAATTTTCCATACCCCATCAATGCTTTTAAAAATAATAAGGAAGGTTCCCTTTGTATCCCCAACCTCCCGCGCTAAATGGTATTCCTCCATGACCCAGTAAGCATCCTAATGTATTTTGGAAAAATCGGCGATTTTAAATTGCAATTTCCCCGTATGCGATTTGGAGGGATAACGCAGATGATAGTTGTCCAAGGTATTTTGCCAACTATTGAGAAGTTTGGCGCCACTGTAGAATTTCAGGGAGTCACTTTTCCAATATCCGGACAAAAAGCCTTCAATATCTCCATGGGACCAACTTTTTTGTTGGTCGTTTAAAATCCTTTTGATTTGGGCAATATCCTCCGCATCGTTCAATGCTCCGTACAGGACACGGAAAGGCATACCAGAATGGTAAAAAATATATTCTTCTTACTTGTTGGTTTTCCATTTCAATATAGAAAATAGAATTCAGTATCTTTAGAGGTAAACACATTTAATTTTGACCAATGCAAATTAGGGATTTGGCAGAGCGTCATTCGCTCGTTTCAGAACTTTTTAATTTCCCCAAAACAGCGGATGGATGGGAGGAATATAAATTGACGGAAGACCAATTGGAACATTACAAGGAATTTGGGTACGTCTCCGGAATCAAGCTTTTGGACGAAATGCAGATAGGGCAATTGCGAAGGGAACTGGATGAACTTATGGACCCCAAACATCCCGCACACTCTCTGTTTTATGAATTTCACAGCAACGAATCCAAGGACCAGGATTCCATATTGTTCCATTCGCTTGGGCATTGGAGGATTACGGAAGGTTTTCATGATGTCCTATGGAATCCCGCATTTGTAATGGCGGCATATCAATTGTTGGGCAATAGGGCCGTTCGTTTTTGGCACGATCAACTTTTTTATAAGCCGGCAAGACACGGTGGGGTAGTGGCTTGGCATCAGGATTATTCCTACTGGACCCGCACCATAGCCATGCAACATTTAACCTGTTGGACTGGGCTGGACGATGCTACCGAAGAAAACGGTTGCTTGTATTATGTTCCAAAAAGCCACAATTGGGGATTGTTGGATGCCCCGGAACTTGCCGGGAATATGGAGGGACTTTTGGATTATCTAACCAAAGATCAACGGAAGGAATTTAATCCCGTACCCATTCCCTTAAAAAAAGGGTATGCCACGTTTCATCACCCCTTAATGGTGCATGGTTCCTATGAAAATAAATCGGTGAGGCCCCGCAGGGCCTTTGTGCTGAATGTTTTTGCGGATGGTACTGTTAGTAATACTAATGATGAACTTTTGAAAGGCGTCCCGCCAATTTCCAAAGGCCGGAAGATGGAAGGAAAATTTTTCCCGTTGCTTTTTGGTTAGGCCAAGCTTTTCAGGTGGTTTTGGCCTCTCTTTTGTCGTAGCCTTATTTTGTTCTGTATGGCCTCAGGGTAGTTGTTGGGATGGTCTTCGGCCTCCAAGATGAGTAATTCCTGACCTTCCTGTGGTTCTTTTAGAGCGTCGGCATGGCATCCCAAGATAATAGCGGCCGTGTTCACCCCGGAGTGACTCGCTCCCGCAACACCGTGCGACAAAATACTGGCACCGCACAAATAAAGGTTTTCTATTTCGCTTTTGGATTTATAGGCAAACGGACCTATGTGTTTTAAACTTTTTTCGGTACCGTAGACATTGCCCCTCGTAGTATTGATATAATATTCATTGGTAATTGGTGTTCCCAGGTCTTGGTGTACGATGTTTTCGGATATATTTGGGACTACTTTTTCCACGCCCAAAATCATTTTTTGGGTAAGTTCCTCCTTAAACCGTAGATATTTTTCAGAACGTCTTTCGCCTTCATCCGTAAAAGGCTCAAAAGTCTTGTAATCTATAAATGTGATTACCTCTAAACAGTGGTGCTTTCCATCAAAGCTTGTAGGATCCTTCAAGGTTGTGCAGCTTACGAACAGGGCCTCAAAGAAATCTACTTTTTTAAGATCAGATTTCAAGATGCCGTCGTAATATTCGTCCATATCGGTATCGGGAAACACCCAAACATTTCCGGAGTCCAACCCGGCTTTTCGTACGTCCATATCCACTGTCAAAAACAACATGAGCGATGTGCACGAGTACCTGGTTTTTTCCAGTTTTTTTCTGAGTTTCTGACTAAGATGCTGCCTTCCTATAAGCTGATTATACGTGATACCAACATCGGCATTTGAAACGATATGCCTGGCGAAAATTTGCCTACCGTCCTGTAATTCGACGCCGGTGGCCTTTTTTGTTTTTTCGCCTTCTATCAGTATTTTTTTAACCGATGTGGAAGTTTTGAGTTCGCCGCCATATTCCTTGAATTTATTGGTCATGGATTTTACCAAGGCCCCGCCGCCACCCATGGGGTAATAGCCGCCCCTAAAATAGTGGTACATTAAAGCGGCATGGAGAATAAAGGCCGCTTTTTTTGGTTGCACCCCGTGGTCGCCGCATTGGATGTTAAGGATATTCTTCAATAAGGGGTCTTTGATATGCCAACCGATGACCCTTTTAAGACTGAATAATCCATATTTACCAAAATGTCTGGTCCTATATGGGAGCGTCAATTTTTTCCAGAAACCTTTGATATAGGGCAGGGAGTACAGCTCCTCGCTGGCAAGACGAATTAGTTTCAGATATTTTTTGATTCCTTTTTTTTCTTTAGGAAATCTGTCAATCAATCGGTTTACAAGTTCTTCGGGATTATCGGGAAAATCAAATCGGTGATTCCCAATGCGTACATGTTCATACGCCTTTGGATTCATCCTAAAAAAAACCAAATCGTTGGCAATACCCAAACCTTTGTAGAGATTGCTGGTAGATTCACCTTTACCTACCAATCCAATATAATGGACGCCAGGGGTAAATCTATGGCCCTCTAAATAAAAACTATGGCACCACCCTCCGGGAACATCGTGTTGTTCCAACAAGAGCACTTTTTGACCCGCTCTGGCTAGGCACAGAGCGGTTGTAAGACCTCCAGCACCAGAACCTATTACGATGCTGTCCCACGATTGGCTAGAAATATCCTTTTGTGTATCTCTTTTTATCAATACTATTTTTTCAAGGCTTTTTGAATCGCTTCTTCTACCAAGGGTTCCATGACTTTGTAACCCTCAACGGTGGGATGTACTTCATCATTGGCATATTTTTTAGGCAACCCATTCCGCTCGTCGGCCATTTGTGAAAAATAATCAAGATAGACATGCCCTTTTTCTTCAGCGTAGGCCTTTATCATTTTGTTCAGTGCCACAATTTTCCCAGCGGGTTCCATTCCGGGCTTCCATGGATAATCATAGGCTGGCAAGGTAGATGACAACACGACCTTTATATCATTGGCAAGGGCAATTTCCGCCATTCCTTTGATATTGTCCATAATCATTTCCAAGGTGGAAGGTCCCGTATTTCCCGCAATATCGTTGGTTCCGGCCAGGATGACTACCACCTTTGGGCTTAGGTCAACCACGTCCTGCCTAAAACGTATTAACATCTGTGGAGTTGTTTGACCGCTGATGCCCCTATTGACATAGGGCTTACCTTCAAAGAATTCCGGTCTAGAATTTAACCAACCAATAGTGATGGAATTACCCATGAAGACGATCCTATCTTCATTCTCTTTGGGAGCCTCCAAGGATGCATTGGCCTCTTGGAACATTTTTAAATTGGCCCAGTCCTGTGCTAAAATGGTGTGTTGGGATAAAAAGGTAGCTAAAATTCCCATTAGTATTAATTTGTAATTTTTCATTGGTATACTATTGATATTTATTGTGTTGAAGTTTTCTTTTTTCATCCGATGTCAATGGAAGGGTATCCAAAATCTTTTGAAGGTTGGGTCCTTGTACTGCCAAATAAAGGATCAAACACACCGCAATAACCAAAGGTAGGGCATTGCCCGATGCATTATAAGCGACTATGGCCAAAAAGGCGGGGCCTTCCAGCATGGCATATTTAATAATGGACGCAGTTTGGAACTTTTTCAATTTATCTTCCAAGGGCATCGTTTTTTCCACGGATGCAATTATGTTCTTAAAAACAAACTGACTTCCAAAATATCCCCCCACTTCAAAAATTGGTACGAGGTATAAAAAGGGATTTGAGTCATCTATTTCTGCATGGAATTGTTTCGATCCCATATAGGAAATTAAAAGGAAAATCGTGACACCCGCCACCAGGGCCAGATGTATAATCTTGTTTGTCCTTAAATATTCCTTAATCTCCAAAATGACGAATAATGCCCTAAGATACTACTTTATGGCAAAGTTCTTCAGCAAACTTCGTTTTGACAAAACTGAAGGGCAGGCACAACTAAAAGGGCTAATTTGAAGTTGAACGTGGAATCTTAGAATTTCCATTTGCGAATAAAAAACAGCTATAAACCAATGTTTTAATATATTTGCCGGGTATGAGAACACTGTTACTTCTTTCCTGTGTGCTTTTATTGACCATAAAAGGATATTCCCAAATTGCCGAGGATAAGGTACTGCACTTTGTTGGTGGTAATCTATTTGGTATGGTTGGTGCCGGTTTGGCAAATCAGGTTTCGGATGGAAATAGGGCCTGGACCTTTGTGGGGTCCGTAGGGGGCAGCCTGCTCATAGGTTTGGCAAAAGAAGGCATTGATCAAAACCAATATGGCGGTTGGGATAATTCCGATTTATTGGCGACCGTCCTTGGGGGCGTGAGTGTAGGTGTTACCATAGATGTTTTCAAACAAAAGAAAAAAAGAAAGCGAGAGCAACTTTATAGGGAGGCCATAGGAATTAAATTTGAACATAATAAACATCCCATGGATACCATTTCCCCAGATACCTCGCTTTCCATTTTGGCAATTTCGCCAAGTGTCCTCAGAACAAAATACTAATATTTTGCACTTTTGCCATTTGCTTGAGTGTTTTTGATGAACTCCCGGATATCCTCGTTTGCCTTTTGCAAGTCCTCCTTACGAAGGTACATCATATGACCGGAACGATACCCCTTAAAACTAAAGCGATCTTTCATTCTGCCACTTGGGTCCACTTGCCACATTAGATACTTTGCATTGAAATAGGTGGTAGCGCCATCATAATAGCCTGATTGTACCAATACGTTCAAGTATGGATTTTGCGCCATGGCCTGTCTTAAATTCTCCCTCGTATTCTCATCAGAGTTGTCCCAAGGACGTACAGGGCCGAACATGTTATATTTAATATCGGTCTTGAATTTAAGCTCTTCCTGCAAATAATAATTAATGGCGGGGGTAAAACTGTGTAGCCATGAAGTTATTTCGGAATTATAATCGGGTCGCATGCCCATCAATTGTTTATCCATACCTAAGTATCTAGAATCCAATCGCCCAACGGTGTATCCTCCTTTTTCCTTCAAGAGATTTTTCCAAAAGAATGATGTTGGTACGGATAAATTCTGGTCCAGGATATCTTTCGCTTCCAATCCGGAATAATAGGCCATTTTTTCGGCAACTGCAGACCTTTCCGTATTAGGTATAAAGCCACCCTTAGCCAAGGCGGGGATCAAGGTATTTATAGTATATTCTTCGGATTCGGGTAAAATTTCGAGTAAATCCTTGTTTTGTAAGGCTGAAGGTAGGGCTTTATGGTGCCATGCAGCTGCTGTATAGTATGGCAGGTTCATTGCCTCGGCAACGGGTCCAGAATTTCTTATGATTTTATAATCGGCAGGCGATACCAAGATTACTCCATTCAGGTACATCCATTGTGCGTTCTGCAATTCCAGGGAAAGCCCCATGACCCTAGGCCCACCGTAACTTTCCCCAATAAGGTACTTTGGGGAGCGCCATCTATTGTTTCGGGTGACAAAGGTGTTGAGCCATTCGGCAAGGTATTTGATATCGGCATTGATACCAAAAAACTTTTTACGGTCCACTTTCTCCCCGGATTCTGGAATCGTTCTGGAATAACCCGTGTTCGCGGGATTGACATAGACCACATCGGTTACATCCAACACGGAATAAGGGTTTTCCTTAACTCCATAGGGTTGTACGGGATACCCCTCGTCATCTATGTTCAGTATGCGTGGGCCGGTATAGGCCAAATGCATCCAAACGGAGCCGGAACCTGGTCCACCATTGAAGGAAATCAATAAGGGTCTGGCGGCACGGTCCTTTACATTATTACGTGTGTAATAGGTATAGAGCAGGGAAGCGATCGGATCGCCATTTTCGTCCCATACAGGTTGGGTGCCCGTCTTTGCGGTGTAATCTATGGAAGTTCCGTTTATCACTACACTGTGTTGGGTAGTTACTACAGTGTCTACCGGAAGTTCCCTGCCTTGGGCGTAGGATTGAAAATAAAATAATACAATTAGGATGGTGGGTAAAATTAATCGTTTCATCTGTATATTTTTATTGTTTTTCATAGGTCAGATGCAATTCGCCAATAACCATCTCGGTGGGTATCAAGATTTTTTATGGCTCATTTCATAATTAGTTTGAATTTGTCTCCTAAAAATAACCATTATATAGATAATTCTATTTTTTAATCCGTTCTAAAATTCAATTTAATTCTTGTTATATTTAAAAGTGTAGCAAACTGGTACATCATATTAATATTATTTTAAAATGAAAATATTCACGAGACGCGACTTTGGAATAACCCTTGGAAAGGGAATTGCCGCCAGTACCTTGTTGGGAGGTACGAGTTTGGCCTGTGGCCAAAACACAAAAGCACTGGATAAAAAATTGGGTATCGCCTTGGTTGGGCTTGGAAGTTATAGCACGTATCAATTGGCCCCTTCATTGCAGGATACAGAACACTGTTACTTGGCGGGAATCGTTACTGGGACCCGGGAAAAGGAAAAAATCTGGCAAGAAAAATATGGAATACCAGAGGAGAACACCTATAACTACGAAAATTTTGATAATATCGCAAACAATGAAACGATTGATATCGTTTATGTGGTACTTCCTAACAGTATGCATGCGGATTTTAGTATCCGGGCGGCCAAGGCCGGTAAGCATGTAATATGTGAAAAACCCATGGCCATCAACGTTGCTGAGTGTGAAGCCATAATCGATGCCTGTGACAAAGCAGGTGTTAAGCTTTCCGTTGGGTACCGAATGCAATCCGATCCCTACACCAAGGAAGTAAAAAAGTATGTTACGGAAAAAACCTTTGGGGATGTTCATTTTGTTTCTTCGGATGCGGGATATATTTCCAATGGAAATCCGGATCAATGGCGTCTCAACAAGGAATTATCCGGCGGAGGGGCCTTGATGAACATGGGCGTTTATTCCATACAGACCAGTATTTATGGGTGTGGATCAAACCCTTCATCGGTTTCGGCACAGGAATTTAGTACCAGACCCGATTATTTTAAGGATACGGACGAAACCATCACCGCCCAATTCGAATTTCCCAATGGCGCAGTAGGACACATGATGACTTCCCATAATGCCAATGGAAATAGGCTGAAATCACATTGCAGTAAGGGTTGGTTCGAATTGGATCCAGCCCACAGTTATGGCCCGATAAGTGGAAGAACCTCCAATGGAAACGTCATCAGCTTCCCACATCAGACGCAGCAAGCTTTGCAAATGGACGATTTTGCCAAACACATACTTATGGGCACTCCAAACGTGGCTCCCGGTGAAATGGGAAAAAGGGACATGATCATCGTAGAGGCTATTTACAAATCCATTGCGCAAGGTGGTAAAAAGCAACTGCTTAATTTGGGGAATATGGGAATAGTTTCATAATTGTAACTAATAACAAATCAATCATTTAAGCACCTGGTTAACCTTTATTTTTGGATTTGTTTACTTCAAATTCACCATTAATTTACACCATAACGGTTTAGTAATATTTAGTTAATGGATTACTAATTTTCAGCCAACCTTTTTAAAAGGTTCGGTTTTTAGTTTTGGGCTTCATGTAACTTAAAACTAGAATTGAAATGAAAAAATCAAAAAAATTATTGTTTAAAGTCTGTGCACTTTCCTTGCTGGGAATTGCTGCCGTAAGTTGTAATCCAGAAGACGGTATTGATGGTATTGACGGCCGTGACGGCATCGATGGCGTTGATGGAACGGATGGCGTTGACGGAACGGATGGCGTTGACGGAACGGATGGGCAGGACGGACAAGACCTTACCATAGCTGAGATGGTGCCATTGACCAGTTCCGTGGTTCCTGACGATGTTTTTGAATTAAAGGGTTCTTTTGCTGGTTCCGCCAACCTTAAAATGATTCTTTCTTCTGCCGATATTCTTGAGACGGACAGCACCTTTGTATACGGGTCTTACACGGACGGTGCTGCTTTATATCCTTACGGAGATGGGACGTATGCGTTTATCAACAATTTGGAGGCCGACTATTCAATCGCCAGAATCCGGATGAACTCGAATTTGGAGCCCATGGAAGGGGATTACATTGTAAACTCAACGGCCACTGCTTTTACCGCAATGTGTTCTGGTTCTTCCGTAACTGTTGAAGAACATGGATTTGGGCCATTGTACCTTTCCGGCGGGGAATGGGGAGGAAACGCTAAAGGCGTTTATAAAGTTAATCCCTTTAGGGCAGCAGAGGATAGGGTAGAGGCAGAAAGACTTCCGGCAATGGGCGAATGGTCTACTGAAAATGCCGTTGTTATCGGAAAAAATGCATATCCTTCCCAAACCGTTGTATTTATGGGAGACGATGATAGTAATAACACCTATCCACAAGCACATTTTGGAATGTATGTTGGTTCCAGGGGTGATCTTAATGGTGGAAAATTATATGTATTAAGAGGGAAAAATCCTATAGAATCTGCACCCGGTGCTGGTGGACAATTATTTGAAATGGGAATGGCAGAGGATATCGAGTATGATGTAGAATGGGTAGAGGTAACTGAAAGAACCTTGGCCGAGCTAAACCAAGAGGCCATTGATTCTTCAGCCATAGGATTTCAAAGAATTGAGGACATCGATTGGAGAAAGGGTTCTGCAAGTGCTGATCGAGAAGTATATTTTAACGCAACCGGTAGAATTACGGGAAGTAATCCAGACCTCAACTTAAGGGGTACGGGCTTTGGTAGGGTGTATAAATTGGTGTTGGACCCAAATGATCCAACTGCTGATGCCAAATTAATCGTTGTCGTTGATGGTGATTTGGAAGGTGGAAAAGGTGATGGGATGCATTCGCCCGATAATATTTTGGTTACCGAAAACTATGCTTATATCCAAGAGGATCCAAACGGTTATGCTTCTTTAAACTCTGACATTTCCGGATTTGCCAAATTGTGGCAATTGGATTTGAATACTGGGGCATTTACAGAAGTTATGGAATGTAACCAAATAGTTGCGGCCGGACTTGGTTTGGGAACAACCACCGATTTGTGGGAAATATCAGGACTTATTGATGTTACTGATATCATCGGGGCATCAGAGCCTACCTTTATGGGCGGTGCACAGGTACATGGATGGAATTTCAGCGAAACACCGGACACTGCGGTACGTGCGGACGGATTGAAATTCGTAGATCCTACGGCTATCGAGGAGTCCAGTGCTACCTTGGAAGGCTCCTTCCTTTTTAAAGTAACAGGGTTACCTAGATAATTATTTTTAAAATTTAAAAAAGAGGGTTTCTTATAAAAGGAACCCTTTTTATCTATATTATAAAAGTGAATGAATATGGGAGTAAAGGGTTTTGGGTTTTTCTTCGTTGCCTCATTATTATTATTGGTTTCATGTAAAGAGGAACGGGAAACTAGGTTATTGGCTTCTAACGATTTGGAGTCGGTTTTTAATGAAGATATTCGGGAGTACTATTTTACTACCTTGGACAGTACTGCGTTGTATGTTTCGCAAATGGACACCTTAAATTCCGTTGAAACTAATCGGGAGCTTTTTTTAAAGTCTAGAAAATGGTATAAAAGAGTAGAACCCATGCTCATTGCCTATGATTATGAGAACTATCTTTCCATGAACGCCCCAAATCTTACAAAGGTTGAGATAGACGATTATCAAGATATCAAGGTACTGCATCCAAAGAGTTTTCAAGTATTGGAGGAATTATTGTTTGCCGAGGAAATGTTTTCAAACAAGGAATTGAACTCGGTGTTGGGCTATTTAAAAGTTCGAATTCCCTTTGTAAGAAAGAATCACATATTGATCAATCAAAGAGATAGACATCACCTCAAGATGATTCGTGATGCTATTGTAAACATTGCGACAAAGGGAATTACAGGTTTTGATTCCCCAATGCTATCCAATTCATTAAATGAAGCCGTTTACAATTACGAAACCCTTGCCAAGGTTTTGGATATTTATGAAAATGCCTTTACCAACAAATCCATCTATCAAAGTTGGAAGGAGGAAATTGCGTTAACAATCAGTGATCTTAATTCTTCAGATTTTGACAGTTTTGACAGATACACTTTCGTAAAAAACCATACCAACAAACAATTGGATTTGATCAATATGACCGCAATGGATTGGGGAATTACCTTGAATACCTCTCGCACCTTAAATCCGACCATAAATAATCTCTTTGACAAGAACTTTTTCAACATGAAAATGTTTTCGGAACTACGTGAACCCCAATTGACCGAAGGGCGGATAAAGTTGGGGCAAAAACTATTTAACGATACCTCTTTATCTAGCTCCGGCGCCATTAGCTGTGCTACATGCCATATAAAGGAAAAAGCCTTTACGGACGGACTTAAAATAGCGGTCGGCGTAAACAATAAAGAACTTCAAAGAAACACTCCTACGTTAAGTTACTCCGCTTATCAAACCTCGTTCTTTTACGATGGTCGTTCGGACGGTCTTGAAGACCAAATCGTAAATGTGGCGAACAATGAAGATGAATTTCATATTGATTTAAAGCTTTTGGAGCAAAAAGTCCAAGCGAGTACCGATTATAAAGTGCAGTTCGATTCCCTGTACAATGGCATAATTTCCGATTTGAACGTACGGAATGCCATTGCAACCTATATAAGAAGTTTGGCTCCTTTCGATTCTAAATTTGATCGAAATATGCAGGATTTGGAAGCATCTCTAACGGACGAGGAAATAAAGGGTTTTAATCTTTTTATGGGGAAGGCTACCTGTGCCACGTGTCATTTTCCACCGGTATTTAACGGGACTGTTCCTCCCAAATACATGGAAACGGAATTCGAGAATCTAGGTGTTCCCAAAACAGATGATTTTGACCATCCTGAGTTGGATGAGGATTTGGGGCAGTATTTTCCCTACGAGGTTTCGGAAAAGCGTAATTTTTTTAAAACATCTACCGTTCGAAATAGTGAGTTGACCGCACCATACATGCATAACGGTGTGTATGATAACTTGGAGGATGTCATTACTTTTTATAATGTGGGCGGCGGTCAGGGAATGGGACTTAATGTGCCCAACCAAACCCTGCCTGCGGACTCATTGGGTCTGACGGTTAATGAATCCAAAGCCATCATTGCATTTTTAAGAACCTTGACGGATAAGGAATTCGAAAATATAGACTAAAACTTTTCAAAAACACCCAAACCAAAAAGGGCGAAATCATATTTTACGGGGTCGGCTGGGTCCAACTTTCTTAGATTTCTGTCCAGTTCGTCCAAGGCCTTAGCATCGTTCTGCTTGCGTTTGAGCAATTTTAGTTTACGGGCCACATTGCCGGAATGCACATCCAAAGGGCAGGACAATTTAGAAGCCGGGATACCTTTCCATAGGCCAAAATCGACCTGGGTGTTGGCATTACGTACCATCCAACGTAGATACATATTGATACGTTTTGCCGCAGAACCTTTCAAGGGGTCGGACACATGTTTCGCTGTACGTCTCTCAAACGGGAGTTCAAAGAAGTGCTTTTTAAAAGCTGAAATGGTAGGCTGCATGGAGTTTTTACCCTGATTTTGGGTAAAAACCCCTTCGAGCCCATTGTAGTTGTTATAGATACGTTTGAGGCTCTTGATAAAGTAAGAAAGGTCAGTGCCATTGAAGGTTCTATGGACAAAGTCATGCAAAGGTACCAGATCCACTTCTGTGTGGTTCAGCACGAAGTCGTGAGGGCTGTTGCCTAATAAATCCATCATCTTTTGGGCATTGTTTATGATACTTTTTCGATTTCCCCAAGCAATGGTCGCCGTTAAAAAACCACTGATTTCTATGTCCTCCTTTTTGCTAAACCGATGGGGGATTTGAATGGGATCGGATTCCAAAAACCTGGGATTGTTATATACGATGACCTTTTGGTCTAAAAACTCTTTTAGTTCCTTTTTATTCATTCAATAGGGATGTCTAAGAGTTTGAACACTAAAATGGGACCCGCAAGAATTAAGTTATATAGTGCATGAAGGAGGATGGAATATAATAGCCCGAATTTCACCCTAGTAAACCCAAGTAATAATCCCGCAGCCAATTGGGGTGCCACTAGAATAGGCGATAGCAATAGATTTTGTGGACTCATCTCGTAATTTGAGATATGCAGAAAACCAAATCCGATCGTGAGGGCATAAAAGACAATCGGGAAAAATTTTGAATGTCTGAACCAAACCATGGGTCCCCGGAATAGTAATTCCTCCATAAAAGGCGCACCGATTACAGCGAAGAGTAAAAGGTAGACTATGGGGTAGTTTTCAAGAAAATCGTCCATAGCGTGTTTACCAAGCTCAAGGCCAAAGGTAGACTCCACTAAACCAATGAGGAGGCTCAGCACCACACTGAGGGAAATGGCAAGTATAGCCAATTTGAAAATATTGTTGAGTTTTCTATGGATACTGATGGAATCCTCTTCTTTGTAAACCGGATTTTTTAAAAACAGAACAATCTCCTCTAGCATGATTTTAGGAAAGTATGACCTCTTTATCAATTATTTTACCATCGACCATTGTCAATTTTCTATCGGCCATTTCTGCGAGTTCTTCATTATGGGTGACAATTACAAAGGTCTGCCCAAATTTTTCGCGAAGTTCAAAAAACAAATTGTGAAGATTGTCGGCACTTTCAGAATCCAAATTTCCGCTGGGTTCATCGGCAAATATAATGGAAGGGTTGTTGATTAATGCACGTGCTACGGCCACTCTTTGCTGTTCGCCACCTGAAAGTTCTGAGGGCTTATGGTTATAGCGATGGGATAGTCCTAAAAAATCAAGCAGCTCCTTTGCTTTTTTTTCGGCCTCCCCTTTGGGCGTTTTTTTTATGAATGCGGGTAGACATACATTTTCCACCGCCGTAAACTCTGGCAATAGTTGATGGAATTGAAAAATAAAACCAATGTGCTTATTTCTAAACTTGGCCAACTCCTTGTCAGATAATTTGGTCGTCTCCGTTCCGTTTACAAGTAACGTCCCGTCATTAGTATTTGTAAGGACGTCCAAAGTGCCCAGAATTTGTAAAAGCGTTGTTTTTCCAGCACCCGAAGCACCAACTATGGAAACGATTTCCCCTTGTCTTATGTGGAGGTCAACACCCTTAAGTACTTCCAATTCCCCATAATATTTATGGATGTTTGTGGCTTTGATCATATCATGGTTTATTGAACTGGTGAAATTAAAGAATGGGGTTCAGATAAAAAAATCCATAAGTCCTTTCTGTTGATACTGGAATTTTGATTGCTTCGACGGATGATTTATTTGATTGTTGATTTCGAATTTTAACGATATATTGGCTTGTATTGTAAACACAATGAATATTTTTGTTCAATAAAATATTTACTTACTTAAACAGAATAAATGGCTCCATACAGAAATTTAGAGGAATATAATATGGAAATAACCGATGGAATAAAAGAAAAA
Source organism: Maribacter sp. 4G9 (assembly GCF_002742265.1). Taxonomy (GTDB): domain Bacteria; phylum Bacteroidota; class Bacteroidia; order Flavobacteriales; family Flavobacteriaceae; genus Maribacter. Next base: position 82,300 of record NZ_MDGL01000160.1, read on the forward strand.
TTTGCATCGGTCATTGATGAAATAGGGGAGGACAAAAGCAGGGAAGGACTGTTAAAAACCCCGGAAAGGGCGGCAAAAGCCATGTTATTCTTGACCCAAGGCTATAAACAGGACGCAGAGGAAATCTTGAGAGGAGCCATGTTCAAGGAGGATTATGATGATATGGTCATCATTAAGGATATTGAGCTATATTCCTTGTGCGAACATCATATGTTACCATTTTTTGGCAAGGCGCATGTGGCCTACATACCAAACGGACATATAGTTGGACTTAGTAAAATCCCAAGAATCGTGGATGTTTTTGCACGAAGATTACAAGTGCAGGAACGTCTGACCCATGATATTTTGGAATGTATCAACAATACCTTACAGCCAAAAGGTGTTGCCGTGGTGATAGAAGCTTCGCATATGTGTATGATGATGCGGGGGGTGCAAAAACAGAATTCCGTAACCACAACCTCTGGTTTTAGGGGGCAATTTGAAAAAATAGAGACCCGAAACGAGTTCTTGAAATTGATAAGCTCAGATTTGTCGTAATTGGACATCCTTGGTAGTTCTTCCCACGATTACCCTGTTCCTTATTTTGGTAGCGTCATTCGTGGGGAGTACTGAAAAGATTTATAAAATTGACTCTCGAAGTTACTTGGGGTTCCGTTGGTAAATGTTTTGAAACGGATATTCAATTTTCTTTCAGTATTTTGGCATTGTTATTGTTCTTTTGAGTAGGTTTTTTAAATTGAAGTGGTTTAAACTTTTTTTGGATCGAAAGACAGGGTTGCAGAGATTTGTGTTGTGAAACATAAGTCAAACCAAAACAACCCTTTATGTACTTTATTCTTGACAAAGATATGATAGAAGAATCAATAGTCGCATACCTTCCTTCACCTAGTCGTGGCTTTAACGTTACGGTACCCATGGC
>NZ_MDGL01000161.1 GCF_002742265.1 Maribacter sp. 4G9
GGCACCTGTAGCCCCCGTCCCACTTTAGCCAGGCCAGATGCGACAGGCAGCTGTCCGTGTCCGGGAATTTCTCCATAAAGTCGAAAAGGGACATGCTCTTGAATCTTTGCTCCATGTTCTTGATGTTTGTTTCCCCGAATTTACTACTTCTATCGTTATTGATTAAGTACCTAAGTCAATAGAATTATTTATGATTTTGAAATCAATGCCATTCTCTCTTTGTAAAAAGCAAGAGCATAGAAGAAAGCTTGTCAGAATTACGGGCAATTTTCCCATGTTACTTTTTGGTGATCTTTAAAGTTATCTCATTTTTAAGAATTAAAACTTTCAAAATCAGAAAATTCATCCAATTAAATGATAATCATTGAAAAAATCGAAAGTGACAAAACCATCCATTTAATAATTCACTACCTTTTAACTGCTAATTCAATAATCGACCAAAATGACTAAAAAACTATGTACGTTCATCATGTGCCTTTCATGTGCCATGGTGACATTTGCCCAGAAAAAGTATTCCAAGAAACAAATCGAGAAATTAAAATCGGAAGCCAATGCCTTGATCGAAACCGATAAAAAGTTGGCCCAGGTGATGGTGGACAAAATTTTCAGTTTTGCCGAATTGGGCTTTCAAGAGGAAGAGTCCTCAAAGTACCTAACAGGGGTATTGCAGGAAAATGGTTTTGAAATAGAGCATTCCCTCTCTGGAATACCAACCTCGTGGTTTGCCAAATGGAGCAACGGTGATGGCCCTGTGATCGCATTGGGAAGTGATGTGGACTGTATTCCAAAGGCATCGCAATACCCTGGAGTGGCCTTTCATAAACCTATCGTGGAAGGAGCACCCGGACATGGGGAAGGTCACAATGCTGGGATACCCCTTAATATCATGTCCGCTTTGGCCGTAAAGGAAATTATGGAAAAGGAGAATATTGGAGGAACCTTAATTCTTTGGCCCGGCATCGCAGAGGAACTCGTGGCCGCCAAGGCATGGTATGTTCGTGATGGTCTTTTTGACGATATAGACATGTGTATTTTCACCCATGTTGGTAATAATCTGGGAGTTTCCTACGGACCCACAAGGGGCACCGGACTCATATCAGTGGAGTATTCCTTTGATGGGGAGGCCGCACATTCCGCGGGATCGCCATGGCGGGGCAAAAGTGCCTTGGATGCCGCTGAATTGATGAATATTGCCTGGAACTATAAAAGAGAACATTTACACCCTCTTAAACGTTCCCATTCCATTTTTACGGATGCTGGCGACCAACCCAATGTAGTGCCTTCCAAAGCGGCGATTTGGTTTTACCTTAGGGATATAAAATATGAAGGTATCATGGAAATGTACGCGTTGGCCAACGATATGGCCAAAGGAGCTGCCTTGATGACGGGTACCACCATGACCTCCAAGGTATTGGGAACTGCATGGCCAAGACATTACAACAAGGTCATTGCGGAAACTATGTACGACAATATTACCAAGGTAGGACTTCCGGTATGGTCCGAAGCCGACCAGACCTTGGCCAAGGCCGTACAGACCGAAGTAGGTTCCGAAAAAATCGAGGGCTTACCTACAGAATTGTCCCCATTAGGTCTACCCGTTGAAGAGCCTGTTAGTGGGGGTTCCGACGATATCGGAGATATTTCCTGGAAGGTGCCTACGGTAACCATGCGTTTTCCTTCCAATATTCCCGGATTGCAGGGACACCACTGGAGCAATGCCATTGCTATGGCAACACCTATAGCACACAAAGGGGTTGTGGCCGGTGCCAAGGCCGAAGCCATGACCATATTGGATTTCTTAACGAAACCGGAACTTTTAGAGGGCGCATGGGACTATTTCAAAAATGTTCAGCAGAAGGAGACCACATATAAACCGATGATTTCGGATACGGATATGCCCCCCATCTATTTGAACACGGACAAGCAAGGTCAATTTAGGGAGGAATTGCAAAAGTATTATTACGATGAAACCAAATACGATAGCTATTTGGAGCAATTAGGGGTCGAATATCCCACTGTAAAGGAATAAGGAATTATAATTAAAATTTTTAAAACATCGGTCTGTAATTTAGACCGATGTTTTATATTTGGGGCATATCAAAGAATTGCCTATTTCTTAAATTTTAAAGTTTTGAACAAATCACCAGATAGTTGTCCCGTTACCTTGTGTATGGAGGAAATAGGTAGTAAATGGAAACCGATACTACTCTTTAAGGTCTCACAGGGCATCAACCGTTTTTCCATACTCCTAAAAAGCATAGAAGGTATTAACAAACAAATGTTGAGCAAGCAATTAAAGGAATTGGAAAGGTCCCAAATACTCGAACGCAAAACGTTCGCTGAAATTCCACCGCGTGTTGAATATTCCATAACGGCAAAGGGCAAATCCTTAATGCCCGTTGTACAAGCTATGAAAAAGTGGGGGCAAAATCCGGCGGAGAAACCCACGGTTAAAAAACCCGAAAGTAAGGGAGATCAACAGTTGCCCTTGTTCGGCTAGGCCTTGGGTTCATTTTGCAATAGGGCCATATAAAAGCCGTCAAATCCGCTTTTTGAAGCGTATATTTTCTTTTCGGTAACCATCGTGAATTTGCTTCCTTCTTCAGATGCTAAAAAGGATTTTATTTGATCTTTATTTTCTTGAGGCAGTATAGAACAAGTGGCATAGACCATTTTCCCACCTGGTTTAACCATCTTACTATAACTTCTAAGGATTTCCTGCTGGGTTTTGGTGATTTTATCCAAAAAGTCTGGCTGTAGTTTCCATTTGGTATCCGGGTTTCTACGGATAACCCCAAGCCCGGTGCAGGGGGCATCGATTAGAACCCTGTCCGCACTATCGTATAATTTCTTGAACACCTTGGTCGATGTTATCTCCCTTAGTTCAATATTATGCGCCCCGTTTCTTCTGGCGCGTCTTTTTAGTTCCTTTAATTTGCTTCCATAGATATCCATGGAGATAAGCTGGCCCTTGTTTTCCATTAAAGCGGCCAAATGAAGCGACTTGCCGCCTGCACCGGCGCAGGTGTCTACCACACGCTGACCAGGTTTCACATCCAAAAGTTCCGCTACCAATTGGGAGGAGGCATCCTGAACCTCAAAAAGTCCGTCCTTAAAGCTTTGGGTAACAAATACATTGGCCCGCTCGGGGAGTCTAAGAGCCAATGGATATCCTTTAATGGGTTCGGTAACGATACCTTCATCCAAAAGGGCTTTTCGAAGCTTTTCCTTGGTGGTTTTCAAGGTGTTCGTTCTTAGGATGACATCGGCAGGTTCATTGAGTTTGGCAATCTCCGCGGTCCATAACTTTTCGCCCAAGGCTTTTTCACAAAGGGTATCCATCCAATCTGGAATGGCTTCCCTATATTTTCTAATCTTGGATAACTCGTCAAAACGTCCCTTGATGCGTCTTTCCGGGGTGGGTTCAATTTGTTTCCAATCCGGCAGTTTAATTCCGCTCAGTACGGCCCAAACCGCCCACATTCGGAATAAATCGGGCCGACTAAAAGGGGCCTTTACTTCAGCAATTTCGGCATATAACCTTTTGTAACGAACCATTTCATAAGTGGTTTCGGCAATAAAACCGCGATCACGTGATCCCCAACGCTTGTCAAACTTTAGGACCTTTTGTACGACCTTGTCCGCATATTCACCTTCATTGAAAATCAAGTTCAAAGCATCAATCACCGCGAATACCAAGTTTCTATGCAACTTCATGAGAAAAAATTAAGGCTGCAAAGGTATTGTTTTAGAGTGGATTCCATTTATTTTTGAGAAACTTTGTACGTATGCGCCCATTATCATCTTTTTTATTCTTCCTTATAATTTTAGCTTCTTGTTCCAATAAAAATGAATTCAGGAAATTCTCAACAGTGGAAGTGGAGGATGTTCTTGTGGATTCCGTGAGTATTAGGGCCATTGAATTTTTGGATCAGAATACGCTGGCTTTTGCAGGTAGTAACGGCATGTATGGGACAGTGGATGTTCCATCCGGTAGGATTCGTACCAATATTATGATGTTTGACAGTTTAACCCCTTCCTTTAGGGCCGCAGGACATACGGCCACGGATTTTTTCATGCTCTCCATTGGAAGTCCGGCCTTGTTATATAAAACGGGGGAAAGTGGGAAAATGGAATTGGTATATACCGAAGTAGGTGAAACTGTTTTTTATGATGCCATGATGTTTTGGAACGACCGGGAAGGTTTGGCGGTGGGGGATACCGTAGACGGGTGTATGAGTATTATTATAACCAGGGATGGCGGACAGACTTGGAACAAGATTCCCTGTTCCCAACTTCCGGAGGGTATCGATGGAGAAGGTGCCTTTGCCGCGAGTAATACCAACATTGAAGTTATAGGGGAGCAGGCTTGGATAGCAACAACCACTGGTAAAATCTATCATACAATGGACAAAGGAAAAACATGGGAATCCACTGCTACCCCAATGAAAAATGATGTGGACACCCAAGGTATTTACTCCATTGATTTTGATGATGAAAATTTGGGAATAGCGATTGGTGGTGATTACACCCAACCCGAAGTAAATAGAGGAAATAAAATGAAAACTTTGGATGGTGGGGCCACTTGGAGCCTAATAGCAGATGGCCAGAATCCCGGGTATAAAAGTTGTATCCAATTTGTTCCAAATTCTGATGGAATGGGTATTATTGCTATTGGATTTACCGGTATTTCCTACTCGCCGGACGGGGGTGACCATTGGCGCCAACTAGGTGATGAGGGGTTTTACACTTTTCGTTTTTTAAATGATAGTACGGCCTACGCTGCGGGTAAAAATCGCATTTCCAAACTAACTTTTAAGAACTAAAAAAAGGAGCTATATAGCTCCTCTTTTTAAGTCATTTTTTAGGCATCAATTAGCGACCTCCCTTATTTTGACGGTACTGTTTGATCAACTGCCGTTTAAAATCCTCTTCTGAGCGCATCAATACCAAGGTCTTTTTCGCAGATATTACTTTACTTATCTCATTAAGGAAATTCTTTTCAAGTTCTTCTTCCTCTTCCTCTATTTTAAGATAGACGGACAAGAGATTTTGTGCTTCTTGCTCGTTTAGACTTCCTACGTCCTTTAATTTGCTTTTGATTTCGACCCATTGTCTATGTCTTAGTTCTTGCCTTTCTTTTTCGTACTCATTGTAAACGGGCCAAAAATCCTGTGCTTCCTCACTGCTAAGTTCAAGGTGCTCTGTTAAATAAGCTACCTTGAGAGCCTTAATCTTTTCCCTCGATTTGTCTTGGGCAAAAGTTACTGTCGTAAACAATATCAATACGGCTATGAGTAGTCTATTCATTGTCTTCTAAATTTAGTTCTTCAAAATTCTCTACATTCTCATTGAGATAATCCAGAAGGTTTTCCTCGGTCATCTCAGGTTTTACAAAATCATTGATTTCGTATCCGTCAATGGGCAAAACCTCGGCAATCTCGTCACTGGACAAGTCTATTTCAGTATCATTAAAATAGGCTTCAATTTCAGAATTGGCCAAATCCGTAAAACTCAAGGTATCGTCATTGTTCCAATTAATGCCAACGGCCAAAACCAAAAGGGCTGCAATCGAGGCGGCTATAACCAAAAACTTCTTAAAAGGATACAATGGGATAACTTTGGGAGACGATTTATCTTCTTCTACCATGGCCATCAATTGTGTCTGCAATTGCTCAAAATAAGAATCCGGAACACTGAAACCGTCGTTTTTAGGAATAGGTGATTCCTCCTTAAAGATTCTATCTTTAAGTTTGTCCTCAAAGCTATTAAAATAGCCTTTTGGGATATGGAACGGATTTTTATCTGAATTCTTCCTTTTCATCGTATTACTATGACTCCCAATTGTTTAAATGGTTTAATCTTCTTTGAGAAAACTTTCAATCTTTTTTACAGCCAAATGGTAGGAAGCTTTAAGTCCGCCCACCGATGTATCCAAGATTTCCGATATTTCTGCATACTTTAATTCTTCAAAATACTTCATATTGAAAATCAGTTTCTGTTTTTCTGGTAAGGTAGCAATGGCCTTTTGTAACTTTAACTGTATCTCGTCCCCTTCAAAATAAACATCGGACTGCAAGTTTTGTACCATGCGTTCTTGATACTCCCCATCCGTAACCCCCAGTTTGAGACTTTTTTGTTTTAGAAAACTTAGGGCTTCATTGGTCGCTATTCTGAACATCCAGGAAAACAACTTACTCTCGCCTTTAAATCCGTCAATATTGCGATATACCTTAATGAAGGTATTTTGCAACACATCGTCGGCATCATCATGGTTTAAGACTATTCTTCGGATGTGCCAATATAAACGCTCCTTGTAGTTGCTTACAAGCGTTTCAAAGGCGGTGGACTGCGTCTCCTTTGCCTTTAATTCCTTTATTAAGGTTTCTTCTGCAATCAACCGAATTTGTTTTGTTTGGTAATTGGACTACTAATTTATGAAAAGGTTTAGTTTGTTAGGAGTTAGGAGTTAGGGGTTAGGAGTTAGGGGTTAAGTGAAATAGAGAAATAGTGGGATAGTGTTTAATTGAAAAATGAAAAGTTAAAAATGTAGATTTTACCAACACCCAACACCCAACACCCCACAATTAACAGCCATTAACCCAGCGACTGCATTTCGACCAACTTATTATACGTCCCTTTTTTGCTTAATAACTGCTCATGGGTACCTTGCTCCACGATTTCTCCTTTGTTCAATACCACAATAGTGTTAGCATTCTGGATGGTTGAAAGTCGGTGTGCGATTACAATGGAAGTTCTGTTCTTCATCATTTTTTCCAAAGCGTCCTGTACCAAGCGTTCGCTCTCGGTATCCAAGGCGGATGTTGCCTCGTCCAAAATCATAATGGGCGGATTCTTCAATACGGCCCTGGCAATGGAAAGGCGTTGCTTTTGTCCACCACTCAATTTGTTACCACTGTCACCAATGTTTGTTTCGTATCCTTGGGGCAATTCCATGATAAAATCGTGGGCATTGGCGATTTTAGCCGCTTCCATAATTTCTTCCTCCGATGCATTTTCCTTTCCCAAGCCAATGTTATTTTTCACCGTATCATTAAATAGAATGGAATCTTGTGTAACGAGTCCCATCAACCCCCTCAACGATTTTTTGGACAAGTCCTTTATGTTGATGCCATCGATGGTAATATCCCCTTCGTTTACATCATAAAACCTGGTCACTAAATTGGCAATGGTACTTTTCCCACTTCCGGATTGTCCCACTAGGGCGACCGTGGAACCTTTGGGTACGGTAAGGTCAAAATTCTTCAATATATATTCGTCTTCGTATTTGAAGGATATATTTTTTAGTTCGATTTCTTGATTAAAATCGGTCTTAACAACCGGGTTTTCTATTTCAGAAATTGGATTCTCGGTTTCCAAAATTTCCAAGACACGCTCAGCTGCGGCATTACCTTTTTTGACGCCATAGGAAGCTTTGCTAATGGCTTTTGCTGGAGTAAGAATTTGATATGCAAGCCCCATATACGTAATAAACAGCTCTGGCTGCAATGATTGCTCAACTAATACCATCTGTCCGCCATACCAAAGTATTACCCCTATAGCGGCAATTCCAAAAAATTCACTGGTAGGAGAGGCCAAGTTTTGTCTGTTTAATAGGCTATTGGAAAAGGTGTAAAATCTTTTGGTGGAATTCTTGAATATAGAAATAAAACGAGTTTCGGCATTAAAGGCCTTTATGACACGTAAACCTCCAAGAGTTTCCTCTAATATTGAAAGAAATTGCCCTTGCTCCTTTTGGACCTTATCTGATTTTCGTTTTAAGGATTTACCAATTAATGAAATTAAAAAGCCCGAAAGCGGTAGGAATATAAAAACAAAAAGGGTCAGTTTTGGACTTATTGAGACCATTGCCAAGATTGTAAAAAGAATCGTTAGAGGTTCCCGAACGATTAGCTCCAATATGGACAAAAAGGAATGTTGAATTTCGAGTACATCCGTGGTAATTCTTGCTATAGTATCTCCTTTTCGCTTTTCCGAGTAATATGAAATGGGAAGTTCCACGGTCTTTTTATAAAGAGCATTTCTTAAATCCTTTAAGACTCCGTTTCGCAGAAAAGTTATGAAGTACATGGCCAGGTATCCAAAAACGTTTTTTAAGAAAAACATGGTAATCACCAAAACGACCATTAACATTAGTGCATTACCTTCACCGGCATCCTCACTTCTTAGTGTCACAAAGTAATTAAGATACTCCATTAGGTAATCCTTTGCTTGTGAAAATCCTTTCCAAATTGGTTTTTGGTAAACCGGTTCTGTTTGTTTAAAAAGAACGGCTAGCATTGGAAACAAAGAAATCATTGCCAATGTTGAAAAAAGCGCATAAAAGATATTCGAAAAAATGTTAAAATAAGCAAATAGTCTATAGGGCCTCGCAAAGCGAAGAATCTTTTTAAAATAATCCATTAACCTAAATTAAGCTCGCTTACAATGCTTTTGATTTTTGCATCCAACTGAGCGGAAACAGCTTTAAAGTTTTCTACTTTGTCCAACCTTGTATTCGTGCTGATATAAAATTTCACCTTGGGTTCCGTGCCACTGGGTCTTGCAGCGATGCGGGTACCATCTTCCGTTTCATATATCAATACGTTGGATTTAGGAATATCTATCGCTTTTTCCTCCCCGGTCAAAACATTTTTAGCAACGGATGTGTTATAGTCCTCTATCCATTTGACCTTGGATCCTGCAACGGATTCCACCGGATTTTCCTTAAAGTCTTTCAACATTTGCTTAATTTCCTCCGCGCCACTCATTCCTTTTTTGGTAAGGGATATTAGGTGTTCCTTGTAAAAACCATAATCTACGTAGCAATCGATCAGGTCCTTAAAAAAAGAACTGCCATTGGCTTTTGCTTGGGTTGCAATTTCACAGGCCAATAGGGTGGAAGTAACGGCATCCTTATCCCGCACAAAATCGCCCACCATGTAGCCAAAACTTTCTTCCCCACCGCCAAGAAATTCGGATTCTGGAAAATCCTTTATCATCTTACCGATCCATTTAAATCCGGTCAAGGAGGTCTTATATTCAACGCCATAGGCATCTGCCATGGCCTTTACCATGGGAGTGGAAACAATGGTTGTGGCCGTGAACTCATTTCCTTTAAAGCCTTGTTTCTTTCTATTCTCCAAGAGAAACTTGGTCATCATGACCATGGCCTGGTTTCCGTTAACGATTTGCATCTCACCGTCCAAATTACGAACCGCTATGCCCAATCTATCACTATCAGGGTCGGTACCTACCACCATGTCCGCACCAATTTCCTCAGCCTTTTTTATGGCCATGGATAATGCTTCAGGTTCTTCAGGGTTGGGTGATTTTACAGTAGGAAAGGAACCATCCGGTTTCGCTTGTTCCTCAATTATGGTTACGTTTTCATACCCAGCTCTTTTCAATACTTCCGGAATCGCTGTTATGGAAGTTCCATGAAGTGAGGTGAAGACAATTTTAAAATCATTTTTGCCTTTTGCGTTAACACTTCCATTTTTGACCGATGCTTCAAAAAAAGCTTCGTCCACTTCCTTGTCAATGACCTTGATAAGACTGTCGTTGGCCTTAAAGTTGATATCCTCAAAACTGAGACTGTTGATTTCAGCAATGATTTCACCATCCTGAGGGGGGACAATTTGTCCCCCGTCCGTCCAATATACCTTGTACCCATTGTATTCCGGGGGATTATGGGAAGCGGTGAGTACGATTCCTGCATGGCATTTTAGATGCCTTACTGCAAACGATAGTTCTGGCGTAGTGCGTAGTTCTGAAAATAGATTCACATGGATTCCGTTCGCGGAAAATACTTCGGCAACCGTTCTGGCCAATGTATCGCTGTTGTGTCGGCAGTCATACGCAATGACCACTTTAATGTCTTCACCGGCATAAACTTTTTTCAAATAATTACTAAGTCCCTGCGTGCTTTTCCCAAGTGTGTAATTATTGATGCGATTGGTTCCAACGCCCATTACGCCTCGCATACCTCCGGTTCCGAATTCCATATTTTTATAAAAACGGTCCTTTAGCTCCTCGGTGTCATTATCGATTAGGTGCTGTATTTCTTCCTTCACTTTGGGGTCAAAAAAGTCGGTCAGCCAACTTTTGGCGGTATCAAGGATTTTATCCATGTAGAATATTTTTAATTGTGATATCTAAATTTACAAAGAATATTGTGTTTGTTCCGTGTTCAAATTCAATTCTTCGGAAATATGGTAACGCGGTTCATTTCTTTTGGATCGTGTGATGATTTCCCCTATAAATCCGGCAAGGAACAACTGTGTGCCGATGACCATGGATACCAATGAAATATAGAATTCCGGCCTATCCGTAATCAATCGACCAAAGGGATTTAAAAAAAGTTTATCGATTCCTAAATACAGGGCGAAGCCAAAACCTATAATGAACATTAGAACCCCCAAGGCACCGAAGAGATGCATGGGGCGTTTGCCAAAACGTGAAACGAACCAAATGGTGATCAAATCCAAAAAGCCATTGATAAAACGTTCCATGCCAAATTTGGTCTTTCCGTATTTTCTGGCCTGGTGCTTTACTACTTTTTCGCCGATTTTATTGAACCCTGCATTTTTTGCCAAGACTGGGATGTATCGGTGCATTTCGCCCGATACTTCAATGTTTTTTATCACCGATTTGTTATAGGCCTTCAATCCGCAATTGAAATCATGTAGTTTTACCCCTGAAGTTTTTTTTGCGGCCCAGTTAAAAAGTTTCGAAGGCAGGTTTTTAAATATAAGGGAGTCGTATCGTTTCTTTTTCCATCCAGAGATTAAATCGTATTCCTTGGATTGAATAAGTTGGTATAATTCTGGAATTTCCTCTGGATTGTCCTGCAAATCTGCGTCCATGGTGATGACGACATCTCCTTTAGCCGCTTTAAATCCGGCATGCAAAGCTTGGGATTTTCCGAAATTCTTAAGGAAGCGAATTCCTTTTACATGGGGGTTGAGTTCTGAAAGCTTCGAAATGGTTTTCCAGGAATCGTCCGTGCTACCGTCGTCAACAAATAAAATTTCATAAGAAAAATGATTGGATTGCATTACAGATGCAATCCAATCATGAAGTTCTTTGAGGGATTCTTCCTCGTTCAGTAAGGGAATAACTATGGATAATTGCATTGATTACTTCAGGAATTCCCTTCAAAAATACAAATTAGTTCAGATCTTCCTGTTTTTTTAGAATGAGTCCGGAAATAAGGGAGATTATAAAACCAAAAAAGAGACTAAATACGAGTCCAAATACTATTTGCATGGTTGGCGTCGAGAATTTTTTCCCCATTTCGATTTGAGCGTCTATCTGTTCTGGAGTCATTGCTGTGGTCTCCATTAGTTGATTTTTTTGGAATTCCATGGCCTTGTTCATCATATCGGGATCAATTACATTGGCCATTAATTGATTAAAGATAATACCAATAATTCCGGCTATGAGGCTAACCCCAACACCTACTTTAAGGGCTTGAGCAAAGGACATAAAACCACCGTTTGCCTTTTTAAATTGAATCATGGCCAAGACTATTCCGGCAATTGAAAGGGCTAAGCTGATTAACATAACCGCGATCCCTCCTTGGTAATGCATATCCGCAGAATAAAGCATTATAGCAAAAACTATGCTTATTCCTCCGAGTATAGCACCATAAGTTAAAGCAAACTTCCCAGTTTTAGGTTTATTTTCTTCCATTGTTTTTAAGTTTTAAAAGTTGATTATTCTATTTGTGTATAGGAACTAGAAAATGTTACATAAAAGCTACAATTTATTTTCTGTTTTTTCTAATTAATAAATTGGCATTTCTAATAAATTGACTAAATTTGCACCCTTAAAATAAGTGCCCGTTGGAATGGGTACGGTAAAGATTTTAAAAATGAGAAAAGGAATACACCCAGAAAATTATAGATTGGTAGCCTTCAAGGACATGTCCAACGAAGATGTTTTCATTACCAAGTCTACAGCGGATACAAAAGAAACTTTAGAGGTTGATGGAGTAGAATATCCATTGATAAAATTGGAGATTTCAAGAACGTCGCATCCATTCTATACAGGAAAGGCCAAATTTTTGGATACGGCTGGTAGAATTGATAAGTTCAAGAACAAATACAAGAAATTCTCTAAATCTGAAACGAAAGAAGAGGAATAGGATTGCTGTTATTCTCAAGATAATCGACGCCTCCCAATTTTGGAGGCGTTTTTCGTTGGATACTATCTATTTTTTTGGCGTTTAGACCGGAATGGGATAGCTTGTCCTGGTCTATTGATTAATTTTGAAAAAAAATATCCATGAACTATATTCTTTTTGATGGTCCGGTCAGGGAACATCTTCTTCCTTTCACATTTACAAGACCTGTGGCCGAGGTGCGTTTGGGAATCATGACCATAAAGGAAAAATGGGAAGCGTATTTAAAAACCTCCGTTAGTTATAAAACAGAAGATTATCTAAGCGTGAAGTTTCCGATGGTCTTGAAGTCTGATAACGTGTTCCTCAATGGAAGTGTACTGCCAGATGCTTTTCTCCTTGATCAAGTTAAAGCACTTAAGGAGTCGGAAGTATTGCAAAAGGAAGACCTCATAATTGCGTACAGGTCCAATAAAGTGAATGAAAATAAAGACTGGGGTCAGTTCAATGTGGTGGAATATGAAAAGAACCTCTTTCAGATTAAGAACACCTGGGATATTTTTTCCCAAAATGAAAGGGCACTTCAAGAGGATTTTGACTTTTTGACCAAGGGAAGGGAAAGTCAGCCCATTTCAAAAACCAATAGTTTAATCTGTCCGGAACGGATATTTTTGGAAGAAGGGGCCAAGGTGGAGTATAGCATTTTAAACGCCACGGATGGACCCATTTATATTGGTAGGCATGCGGAAATCTGGGAAGGTAGCCTTATCCGTGGAGGATTAGCCCTCTGCGATCATGCTATTGTAAAGATGGGCGGCAAAATGTACGGGGCAACTACCATAGGACCTTATTCCAAGGTTTGTGGCGAGGTAAGCAATTCGGTTATTTTTGGATACTCGAGCAAAGGCCACGAAGGATATCTAGGAAATGCGGTACTTGGGGAATGGTGTAATATTGGGGCAGATTCCAATAACTCCAACCTTAAAAATAATTATGCCAAGGTTCGCTTATGGAACTATGCCACTGAAAAGTTTGAGCAGACCGGATTGCAGTTTTGCGGATTGATGATGGGGGACCACAGTAAAACGGCGATAAACACTATGTTTAATACGGGTACGGTCATCGGTGTGAATTCCAATATTTATGTTCCTGGTTTTCCAAGAAATTTTGTACCTAGTTTTAGTTGGGGAGGTGCATCGGGGTTTTCCTCCTATTTGCCCGCAAAGGCGTTTGAAGCTGCCAAGGTTATGATGGCCAGAAGAGGGGTGGCGTTTACCGATGCGGATGCCGATATTTTGAACCATGTCTTTGAAATCACCAAAAAGTGGCGCAATTATTAATTTTGAACTCGCAGGGATTGGAATTCTGATGTTATGAACAAAAAAGTCGCATTTTATACGTTGGGCTGTAAGCTTAATTTTTCCGAAACTTCTACTATTGCCAGAAGCTTGGTGAAAGAGGGTTTTGACAGGGTCGGTTTTGATGAAATGGCCGATATGTATGTTATCAACACCTGTTCCGTGACTGAAAATGCCGATAAAAAATTTAAAACCATCGTAAAGCAGGCGCAAAAATCCAACCCGCAGGCCTTCATTGCGGCCATTGGCTGTTATGCCCAATTAAAACCTGAAGAACTTATCGCCGTTGATGGTGTGGACCTGGTTCTAGGTGCCACTGAAAAATTCAATATAGCCGATTATGTAAATGACCTGACCAAGAACGACATGGGAGAAGTACATTCCTGTGAAATTCAAGAAGCCGACTTTTATGTGGGAAGTTATGCGATAGGGGACAGGACTAGGGCATTTTTAAAGGTACAGGATGGATGTGATTATAAATGTACCTATTGTACCATTCCCTTGGCCAGGGGAATTTCCAGAAGCGATTCGCTGGAAAATGTTTTGAAGAATGCCGAGGAAATTGCAGCACAGGATATTAAGGAAATCGTTTTGACGGGAGTTAATATTGGCGACTACGGTAAAGGGGAGTTCGGTAATAAAAGGCACGAACATACTTTCTTGGATCTGGTAAAGGCCTTGGATGCCGTAGACGGTATTCACAGGTTACGGATTTCTTCCATCGAACCGAATCTCTTGAAAAACGAAACGATTGATTTTGTAGCCCAAAGTGAGTGTTTCGTACCCCATTTTCATATTCCATTACAAAGTGGTAGCGATGCTTTGTTGAAGTTGATGAAGCGAAGGTATCTTACTGATTTGTACCTGGACCGCGTTCGGAAAATCAGGGAGGTGATTCCAAATTGTTGTATCGGTGTGGATGTGATTGTAGGTTTTCCTGGTGAAACCGACGAGCATTTTCTAGAAACCTATCATTTTTTGAATGAATTGGATATTTCCTATTTACATGTCTTCACCTATTCGGAGAGGGATAATACGGAGGCAGCAAATATGGATGGGGTTGTACCCAAAAAGGTCAGGAACAAACGCAGCAAAATGCTCAGGGCCTTATCGGTTAAAAAAAGAAGGGCCTTTTATGAAAGTCAATTGGGGTCAGAATTGGAGGTATTGTTCGAAGGGGAGAACAAGGAGGGCTATATCCATGGATTTACAGAAAACTATGTAAAAGTAAAAACCCCCTGGAATCCAACCTTGGTAAATACGTTACATAAAATAAAACTTAAGGAAATAGCAGAGGACGGAATTGTAACCATGGAATTTGTAAATACGCCCGTAATAGTATAAAAAAAGCTCCCGAAAGGAGCTTTTTAATTAGATTCTGATGCCAACCGGCAACATTTCCTTGTACTGTCTGTTCTTTCGTAAGAATCCCGCTATTTGGGGACTTGTAGGAACCACCCTTAAGTTTTGTTCTTGAATGTGGTGGAGAACGGATTTAATAAAGTCTTCCTTGAAACCTTCTAGGTCTATCTCTTCAGGAACTACTAGCTTTGTTAAAAAAACTTTTCTTTCTTGGGATGAGTACTCAATTTTAGCAAGTTGGCCGTTTACTGTTGCTTCAAATTGGCGCAAGAAAGCATTGTCCTTAATGATAACATTGTTCATATAGTTGAATTTAGTGTTTGGTTTGGGCAAAAAAATTACGACGTTCCCCAATCGTAATTCTATCATACTTGTTTATCTGTTGATGTCTTAAGTTATCAACAACAATTGTTCAAAACTAGCTAAAAATTCCCTAAATTCCTATTTTTATGCCATTTGCTTTTATGCAGGATACAAAGACCCATGTCTATTTTATGCCAGGAATGGCCGCAAGCCATTCCATTTTTGAATATATCAAACTACCGGAAGAAAAATTCCAAATGCATTTTCTGGATTGGTTTGTTCCTGAAAAAGGGCAGTCGCTGGAATCATATGCTAAGGAGGTGCTGCAGCGAATTGAGCATGTAAATCCCATCCTTTTAGGGGTTTCATTGGGCGGTATTCTAGTACAGGAGATGGCCAAGCACCTATCCGTAAAAAAAATAATCATCATTTCCAGTGTAAAATTGAAAAGTGAATTGCCCAAACGGATGCTATTTGCGAGATATACCCAGATACATAAACTACTGCCCACTGGTTTGGTGAACAATGTGGAACTTTTGGCAAAATATGCCTTTGGTGAAACCGTAGTGAAAAGATTGGAGCTTTATGAAAAATATCTCTCGATAAGGGACAAACAGTATATCGATTGGTGTATTCATCAAATGGTACATTGGAATCAAACGGAATACCCGGCTAATCTGGTGCATATCCATGGGGACAAAGATGCTGTTTTTCCAATAGCCAATATTAGTGATTGTAAAATAGTAAAAAACGGTACACATACTATAATTATCCATAGGGCAAAATGGTTTAATGAGCACCTGCCCACAATTATTTTGGATTAACCTAGTTGTATTAATACCTTTGATTACACATAAACGTTTTTTACATATGAAACTCTTAAAGAATATTTTGATGTTTTGCGGTGTCCTTTTTATTGTTGGCACCTTGATTTTTGCAACTACATCCACGGAACTGGTCAGCACGGATAATAAAACCACCATTGCCAACGATACCATTGAAAAAAATGTGGCTGCCGAGTATCGTATCTCATCCATTGATATTCCTTCTGATTTAAATTTTGCCGGAGAAGTGGTCCCACAAGAGGACCCAGAAATTATGGAGCGTGTAGACCGTGAATTTTTGGTAAATACATACTGGCAGTCCAATGCATTGCTTTTAATGAAAAGGGCCCATAAATATTTCCCGGTTATCGAGCCTATTTTGGCTAAAAATGGTATTCCCGATGATTTTAAATATTTGGCGGTTGCAGAAAGCGGACTTACCAACGTCGTTTCCCCTGCAGGTGCTACAGGATTCTGGCAGATTATGAGGGAAACCGGGCGGGAATATGGTCTTGAAGTCAACTCCAATGTAGATGAAAGATATCATTTGGAAAAGTCGACGGAAGTTGCCTGTAGATATCTTAACAAGTGGAAGGAAAAATATGGGAGTTGGTCTTTGACAGCTGCCGCTTACAACGCAGGACCTGGTTCCATTAATAAATTTATGGGGATTCAGCAAGTAGACAATTATTGGGACTTATTATTAGGGGATGAAACTGGGAGATATGTCTTCAGGATTTTAGCCATTAAAGAAATCCTGTCAAACCCTGAAAAATATGGATTCCACTTAGACGAGGAGGATTACTATACCGCTGTACCGACCTTTACCGTTGAAATTGATGAACCCGTTACAAGTTTTGCAGATTTTGCGCAGCAATACGAAATCAATTACAAAATCTTGAAACGCCACAATCCATGGCTTCGTGAACCGCACTTGAACAATAGCTCGGGTAAAAAGTATGCCATTGAAATTCCAAACAAAGGATATTATAGGGAAACCAAGTAACGAAGAAACTTTTTAGATTTTCTTCATTTGCTGCTGCATCATTTTTATCTGCTCCGTCAGCATATTGTTCTTATCTAGTTTTTTGGCTTCATTCAATAAGGTGGTGGCCTCCCTTTTTCTTCGCTTCTGCATGGATATTCCGGCCAAACTCAATTTGGCCATGGCCACATCGTAATCCATCGTCAATCCCAACTTAAGAGCTTTTCGAAAGTACTTTTCGGCCTGTGTAAGGTTGGTCTGCGAATATATGATACCGTGAAGATAATTATAGTAGCCCTGCTGTTTGGTTGTCAAGGCACTTTTTGGATTTTTGATTTTGGAGAGCCATTTTTCGGTTCCTGCCAAATCCTGTTTTCTCATTCTAAGAAAGGCCAGTAGGATAATTTCATTTCTAAAATATAGAAAGACGAAGATGAGGGACAAAAGGATTAGAAATATACCATTGCCTATATTTCCCTCTATGAACTGGTATATGGCATACGCTATGATAAGACCTGCAATGACGAGTTTTATGTTTTTGTTGAACATTGTTATTTTGATTAAAGTACGTTTAGGTTGCCTGTAAAATAAAATTTTTAAAGGCGGTTAACCCTTGGAATTTGGTTCGGGCAAAATTAGGGAAAACCTAGCTTTCGGAAAGAATGGATTTATTAAAATATTTTTTTGTTACTACTTGCCAAAGAAAAAACTCTTTGTATATTTGCACCCGGTTTTACCGATGCCTTAAACGGTACTTCAAAAAAGAAATTCATATAGATTTAAAATATAGGCGATGAGCAAGAGAACATTTCAACCATCTAAGAGAAAGAGAAAAAACAAACACGGTTTCCGTGAGCGTATGGCTTCGGTTAATGGAAGAAAGGTTCTTGCCAGAAGAAGGGCAAAAGGTAGAAAAAAGCTAACCGTTTCCTCTGAACCACGTCACAAAAAGTAATGACTTGTAGATAACTTTTAAAAAAAGGTGCTGCTTCTTTAAGTTCAGCACCTTTTTTTTGACCTAATTTTGAAATTTTAGATAACGAGAAACTAGTATTGGAATGCCTAAAAGAAAAGATTTAAATTCAATTTTGATTATTGGTTCCGGACCTATTATTATAGGTCAGGCTTGTGAATTCGATTATGCGGGAAGTCAGTCACTTCGTTCTTTGAGGGAGGACGGCATAGAGACTATTTTGATCAATAGTAACCCCGCCACGATTATGACAGACCCTTCCATGGCCGATCATGTCTACTTGAAGCCCCTCACTACGAAATCAATTATTGAAATCCTTAAGGCACATCCACAAATAGACGCCGTATTACCTACTATGGGCGGACAGACAGCTTTGAACCTTTGTATCGAAGCGGATAAAAAGGGCATATGGGAAGATTTTGGCGTAGAGCTTATCGGTGTGGATATCGATGCTATTAATATTACGGAAGACCGGGAGCAATTCCGTGAGCTGATGCTAAAAATAGGTATTGGGATGGCACCCCAGGCAACGGCCACTTCTTTTCTTAAGGGAAAGGAAATTGCACAGGAATTTGGTTTCCCCTTGGTAATAAGGGCTTCCTACACCTTAGGTGGGGCAGGGGCCTCCATTGTTTATAGACCAGAGGATTTTGATGCCTTATTAAGTCATGGACTCGAAATTTCTCCTATCCACGAGGTGATGATAGACAAGGCCTTAATGGGATGGAAGGAATACGAGTTGGAGCTGCTACGCGACAAAAATGATAACGTTGTAATAATCTGTACCATTGAAAATATGGACCCCATGGGCATCCATACCGGTGATTCCATTACCGTGGCACCTGCACTGACCCTTTCGGATAGAACTTTCCAAAGAATGCGGGACATGGCAATAAAAATGATGCGCAGTATCGGGGATTTCGAAGGAGGATGTAATGTACAGTTTGCAGTAAGTCCGGACGAAAAGGAAGATATTATTGCCATCGAAATCAATCCTAGGGTTTCTAGGTCTTCTGCCTTAGCTTCCAAAGCAACGGGATATCCCATTGCAAAGGTCGCCACGAAATTGGCCATTGGGTATAGTCTGGACGAGTTGGAAAATCAGATTACCAAATCAACATCGGCATTGTTCGAACCAACCTTGGATTATGTTATCGTGAAAATTCCAAGATGGAACTTTGATAAGTTCGAGGGGTCTGACCGCACCTTGGGGCTACAAATGAAATCGGTTGGTGAGGTCATGGGTATCGGTCGGTCGTTCCAAGAAGCGCTTCACAAGGCAACCCAATCTCTTGAAATCAAGAGAAATGGCTTAGGTGCAGATGGAAAGGGATATAAGGATTATGACCAGATTATCAGTAAATTGACCATTCCAAGTTGGGACAGGGTCTTTGTTATTTACGATGCTATACAAATGGGGATTCCTTTGAGCAGGATTCATGAAATCACCAAAATAGACATGTGGTTCCTGAAGCAATACGAGGAATTATATCAATTGGAAAAGGAAATTTCCAAATATACCATCGCCACCTTATCCAAGGAATTGTTATTGGAAGCCAAGCAAAAAGGTTTTGCCGATAGACAAATTGCCCATATGTTGGATTGTTATGAAAGTGAGGTTTACAATAAGCGGACCGAACTGAATGTAAACCGCGTCTATAAGTTGGTAGATACCTGTGCCGCGGAGTTTAAGGCGATGACACCTTATTATTATTCAACCTTTGAGGAAGAGATAGAAAAGCCGGATGGAACCAGATATGTGGAGAATGATAGTGTAGTTACCGATAGGAAAAAGATTGTTGTTTTGGGGTCTGGTCCTAACCGGATAGGGCAGGGGATAGAGTTCGATTATTGCTGCGTACATGGAGTTTTGGCCGCTGCCGAATGTGGCTATGAAACCATTATGATCAACTGTAACCCTGAGACAGTTTCAACCGATTTCGATACAGCTGATAAACTCTATTTTGAACCCGTATTCTGGGAACATATTTATGATATTATTCGACATGAAAACCCGGAAGGAGTTATTGTACAGTTGGGCGGACAGACCGCTTTAAAACTGGCTGAAAAATTATCCAAATACGGAATCAAGATTCTGGGAACGAGTTTCGAATCGCTGGATTTGGCAGAGGATCGTGGTAGTTTCTCAGACCTTCTAAAAAAGAACGGTATTCCATATCCAAGGTTCGGGGTTGCAGAAACAGCGGAAGAAGCCTTGACCTTGGCAGATGAATTGGATTTTCCTTTGTTGGTAAGGCCTTCTTATGTATTGGGCGGACAGGGAATGAAGATTGTCATTAACAAAGAGGAATTGGAAGCCCATGTGGTAGACCTCTTAAGAAAAATCCCGAACAACAAATTATTGTTGGACCATTATTTGGATGGAGCTATTGAGGCTGAAGCAGATGCTATCTGTGATGGTAAGGATGTATATATCATCGGTATTATGGAGCATATTGAACCTTGCGGAATTCACTCTGGGGATTCCAATGCTACCTTACCGCCGTTCAACCTTGGGGAATTTGTGATGCAGCAGATTAAGGACCACACCAAAAAGATTGCTTTGGCACTGAATACGGTTGGTCTTATAAACATACAATTTGCCATCAAGGACGATATCGTATATATCATCGAAGCGAATCCACGTGCTTCCAGAACGGTGCCGTTTATCGCAAAAGCCTACAAGGAACCGTATGTGAATTATGCAACCAAAGTGATGTTGGGTGAAAAGAAAATCAAGGATTTTGATTTTAAACCTCATTTGGAAGGTTACGCCATCAAACAACCCGTATTCTCTTTTAACAAGTTCCCGAATGTAAACAAAAACCTAGGACCGGAAATGAAAAGTACCGGGGAGAGCATTCTATTTATAGATAGTTTGAAGGATGACGAGTTCTATAATCTTTATGCACGTAGAAAAATGTACTTGAGTAAATAGAAAAACATTTCTATAAAAAGTAAAAAGCACCCGAATAGGGTGCTTTTTTGTTGGATATTAATTAAACCAAACCGCGTACTTCTTACGTCTAAGTTCCAAGGCAAGTGAGCGTTCCATTTTTAAGGCTTCTTGCCTGGTAACCAAAGGTTTTATATGATTATATAAACTACCTCGAAGATATAGGCCGTACTTTTTCACAATGCGGGAAGAAATGTCAACGCCTTTGTTACTTAAGACACCATTTTTGTGCTGTTCAAAGCGCTCTTTGGGTGTCTTGCTGGTCATACCTACATACAGACATTCCAAAACCCCATTGAACTGGGGGTTTGCTTCCCGAAACTTTCTGTTTTCCGTAAAAACCTTTTTATGAAGTTCAACTACGTAGATGCTGTAAGGCATATTCCACAAAGTGAATTACTCTTTTTCCCACTCCGTATGAAAAATACCCTCCCTATCCAAACGCTCATAGGTATGCGACCCAAAATAATCCCGTTGCGCCTGTATCAAGTTTAGGGGCAACCTGCTGGAGGTATAGGCATCAAAATAGGTAAGGGAATTTGAAAGTCCGGGCAAAGGAATGCCATTTTTTGCACCAAATGCGACCAACTCCCTCGCCGAATCCACGGTACCCTGTACCTTTTTAACGAAGGTTGGCGACACTAAAAGGTTGGGCAGGGATGCATCGGTTTCAAAAGCTTCCGTAATGTCGGCCAATAACCCGGCCCTTATAATACAGCCTGCTCGCCAAATTTTGGCAATTTCCGCGATATTCAAATCGTAACCGTACTCTTTGGAGGCATCCGCCAGTTGATGTAATCCCTGGGCATAGGTGATGATGAATGAAAAATACAATGCTTCTTCGGTCAACTTCTCCATAGCCGTCTTGTCCGTTTGCTGAACCGTTGGGCGGTCGTAAAGTTTATCGGCCTCGATACGCTCCTCCTTTAACGCGGAAATTTCGCGCATACTTACCGCAATATCTATCGAAGGCACAGGAATCCCCAAATCCATCGCATTCTGACTGGTCCATTTACCGGTGCCCTTCTGTTTTGCCTTGTCCAAAATTTTATCCACCAGTCTACCATCACTCAAATTGTCCTCCTGCAAGAAAATTTCGGAGGTGATTTCCACCAAAAAGGATTGTAGGCGCCCTTTGTTCCAGGAATCAAAGGTTTTGTAAAGTTCATCGTTGTTATAATCAGCACCTTTTTTCAGCACATCATATATTTCGGAAGTCAACTGCATCAATCCGTATTCAATACCGTTATGGACCATTTTCACGTAGTTTCCGGCCGATTTCGGTCCTAAGTAGGCCACACAGGGTTCGCCTTGATATTTTGCCGCAACGGCCTCAAAAATCGGTCTTACATGCTGATAAGCTTCCCTGTTTCCACCTGGCATGATGCTTGGTCCTTTTCTGGCCCCCTTGGCACCACCTGAAACGCCCGCACCAAAGAAATTAATGCCTTTTTTGGAGAGATAGGCTTCCCTTCGGTCCGTATCGGTATAAAATGAATTTCCTCCATCAATAATCAAATCACCTTCATCCAAATTGGGCAGAAGGGATTCAATGACCATATCCACGATCTTACCAGCGGGTACCAACAGCATTATTTTTCTGGGGGTTGAAAGTGCTTTCAGGAAAATTTCACTGTCCGTTGAGGCATTTACTTTTGTAGTATCACCGCCTTCTTCGATAAGGGCCTTTACTTTTTCTGGGTCCAAATCATTACCAAATGCCGTAAATCCATTATCAGCAACGTTCAAAATAAAATTACGTCCCATAACGCCTAGCCCCACCATTCCAAAATCATATTTCATATCCATAAAAATATTATTTCCTGATAACTCCTTTCTTTCAAAAGTAAGCGAAAAATATCTATAATTCCCTGCATCTTCCCATCAACTCATTGGTATTGGCCATAGTTTTCGATACTTTTAGGGAAACTAATTTTTGAGGAACATTTATGAGAAAAACTGAAAATCAAATGCTGGTCATTTTTGGGGCTTCGGGGGACTTAACCTCGAGAAAATTGGTTCCTGCACTTTATAATCTTTACAAAGCGGGTCAATTACCGAAGCATTTTGTAGTCCTTGGTACGAGCAGAAGTGATATGACCGATGCTGATTTTCGAAACCGTATAGTACTGGAAAGCGAGTATTTAAAGGATAAATTTAAAAATGCGAAGGACGATGAAATAACGGATTTCGCCAATAAGTTCTTTTATCAGGACCTAGGGGACTCCTACGATGTGGACTACGCTTCCTTACGAAAAAGGGTAGAGCAACTAAACAGTGATTATAAAACTGAGGGCAATATCATGTATTACCTTTCCACCCCTCCAAGACTTTACGAAACCATTGCCAAAAATTTAGCCGATGCTGGCCTTAATACCCAGAACAACGGTTGGAAGCGTTTGATCGTAGAAAAGCCCTTTGGCTATAGTTTAGAGACCGCCAAGGCCCTTAATGAGGGACTTCAACAACACTTTAAGGAATCCCAGATTTATCGGATAGACCATTACCTTGGCAAGGAAACGGTACAAAACTTGCTCGTGACCCGTTTTTCCAACAGTATCTTCGAACCCTTGTGGAACAGAAATTATATTAAACATATTGAGATTACGAATGCTGAAAGTGTAGGGGTCGAAAAACGCGGTGGATATTACGATAAGTCCGGGGCATTGAGGGATATGTTCCAAAATCATTTGCTACAAATAGTATCCCTAATCGTCATGGAACCTCCCATTGGCGACAAGGCGGAGGAAATTAGGGACGAGAAGGTAAAGGCCTTGAAATCACTACGGATCATGAGGGAAGAAAAGACTTTGCATGATCATACGATCCGTGCCCAATACATGGCTTCCGATATACAGGGAAAAAAGGTAAAGGGCTACAGGGAAGAAGGAGGTGTAGATCCTGAATCGACCACCGAAACCTATGCCGCCATTAAATTTTATGTAGATAATTGGCGTTGGAAGGATACCCCTTTTTACGTACGAACGGCCAAAAGAATGCCTACAAAGGTTACGGAAGTGGTCATACATTTTAAGTCACCACACCATGAAATATTTAAAGAATCGGGTATACATAATAAGGATAATAAGCTGATTATTAGGATTCAGCCCGATGAGGGAATCCTTTTAAAGTTTGGGGTAAAGGTCCCGGGCCAAGGCTTTAAAGTGGAACGCGCCAATATGGATTTCTACTATTCCAGTTTGATGGAAACCCAAGTAATGGAGGCCTACGAACGCTTGCTTCTGGATGCCATGCAAGGCGATGCTACCTTGTATGCCAGAGCCGATGAGGTGGAGGCCGCATGGGAATTCGTTGACCCTATTTTGGACTATTGGCAGCACGGTAAAGACGTACGTATGTATGGCTACCCTTCCGGTACTTGGGGACCAAAAAACTCCGATGACTTGATAGAAGGGGAAGGCTACTGGCGCAATCCAGGCGAAAACCTTACGGACGATGAAAATTATTGTGTGCTTTGCTAATCGATTGAAGTATGGAAATGAAGATTTATACCGACAAAAATGAAGTTGCCCTGGAATTCTCAAAATATTTGGCCAATTTCATCGGGCAACAAGATAAAGTACATATCGCCTTATCCGGGGGAAGTACACCCAAAATTGTGTTCGATGTATTGGCTTCCACCTTTAATGATAAAATCGATTGGGTGAAGGTTCATTTCTATTGGGGCGACGAACGTTGTTTGCCGCCAACGGATGCCGAGAGTAATTATAAGATGACCGAGGAGCATCTTTTGTCCAAAATTGATATCCCTGAGGGAAATATACATAGGATAAGGGGCGAGGACGATCCCAATACGGAAGCCCATCGCTACGCAGATTTGCTGGAAAAGAAACTCCCTTACATGGATGGGGTGCCGCAGTTTGATCTGGTTATTTTGGGCATGGGTGATGACGGACATACGGCCTCCATTTTTCCACATGAAATTCATCTTTGGGATTCAGATAGATTATGTGAGGTTGCGGTGCATCCGGATACCGGGCAGCGGCGTGTGACTATTACCGGAAGGATTATTAATCACGCAAAAGTAGTGGCCTTTTTGGTAACGGGCGGTGGAAAATCGGAAAAAGTCCGGATTATAACACAAAGGGAACCGGGGTTTGAAAAATATCCTGCATCGCTCGTAAGTCCAATTTCCAAAGAATTGGTATGGTTTTTAGACAGGGAAGCGGCCTCTGAAATTTCTTAGGAACCCAACACTACTTTACAGTTCTCGTTTTCCAGTTCCGCCAAGTATTTGTCCGCATTGAATTTATGGGATTCAAATTTGGTGTCGCGCTCTTTCGCTTCTAATTTTCGGTATTTGCTTCGGGCGAATCGTCTGACCCCTTGTTTGTCAGTAACGATCAATCCGGGCACGGGTACACTATTCCCGTTTTCGTCCTTGGCAACCATCGTAAAATAAGAGGAGTTGCAGTGCCTTTTTTCTCCAGTGGTAATATTTTCGGAATCGACCCGAACACCCACCACCATGGAGGTTTTTCCCGTATAATTGATGGAAGCCCTCAGGGTTACCAATTCCCCAACATCGATGGGATTTAAAAAATCCACCCGGTTGACCGATGCCGTCACACAATAACGTTGCGAGTGTTTGGATGCGCAGGCAAATGCAATTTGATCCATTAAATTCAGTATGTGGCCACCATGTACCTTTCCACCAAAATTGGAGTGGGAGGGCAGCATGAGCTCCGTAATGGATACCTGGGAGTCCTTTACACTTTTAAATTCTTGCATCACTTCCTAAAATGTGGAGACTGCTCCTGTTCAACATGGGTTATGAAGTATTTGGTATCGCCCAGCCAAAAGAAGGTGGCATAGCGTTCCGTATAATTAACTTTTACATACTGGCCTTGATAATCCTTCAATTTCGCTATCACTTCCTTATCCTTGTCCAATACGGAAAAAGCGAAAATCTGTGCCCCGGAAATTCCCTGACTAATTTCACCTTCCCATGTTTTTACAAGAACACCCTTATGACTTATTTTTATAAGTTCCCCGGAGCGCACACCCTCACTATATGGTACAAAGTAGATAAAGGCATAAATCATGGCGAGTAGCACCGCGCAACCACCAAGAAACAGGAATAATATTCTTTTCATGTATTACAATTTTAATTTGGGTTCTTCCTCCTCTTCGAAATCATCTTCCTGGGCCCTTTTGAGAATGGGGGCTGGAAGCGATTTTTTGGCCTTGGCGCCCATTTTTTTCAGTTTTTCAATACTGGTGATGATATTGCCACGACCCTCGAACAATTTGTTCATGGCACCCTTGTATTCAGATTTGGCCTCATCCATTTTCTTGCCCACTTTTGTAAGATCGTTCACAAATCCTTCAAACTTGTCATATAGAGCTCCTGCCTGTTTGGCAATCTCAATCGCGTTTCTTTGCTGTTTTTCATTGTTCCACATACTGTCAATGGTGCGTAAGGTAGCCAATAGGGTTGATGGGGTAACAATTACAATATTTTGTTCAAATGCCTTGTTGTACAAGGTGTTATCATTATTTATGGCAATAGCGAAGGCCGGTTCTATAGGTACGAACATCAGTACAAAATCCGGACTCTCCATTTCATATAAATCCTCATATTTCTTGGCGGACAACTGGTCCACATGCCTTCTCAACGAATTAATATGATCTTTTAGGAATTTTTCCTGAAACTCTTCATCGGCATTGATATAACGTTCATAGTCCGTTAAGGAAACCTTGGAATCGACAACCATCTTCTTGCCGTCCGGTAGGTTGATAATGACATCTGGCATGACGCGGGATCCGTCTTCTCGGGTAAAGCTCTGTTGTACACTATACTCGCGGTCCTTTTCAAGTCCGGATTTCTCCAAAACACGTTCTAGGACCAATTCGCCCCAGTTCCCTTGCATTTTACTGTCACCCTTGAGTGCTTTTGTAAGGTTCTCCGCTTCTTGGGTAATCTTTAGGTTTTGGGTCTGCAAGTTCAGCAATTGTTCTTTAAGCGCGGAATGTATGCTGATGTTCTCCTTCTGACTTTCCTCGACCTTTTTTTCGAAAAGTTGTATTTTTTCGTTCAGGGGACTTAATATGTTCCTGATGTTTTTCTCATTCCGTTCCGTAAATTTCAGGCTTTTTTCCTCTAGGATTTTATTTGCCAAATTTTCAAACTCCTTGGTGAATTTTTCCTGTAGTTTTTCTACTTCCTCCTTTTGTTCCGAATTCTTCAAACCCAGGTTTTCCAAATCAGCCTGATAGCGAACAATCTGATTGCCCAACCGCTCTTTTTCCGACCGGAGTTCCTCCCGCTCGTTCTCTAGGGTCAGGTTCTTATTTTCCAATTGCGTCCTGGCAAGCTCCAACTGTCTGTTTTCTTCCTCCATTTTGCTTTGATTGGACTTGGTCTTCAAATATTGGATATAGTGCCCTAAAAAGAACCCAATTGCCAAACAAAGCACGGATATGATGATATAAAGTAGCGTCTCGTTCATTTTAAAAACTCAGATTCTGACCAAAGGTAAATCAACTTTACTATTTAAAAACCAATAGCCTGGTTTTGTTAGGAGCTTTGGAGGATTTTATTATCCATTTTCAAGTAAAGATACAGGTTACTTCTGAATTCGAAAAGCACCTGTATTGGCATCAAATTGTACGGTATCTGAGGGAAATAATCGCTCAAACGAGGCACTTTCAATCAGTTTGCATGGCGCATTAAAAGGATTTGTGCAACCATCAAGAATTAAAATCTTATCACACATCTGTATGGCCATTTCAATCTCATGGGTGGTGAACAAAATGGTCTTTTGGGTGCTATGCGCTATCGATTTAAGGAGTTTCAAAATTGTAACCTTGTGAAAAAGATCTAAATGGGTCGTAGGTTCGTCGAGCAGAATGATATCAGTGTCCTGGGCCAAGGCCCTTGCGATCATTACCCTTTGTAATTGTCCGTCGCTCAATTCATGGCATTTTTTCCCCCTTAGGTCCTTGAGCTCGAGCAGCTCAATGGCTTCAGTTATTTTTTCCCTGTCAATGGGGTTTAAACTACCGATCCAATTGGTATAGGGTTGTCTTCCCAAGGCGACCAATTCTTGGACGGTCAAGTTTTTGGATGCTACTGTTTCGGTAAGGACAACACTGATTCTCCGGGCCAATTGATTGGGACTCATTTCCCACATGGAGGTCCCATCGATACATACGTCGCCCTCTAGTGGTGGTTGAAGATTACCAAGCGTTCTCAATAAGGTCGATTTTCCAATTCCATTTATCCCTACTATGGCCGTACATTCCCCTTTATCTACCAAGAAGGAAAGATTTTCACACACAACCTTTTTATGATAGCCTATGGACAGATCCCTCACTTCCAGAACCGGCTTCGCTTCGCTTATATTTTTCTTATCCTCCAATTCAAAAAATCATTTTTCTTTTTCGTATTAATAGCCAAATAACTACAGGTGCCCCTATAATACTGGTTATAGCATTAATAGGCAGAACCGCTGCCTGACCGGGTAATTGGGCTAGAACATCGCATAATAAGAGTATACAACTACCATAAATAAGTACGGCTGGAATCAAAATCCTGTGGTCCGTTGTATTGAAAATCTGACGGGTCAAATGCGGTACGGCCAACCCGATGAAAGCGATCGGACCCGTGAAAGCGGTAATACTTCCCGCCAATATTCCGGTGGCGACAATAATCATGTAGCGTGATGTTCTAAGGTTTATTCCTAAAGTTTGCGCGTAATTTTCGCCCAATAAATAACCGTTCAAGGATTTAATCGTACGTATGGATAAAAGTACGCCCACAAAAACCATCGTACTTAAAATGCCCAACTGTGACCATGAAAGTCCGCCCACACTCCCAAAAGTCCAAAAAACATACTGTTGCAACTTTTCTGAACTGGTGAAGTATGAAAGTACGCTTACCACAGCGGCAGTAATGCTTCCAAACATCAACCCTATGATCAACAAGGCCATAGTGTCCTTGACCCGTGATGCCATGCCAATGACCAGGAACAAGACTAAAAAACTTCCCAAGCTGGATGCAATGGCCAGGGTGATATCGTTTATAAGCGAGGCCGATAAAACTCCTCCCAACAGGGAAATTCCCATAATCAGTAGTGCGGCTCCCAGACTGGCCCCGGAACTAATCCCAAGAACAAAAGGTCCCGCCAGCGGATTTCTAAATAAGGTTTGCATGAGCAACCCGCTTAAGGCCAATCCTGCACCTGCCAAAAGAGCCGTTAGTGCCTTAGGAATCCTATAGCTCCAGATAATATACTCCCAAGAGGGATTTTTGAGTTCCATTCCAACAAGGGCTTTCAGGGTATCCCAAAAGGATATACTAACGGAACCTAGGCTTATATTCACCAAAAAACAAAGAAAAAGTATGGCAATCAATAGCGAAAAATGAAGCGTATATGTTCTTGTTTGACTCAATTTATTCCAAAGGGGTAAAGAAAAATAGTTCGTGATCTTGTAGTAAATGTGGATGAAAAATATGAATGAGGTCCTTGAGTACAAGGTCGGGTCTTTGAGGGGCCAGCTCATAATAAAGTACTCCCCCCGTGGCACCCTTGGTTTTTGAAAAGGTAAATATTTTCCGATTTTGTAGGGCATCGAACTGCGCGTAATGTTCACTGGCATTGGCTAATTCCATATAGCTTGTGTATTGGGCAGGGGCAATCCAGAAATCGGCATTTTTTCCTTTTTCCAAAACACTTTCCCAACTCAAGGAGAGGCTTCCAGTCTCCGGAGAATTAGCCCATAGATAATCGGCATTGGCATCCTGGATAAATTTTGCCGCCCAACTTTCCCCGCCAGGTAAATACCAAACATCCTTGAACATGGCCCCGCTTATAACAGAAGGAGCTGTTTCTACCGTTTTTGCAATCTTAACGGCATTATGGTAATCCTGTGCTATTTTTGAAAAAATTTGTTCGGCCTCCTGTTCCTTTCCAAAAAAGGGAGCAAAGAACTTGATCCATTCCGCTTTTCCCAACGGACTTTCTTCTGTCCAATCTCCATTGTAAACTACGGGTATATTGGCTTGTTGAAGGATATTGTAGGTTTTGTTTTGGGCATTTATACTGAAACCAACCACCAATTCAGGCCGAAGTGCCAGCACCATTTCGGTATTAAGGGATTCATTGTTGCCCAATTCCTGTATTTTCCCGGCATCTATGAGCTCTCTGGCATACTTTGATGATATATACTTCGTATCCGGAAAGCCGATAAGTCTATCTAGGACTCCCAAAGATTCCAGGGCAGGAATATGCGTGGTCGAGGTGACCACCACGTTTTCCACGGGGGTAGTAATGATGGCGTCATAAGCGTTTTTGTCCAATGTTATTGTTGAAAGCCGGTCCTTGGGAACCAAGGCGTATGTAAATCCGGATTCGGCATTTGGCCAAGGGGAGATAATTTTGAGCACTGTGATATCTCGGCCTGATTTTTCCAAGGTGAAGCCCTTCGCGTATTGAATGGAATCTACCACCGTATTCCTTGGGCCTTGCGCTGCTTTTGGAGTTTCCTTACAACCCCAAAAACATAACAGGGCAACACAATATACGATCTTAATGGATTTCAATGATAGGGTCATGACTTTTTAACCAAAATATCGCTGCAAGGTAACAAAAGTCACTTGCTATTTCTACCGAGAGTAGTAGCTTTGATGAAAAATCCACTCATGAGGGGATCTTCGAACACCATGATCTATGTAATTGCCGGTATTATTCTCTTGCATTTTATTATAGGTTTTATTTGGTTGGCGATTAAAATGGGAAAGAAAAACCGCAAATAAATAAATTAGTTTTACTTTCGTTCCGAATTTTGGTTCAATAATCCGTTTTTTGCGGATTATTGATTAAAAGGGAATCCGGTGTGAATCTGGAACTGTTCCCGCAACTGTAAGCTAGGCCGATACATTCGGTACGTTTCGAAATCTACAAACCACTGTAACAACTCGTGTTGGGACGGGAAGGTATTCAAAACGATGCAAGTCAGGAGACCTGCCAAATTCAAACAACTATTGTTAAACTTTCGGGATAAAGGTTTACGTATGGGGACAGACATACTATTCGCTCGAACAAGAGATTAAAAAATGTACAAAAATTTGGTAGGCTTTGGAGCCATGGCTTTGCTATGTTTCAAAGCGATTGCCCAAGAAGGGCATCCCCTTGGTTACAATCAAAGGGAAAAGGACTCCGTTCACATTGAGGAATTGGACGAAGTAGTGGTCAGTGACTCCCGTTTTTCACTAAAGCGGGAAAATTCCGGGAAAACGGTCATTAAAATTTCAGCAGCAGAACTGGAAAGAAATCAAGGTAGGTCAATAGCGGAAATCATCAATACAAAAAGTGGATTGGAAGTGAACGGCACCCGAAGTTTTGCCGGACAGAATCTTTCGGTTTTCGCTAGGGGCGGTAATAATAGGCAGGTGTTGGTGATCATTGATGGTATCCAGGTATCGGACCCTTCCAATGTAAATGCGGAATACGACCTGCGCTTGTTGAATCTTTCCCAGATCGAAAGTATTGAAATTGTAAAAGGTGCAGCTAGTACGCTTTACGGGAATTCAGCGGCCACGGCCGTCATCAATATTACCACAAAGCAATCGGATGAAGATGGAATGAGCCTGGAGGTCGTTTCCAATTGGGGAACGAATCAATCCCAAATGAATAGGAACAATAATCTTTCAGACATCTCCAACAATGTGGTCATTTCAGGGAAAAACATGGGACTTACGTTTTTGGCTTCTGGCGGACATCAATTTACCGATGGACTTTCGGCAGCGATTGGGGAAGAGGCCGATGCTTTATCCAGAATTGACGGAAATTTTAAGGTGGGCTACCAATTTTCAAGAAGACTAAAATCGGAGGCATCAGCTTTCTATAGCAAGCTGAAGTCCGATTTTGATAATGGTTTTCCGGTTGAAGATGCTGATTTTCATTTCAATAGCGAGCAATCCCGTTTTGGATTGGCTACTACGTACACCTATGCCAATGGAAGTCTACATTTGAATACCGCCTTCAATCAAATTACGAGGGAATTTCTATCGGATTTTCCCAATTCCTTCGATTCCGAATCCTTCGTACTGGATGTATTCAACAAGTATAAGTTCAACCAACGGTTTTATACCATCGTTGGCCTGAATTTGGTAGAAGGCAAAACAGCATTTTCAGAAACGGTATCCGCGAGAAACTTGGATCCCTATTTCAACCTTGTTTATATAAGCGATTTTGGTCTGAACGTGAACGCAGGTGCCCGATGGAACAATCACAACGAATATGGTTCGCATTGGATCTATAATCTGAATCCTTCCTATCGCGTAAAATGGGACGAGGGATATTTAAAATTATTGGCTTCGTATGCCACTTCATACATAGCGCCAAATCTTTCCCAGTTATACGGGCCATTTGGTCCCAATACAGATTTACGCCCTGAAGAAAACTCGACGTTAGAGGGCGGTATGGAAATAAGACTTTCAGAAAAGTTTAGATTCAATGCCGTTTATTTTAATCGGAATGAGAAATCTAGAATCGATTATGTTGTTATAGACCCCAATACTTTTGAAAGCCAGTACCAAAATTTGGAGGATTCCATTACTATAAATGGGGTGGAAGTAGAGTTGGTGGCCCATCCCCTGAATAACCTGCAAGTAAGCGCGAACTATACCTATACTGACTCCGATACCGGGTTGGCCTTGCGGATTCCCAAACAAAAGTGGAACGCGCAAATTAGCTACACTTTGCATGATGACACCTATTTTTCGGTAAACTATCAACACCTTTCAAATCGCCTGGATACCGATTTCAACTCCTTTGAAAATGTTGATTTGGAACCCTTTGGACTTTTGAATGTATATGTAAAACATCAAATAAATGACCAAATTAGCCTTATGGCCTCTATGGATAATGTGTTCAATGAAGATTATGTGGAAATTTTAAATTATACGACCAGAGGGCGTAATTTTAGAATAGGCTTGCGTTTGAATCTATAACCAAAAAAAGGCGACCAAAAGAAAAGGTCGCCTTTTTATATTGGAAAATTTTTTTAATTAAAGGATATCTCTAATTCATAAACTGTATCATCGATCGTTCTGTCCTTGAACGGACCGTACATTTTGGAACTGGATAATATCTCGATCGGGTTTTCTACCGTAAAATCCCTTTTACCTGTAGCTCCTGTAATTTCTTGGATGGCCCTGGCCAGAAGTGGCTCTTTGAGGTCGCCCAAAATGCCTAAATTACCGTAATCTTCCTTTAAGGGGATATCGGGAAACAATCCATCCGTATAGTCAAAGAATCCATCCGCATTCTCGTTTCTGCCCAAAAGCGGCTGAATGGCCCATTGATTGTCTGGGTTGATTTTATTTACCCTGGATGGTGTATAGAGATAGGAATTTTCGCGGTCATCCACCAAGGTTGTGGAGAATTCATTTTTTCCCCTTGTAACATCCCCTATAATCACCACATCAATATACGGTTCCAAACTATTTATTAGCAGCTCACTTGCCGATGCCGAACTTGCCGAGGTAAGTACATACAATTTATTTAGCCCGAGTGGCTCAATGGTGTTGCTCCCAACCTTATCCGTAAAATAGACTTCAAGTTGGTTTGCGGCTAACTGATCCTGTATTTTATCGTTATACCGCTTTCTAAGAAAGAGGTTGTCCGTATTGGTGTCGTAGATCATACTGGCCAAAATACGGGTGGTGTTTACCGATCCACCTGGATTATAGCGTAAATCCACGATAAGTTCCGTAATACCCAAGTTTTTTAGTCCCAAAATAGCGTCGTAGAGGTCATCGTCGTACTCATTGGTAAATTGATTGTACATAAGATAACCTATCGTGATACCATTGATTTCGAAGGATTTGGAAATGAAAACCGGATTTTCAGCAAGTGCAGCTTCCTTGGTAAGGCTCACCTCCCTATCATTCTGTACCACATCCCCGTTTGAAAAATCGGCCATGTTCAGCACATAGGTATTATTTTCCCTAAAGAGCAGGTCAGCAAAATTATTGATGGTTAAAGTGGTGCCATCAACTCCTGTAAACAGGTCCCCACGCTCAATATCCTTCGTTGCTGCATCGGAGTTTGGTATGATGTACCGAACATATCCAAAAACTTCCTCACTATTCGATTTTCTTACGAGTCCAAATTCCAGACCATTGCTTCTGGAAATACCGGCCAGTGAATTGGTCAATTCCCTAAAATCAGAATTATAAAAGCTGAACCTGTCCTGGATGAATAGTAGTTTGCTGTCAAAAAAGGCCCCGGGCTCCTCCACGGATTGTAAAAACTCGGTATAACTTTCAGAGTCCGTGAATCGGTTATCGCCCAAATCCGGAACATCTGCTTGCCAAAAGTACCAGAAATTCATGGCCTTCCACATAAAGTTCTGAACGGGTACATTGGCGTTGGGAAGTGGGTCTACCGTTTTTGGAACCGATAATTCATCATCCTTTGAACAGGACAACATCGTTACAACCAAAAAAAGGGAAAAAAGAAATTTAGTTTTCATACAATGTAGAACTGGAAATAGCTTATTTTATTTCCTTTAACAAGTTTTTAGAGCCAACGTTCAAACCATTTAATATAAGGGCCGTATTGCGATCATCATACAGTTTGGAGCTGGATACCAGGTTAACGGGCATGCTTACATCAAAACTTCTTTTCGCACCAATACCTGTAATTTCCTGAATGGCCCTGGCCAATAAGGGTTCGTTGACGTCACCCAAAGTACCTAAGTTGGTCACGTCCTCTTCCAATTCAATATCCGGAATCAATCCATCTGAATAATCGGAGAAACCAGCACTATTTTCAGATCTTGAAACAATGGGTTGTAATGCCCATTGATTTTCAGGATTTATTCTGTCTTCACGCTCAGGATCGTAAAAGTTTCCGTTTTCTGGATCGTCCACAAAAGTAATAGAACCTTCATTTTTACCCACCGTGGTAGTACCTATGTGTACAACGTTCATATACGGTTCCAAACCAACCATGACCAATTCGCTGGATGAGGCAGAGGCTCCCGTTGCAAGGACATAGACCGTATTAAGGTTTAACGTGTTCAATGCAGCATTTGAATTTCCATTGGCCGTACCTGTGGTTGCGACAAAATTGTTTTCCAGTTCCCCAGGCTCAAAAAGTGCCTGAATTTTAGCATTGTATCTATCCCTATAAAACAATTCTTCTGTGTTTGTACCGTAAATGAGACTGGAAAGAATTATTGCGGTACTTACTCTACCTCCAGAATTATATCTTAGGTCCAGGACCAGGTCGGTCACATTTTGTCCTTTAAATTCCGCAAAAACACTATTTAACGCTTCCCCAGAACCGGGGGTGAAGGAATTGTACATTAAATAGCCGATCCGTTTATCGCCAATATTAAATACATCTGTAATTAAAATTGGGTCTTCCACCAAACCTTCTTGTTTGGTCAAAGTAACTTCCTTTCCATTTGGGCTAATCGTATTATTTTCAATGGTCGCCATGTTGAGCGTATAGGTGTCGCTCTCCCCGAACAACAAGTCTATGTAGTTGTTTACATTTAGTTCAGTTCCGTTGACTCCAATAAAAACATCACCTCTTTTAATGTCCTTGGTAGAAGCATCTGAATCTTTGATTACATATTCTACAAATCCGAAGACATCATCTGAATTTCCAATTCTTGATAGTCCAAATTCCAGACCATTGCTTTTGGAAATCCCTGAAAGGAGATTAGTCAACTCCTTGTAGTCTTCACTGTAGAACGTAAACCGATCCCCTGAAAAAAGCAGTTCGTCCAACAAAAAGTTTTCGGGATTTGGATGGCTCTTTAAATACGTTTCATATTCAACAAAAGTAGCAAATCGGTTATCTGCCAAAACGGGAACATCGCCTTGCCAAAAATAATAAGCATTCAAGGTCTGCCACATGAAATCCTGTACCTGAATGTCAACTTCCTCTTCAACTACTTCTTCTTCAACCATTTCCTCCTGTTCTTCTTCTATGACCGGAGAGTCGTCATTTTTTTTACAGGATTCTGTAAGTATTCCAATAAACAGTAAAAACAAAATGTATTTTCTCATAACAGTTTTTTTAAAGGCGCAACAATTACTGTACCAAGGATGGTCAAGCAATGGACAAGCACAAAAGCAATTTTTAATATCAGTCTAAAGCCCCTAAATTTACTTACATAGGTGGGAAAAAAAAACTTATTGTAACAAAAATCGTTGAATATCGTCTTCCATATAGAAAGCCTTAACAAGGTATTTTGAACAACGAAACCAAAAATGAAACAAGCTGAATTTTTAAATGTGGTCATGCCCTTTAAGGATAAGTTGTACCGATTGGCAAAGCGCCTCTTGGTATCCAACGAAGAAGCAGAGGATGCCACCCAAGAGATTTTGCTGAAATTATGGTCCAAAAAGAAGTCCATGGAATCCTATAATAATGTAGAGGCATTTGCCATGACCATGACCAAGAATTTTTGTCTGGACCGATTAAAATCGAAACAGGCGAGCAATTTGAAACTGGTGCATAGCAATTATGGGGACGAAGGAAGTTCTTCACTTCAGAAGCAAGTAGAGGCCAGGGATAGTCTGAGTTGGGTAGAGAAAATTATGGATGAGCTCCCGGAGCAACAAAAAATGGTACTACAATTGAGGGACGTGGAACAATATGAATATGAGGAAATAGAGGAGCTTTTGGGAATGAAACCGACCGCAATTCGTGTTGCGCTTTCCAGGGCAAGAAAAACAGTTAGGGAAAAATTAATTCAAAAACATAGTTATGGAATTGGATAAAGTAGAAAATTTATTGGAAAAGTATTTCGACGGTGCCAGTACAGTAGCAGAGGAAGAGTCGCTAAGGGAATATTTTTCAAGGGAGAATATACCGGCACATTTAGAGCAATATGCTCCCATGTTCCAATATTTTACCGTTGCCAAGGAGGAACGTTATACCAAAAAACTTGCGTTGATCCAGAAACCCAAAGGCATGGTACGTAACCTTTACAAATGGGCATCCGTGGCGGCAGTGACCGTTTTCACGATTGGACTTTACTTTTATAATTCCACCTCGGAACCAGTTTCCCTGGCAGATGAATATACACCGGAGGAGATTGCTTCTGCCCAAGAGGCGCTGGCCCTCTTAGCGTTTAACTTTAATAAGGGTACGGAACAGTTGTACCACTTGGAAGAATTTGAAAGGAATACCAATAAATTTTTAACAAAAGAATAGAGATACTCAAATAAACCCAAATTTTAACCTTTTAGGTTAATTCTTAATTAATAAATGATAAAACAAAAAAATATGAAAAAGCTATTATTTATATGTGCCCTTGCCTTAGCGCCCTATGTCACCAGTGCCCAGGATATTTTTGACAAGTACGAGGACAATGATAAAGTGACTTTTGTAGCCATGCAACCCAAAATGTTCCAGATGTTGGGAAAAATGAGCGTAAACTCAGATGACCCGGAAGCTAAGGAATTTTTTGAATTGGTAAATTCCATTACGAGTTTTAAAGTAATCACAACGGACGACCCCGCAATTTCCAAAGATGTGGATAGCTGGGTGGCCAATAGGTTAAAAAGTTCCTCCTTTGAGGAGCTGATGCGCGTACGGGATGGTGATAGTAACGTGAAGTTTTATGTAAAGGAAGGTAAGGATGATGACCACGTAAAGGAGCTTTTGATGTTCGTTACCGGAATGAAGGATATGGATATAGACATCAATGGCAAAAAACTGGAAACGGTATTGCTTTCCTTAACAGGGGACATTAATCTAAAATCGGTATCAAAACTTACCGATAAAATGGACTTGCCAGGTGGAGACCAATTGGGCAAGGCCAGCAAAAAAAGTAATTAATCAAAAATCAATAACAATCAAAAACAACAGTCATGAGAAAATTAACAGTAGTATTATTAGTAGCCGTTTTGCCTTTATTAGGCTTTTCACAGTCCATCTTTGACAAGTATGAGGATATGGATAATGTAGGTTCGGTCATCGTTAACAAGGGAATGATCGATTTGGTTTCCAAAATTGGAGCATTGGATGACGATGCCGAAGCAAGGGAGTTTGTAGAAGTGGCCAAGGGATTGCAGGGCGTAAAGGTCTTCATGACCGAGGATCAAAATGTTTCCTTGGATATGTCCAAAACCGTTAAGCAATATTTAAAGAGTTCTAAACTTGAAGAGTTAATGCGTGTAAAGGACAAGGACGTAAACGTTAAGTTCTACGTGAAAAATGGTAAGAACGAAAACCATGTAACGGAATTGCTTATGTTCGTTTCCGGGATGGAGAATGTTGAAATTGGACACAATGGGCGAAAGCTGGAAACGGTATTGGTAAGTCTTACAGGGGATATCGACCTGAACAAAATAGGTTCCCTTACCAACAAAATGGACCTTCCAAAAGACTTGAAAAAGGCCGGTGGAAGTAAATAAAATAAACGAAAATCAGATAATCACAGGCGGACCATTTTTGGCCCGCCTATACTTCTTAAAGAAAGCCATATGAAACATATTAGAACTACTTTATTTATTCTACTGGTAGTGCTGTTGAGCTCATGTTCTTCTACACAGAGCCTACAGGAATATTATATCGATAATACGGAGAATCCCAATTTTCTACATTTGGATGTGCCAACCAGTATATTAAAGTTGGACGAGGCAAACCTTACGGAATCCCAAAAAACGGCTTTGTCCTCCCTAAAGAAATT
Source organism: Maribacter sp. 4G9 (assembly GCF_002742265.1). Classification (GTDB taxonomy): domain Bacteria; phylum Bacteroidota; class Bacteroidia; order Flavobacteriales; family Flavobacteriaceae; genus Maribacter. The sequence continues at coordinate 38,577 of NZ_MDGL01000161.1, forward strand.
AAATATTCTAGCTTTTAAAAAGACCGAAGAAAATACACCGCAATATATTGCGGAAAAGCAACAGGTCAAGGCCATTCTCTCCAATACCATTTATTCTGAGTTGATGAAGATGAATACTGAATTTGGTAGGGCCACTGTCAAGTATTTGGGGGATGATGATGCTATTGACGAGGTAATAATTTATGGTGACAATGACGAAAAGGGATTTGCCCTAATTAGGGTTTTGGGCAACGATATGAATCCTGCCCACTTTGTGCAGCTTTTGCAAGCGGTCCAAAAATCGGATTACAAAGGAGAGGGCCTTGGTGCCCTTGGCGATTTTTTAAAAGGATAAAGGTATCTTTTTATGGAACAAAGTCCCGTCTAGGCTTAGCCTAGACGGGACTTTTCATTTTTAATCCATTGCTTTCCAATAAATTAATTGTGACCTTCTGCGTATATTGGGGTCATAATAGAAGAAGAATATTAACCATTAAACCAGAATACAAGTATGGAAAATTTATCAATGGAAGCTATTATGGGTTATGTAGAGACCTATGGAGTTCCAATTCTCACAGCAATCTTAACGTTCATTATTGGATCTTGGATAATTAAACGAATAATCAAGGCGCTAAGTAAGGTAATGGCCAAAGGTACCTATGATGAATCTCTCCAGAAGTTTCTAATGAATTTAGTCTCCTGGGCACTGAAGATATTTTTAATTCTTTTAGTTATTTCCCAGTTGGGAGTAGATGTTACTACGTTTGCAGCAGTAATTGCAGCCGCCGGTTTAGCCGTTGGTCTTGCGTTACAGGGGTCCTTGTCAAATTTCGCAGGTGGTGTGCTTATCATGATTTTTAAACCTTATAAAATCGGAGATCTAATCGAAGCCCAAGGTGTGTTGGGTTCTGTGAAGGAAATTGAAATATTTACCACTAAACTCATAACTCCTCAAAATAAGTTGGCTATCGTTCCCAATGGGGCTATGGCCAATGGCAATATAATAAATTATACTGCCGAGGGTAAAATGCGTGTCGATACCGTAGTTGGGGTAGATTATGGATCGGACATTAAAAAGACCAAAGAGGTTTTATTGGAAATGTTGAAGGCGAATCCCAAAGTTTTAGAAGAACCCGCGCCATCAGTAAATGTGGAGGAATTGGCAGATAGTTCTGTAAATCTTGCAGTAAGGCCTTATTGCAAACCTGAAGATTATTGGGACGTGTATTTTGGGACTATTGAAGGTACAAAAGAAGCTCTTGATAAAGCCGGAATTGAAATTCCATATCCGCACGAAGTACAGATTAACAAATAACAAAAAAAAAGGGCCGATATCAATCGGCCCTTTTTTATATCCCCGTATAATTACTTGGGGTGATTTGTTTTAACTCCTCTTTAATTCCTGTCGAAACATCCAAAGTATCAATAAAAGAAGCTATGGATGCCTGATTGATCTTTTCATTGGTCCTTGTAAGTCCTTTAAGAGCTTCATAGGGATTTGGATACCCTTCCCTTCTTAGAATGGTCTGTATGGCCTCGGCGACAACGGCCCAATTATTTTCCAGGTCTTGCTCAAATTTCTCCTTGTTCAGCAATAATTTATTAAGACCTTTTAGAGTGGAAAGAAAGGCTATTATCGTATGCGCAAAGGGTACACCTACATTTCTTAGAACGGTACTATCCGTTAAATCACGCTGTAATCTGGATACTGGTAGTTTGGCGGATAAATGTTCAAAAAGTGCATTTGCAATGCCCAGGTTACCTTCGGAGTTCTCAAAGTCAATTGGATTTACTTTATGGGGCATGGCAGAGGAACCTACTTCCCCAGCTTTTATTTTTTGCTTGAAATAATCCATGGAAACGTAGGTCCAAAAGTCTCTGTCCAAATCCAGGATTATGGTATTGATGCGCTTTAAGGTATCGAACAATGCGGCCATATGGTCGTAGTGTTCAATCTGTGTGGTGGGGAAAGAATGATGGAGCCCCAATTTTTCTTGAACGAATTTTTCACCAAATGCTTTCCAGTCTATACTTGGATAGGCAACTTTATGTGCATTGTAATTGCCAGTTGCACCACCAAATTTAGCGGCACTGGGAATATCGTTCATCAAGTTGAACTGTTCCTTGAGTCTCACCACAAAAACCTCAATTTCTTTACCTAAACGGGTAGGGGAGGCAGGTTGGCCATGTGTTCTGGCCAACATGGGAATATCTTTCCATTCTTCGGCCAGGTCTTCCAACTTTTTTAGGACATTGAAATATTCGGGAACGTACACATCGTTCATGGCTTCTTTTATGGAGAGCGGAATAGCGGTGTTGTTTATGTCCTGTGAGGTAAGACCAAAGTGAATAAACTCCTTATATTCAGAGATGCCAAGTTGATCAAAGGCTTTTTTGATGAAATATTCTACCGCTTTAACATCATGGTTGGTGGTTTTTTCAATTTCCTTTATTCCCAACGCATCTTGCTCATTAAAATTTAAATAAATATTCCGAAGTACCGTAAAATTTGATGTATCGAACGATGCAAGCTGTGGCAACGGAATTTCACATAGCGCGATAAAATACTCGATTTCAACCCTGACCCTATATTTGATCAAAGCTTCCTCTGAAAAATAAGGAGCTAAATTTTCTACTTTTTTTCGGTATCGACCATCTATAGGGGAGATGGCATTCAGCACATTCAGGGCCATAATTATGTATCTTAAATGAAAATGGCAAAGATACCGAATAGTACTAGAGTTTAAAACAGTTCTTTCAACTAAAATTAGGGTCTTCATAGCTTTGATTTAGACCCCAGTCTTTTCATATTATTTTTTTAAGGACCATTCTGGCCCTTGCCTGATAAGCGGCACTTTCATTTGAATAATGCTGCTCTAGAACCAATTTCAGTTCGGGGTGGATCCACGGGTATTTTGTGCCCAATAAGTACAAACTGGTCATGGAATAGGCCTTTGCCGCCACTTTGTGTTCTCCTATCAGCCAATCAAAACATGCCGTGGTGACTTTTTCAAGGTGGGCTTCCGTAATTTGCTGTTGCATATAAATAACCTTTTTTGAAAAATATCTTTCCATTAAAAGTTCGCATACCTTGGCGACAGGCCGTACGGCGGAATCCAGTTCAACTTTACCAATGATTTCAGTAAATGAATCGAGATATGGAAGAATAACATTCAGTTTTTTACGCACAACCGCTTCTAAAATCCAACAGGCCTTGCAGGAGATTGGGTCTTTTGTTAGATTTATGATTTCCAATAAGGGCGGTATTAAATCTGGGTTCATGAGAACCTTTTTGGCCATTTCGGTTCGTTTGTCCCGAGTATGGTCAACGTACTGTAAAGATTCGTAAAGCTCTTGTTGGCTCATGGACACAAAAATTATAAATATATTTAACTTCAAATGAAAATCTTAAAAAAAATATTGATAGGCCTTTTGGTGGTTTTCATAGCCATTCAATTCTACAGACCGGAAAAGAATGTTTCGAATGAAAATGATACCGCTGCCTTTATGCAGGAAACGAACCCTCCCGAAGAAGTACGTACCATACTTAAAACTACCTGTTTTGACTGCCATAGCAACAATACGGTGTATCCATGGTATAATAATATCGCACCAATTTCATTTTGGTTGGCCGATCATATTGAGGAGGGAAAATCCGAATTGAATTTTTCCGAATGGGCAACTTATTCGGATAAAAAAAAGGATCATAAGCTAGAGGAGCTTTATGAAGAAACCGAAAAGCGGGCGATGCCGCTGAAGGAATATACCTGGACCCACGAGGAGGCAAGACTTACACAGGCCCAAATTGATGCCGTAGTAAAATGGGCGAAAGACACTAGGTCACTTTATGAATTAGGGAATCAACCAAAGTAGGAACACCTTCTACAGCTGTTTTGGGGATTATCTTGAGATTTTCAATCCGACCTTCTTGAATGGAAGGTCTGGGGTCGATAAAATAAATGTGAGTGCCAACATTGATAAAATTGATGAGGCTAGCTGCCGGATATACCTGCATGGATGTTCCTATAATAATCAAAATATCGGCGTTTTGTGTAATGTTGATGGCCATGTCCAATAGGGGAACCGCTTCCCCAAACCAAACAATGTGGGGTCTAAGCTGATATCCTTCTTCGCAAACATCTCCAAGTAAAATATCGTCCCTTCGTAATACGATATTGGACTCGTTACCTACACTTCTTGCTTTTAAAAGCTCTCCATGTAAATGCAATACATGGGCGCTTCCGGCCCTTTCATGCAGGTCGTCCACATTTTGGGTAACGATTTGTACGTGGTAATGTCCTTCTAATTTTACCAATGCCCTATGGGCGGCATTGGGTTCAACGGTCAATAATTGTCTTCTGCGCTGATTATAAAATTCCAAAACCAGTTCAGGGTTCCTCTCAAATGCTTGTGGAGTGGCCACTTCCATCACATCGTGTCCTTCCCACAATCCATCCGCATCCCTAAAGGTTTTTAATCCACTTTCGGCACTCATTCCGGCACCCGTTAAAACCACAACGTTCTTCATATACTTGCTTTGTTTCAAAAATATAGATTTTATTATCTTGGTTACATGGTAGATATGGAACTTTTAAACTATTTGGAAAATTTTATTTCCGAGGAAAGAAAGCAGCGATTTATATCGATTTTAGAAAGCCGGACGAACTTTATCACGGTGGCAATCGAAGATGTATATCAAATGCACAATACCAGTGCCGTAATTCGCAGTTGTGAATCTTTTGGGGTTCAAAAAGCCCATTTGATAGAGGGTAGGTTTGGTAAGCGTTTGGATAAAAAAATTGCCATGGGGGCACAGCAATGGGTCGATTTACATAGGTATTCCTCCTCTTCCGAGGCCATTTCCACATTAAGAAATCAAGGGTATAAAATCGTAGCGACCAGTCCACATGCAGAAGGTTCACTTTTGAACGATTTTCAAATGGATTCCCCTATTGCAGTGTTCTTTGGCACCGAAAAGGAAGGTCTAAGTAAGGAGGTCATGGATAAAGCCGATATGTTCTTGAAAATACCCATGGTAGGTTTTACCGAAAGTCTTAATATTTCGGTTTCGGCAGCGATAATTCTGCAAGATTTGACAACAAAACTTAGGAACAGCAATTTACCTTGGCGGTTGCCCGAAGAAGAAATTCTTGAAAAACGATTGGATTGGACCAAAAATTCCATAAAGAGTATCGAGGAAATTCTGATAAGATTTAACCTGCAAAAGTAGATTTTTTACTATTTTAGAATATCAACTAACTAATTGATTAACAAATGACTACTTTAATTTATTTCCTGGCCGCCATTATAGTCCTTATCATCTTTCTTGCGGTAATTGCACCAAAAACCTATGATGTTTCAAGAAGTATTGAAATCAATAGTTCGAAAGAAAAAATTTGGCCCTATCTAAAATTTTTGGAAAAACAACGGGAATGGTCACCATGGTCCAAAAAGGACCCAGGTATGGAAACCAAACTTTCCGGAACCGATGGGGAAGTTGGTGCCGTTAGTTATTGGAACGGAAACAAGGAAGTAGGGGAGGGAGAACAGGAAATCACCAAGATAGTGGAGGGAGAAAGAGCCGAAGGTCAGCTGAGATTTTTCAAACCCATGAAATCAGAATCCGATTGTTATCTTGTTCTTGAGGAAAACACCCCTGAAAAGAGTAAGGTTACTTGGGGCTTTAAAGGTAAAAGCGCATTTCCTTTTAGCATAATGCTGCTTTTTATGAGCATGGACAAAATGGTAGGAAAGGACTTTGAAGAGGGACTACAGATGTTAAAGACCAAAATGGAAACCTAGGCACTTTACTTATACAAGGAAAACGGATGCTTCTGCCCGTGCCCAAAACCTAATGGGTAAAATGGTGGTCCCGATTCCTTTCGACACATACATGGGAATATCACCCGTTTTGTACCATCCTTTGAGGTACCTCCCGCTCCCACCGGGTTTATAAAGCTCCTTTCCAAAAAATGTGATCTGACCGCCATGGGTGTGCCCGGACAGGATGCATTTTAAATTGATTTTGAATGATGCGTTTAGCTTTGCAATAGTATCACTGTATTCCGGACAATGGTTCAAAACGATGGTGTCGATATTTTTATCATCGATAGATGAAATGGCATGGACAAAATCTGCATTGCCACCAATAAAATCATCAATTCCCAAAAACTGTAAAGTCCTATCTCTTTTCCTTATCCCAAAACCTTCATTGATTAACAGCATACCGTTATGTTTAGCTATAACTTGTCTAAACCCATCCATGGGTACACGGCCACTGTGTTCCTTGTTACCGTAGATGAAGATTTTTAGTACGGAGTCATCAAAATGGTTTAAATATTCATCCAACAGGTCCAAACGTGTTTTTCTCGTAATGGTGTCTCCCGTAAATAAAATGGCATCTGGTTTTAGTTCATTAACTTTTTCCGCTATGGAGGTAAGACCGGAATGTAGATCTCTAAGATGTAAATCCGAAAGCTGTACCAATTTGATTTTTTCTTCATGGCCATTTGAAAGGTCAAATTCCGTCCAATGGATAATATATTTTTCAAACCAGAACGCATCTAGGGCAAATAGACCACCCAAACCCACTATCGAATTAAATAGCCTCTTTAAAAATGTCCTTCGCTTCATTAAAATCCTTCTACTAACCTTTCTGTTAGGACACTTATTCCCGCAATTCCAAGAGGGAAATGTCGTAGTTGTTGTCCAATACAACCTTGCCGTTTTCTACCGTTACCTCGGTTTGGGAGTAGGCATCGAACAGTTTTGTACCATCCCCAAAAAAACCTTTCACCCAAATGGATTTTTTACCGTCTGGCAAGTCCAGGGCAATGACCACCTTATCCTTTATATCCCCGTTCATATAGGTTCTTCCAAAGGTGTATGGCGATTTGGACAATCTGCGATGTCTACCAGTGCCAACCGCCAAGTGTTCCCTTCTAAATTTTCCAAGTTTTCTCCAATGGTCCAAAATATCTTTGGTCGACTCCTTATCCAAATCTTCCCAGTTCATAAAGGAACGCAACGTGGCATCACCTTGTGTACTGTCTATGACCAAACTCCTTGCCGTTTCATCACCGTAATAAATTTGGGAAGCCCCTGGGGTAAGCAAGAGCACATTGGCTGCTTTTTTAGGTTCCTTTCTATCCTTGTCAAATGGACTTCCGTCGTCATGGGAGGTTAGATAGTTGAGCGCGCTTTTACCCTTTAATTTAGTCCTCAAAAGTCTACTGTATTTTGAAAAAATGGAGTCATATTCCTTGGAGGCATCATTCTTTAATTCAAAATTGATAAGGCTTTTGAAACCATGGTCGAAATAGTCCACTTTTTTGTCGCCAAAATCATACTCCCTGCCTCCTGAAATACCATAGCCATAGACCTCGCCCACCATATAGAAAGGGCTATCATCCAAAACGGCATCGGGGTGTTTTCGTTTCCAGGTTTCAAAGGCATAAGATGCCTCCTTATATAATTCTGCCCATACATTTTCGTTCACATGTTTTACGGTATCTACCCTAAAACCATCTATGCCAAGTTCGTGGACGTAATCGGTCAGCCATTTTATGATATAAAATCTTGGGGACCTTGGATAACCCGTTCTTTCAAAAAACAATTGGAGCTCGTCCAGCTCAGTACTCAATCGTCCCTCTTTTTTCCATTTGGCCAAGAGATGGTCCGGTAATTCCACGGATTCATCGGAAAGTGTTCTTATGTCCGGTAAATTGTTGACCAAAGTACAATTGGTGGTGTTTTCATAATTGGTAAACTCACAGGTAGGTTCCGTAATAACCCATTCATCCGGCCATACGGGGTCTTCTTCCGTAATAGGTCCGGTGTGGTTGACCACTACATCCATTAAAACACGTATACCATGGTCGTGCGCTTTTTTTACCAAATCTGCCAAATCCTTTTTTGTTCCAAAATTGGGATCTAGGGCCGTCCAATCCTTGGCCCAATACCCATGATAGCCATAGGTATTTCCCGTACCTTCATCCGTATCGCCATGAATTTGTTCCACAACCGGGGTAAACCATATGGCGTTTACGCCCAGTTCGTCAAAATACCCTTCCTCTATTTTTTCAGATATACCTTGAATGTCCCCACCCATGAATCCTCTAAGCTTTCCGGTAGGATTGTTCCTATTGAAATTCACGTCATTATCTGGATTTGCATTGTTGAAACGATCGGTCAACAGGAAATAAATATTGGCCCCTTCCCAGGCAAAAGGAAGGTCCTTGTTTAAAACACTGTCCTTTTTAATTATGGGTTCCTTTGCAACTTCTTTTCGATCTACCTTGCATGAGAGACCAAGGAACAACAAAAAAAGTAGGATAAAACTGGAATATTTCATGTGCATTTTGCGTTTGGTTAAAGCTATAAAATGCAGATGGAAGGCTAAAATTTATTTTTTCCTATTTAGGACCTTGAATTCCTCGTAGCAACTACTAATGGCATCCAAGATCTGGAGATCGTTGGCGGTAGTAATAAAGGATTGCGAATAATTGCAATTGTTTAGGATGTCTTGGATATCCATTTTTTCGAGTTGAAGCAGTTCTACCAAGGTTTCCCTATCGAATTTGGAGGCCAACAGGTCCCTAATCTTATCATCCTCCTTCATCTGCCTTAGTTTTCGCATCTGATTGGGCCTCTTGCCGAAAAGGTTTCTGAGTAAATCAGCCGGATTTAAAATGGCGCCCAGAACTTTGGTTACCGCGCTGGGATTTTTATTTCCACCCTCGTATCCTACCGATAGACCGGATATACTATACTGATAGGCATTATTTATGGGAAGGTTTTTGACATCTATTTCCAAATAACCGGTAAGTTGATAGGGCCTAACGATGACCTCCTCTAGGGCATAAGCCAACTCCGTAAGGGCAATCTCCGTGTTCTCAAATTTGAACATATCGTTCGTTACCCTAATTTTTTGGGATTTAAAACCAAGGTAGGAAAAAAACAGGGTGTCATTGACAGCAGCGGAAATGGAGAATTCACCTTTTTCATTGGTAATGGTTCCAACCACCTGATTCAGGTTTACAACGTGTACGCTCTCCATGGGAAGATTTGATTGCGCGTTCTTAACGATAGCTTTTATGGTGCTGGTTTCAGAGTCCTCTTGGGCTAAACCAATCAGGCTAAAAAAACAGAATAGTCCTATAAAAAAAATGCGCATAAACCTGTCTCTTCAAATATGAAAGGTACAAACAAAATTAAAAAATACGCCGAAGCGTATTTTTTAATATACAATTAACTAAAAGAAATCACCTTTTCTTTTTTTACTTCTTCGCTTTCCGGAGTTGGGACTACTGGAACTTCCTCGATCTCTTCCTTTGCCTCGGCCTTTGTCGTCGCCCCTGAAACTATTTTTTCTTTTCCCCTTGTCTTTTCCTCCCTTACTTCGACGGTTGCCACCACCGCCACCGCCACCGCCGGGGTTTTTGGAAACTTCAACATTCACAAAACGGCCATCGACCTTAAATTCGGTAAATGTGCTAAGAATCTGTTCGGTAACCGCCGCTTCCGTATTAAAGAACGAAAAACTTTCCTTTACATCCACTTTATACACATCTTCCTTTCCTAAACCAACCGTATCACGGATGAAGTCCTTTAGGGACATCCAGTCATAACCATCCTTCTCACCAACGTTGATAAAATAACGAACCGAGCCATTACCGTTATCCGAGTAGGAAACCCTACCATCATCATTGGACCTGTCGGAGGATGAATTTAAATCTTTGGTTTTATTATAGTAATTGAAAAACCTGGTGAATTCTACGGAAACAATTTTTTTGATAAGATCTTCACGATCTATTCCTTTTAAAACATCATTGATAGCCGGTAAATAGCTGTCAATCTCAGGGTTTATTTTCGTATCCTTTATTTTATTGGCAAGGTGATATAATTGTATTTCACAAATTTCTATTCCTGTAGGGATATTTTTCTGGATAAAATCCTGTTTTATCTTATTTTCAATGGCCTTTATTTTGCGTAGCTCACTACGTGTGATGATGACCATGGAAATTCCCGATTTTCCAGCTCTGCCCGTCCTGCCACTTCTATGGGTATAGGTCTCTATTTCATCTGGTAATTGATAGTTGATAACATGGGTGATATCATCCACATCGATACCCCTGGCGGCCACATCGGTGGCGACCAACATTTGGATCTGTTTTTTCCTAAAAGCGTTCATGACCAAATCACGCTGATTTTGGCTCAGGTCCCCATGCAAAGCACCGGCGTTGTAACCATCCTCGATCAATTTTTCCGCCACTTTTTGGGTATCCCTTTTGGTGCGGCAGAAAACTACCGAAAATATATCGGGATTGGTATCTGCCAATCTTTTTAAGGCTGGATATCGATCCCTACCGCTTACCACATAATATTCGTGCTGCACGGTGGTCGCGCCAGAGTTTTTTGTGCCCACCGTTATTTCCTGTGGGGAATGCATAAACTTTTTGGCAATGATAGCTACCTCCTTAGGCATGGTTGCAGAGAACAGCCAGGTGGATTTATCGTTGGGTGTATTTGAAAGAATATCCTGAATATCTTCAAAAAAGCCCATGTTGAGCATTTCATCTGCCTCGTCCAGAATGCAATAATCGATTTTTGTGATATCTACTAGACCCCTACTGATCATGTCCTTCATCCTACCTGGGGTGGCCACTACAATTTGGGCACCTCTTTTGATCTGTCTTGCCTGTTCCGTAATACTGGCACCACCATAAATGGCAACTACGCTTATATTCCGTTCGTACTTGGAGTAAAGTTGCAGTTCGTTGGTAATCTGCAAGCAAAGTTCCCTTGTAGGGGAGAGAATCAACCCTTGGGTCGTACGGCTGTTTCCATCAATTTTTTGAATTAGGGGAAACCCAAAAGCAGCGGTTTTTCCTGTACCCGTTTGCGCCAAGGCTACCAGGTCCGTATCACTTTCCAATAAAATGGGGATTGCTTTTTCCTGTACTTCGGATGGGGTTTCAAAACCCAAATCCGCGACAGCATCCAATAAGGACTTATCAAGTCCTAATGCTTCAAATTTTGTCATAATATGTTATATACTTAATCGCAAATAAGAATGCTGCTTAGAGGGATTATCCTATATAACCTATTTAGACTCGGCGCAACAAATGCTATACTAGCGGCGTTATTTAAAGCGGCAAAGGTACTGCTAATTAATGAGATGGTACAATAAATCTTTTTCCCTGTTTATGGTGCCAGACTATATCCGTAAATTGATAGCAAAATGCCAATGATACCGGTAACTATCATACAAAGGATGAAGGTCTTTTGTAGCAGTGGATTGTCATAAATGATAATACAGACAGCACCCAATACGATACTTATTTGGAAGAAAAGCATGCCCAAATCGAATTTTTTGGTGGCAAAGTCGTATTCTTCGGCAAGGGCCTCCCATTCGTTGATGCCAACAATCTTCCCCATTTCCCCGTCCAGGTCTTGGGCCCACGCATCTTTGGGAATGTTTGAAGATCCTACTAAGATTTCCGTTTTTTCGGATTCATACTTTTTTATTTGGTTTTGTACGTTTGTTATTTTGGCTTGTATGCTACCCATTTTTTCTTGTTGTACAACGCCTGTTTCCATCAAGGCCTGTAAATAGTCCAACTCACTCTCTTTAAGACTTTCCTTGATGCTTTTGGACTGGTACCAGCTGGAGTAGTTCACAACTTTGTTATGGGCAATCATCATTTCCTCTTCCAGTTCTCCGTTTATCATTTGGGATATGGCCATCAGGGCCGCAAAAAAGGCAATTAGGACGCCGCCAACGGCTTCCGCTCTTTCTGATGCGACCGAAACTTCAACCGTATCCGTATTTTTTTTAGTTTGTAGCATGGTGTGTGTTTAAATGGGTGATTAGTTTGGAAAAGGCCTTGCCCCGGTGGCCTATTTTGTTCTTTATTTCTAGTGGAAGTTCTGCAAACGTTTCCTTATATCCTTCTGGTCTAAATATGGGGTCGTAGCCAAATCCCTTATCGCCTTTTTTAGAAGTAATTATTTCCCCTGTAACAATGCCTTCAAAAAATAGTGTTTTCCCTGTTAGATTTAAGGAGATTACGGTTTTGAAATGTGCGGAACGATTCTCTTTGTCCGCTAGGTTTTTCAATAGTTTGTCCATATTGGCGTGGGCATCGTTCCGTGTTCCTGCGTATCTTGCGGAATAGACACCCGGCTCGCCGTTGAGAGCGTCCACTAACAGGCCTGTATCATCCGCGAAACAGGGTAAATTGTAGTTTTTGTAAACGTAATCCGACTTCAGTTTTGCATTGCCCTCCAAGGTGTTGGCAGTTTCGGGAATGACTTCGGTAATACCCAAATCGTTCAGTGAAACCAATTCTATACCACTAGGTAGTAATTGTTGTACCTCCCTTACTTTGTTTTGGTTGTGCGTGGCAAAGACAAGTTTCATTTTGGAACTATTTAATCATTTGAATTATGGGGCAATGAGCGTCAAAAATAGTAATTTTATGCAATGGAGTTAAAAGTGCCCCCTGTACTGGTTTTTTTGAGTTTTGCGATTGTGATGTATCTGGTAAGTTTGTTTTTACCAGTGGGCTTTTTTGATTTCTTCGGACGTTTTATTTTGGCAAACATACTACTGTTTTGCGCCGTGCTCATAGGTTTGGTTTCCCTCTTCCAGTTTTTTAGAAATAAGACCACTGTGGATCCCATGCATCCTGAAAAAGTAAACCAACTGGTGACCTCCGGACTTTATAAATATTCCAGAAACCCAATGTACTTGGCCCTGTTGATGGTTTTGCTCGCTTTGGGCCTTTACCTGGGTAATGCCTTCAATACCCTTATTGCCGCCGGTTTTGTTGGGTATATGAATCGGTTTCAGATCATCCCTGAAGAAAGAATTCTCCTGGCACGGTTTGGAAAGGACTTTAAGTCCTACCAAATTGCTACGCGAAGGTGGTTTTAATGGTGTTTGAAATTATCGGAATAATTAATATCCAAAAATATTATCTATTTAGCTTATAAATTAATATATTAGCTTTTTAAATAATACATTATGATAGCGATAATCACTGGAGATATCATAAACTCAGAAGGGCATCATTCTTCTGAATGGGTCGATATCTTAAAAGGATACTTTGCGCGTTTTGGTCCCTCGCCCATGAACTGGGAAATTTATAGGGGGGACGAGTTTCAATTAAAGGTGACCAAGGATAACGCCTTATTAACGGCTATAAGCATAAAGGCCCTCATAAAATCCGTTAAGGATTTGGATGTGCGCATGGGAATTGGAATAGGTCTGGAAACGTATATAGGTTCCGGGGTAAGTGAATCCAACGGTCCGGCCTATCAGCGTTCGGGGCGTAAACTGGAATCCATCAAAGATGGAAAGGTGAACCTCAGTATCGCCACCGGAAATGAATTTTATGACCGCACCCTAAATTTAATGCTCCAATTGTCCTTGGATTTTATGGATGATTGGAGTGTTGTATCGGCAGAGATTATGGCACTGGTCTTGGATAACCAAACGGCATCCCAAAAGGAAATAGCCAAAAAACTGGGCATAAAACAATCTGCGGTAAGCCAAAGATTAAAAAGAGCCCGATTACATTTGGTTATGGACTTGTTGGAGTATTATCAAAAGGTAATAAAGGAAATTTGACCATGCAGCTATTCGTAAAATTGTTATTGGCACATTTTATAGGAGATTTTATACTGCAACCTACCAAGTGGGTCATTCATAAAGAAGCCAACAAAGCAGGCTCCAAATACCTGTATCTGCACGCACTTGTTCATTTTGGTTTATATATGCTCGTGCTTTGGGATATACAAAAGTGGTGGCTTGCCCTTATTTTAACCATTAGCCATCTTTTTATTGATATGGCCAAACTTTATGTAAACCCAATGTTCAAAAACAAAAGCATCCCATTTTTCCTGGATCAAGTTTTGCACCTGGTGGCCATATATATTTGTGTGTATTACCCACAACTGTATGAACACACCTTAAGCCTGATTACCGGGTTGGATTGGCCACTTGTTTTGGCTATCGTATTTGTAACCTCCCCATCGGCGATTATAATGGGCAAGCTCTTGGAAGGTATGTCCACCCAAATAAATACCGACCATAAATCGCTTCCAAATGCCGGTAAATACATTGGCATTATAGAAAGATTGTTCGTTTTGACCTTTATAATTTTAGGGAGGTGGGAAGCTATAGGCCTTTTGATTACGGCAAAATCCGTCTTTAGATTTAATGACCTCAAGGAAAGCAATAGTAGAAAACTGACGGAGTATATTTTAATTGGAACCTTGGTAAGCTTTGGACTGGCTATTTTGACGGGGCTTTTGTACTTAAACATCAAATAGTTCAAAATGAAAAATGCAGCCTTCCTCATTATCATATTTTTTGTCTCTAATTCCTTATTGACCGCACAGAGTAACTATTTCACGTCTTTTGATGGAACCAAGATCAGTTATTCCGATGAAGGTTTTGGGGAGGCCGTACTTTTATTGCATGGATTTTTAAGCTCTGGAAAATCATGGGACAATACCCAGGTAAAAAAAGACTTGTTATCCAAGGGATATAGGGTAGTTATTCCCGATCTAAGGGGCTGCGGGCAATCCGATAAACCCCAGGAGAAAAGGTTTTATCAGCACAATGCTGAGGTACAGGATTTAAAACTCCTGATGGACCATTTAAAAATACAGGACTACGCTGCAATTGGCTATTCTAGAGGGAGTATTATTCTAGCGGAGCTTCTTATGGAAGACGCAAGAATCAGTAAGGCCGTATTAGGGGGAATGGGAATCGATTTTACAAACCCCAATTGGGAAAGGAGAGTGGCCTTCGCGAACGCCTTTAAAGGGGAAGTTGCTGAAATGACCCAAGGAGCGGTAGATTACGCAAAATCGATAGATGCCGATTTTAGGTCACTCCATTTGCAACAAAAGTACCAGCCTTCCACGAGCAAGGCAGCACTTGGAAGAATAAAGACCGAAATTTTGGTGATAGCAGGGGATACCGATTTTGACAATGGAAATCCAGAAGCCCTAAAAATGGTATTTAAAAAATCGGAACTGGTAATAGTTCCGGGTGACCATAATGGTACCTGGAAAACACGGGAATTTTCAGATGAAATACTCAAGTTTTTATAATAGTGCCAGTCCGGCATACAAAGAGGTGTTTTTATAATTAATTCAATCCAGCTTCTTTTTGTTGAAATTTTCATCGGGCTATACAAACGTCCGATTTAATTTTTACTTTTGCCACTTGATTTTGAATACTCCTTTATAGCTTATAAAGCTTCTCAAAATGGTTGCATCGGGTAGAAAATATGTTTTTGATTTTGACAGTACCTTAACGAGGGTCGAGGCACTGGACGTCCTTGCGGAAATGACCTTGGAAGGTAAATCCAATAGGGAAGAAATTGTAAGCGAGATTCAACGGATTACCAATTTGGGCATTGACGGGGATATTTCCTTTACGGAATCCCTGGAGCGCCGTTTAAAGCTTTTGGACGCAAATAAGGAGGATCTTGAAAGACTGGTGGCCGAGTTGCGGCAAAAAATTTCAAAGTCCATAGCGGCCAATAAGGAGTTTTTTGAAAAATATGCCGAGGATATCTATGTGATTTCCTGCGGATTCAAGGAGTTTATAGATCCCATTGTCAAGGAATACAATATACCATCGAACCGGGTGTATGCCAATACCTTTAAGTTTGATGAGCAAGGAAATATCGTTGGGTTCGATGAGAAAAATGTGCTCTCACAACACAACGGAAAAATAGAATGCCTAAAACAAATGGACTTGGACGGTGAAGTCCAGGTCATTGGTGATGGCTATAGTGATTACGTAATGCGGGAAGCTGGCATTGCACATAAATTTTTCGCGTACACGGAAAACGTGCACCGAGAAAAAGCGGCAAGGAATGCGGACCACGTTGCACCTAACTTAGATGAATTTTTATTTGTGAACGATTTGCCAAGAAATATTTCTTACCCAAAGAACAGAATTAAGATCCTTTTATTGGAAAATGTGCATACCAATGCTTTCGATAGCCTTTCAAGCGAAGGGTTTTCGGTAGAACTGTTAAAGCATAGCCTATCGGAGGAAGAACTCATGGAGAAAATTAAGGATGTCCATGTATTGGGTATCCGTTCAAAGACCCAAGTTACACAAAAGGTATTGGACGCCGCCGAAAAGTTATTGGTAGTTGGTGCATTTTGTATCGGCACTACTCAAATAGACTTGGAGTATGCCAAGAAAAAGGGTGTCGTAGTTTTCAATGCCCCTTATAGCAATACACGGTCTGTGGTAGAATTGGCCATTGGAGAAATAATCATGTTAATGCGTAGTGTTTTTGCAAGAAGTGCAGAACTTCACAGGGGGGAATGGCAAAAAACAGCCGCAGGTTCTAGGGAAGTCCGTGGTAAGAACCTAGGTATTGTTGGTTACGGTAATATTGGTAAGCAGCTCTCCGTTTTGGCGGAAGCTATGGGTATGAAAGTGTATTATTACGATGTAAACGACCAATTGGCCTTAGGAAATGCCATTAAATGCAGCACCTTGGAGGATTTGTTGAATGTTTCCGATGTAATCACACTTCACGTAGATGATAACAAGGCCAACAAAAATTTCATCGGGGAACGTGAAATCAACCAGATGAAGAAAGGGGCCATGCTTATAAATCTTTCTAGAGGTTTTGTGGTGGATATCGATGCTTTGGCGGATGGACTTGAAAGTGGTAAAATTGGAGGTGCTGCAGTGGATGTATATCCAGAAGAACCCAGTGGTAATGGTGACTTTAAAACCAGACTTCAAGGCTTTCCAAATGTCATTTTAACCCCCCATGTTGGTGGTAGTACGGAAGAGGCCCAAATGGATATTGCAGACTTTGTACCCAACAAGATCATGGACTACATCAATTCTGGGAATACTGTGGATGCCGTGAACTTTCCAAATATTAGACTTCCAAAACAAAATAACGCACACAGGTTCCTGCATATCCATAAGAACGTTCCCGGTATCATGGCCAAGATCAATAAAGTATTGGCCAAGTACGAGCTCAACATTTCCAGTCAATACCTTTCTACGGATAGTGAAGTGGGCTATGTGATTACCGATTTGGATAAGGAATATAACAAGGATGTTATAAAGGCTTTGAAAAAGGTAGAAAACACCATTAAATTCCGGGTTCTTTATTAAGGTTTTGTTTTTAGACTATTGATGGTGGTACGGTTCGTTCCTTAGTATGGTAAAGGCCCTGTAAAGTTGTTTTATAAAGAATAATCGCACCATTTGATGGGAAAAGGTCATTTTGGAGAGACTTACCTTCCCCAATGCTTTTTTGTGTATTTCTTCGCTGAACCCGTACGGACCGCCTATCAAAAACACTAGCTGCTTTAGACCGGAGTTCATTTTCTTCTGTAAATAATTGGAAAACTCTATTGATGAATGCTGTTTGCCATTTTCATCCAATAGAATCAGCACGTCTGTACTGGAAAGTGATTTAAGAATCAGATCGCCTTCCTTGGTTTTTTGTTGCTCCTCGGATAGACTTTTGGTCTTTTTTAGGTCAGGGATAATTTCCAGTTCAAACTTAATGTAATGGTTTAGACGTTGGTGATAGATGGAAATTAGCTTTTGCAATTCTTTGCTATCTGTTTTTCCTATGGCCAGAAGTTTAATAGTCATATTTCAAAAGTAAATCAATTTCCCAAAATGGATTCGTATTTTAGCAGGAAGCAATAAATATATGATTTCACAAGTGCAGTTCGAAAAGGAGTTGGAAGGTATAATTACCAATGCAATCAAGGAGGATGTGGGCGATGGCGACCATAGTTCCTTGGCATGTATTCCGGCCGATGCCCAAGGCAGGGCTAAATTATTGGTCAAGGACGAAGGGATTATCGCCGGGATAGATTTTGCAAAGATGGTCTTTAAGTATGTGGACATGGACATGGTATTTGAAAAGAATATGGAAGATGGGGCAAAAGTAAAATATGGCGATATTGCCTTTTACGTAGAAGGAAGTTCACGTAGTATATTGATGGCGGAGCGTCTCGTTTTGAATGCGATGCAGCGTATGAGTGCCATTGCCACCAAGACAAGGTCCTTTGTAGATCTATTGGAAGGTACAAAGACCAAAATTCTGGATACCCGAAAAACAACTCCAGGCATTAGGGCTTTGGAGAAGTGGGCGGTTAAAATTGGAGGAGGGGAAAATCATCGTTTCGCTCTCTATGATATGATTATGCTTAAAGACAATCATATTGACTTCGCAGGTGGAATTTCCAAGGCAATTGATAAGACCAAAGCCTATTTGCAGGAGACAGGAAGGGATTTAAAAATAATCGTGGAAGCGCGGGATTTGAATGAAATAAGGGAAATTTTAAAATCGGACGGGGTATACCGCATACTTATAGACAATTTTAATTATGAGGATACTAGGGAAGCGGTACGGCTTATTGGCGATACCTGTCTTACCGAATCCTCCGGGGGAATAACAGAAGCTACGATACGTTCATATGCAGAATGTGGTGTGGATTTTATATCTTCTGGAGCACTTACTCATTCCGTTTACAACATGGACCTTAGTTTAAAAGCCGTCTAGATGTCCTTAGAGGTTGAAGAAAAACTTGAAAAAATTCCCATTATCAATAAGGTAGTACGATTGTTAAAGACAATTAAATTACCGGGACTTGAAGGACTTTCCCTTTACGATCTTTTGGAAATGTATATTAATGGGATAGTACAAGGAGCATTGTCCTCTCGGGCAAGTGCTATTTCCTTTAGTCTTTTTATGGCCCTGTTTCCGCTCTTGATTTTTATGGTAACCCTAGTGCCGTTTTTGGTAGATTACATTAGTATCCAAAATGAAAATTTTGAATTGCAGTTTCAACTTTTTTTGGAGTCTTTTTTACCAAATGCCACAGGAGATTATTTTGGGGATATTTTCAGGCAAATAAAAGATCAGAAGCGAGGCGGCCTGCTTTCCTCCTCTTTTTTACTTTCCATTTTCTTGGTGGCCAATGGGGTGAATTCCATTTTTGGAGGCTTTGAGACGAGCTACCACATTGAACTTAAACGAAATTTTTTCAGGCAGTATCTTTATGCCCTAATGGTGGGGCTCATTCTGGCCATACTCATCATAGTAGGTTTTGTGGCCTATATTTATTTTGAGTTTTATGTGCTGGGATATTTGACGGAATTCGCCGCAAGGCAGGGAGGTTACGTTTTGGATGAAGATGAAATTATAGGGGTACAAATTGCAAAAGTGCTGTTTTTTATAGTACTATCGTATTTTACCACGGCAATTCTGTACTATTTTGGGACTAGGGAGGGTAAACAGGCACGATTTTTTTCAATTGGGGCATTGGTTACCACGGTTTTGTTTTTATTGACGTCCTATCTCTTCGGAATTTATGTGGAAAAATTTGCAAGATATAATGAACTCTATGGTGCCTTGGGGGGATTATTGATTTTAATGGTCTACATATGGTTAAATTCCAATATCTTGCTCCTTGGGTTTGAGCTGAATGCATCGCTTAATTCCTTACGTAAAATAAGCAAGAAAGAATGATACAATTGAGAGTTGTACTAGTATTCCTATTTTTTTTGAGCGGTGTTCATTTATTGACGGCCCAGACCGTGTTTGGAAAATGGAAAACTATCGATGACCGAACGGGAAAACCTAAGGGAATCATCAATATATATAAGAAGGACGGACAAATGTACGGTTATGTAGAAAAAATTCTGGAGGAGGGAAAAGAAGATATGGTCTGTATTAAATGCGAAGGAGATCTAAAGGACGAGCCCATTGTGGGCATGGAAATAATAAAGGAAGGGGAGCGGCATCATGACGGGGAATGGAAGGGAAAACACCTTTTTGATCCGGAGCAAGCCATGACGTTCCGCTTTAGAATTTGGCTGAATCCAGATAATAAAGATGAATTAAAGGTCCGTGGGTATTTGGCGTTTTTATACCGGACCCAAACGTGGATCAGGGTGGAAGGATAATTTTTATGGAGTATTTTGTCAACGTCATACTTCCCATTCCCCTGGAGCGGCAATTCACTTACAGCGTTACTCCAGATGAAGCGGATTTTTTAACTCCGGGTATGCGTGTGGCTGTTCCGTTCGGAAAGTCAAAAATATATACGGCCCTCGTTCTTACTATACACAATGTCCCACCAAATGCGTACGAGGCCAAGGAAATAGACCAGATTTTGGATGAAGTTCCCTTGGTCAATCATCTACAACTTAGGCATTGGGAATGGATCGCTAATTACTACATGTGTTCCCTAGGAGAGGTAATGCGCAGTGCTTTACCTTCTGCATTTTTGCTGGAAAGCGAGACCTTAATTATAAGAAACGATTCTACCCATGTAGAAGAATCCCAATTAAAGGATGATGAGTTTTTGGTTTTTGAGGCATTGCAGCATCAATCTACCTTGAAGGTCCATGAAGTATCGGCAATAGTGGAACGTAAAAATGTGCTTCCGGTATTAAACCGACTTTTGGATAAAAACATCATTTATTTAAAGGAAGAAATATACGAACAGTACAAGCCCAAACTTGTTAAGTATGTAAAGTTGGGTAAAGACTATTTGTCCGATGACGCCTTGGAAGCTTTACTGGAAACCCTTTCAAGGGCCCCAAAACAAAGTCAGGTGGTACTTTCCTTTTTCCAATTACAGGGAAATAGCAAAAAACCGATTTCCATAACGGATTTGGAAAAGTACAGCAATGCCTCAAAAGCGGTCATCGGTTCTTTGGTAGATAAGGGAATCTTGGAGGAAGATCATATTCGAATGGACCGTGTCCGTTTTGAGGGGGAAGAAAATTCTGAGGTAAAAAGTCTGAATGTATATCAATTACAGGCCTTGGCCAATATCAAAAGATCTTTTGAAGAAGATAAGGTAACCTTGTTGAAGGGGGTTACATCATCGGGTAAAACGGAAGTGTACGTGCAATTGATCAGTGAATATCTTGGGAAGGGCAAACAGATACTGTATTTACTGCCCGAAATCGCACTCACCACCCAGTTGATTTCCAGGTTACAGGATTATTTTGGTGAACGTATTTCGGTGTTTCATTCCAAATACAACATTCAGGAGCGGGTAGAGGTATGGAACAACGTATTAAAAGGGGCTGAAAAAGCTCAAATTGTGATCGGGGCGCGATCATCCTTGTTTTTGCCGTTTGACAATTTGGGATTGATTATCGTGGATGAGGAACACGAGGGGTCCTTCAAGCAATTTGATCCTGCTCCGCGATATCATGCGAGGGATGCGGCCATTGTTCTTGCAAACCTGCACAAGGCCAATATTCTTTTGGGTTCTGCCACGCCCAGTATTGAAAGTTATTATAATGCAAAGCTGGGAAAATATGGCTACGCCGAAATAAACAGGCGTTTTGGTAATGTGCTCATGCCCGATATGGAATTGGTTGATTTTAAGGAGGCGCTTCGCAAAAAAAGGGTTAAAGGCCATTTTTCCGAACGATTATTGGAGGAAATTGAAAAAAGCCTGGGTAATGGTGAGCAAATCATACTTTTTCAAAACAGAAGGGGCTTTGCCCCGGTTCTAGAGTGTCTAACTTGTGGCCATACGCCCCAATGCTCCAATTGTGACGTTACCTTGACCTACCATCAATATAAAAACCAACTTCGATGTCACTACTGCAGTTACCATACCGCCCTACCGGAAAGCTGTGCCGCCTGCGGTAGTCCGGAACTGGATACTAAGGGATTTGGTACGGAACAAGTGGAGGAAGAGGTGAAAAAGCTTTTTCCCGAAGCCAAGGTAGGAAGAATGGATTTGGATACCACCCGAGGCAAACATGCGTATGAAAAGATCATCACTTCATTTGAACAACAAGAGCTGGACATATTGGTGGGCACCCAAATGCTAACAAAGGGGCTGGATTTTAGGAACGTAAGTTTGGTAGGGGTTATGAACGCTGATTCACTTCTTAATTTCCCGGATTATCGTGCGCATGAACGAACGTTCCAAATGTTGACCCAGGTATCGGGTAGGGCAGGGCGTACCCAGAAAAGGGGAAAGGTCATCATTCAAACCTATAATCCGTATCATCAAATCCTGAAACAAGTGACCACGGGAGACTATGAAACCATGTTCACCGAACAGATATATGAAAGGGAGCAGTATAAGTATCCGCCTTTAAATCGGATTATAAAAATAACCTTTAAACACAAAAATTATAATACGCTCAATGAGGCAGCCGAGTGGTTTAGCGGGGCCCTGAAAACTCATTTTGGAGGAACGGTATTGGGTCCTGAATTTCCGTCGATCTCCAGAATACGAAATCAGTATTTGAAGAATATACTAATCAAGATCGATAAAAGTGAATCGTTGGGCAAAACCAAAAAAAATATCAAAAGAATTGAGAAAACATTCAAATCCGTGAGCTTATTTAGAAGCGTACGTGTAATCTACAATGTGGACCACATATAAAAAAACCGCCTTTTGGGCGGTTTAATCAATGTATTCTTATTTCATAAGCAACTTTTAAACATTGCTTAGGGCTTCGGCCAATTCCGTTTTCTTGTTTCTACTTAAAGGAATCGAACGGCCGCTCACTTCAACATTTTTACTGTTGAATTTTTCAACTTTTTCCAAGTTCACGATATAGGATTTGTGAATTCTCAGGAATTTATCTTCTGGCAATTGCTTTTCAAAAGATTTCATTGTTGATAAAATTACAATGTTGGCTTCATCGGTTACCAATTTGATGTAATCTCCCAGAGCCTCGATCCATTTAATATCGTTTAGGATGACCTTTCTTTTCTTCAGGTTGCTTTTAACGAAGATATGTTCCTCGTCTTCGTTCACCCTGTGCATTTGCTCGTATTTGGCAACCGCTCTTTTTACGGAAGCATCAAAACGCGCCATGGTAATGGGTTTGTGCAAATAGTCCGTTACATCGTAATCGAAAGCCTTTAGGGCATAATCCGGTTTACCGGTAATCAAAATTACTTGGGGACTGTTGTCCAAGGATTCAAGTAGGTCGAATCCGGTGATAATAGGCATTTCAACATCTAAAAAGATCAAATCGATTTCATTGTTCTTAATGCCGTTTTTGGCTTCGATGGCGTTGCTGTACTCTGCCACCATAGCTAGGTTTGGGTGGTTGTTTACCAACTTGGCGACCGCCATACGCTGCATGGACGAATCGTCAACGATAATACTTCTTAACTTCATAAGGGCTGATTTGTGGGGTTAAATCATCGACAAATTACCGAAAAAACACGGTCAACTGCAACAAAAGATGTAAACAATGCTTTTCTTATTGTATAGATGGCAATGATCATAAGTTATTAAGATTTGGTTTATACTTTTAAAAAATTTCTTCCTAGCTATAACGAAGAATTTCTTCATTTCTTATAATTATTGAAAAAAAGTATCTATTTTTGCACTCCTTTTAAATAAATATAATATGAACCATTACGAAACTGTTTTCATTTTAAATCCCGTTCTATCTGATGTACAGATAGAGGAAACAGTTAAGAAATTCGAGGATTTCTTAATTAACAATGGCGCCAAAATGGTCGCCAAGGAGAATTGGGGCCTAAAAAAATTGGCCTATCCGATCCAAAATAAAAAAAGTGGTTTTTACCACTTGTTCGAATTTACTAGCACCGGTGAGGTCGTTATGCCTTACGAGCAGGAGTTTAGGAGAGATGAACGCGTCATGCGCTTTTTGACCGTAAAATTGGACAAACATGCCGTCGCGTGGGCAGAAAAGAGAAGAACAAGAAACAAAACTGCTAAAGCTTAAGTACTATGTCAACATTACAACAACAGGCAAAAGGAAAAAAAGATGGGGAGATAAGATATCTTACCCCGTTAAACATAGAGACCAACTCAAAAAAGAAATATTGTAGGTTCAAGAAATCCGGTATCAAATATATTGATTACAAGGATGCCGACTTTCTAATGAAATTGGTGAACGAGCAAGGTAAGTTATTACCCAGAAGACTTACAGGTACTTCCTTGAAGTATCAACGAAAAGTAGCTCAGGCGGTGAAGAGAGCTCGTCATTTGGCGCTAATGCCATATGTTGGTGATTTATTAAAAGAAAAGAAAAGAATCATGGAGCTTATATTAAAGGAAGACGTAGAAAATTTAGGTTTTAAAGATGACTTGGTAAGCGTTAAGAACGGATACGGTAGAAACTACCTTATTCCTCAGGGCTTGGCGACCATGGCAACTCCTTCGGCTAAAAAAGTTTTGGCCGAAACCTTAAAGCAGAGAGCCCACAAAGAAAAGAAAGTTGTGGATGCTGCTAAGAAAACTGCTGAGGCACTAAAGGCCTTGGACTTGAAAATTGCTGCAAAGGCCGGGGCCGGCGACAAATTGTTCGGTTCAGTAACCAATGCTGATTTGGCGGATGCAATTGAAAAGGAAGGACATACTATCGATAAGAAGTTCATTAGCATTCAAGGTGGTTCCGTTAAAAGAACCGGACCCTACAATGCCCAGATTAGACTTCACAGAGAGGTCGTTGTTGATTTCCCTTTTGAGGTTGTCGCGGAGCAGAACTAATACGATTATAAATTTGGACATAAGCCTTTCAGGAAACTGAAGGGCTTATTTGTTTCATACTTTTAATTACAAGAATGAAATATACCAGACTTACAAAGGAACAACTGGAAGAGCTTCATCCTGAATTCATTAACTTTTTGGCAACGCAGTCAATCGATAAGACAGAATGGGATGATATAAAGCAAAACAGGCCCGAAGTAGCAGAAGAGGAATTGGACATATTCAGCGATTTGGTATGGGAAGGCGTACTGACAAAAATTGCCTTCTTGGAGAATATTTCAGATCAAGAAATGAACCTGTTTCACTTGACCGATAAGGAAATGAAACTGATTGCGGTTAAAGTTTTGAATCCAGAAATAGATTTGACTACCAAGATGGGTTTTGATTGGTTCAGAAAGAATTGGCAATCTGATTTCGTGGACTATATGACAGCATCCAAGGCATACACGGACGACCCTAACCAAGATAAATTTGAATTGATTAAGCAAGGGGCCGTAATAACCAAAGGAGAATTATATCAGTGGTTTGATAAAGTTATCGTAGCCCCCTGACCCCCAAAGGGATCCCCCTCTAGCTAACCCAAGTGGGGAGAATTGGTTTCTCAGATTGTATTTCCACTTCTTTGGAAGGGATTAAGGGGAGACTTATATTTGCAACACATAGAATATCCATGGCACAAAAACCATCCATACCCAAAGGAACCCGCGATTTTTCACCTTCTGAGGTGATAAAACGAAACTATATTTTTGATATTATAAAAAAGCATTTTCAAACCTTTGGTTTTCAACCTATTGAAACGCCTTCTTTTGAGAATTCTGAAACCTTAATGGGTAAGTATGGGGATGAGGGTGACCGTTTGATTTTTAATATATTGAATTCGGGTGATTTTTTGAGCAAAGTGGATGACTCTCTTTACAATTCAAGGGATTCTAATAAAATAACTCCTGGTATATCTGAAAAAGCCCTACGATATGATTTAACCGTACCTTTTGCCCGATATGTGGTCATGCACCAGAACGAGCTGGACTTTCCGTTTAAACGGTATCAGATACAGCCTGTATGGCGCGCGGATAGGCCTCAAAAAGGACGATTTAGGGAATTCTACCAATGTGATGCCGATGTCGTTGGTTCCGATTCTTTGCTGCAGGAAGTAGAACTGATTCAGTTGTATGATACCGTATTCAACGATTTAAAATTGGAAGGGGTTATCATAAAATTGAACAACCGTAAAATTCTTGCAGGTATTGCTGAAGTGATAGGGGCCAAGGATTTATTGATAGATTTCACCGTAGCCTTGGATAAATTGGATAAGATAGGGGAGGACGGTGTTAAGAAGGAAATGCTTTCCAAGGGCATTTCTGAGTCCGCAATTCAAAAAGCATCGCCTTTATTTAATTTAACCGGCAGTAATGCAGACCAATTGGATAGGCTGGAAGAGTTGCTTAAAGACTCCGAAGAAGGTAGCAAAGGTATTTCAGAGCTTCGGTTTATTATGGAGACCATTACTAGCTTAGGTTTGCAATCCGCAAAATTGGTCATTGATGTTACTTTGGCCAGAGGTCTCAACTATTATACGGGTGCTATTTTTGAGGTTGGTGCTCCAGAAGGAGTTTCTATGGGATCGATCGGCGGAGGTGGTAGATACGATGACCTTACAGGAATCTTTGGGTTACCCAATGTTAGCGGAGTAGGTATTTCCTTTGGCTTGGACAGAATCTATTTGGTTATGGAGGAGTTGGGACTTTTCCCCGAAGCCATAGATCGCTCATTGGATGTGCTGTGTTTAAATTTTGGTGCTAAGGAAGGATTGGCGGCACTAAAGCTGACTACGGTTTTAAGGAAGCATGGCATAAAGGCGGATATCTATCCATCCGATGCTAAAATCAACAAACAGTTCAAATACGCCAATAACCGAAAAGTCCCTTATGTGATTTTATTGGGAACGGAAGAGTTGAACAACAACTCTTTCGTGGTAAAACATATGGAAACCGGTAAACAAACGACCTATGCGCTTTCTAAAGTGGAAACGTTCATAGGAGGTTTACAATAACTTTTTGACCTCGGATAAGATAGTTTTGTAATAATCCAATGAATGGGGTACGTACTTTTTTAATGTCTCCTCATTGCCTAACTCTTCTTCTAATTGGATGATGGATATCAATTTTAAGTCGCCCACTTCACTTTCCTGTTTGGAAAGATCTTCCAAAGACACTCGTAATTCGGCTAGAAATGTATGATGGAACTCACAGTCGATCAGTGATTCAGAATGTTTTTGAACCGATTTAAATACCCCAATCTTTTGCAAATCAGAAGGTCTTATTTTTAGACCAATTTCCTCAGATACCTCCCTTACGGCCGATTTCTCTATATTTTCACCTGCACCAATATGACCCGCCACGGAAACGTCCCAAAGTAGAGGGTAGGTGTCCTTGTGCTTTCCTCTTTGCTGTATCAAAATCCTTCCATCGGCAGAAAAAAACCAAATATGAACGGTAGGATGAAAAAGTCCCTCCCGATGTGCTTCAGATTTCATTCGGGAAACCCCCAAAGGATTTCCATTCGCATCCAAAATGTCTATGAGTTCGTCCATATGAATGGAAGTATACGAAAAACGGATGATGGACCTGTCAGGTTTTTAAAACCTGACAGGCTTGGATTCTTGTTTGCGCCTAGATGTATTTATTGCCGCTTGCTTTAAGTCCTCCCCATTGGGGAGGATTTAGCAGGGGCCTAATCAAAATAACTGAAGGTTTCACCTTCCTTAATATTTAAAAGCGTTTCGTAAATCAGCCGTATCACGTTTTCAACATCGTCCTTATGAACCATTTCCACAGTAGTATGCATGTAACGTAAGGGCAAGGAAATCAATGCGGACGCAACACCTCCGTTACTATAGGCAAAGGCATCCGTATCTGTTCCGGTCATCCGGGAGGCTGCCAATCTTTGGAAAGGTATCTTTTTGGCCTCTGCGGTTTCAATAATCCGTTCCCTCAGTTTGTTCTGTACGGCAGGGGCATAAGAAATCACAGGTCCAGCGCCAATTTCCGTATGGCCCTGTGTCTTTTTCTCAATCATGGGTGTCGTGGTGTCGTGACAAACATCGGTAACAATGGCGACGTTCGGTTTTATGGTCTGTGTAATCATCTCGGCACCGCGTAAACCAATCTCCTCCTGAACAGAATTGGTAATGTATAAACCAAAAGGAAGTTGCTGTTTGTTTTCATGTAATAGCCTGGCAACCTCGGCAACCATAAATCCTCCTGCACGGTTATCTATGGCCCTGCATACGAACTTATCACCGTTCAATACTTGAAACGTATCCGGATAGGTAATGACACAGCCCACATGGACTCCAATTTTTTCTACCTCTTCCTTGTCCTTTGCACCTATATCGATAAAGATATTATCCAATTTGGGTGGTTCTTCCTTATCGTTTTTTCGGGTGTGTATCGCGGGCCATCCAAAAACGCCTTTAACAATACCGTTCTTGGTGTGTATGTTCACCCATTTACTGGGGGCTATCTGATGGTCACTGCCTCCGTTTCTGATCACATAAAGAAGCCCGTTGTCGGTTATGTAATTTACATACCACGATATTTCATCGGAATGGCCTTCTATGACGACCTTATATTTTGCATCGGGATTTATGACGCCTACGGCAGTTCCATACGTATCGGTAATGAAAGTGTCCACATAAGGTTTTAAATAGTCCATCCAAAGCTTTTGTCCTTCCCATTCATAACCGGTAGGTGCTGCGTTGTTTAGATACTTTTCAAAAAAATCCAATGATTTTTTGGTAATGATAGTTTTGTTCGCCATATATAATTTTTTAACTCGATACTCAAGATTCAAACTTTCAAAGTCGCGTACAATTTTCAAATGAAGTCTTAGAAATTATCCGCAAATCCTACTTTGTAAAGTTGTCTGCAAACTTAACAATATTCACTTGTTTTTAATAATATGCTGAATCAATTATCGTTAATTTTGGCAAGGCTTTTGTACAAATAATAACTATGATAAGGAATAGTTTTTTAATGTTTGTTTTCCTCATGTTCTTTGTGAAAGCAGTAGGACAGGTAGAAGAGCAGGAACTGGATTCGATTTCTGAGCAGTTGATCATTCTGGCAGGGGATTCCATAGTTCAGAGTTCCATTTCCTTGGAAGAGGCCTACGTTTTTGGTAAACTTCAATTTTCCTCCTATGATGATAAACTGAGGTATTACATCTTACGGCGCAAGACCCATAAGGTTTATCCATATGCCAAATTGGCTGCAGAGCGTTTGGTGGAACTGAACGACAGCCTTACAACGATTACAAAAACCAGAAAACGTAAAAAATATACCCGAAAGGTTCAAAAGTATATTGAAGAAGAGTTTTCCGAAGAATTAAAAAAGCTGACCAGAACGGAGGGGCAGATTTTGGTGAAATTGATATACA
The DNA here is from genome assembly GCF_002742265.1 of Maribacter sp. 4G9. Taxonomy (GTDB): domain Bacteria; phylum Bacteroidota; class Bacteroidia; order Flavobacteriales; family Flavobacteriaceae; genus Maribacter. The sequence continues at coordinate 67,536 of NZ_MDGL01000161.1, forward strand.
GACAAACGGGCACCACGGCTTTTGATTTGGTAAAGGAACTGAGAAATGGTTGGAGGGCTTTTTGGTACAATACAACCGCAAAGCTCTTTAAAATAAGTATTAAAGAGGAGTTCCATCCTGATGAAATAGAGGAGGATTATCTCATAGAGGACATTCTGCAACGGGCCTTTGCGGCGGGTCAATTGGAGCGTCAAGAAACGGTTTTGGATTATGATTATAATAAACTTTACAATAAGTGGAAAAAGCCGGTCGTGAAGAATAACCCGGGCAATTAGTCCTTCAGCCTTCCCTTACCTCCAAAAAGAGCGTCAACTATCGTTTGGATACCTTTAAAACCGGAATATATGGCATAAATGGCCAATATCAGGCCAATGACAAGGACAGGCCAATAAAGGGGATGTTCCTCGTTCTTAAAGGCTTGCCAAATAACGATTGGGGCCAAAAACATTAAAAATACGGTAAGGGCCAACTTTTTTATGCCCTGTACCATCATTTCCTTGTCCGTTCTCATTCTATAGTAATAGTATTTTTATATTCCTGTACCACGGCGAAATATCCTAGAGGAAAACTGTTCGTTTGTCCAATGGATTCGAGATCTTCAGGATTCTCAACGCCTGTCACGTTAAAGATATTTCCCCTTACCGTGGCCGCTGGAGTTTGAAAGGGGCCTTGGTCCCCACCTGCTTGAACAATAATTTGATTCATATAATTATAGAAGGATTCATCTGCTCCCAATATACTTATGGTCATTTCTTGTTCGGGTTCAACGTCATCATAAAAGTAGGAAAACTCAAACCGCTGTCCTTGATAGAATTCGTCTTCGGTAACCAGATATTCGTTAAATCCAAAATCAAAAATGTAAAAATCGTCACGTGTACCATCATCCGTAAAACTTATAATAATCTCAGTTTCGTCTCCGGTAAACAATGTTTCTTCGCCTTGGACCAGGGATTCTATGGGTGATGTAGGCACAAAACTTGTTGTGGCATAGTAACGCTCACTATTGAAATTTATAAATAGAGCCAATTGTCCCGATGTAAAAAAGGATGTATTCCTTGTGGCTTCATATATTCCAGGGGATACTTCTTCCAAGATGATGTCATTACTCTCCAGGACATCATCCGATATAAAATCAAGATTCCTAATAATTACTTCAGCATTGGAAACAGGGTCGAGATCTTCAAAAAATGAGCTGGTCAGGTTCAATTTTATTTGAGCAGTGGATTCAGATGCCGATGTGTCCAATCTGATTATAGCATCGGCCGATATACGCGGAGACTCCATGGGTAAATCGACTTCTATCACATCTTCGCAAGATTGTAGAAAGGTTATGGCCAATAAGCAATAAAAAAATCTTTGCATTACTTATAGTTTAAAATTATAGGTTACTGCGGGAACGATTCCGAAGATAGAAGTTCTGACCGCTTCGTTTGCACCAGTATCGTCATTTCTTCTAAAATTGATGGAAGCGGCATTTCTTCGGTTGTAAACATTGTAAATACTAAAAACCCATTCCCCTTTTATTTTTCTGTTTTTGTTCTTTCTTGGGGTGAGACTCGCTGAAATATCCAATCGGTTATAATCAGGCAATCGCTGCTCATTTCTTTGTCCGTAGTAAGGTACCGTGAGTCCTTGAAACTCAAATTGCCCCACTGGATAATTGGTAGGTTGTCCCGTTTGGTAGACAAAATTGGTGTTAAAGCTCCATTTTTCGTTTAAATCATAACTTGCAAATAAGGAAATATCGTGCGTCTTATCAAATGGGGTATTGTACCAATTTCCATTATTAATACCTGTTTCTACAGTATTTGCTCCGCTAATGGACCTACCAGGAGTTCGCTGTTCTGATTTGGATAGGGTATAGGCTAACCATCCCTGAAATTTACCTTCATTTTTTCGGAATAGAAGTTCAAGTCCATAGGCCCTCGCTTCTCCATTTAGAATAACCTGCTCTATGGAATTGTTGGCAATTAGGTTTGCCCCATCAATGTAGTCAATTCTATTTTGCACATCTTTATAAAAGACTTCGGTTTCCAGACTATAGTCATCGTTTTTGAAGCTTTTAAAATAGCCCAATGCGTATTGGTCCAACAATTGGGGTTTTACAAATGGACCGCTGGGTGTCCAAACATCCAAAGGAGTAGGGGACGCGGTATTTGATAAAAGGTGCAGATATTGGGCTAAACGTGTGTAGCTCGTTTTAATGGAGCTATCCTCCGTTAAGGTATAGGACATTGATACTCTGGGTTCCCAATTTGTGAATTTGGCCAGACTTTCATTTCTCCCGGGTGTGGCAAGGGAAATAGGGTCCGCTTCCTGATAAATAGATAAAAGTGGATCAAAATTTACTGGGTTATTATTTGCATAGACATTAATTTCATCTTGCCCCAATCGATTAAAATAGCTGAATCTAAGTCCATAACCAAGACTAAGATTATCCGTTAACCTATGTTCCAAATCGACATAGGCCGCAAATTCATTGGCATATTTTTGAATTAATTGCTCTTCTAGAATCCCTGAGTTCTCATTACTGGGTTCTATCTTACCCGGATTGAACTGGTAATAGATGTTATTTAAGCCATAATTGACCTGGAGTTTATCGTTCAGGTAGTGCTTTAGGTCATATTTGACGTTGAAGTTTCTTATGCCAGAGTTCCAATTGAAGCCCACAAAATCCAATTTTAGTCCATAGTAGTAATCGGAATAAATCAAGGAGAGGTTGGAGAATAACTTATCCGAAAAAAGATGGTTCCATCTAAAGTTCCCAACCGCATTTCCGTAGGTATTTACGAAGCTATCGCTAATACCAAATACATCCCTACCGAAATACCCGGAAAGAAGAATATTGTTATTTTCATTTATTCTGTAATTCAGCTTGGTGTTCAAGTCATAGAAATAGGCCGTATTGTCCAAATCGAACAAGGGAAGGAACAAATGGGCATACGAAGCCCTTCCTCCAATGAGAAATGCGGCTTTGTCCTTTATAATGGGACCCTCCAATAGAAGCCGACTCGCCACGGCACCGATACCGCCGTTCATTTTAAATTCCTTGCTATTCCCTTCCTTCTGGAAAATATCCAAAACAGATGATACCCTGCCGCCGTACCTGGCGGGAATACCTCCTTTGTACAATTTGATATCCTTAATAGCGTCTGGGTTGAACACAGAAAAAAAGCCGAATAGGTGGGAAGAATTAAAAATGATCGCTTCATCCAAAAGAATCAAATTTTGGTCGACCGAACCTCCCCTCACATTAAAACCCGATGCACCCTCGCCAGCATTGGTGACTCCTGGTAACAACAAAATGGACTTTATTACATCGGCTTCTCCAAGTATTACGGGGATTTTTTTTATCGTTCCAACAGAAAGCGTATTCACGCTCATTTGAGGTTTCCTAATATCCAACTTTTCCACGTTCTCAGTGACTACCACTTCCTGAAGTTGTTCAGCCTCCTCAGATAGTTGAAAGTCCATTTTCATATCCTTACCCAAGGAAATGTCTTGAACGATGTCCCTAAATCCCAAATAGCTTACCACCGCTTGGTATTCTCCTTTAGGTAGGGTGATGGAATAAAAACCATATTCGTTCGTGGTAACTCCACTTCCTAAACTTGGAAAGGCTATTGTGACGCCTATGAGAGTCTCATTGCTGGATTCCTCTGTAATTACACCGCTTAAAGTAAATTTTTCCTGAGAAAAAACATTGTTGTAAAAGAAAGGACAAAGAAGCAGAAAGAGCCAAAGTGGCTTGTTCATAGAAATTTTTTTCAAAAATAACTAGAATTACCCAATCAATTTTAAGGTTAACGATATTTTAAAACTTAAAAAGAAAAAAGCCTCTGGTAAAGAGGCTTTTGATTTATTAAGAAATAGGAATTTACAAAGTGTCCAAAATTTTATTGAAGGTATCACTTGGACGCATTGCAATGGTTTCCAAATTTGGATTTGGTTTGTAATAACCGCCAATATCTTGTGGGCTTCCCTGTGCATCCATCAATTCATTCAAAATTTGTTTCTCACTTTCCTTGATTTTTGAATTTATACTGGAGAAAATTGCTTTTAATTCTGCATCCTCATCTTGATTCGCCAAAGCTTCCGCCCAGTACATGGCCAAATAAAAATGGCTTCCTCTGGTATCCAATTCCTTTACTTTTCTGGAGGGTGACTTATCGTTCAGTAGAAATTTCTCCGTGGCAGCGTCTAAAGCATCTGCTAAAACTTTGGCTTTTGGATTGTTATTTTTCTCTCCATAAAACTCCAAGGATACGCCAAGTGCCAAAAACTCACCTAAGGAATCCCACCTAAGATGGCCCTCTTCCAAAAATTGCTCTACATGTTTTGGCGCAGAACCACCGGCCCCCGTCTCAAACAGTCCACCACCATTCATCAAAGGCACAATGGATAACATTTTGGCACTGGTACCTACTTCTAGAATGGGAAATAAATCCGTTAGGTAATCCCTAAGTACGTTCCCAGAAACAGAAATGGTATCTTTTCCTGCTTTAATACGTTTAAGCGTGTATTGAGTTGCTTTTTCCGGAGACATAATCTGAATATCCAGACCATCTGTATCCTGTTGTGGTAGGTACTGATTAACTTTCTTTATCAGTTCTCTATCATGAGCCCTATTTTCATCCAACCAGAATATTGCTGGGTCGTTTGTCGCCCTTGCCCTGGAAACTGCAAGCTTTATCCAATCTTCAATAGGGGCGTCCTTTACTTGACACATACGCCAAATATCTCCTTGTTCTACTACATGCTCCAACAAAACCTTATCAGAATTTAAATCTATTACTTGAACGGAACCTGCTTCCTTTATCTCAAAAGTTTTGTCATGTGAACCATATTCCTCAGCTTTTTGAGCCATTAAACCTACATTGGGAACAGTACCCATGGTAGTTGGGTCAAATGCCCCGTGTTCTTTACAAAAATCTATGGTAGCGGAATAAATACCTGCATAACTACTGTCCGGAATTACAGCCTTGGTATCTTGTGCTTTCCCTTCTGAATTCCACATTTTACCGGAATTACGAATCATCGCAGGCATCGATGCATCGATAATGATATCACTGGGCACATGAAGATTAGTAATCCCCTTATCTGAATTGACCATGGCCAAAGAGGGCCCTTTTTCAAGTTCTGAAGCAATTTGACCCTTGATTTCCGCTTTTTGCTCGGCAGATAATTTATCCAATTTATTATACAAAACTTCAAGACCGTCATTTGGATTTACCCCAATTTTTTCAAATGTGTCCGCATTTTTTTCAAAAACGGGTTTTAGCACGTTCTCTACCACGTGTCCAAAGATTATAGGGTCTGAAACCTTCATCATGGTTGCCTTTAAATGCACGGAGAATAAGACTCCTTTTTCCTTGGCGTCTTGCACCTGTTCCTTTAAAAAGGCCAACAACGCCTTCTTGCTCATAACAGTGGCATCAATTATTTCACCGTCTTGTAAGGATAATTTTTCTTTTAAAACTTTCTTTGCTCCATTTTCGGATTTTAGAACTATCTGTACCTCCGTAGCGGATTGAATCGTTAGTGATTTCTCGTTGGATTTAAAATCACCATGTGACATGGTGGCCACATGAGTTTTGGAATCAGAAGACCAGGCACCCATGGAATGAGGGTTTTTCTTTGCATAATTCTTTACAGCCCTAGGAGCACGTCTATCGGAATTTCCTTCCCGTAAGACCGGGTTTACGGCACTCCCTTTTATTTTGTCATACTTGGCTTTTATTTCTTTTTCCTCTTCGGTTTTGGGTTCATCGGGATACTCTGGCAATTTATATCCTTTAGAGCGTAGTTCTGCAATTGCCTCCTTTAATTGAGGAATTGAAGCACTGATATTCGGTAATTTTATAATATTTGCTTCGGGTTGCTTGGCCAGCTCCCCCAACACGTCCAAATCATTGGAAACTTGCTGCTCCTTGGTCAAATATTCAGGAAAAACTGCTGCAATTCTACCTGCCAAGGAGATATCCTTGGTTTCTATCTCGATTCCTGAAGTTTTTGTAAACGCTTTAACGATAGGCAAAAATGAAGCTGTAGCCAAAGCAGGTGCTTCATCCGTTCTAGTGTAAAAAATTTTGGACATTCTGGTTTATTTAAATTCAAACGGTGCAAATATACAATATTATCTAGCCTAAATAGGGTGGTGGTTGCTGAATATTTAAGGCCTTTTGAGAAGTTTTGTGAAATAACAAAAGCCATATCAACGTACTAATACTTTGATATGGCTTTTTAGAAATAGCTTACAGACATGTTGTTTTAAAATTAATTAAAACTGCAACCCTTGATTGCCTCTGCGTCACTAAATCAACGTTTGAAATGTATTTCAATCTCCATTCTGTAATCGAGCATGTACTATACATTTCTTTCTCGTAGCCTTGACAAACAAATTTATTAACTGAAAAACAGTGTAAAATTAGATGCCCACATGGAACATAAAAGCGACAGCCTTTACTACCAATGCTCACCAAGTTTGAATACTTCCCTAGAAAATATGCAACTTGATTAAGCCACAATATAAAGAACGTAAACTTTATAGTGATAGGGAAGGAACTCTTTATTACCTCAGTTTTCTTCCTAATTCACTCTTAAATTTAATAAAAAAACATCAAAGGGAAGTGGTTTTTCTATTTAATTAATTATCAACAGGTTATGAACGTTCATTTTTAACAAATGTTCATAAAAAGAACACCGAAGTAATTTCGGTGTTCTTTTTATGTGATTTCAAAGTAAAAACTAAGATCTTACCTCTTTAATTCTTGCTTTCTTACCGGTCAAACCTCTAAAGTAGTAAATACGTGATCTACGGACTTTACCTTTTTTGTTAACCTCGATTTTTTGTAGTGCGGGCAGATTGATCGGGAAAATTCTTTCGACACCAACCGTTCCGGACATTTTGCGAATTGTAAATGTTTCCGTGGCTCCGGTTCCCCTTCTTTGAATTACCACTCCCTTAAAAAACTGGGTACGTGTTTTTTCACCTTCCTTAATTTCGTAATACACCGTAATAGTGTCACCAGCTGAAAATTTTGGAAACTCCTTTTTTGTAACAAATTCGTCCTGTACAAACTTTATTAATGATTCCATTTTAATCTTACTATTGGAATTAAATCAAATCAACTTTCACGATTCTCGTCAGAGGTTGAATTAACAGGGTGCAAAAATACTTCTAAAATTAACATCTACAAATATTTTAATCTTTTTATTTTATTTTCTATTGCAAAAGATCAGGTCTTAATTTCTGCGTTTGTTCCAGGGCTTTTTCCTCCCGCCATTCTTCTATTTTTCCAAAATTTCCGCTTAGTAGAATTTCAGGAACTTTTACTCCTTTATATTCCGCTGGTCTTGTGTACACGGGAGGAGCTAATAAACCGTCTTGAAAACTATCGGTCAGGGCCGATGTTTCATCATTAAGTACGCCTGGCAGAAGTCTAATTACAGTATCGCAAAGGACCGCAGCCCCTAGTTCACCGCCTGAGAGTACATAGTCTCCAATGGAAATTTCCTTGGTAATGAACATATCCCTAACGCGTTGATCCACTCCTTTATAATGTCCACAAAGAACTATTATGTTTTCAAGTAGGGAGAGACTATTCGCCATTCTCTGATTTAGGGTACTTCCATCCGGAGTCATGTAAATGACCTCATCATAGTTCCTTTGCGATTTTAGCTCGGATATACATTTATCTATAGGCTCTATCATCATAACCATTCCAGCCCCGCCTCCAAATTGATAATCATCTACTTGATTGTAACTATTATCTGTATAGTCCCTTAAGTTATGAAGATGGACTTCTACCAAACCTTTATCAATGGCTCTTTTTAAAATAGATGCCTCGAACGGACTTTTAAGCAATTCCGGCAAAACGGTAATGATATCAATTCGCATTGGAACAACTGATTTATTTCGCGGTCCAAAAGTAGTGAAAACAGTGCGAATCCCTCGTCCAACCCAATTTTTCGTATAGTTTTTGTGCGGGATTGTCCGTTGCGGTCTCTAAAGCTAAGCCTTTGAATTGATTTTTTCTACAATATTCTTGGGCAGTTTTTAAAAGAGAGCTGCCAATACCTAAATTCCTATAATTTTGGTTTACGAAAAGATCGTTCAGTATGAGGGTCGATTCAAGGGATACCGATGAAAATGAATAATATAGTTGTAAAAACCCGACCGGTATATCCCCTTTAAAACCAACCATTATAATGGATTCCTTGTTTTGAAATCGCGCTTCTAAAAATGCTTTCGCCCCGTTCAAATCAGATGCTTGACCATAGAAAACCCTGTATTGGTCAAATAATGGAACTATAAGTTCCAATTCTGTGATATGGACCTGTCTTACCATCATTATTAAAAAAAGCCCCCAAATGGGAGCTTAAAATTATTTCGCTTTCTTTTGTTTGTTAAGCTCGTCCTGTAGCTTTCTACTAATTTTCTGTTCGCGTTCCAAAGCCCGCCTTCTATGATCCTCATATTCAACTTCCAATTCGGCAAGGTTCTGCTTTGCTTCTTGGGTAAGGATATTACTGCTTCTAAATTTATAAACAAACAAGCCCAATAAGATAAAAAGGCCAGCAATGATGGTCCACAATATAAAATTATAAGTCCCTTTGGATACTGGAAGGCCTAGAAAGGACATACTATCCTTTTCCTCCGTAACTGCAGCTAAATTCGTTGTAGTTTCCTCAAGTTTCTTGTTTATGGAGCTAATGGTTGTTTCATGCTCCAAAATCGTAGAATTAAGTTCAGTAATTCTCTTGTTAAAGGCTTTTAAGGAGTCAAGGACGTTTTCCCGTAATTTGTATAGATTCGCTTCCCTCACTACTTCATAACGTACTCCGTCTGCACGGTAATTTCCGGATTTTTTGGTGATATAATCAAATTGACTTCCAATAGGACCACTATTCAGGGAAAGAGATTCATCGTCTTCCGAATCCTGTGCAAAACTTACACCGGCAGTAAGTAGGACCGCCAGAAAAAATAATAACCTTGAAATTTTCATTCGTATTTAAATTTCCGTTAAAAACTGATTTAGAGAAGACTAAAGTAATTTAATAAAATCAAATGGTGAAAAACCTCAGCCTTTAATTAATAGGTACGTAAAATCTTTCGAAAAGGATGTTTTGTTCCCTTTGTTTAATAATAGGTATAACGTCTTACCTTGGCAATATATTTTGCAAGCCGCATTACCTGTTGGGAATATCCAAATTCGTTATCATACCAAATATACAGTACCAAATTCTTGCCATTGTCAGAAACGATTGTGGCCTCACTATCGTAGACGGCGGGTGCAACAGACCCTACAATGTCCGAGGAGACCAATTCCTTGCTTAGGCTATATTTTATTTGTTCCACCAAGTCGCCCTCGAGCGCGTATTTTTTTACAATGGTATTTATGCCCTCTAAAGACGTTTTGTTTTTGATATATAGGTTGAGAATAGCCAAAGACCCATTTGGGACAGGGACCCTAATTGCATTGGAAGTCAACTTGCCCTTTAGGTTGGGTAGGGCCTTCGCCACTGCTTGGCCGGCGCCAGTTTCCGTAATTACCATATTCAGTGCAGCAGCCCTCCCTCGGCGATATTTATCATGCATATTATCCACAAGGTTTTGGTCATTCGTATAGGCATGTATTGTTTCCAAATGTCCTTTTTTGATACCAACGGAATCGTCAATGACCTTTAGTATGGGAGTTATTGCATTTGTTGTGCAGGAAGCTGCGGAAAATATATGCGTAGTATCTGGGTCATAGTCCAAATGGTTTACCCCGTGAACTATATTTGGTATCTCTTTGCCAGGTGCTGTTAAAAGCACCTTGGAAACACCTTGTGCCCTTAAATGTCTGGATAACTGGGTCTGGTCCCTATAGGCTCCGGTATTATCGATTACAAGGGCATCGGATATTTCATATTGGGTGTAGTCTATTTCCTCGGGGACTTTGGCGCTAATTAACCCGAGTTTCCTAAAAAGAAGGAGCATAATGAGTTTGTAATTTTATGGTGCGAACTATAAAACATCTCAAAATGCTCCAGGACAAAGTTATAGCAATATATTGTTTGGTCGACGACCTATTGAAAGAAATGAACCATAGCGAACACAATAACAGGAAATTCACGGACGGACAGGTA
>NZ_MDGL01000162.1 GCF_002742265.1 Maribacter sp. 4G9
TGCCGGGTTGCCCCATTCGGATATCCGCGGATCATATCGTATGTGCCGATCCCCGCGGCTTTTCGCAGCTTATCACGTCCTTCCTCGCCTCTGAGAGCCTAGGCATTCCCCATACGCCCTTTTCCAGCTTGTCGCCTTTCCTTTTCTACTTTTGTACTCTGTTCGTACTCTTTACTCTATATAAAGATTCGTGTTTCTTTCTTTTTTAGGTATACAATAAGAACAATCTTATTATATCCTGTCCCAATATGTCAATGAACTTGTGGCGAGTCGCCACCAACAATTACAAATAATGTATTTGTGGCTCCTCATGCTATACTTTAAAGACGAGCAAATCATCTCCAAGCATTGCTTGGTGGAGAATATCGGAGTCGAACCGATGGCCTCCTGCGTGCAAGGCAGGCGCTCTAGCCAGCTGAGCTAATCCCCCAGTTAGTTGATCGTTGTTCGTTGTTAGTTGACAGCTTCACCATCAACCATCAACCAAGAACCAACAACTAGTTTGTCTCAACTTCCAGAATTTCCAATACTTCAAAACAATGAACGTTGCCCGGATCCCCTTAAAAGGCCCGTGGGCTCCTTAGTAGTCCCAGGCAGACTTGCTTCGACTGCGCTCAGCACAG
>NZ_MDGL01000163.1 GCF_002742265.1 Maribacter sp. 4G9
ACCAGGTAAAGTAGAAGGCAGAGCAAGGGTGATATTCGATCCAGAACGTTTAAACGAATTGCAACCCGGTGAAATTCTGATTACAAGGGTAACTGCACCAAGTTGGGGCCCTGTTTTTGGAAAAATAAAGGCAACCGTTACGGATATTGGGGGAATGATGTCCCACGCAGCCATTATTTGCCGGGAGTACGGATTGCCCGCTGTTACAGGAACAGGATCGGCCAGTACTGCGATCAAAACAGGGGATTACATAATGGTGGATGGTTCCACAGGGAAAGTGAAAATATTGTAATTTGATTTCAAACTAACCAAAATAATTATATGATGAAAAAATTTCTTTTAAAAGCCATAATTTTAACGGGTTTGTTCAGTAATGTGTATGGACAAGATTTAAATCAAGCTCCTGGAAACTACGGTTTGACCAGTGTAATAGATGGGGCTGTTCCTGGGCCTGGATTTTATTTAATGGAATATGCTTCCTATTTTTCAGGAAAGGTCCAAGATTTTGATGGGAATAATGTAAAGCCTAATGGAACTGATGAATTAGAAATAAATACATTCTTATTATTAAACCAAGGAATATGGTTGACCAACCAGAAAATGTTAGGAGGAAACCTTCTTTTTGATTTACTGATCCCAATTGTAAATCTTGACACTAATGACCCTTATGATTTAGTAGGGAAATCTGGTTTAGGGGATATTGTGGTAGGCACAGGTATACAATGGTTTGACACAAAACTTTTTGGGCTATCGTTTCCAAATCGACTTGAATTTGATTTTATACTTCCAATCGGTTCCTATGATGATGAAGGAGGGACAAAACCCATAAATGCTAGTTCAAAATATTTTTCTTTTGAGCCTTATTGGGCAAGTACTTTATTTTTCAATAAAGATTTTTCAATGTCATTAAGAAATCATTTAACATTTAATGGGAAATATAAAGAAATATCCAATACAGAAGTTCAAGTAGGAATTAATTATAGATTAAATTATTCTTTTGAACATATTGTGGGTACCAGTGTAAATCTTCAACTAAAAGTGGACTGATCTTGGTCTAAAGATAAGTGATGGTTTTGTTATCTTCAAGGCTAGCCTTGAAGATGGATTCATTAACCATTTAAATCACTTAAAATGACAAAGAAGAACACGGAATCAATCGTAAAGGACATTAAAAGGAATACAAGGAGGAAGTTTTCTGCAGAGGAAAAGATCCGTATCGTGCTGGAAGGTCTCAAGGGCGAGGAATCGGTATCCGGCATCTGCAGGCGTGAGGGCATTGCCCCGGCACTGTACTATCGTTGGAGCAAGGATTTTCTGGAAGCTGGGAAGAAGCGCCTGATGGGTGACACCATGCGCGAGGCCAATACCAGTGAAGTAAAGGAACTCCGTGGGGAGAACTCCCAGCTTAAGGAAACGGTGGCCGAACTGTTGCTCCAGAACCGGGTGCTCAAAAAAAGTACCAATGGCTTAGGGTAAAATGGAGGAAGTACATGCGATTTACCCAACAGGAGAAATACGAGATCATAAGGCTTGTGGAGACATCTGAAATAGGCGTGAACAGGACATTGAAGGAAATAGGGATAAACAAGAGCACCTTCTACAACTGGTACGGTAAGTACCTCGAAGGTGGCTTTGACGGACTTGCGCCCAACCATAGGGCACGCAATACCTATTGGAACAGGATACCCGACAAGATTAGGTCGGAGGTCGTGGAGATGGCCCTGGACTTCCCGGAGGAATCCTGTCGCGGACTTGCCTGTAAGATGACCGATGAGCGGGAATACTATATCTCGGAGAGCAGTGTCTACCGCATACTTAAGTCACGTGGACTGGTGACATCCCCTGCTTTTGATACCATGGCCGCTTCACAGGAGTACAGGGACAAGACCATAAGGGTTCACCAGATGTGGCAGACGGACTTCACCTATCTGAAGATCGTCGGGTGGGGCTGGTACTATCTCTCGACCATTCTGGACGATTACAGCCGATATATTATCCATTGGGAACTCTGTCCCTCGATGAACGCAGGGGATGTGAAGAAAACAGTGGGAAGGGCATTGGAAAAGGTATCGCTGCCCAAAGGGCAAATGCCAAGGCTCCTGTCGGACAACGGGCCCTGTTACATCAGTGGCGAACTGAAGGAGTTCATAAAGGAAAGGGAGATGGAGCATATCCGGGGAAAACCGAACCATCCACAGACGCAGGGCAAGATAGAGCGTTACCACCGTTCGATGAAGAACATCATCAAACTGGACAACTACTATATGCCGGGGGAACTCAAGGAAAGGTTGGAAGAGTTCGTGGACTATTACAACAACAGGAGATACCACGAATCATTGGACAACCTGACACCGGCAGCCGTATATTTCGGAAGGGACAAAAAGATATTGGAAAAACGTAAATCGATAAAGAAAAGAACGATGCTCAAAAGAAGGAAAGAGCACCTAATTCAAAAGTTGAAACTATGACTTAACTTTGGATCGGGACAGTCCTAATTCGTTTGAAGACGTACATGTAATAGATAAAGATGCAAATGAATTAGCTTGTGAATATGCTAGAAAAAAAATAAAATCAAAAGTTGAAGATCCTAAAGTGGCTGAGTTACTACTTCCTCAAGATTATCCTATAGGGACAAAAAGGCTTATTGCTGAAACAAATTATTATGAAACATATAATAGAGATAATGTTACTTTGGTAGATGTAAAATCCTCTCCAATTGAAGCTTTTACGGATAAAGGTATAAAAACGTCTTCTTTGGAGTATGATTTGGATGTTATAATATGTGCCACAGGCTTTGATGCTATGACTGGCTCTTTTTTAAAAATTAACCCAATTGGAAAAAATGGAATGTCTCTCTCTGAAAAATGGAAGGACGGTGCTAAGACTACTGTTGGAATGATGGTGAATAATTTTCCCAATATGTTTATAATGTATGGTCCTGGAAGTTCATCAGTCTTTTGTAGTTTAGGCCAACAAGCACAGCAACAAGGGGATTGGATTAAAGATTTAATTAACTACATGCGGGATAATAATATTAAAGAAATGGAACCTAGTATTGAAACTGAAAAAGAATGGGTGGATCATGTAAACCAGATTGCAAATATGACACTTTTTGTAAAAGCAAAATCTTGGTACATGGGGGCAAATATTCCTGGAAAACCTCAAATGTTTATGCCTTATATAGGGGGAGCGCATAATTATAGTTTAAAATGTAATGAAATTGCGGAAAGTAATTATTCTGGTTTTATAAAAACCCCGCATTGATTAATATTTAATATGAATAAAGTAGAACTAATAACTATAGGTCTGATCAATCAAGATGATAAAGAGGCCTTAGATTTATACCTAAAAAAAATAGATGAATTTTACAGCAAATTAGGAGCAAAAGTAGTTGCAGAGTATCAAGTTAACATTACCGTATTAGGTAATAAAAAGGCTGATTTTATTACTATTGTAGAATTTCCTAATAAGTCTGCGGTGGAAAATTTATTTTATGGAGAAGAGTATATTAAAATTTTACCTTATAGAAATAAGGCTTTTATAAGAGTAGAGGCATATCTCAGCAAATAATTAGTATCCTAATTTTTGAGGGAAAATATATTTTAGTAACAAGTTGAAGATTTACAGGAAAGAGGACTATTGCAACTTTAGGCCGCACAGTTTGTTTGGGGACATGTCTCCCAACGAGTACATTGAAATGAATGAAAATAGCCCGGATTCTCTAGATAAGACCGGTACCTAATTTTGGGGGGAGGTCAATAATTATATTTTTTTTGTAGAAAACCCGTCCAAAGTTCGGGGTATCTACAGTCTTGTGGAAACGTTCACAGATTCCATTGGTCTGCGGACTCTTTGCCTTGGTACTGGTGTGGTCGATGTCCTCAATGGTCAGGTAAAGCTGATATTCGTGGTGCTCCCGTTTTCCGCAGTACTCGGTTCCCCTGTCGGTCAATATGCGCAGCAAGGGAAGCCCTTTCTGTTGGAAGAAGGGGATTACCCTGTCATTGAGCAGATCGGCCGCTGTGATGGCATTCTTACGGTCATAGAGCTTTACGAACGATACCTTGCAATAGGTGTCGATGAAGGTCTGCGCATAGATACGGCCGATTCCTTTGACGGAACCGACATAGTAGGTGTCCTGTGCGCCCAGATAACCCGGGTGGTGGGTCTCTATCTCGCCATGGGCTGTTTTTCCTCCTTTGCACGTTCCAAGGCCTGTAACTGGGCCTCGGTCAAAACAAAACCGTCCTGTGCGGATTTGGCCTCCAAGGCCTTCAACCGCTTTTTACAAATAAAAGCCTGTAACCATTTTATTTAATAAAGATTTTTAACCTATCTCAAATAGATATTTGATAACTTTTTCAATTCTCTTTTGAATTTTCACCAGAATGAAGACTGTTTTTGAAATTTGCTTTTTAAGCTTTGAGTTTCTTTTTGTAATGTAATCATATCCTCACTAAGTTTTATCTAAAACTCGCATATAAATTATTTGTATGACCAAGCATTTTTGAAATGGCTTCAAAAGGAAAGCCATTAAATAAAGATATAGTAGTGGCGAACGTATTGATGGGTCATATGAAAGATTAAATTCTTTTTTATTCCTACGACATCTACAAATTCATATAAGTATAAATTGGTTTTTTGTGAGTGATTCTTGGTAAAAGTGTTCAAGAGTATGTTGTATTTCCAATATGAAATGATTTATTGATAATAATTTCAATATCTTCCTTCAAAAAGTTCGAATTCCGTCCTCTTGAGGTCACGAATAAATAATTTAAAAAGAAAAAACGCCGAGCTTGCTTGAGCGTTTTTTTGTTTGGACTATTTTCAGCAGGGAGTGTTTTGAGAATATACCATCCTCTTGCGATCACCTAAATAATCAAGCACTTACATTTTTATGTGAGTGCTTTTTTGTTCTTGTAACACATCTGCAACACAAAAAACTTTTTAGAAAACCTGTTAAGCCATACCTCTCTTTATCATCTTTGCTCATATTTGATTCGACCTTTGTGAAACAGGATCTAGGTACTGTGGGGATTCCAAGAAAATTATAGATGGTGGGATTTTTTTGAAACGATATTATTTAATGTATCTCGCCGAGACCTCTCTGTCCCTTCTATTTTTAGCTCTTATTAGTAATTAGGAATCTACTATATTTATAAATGATAACGAATACTGGGCAAACATACGAGCCGAGACCGGTATGTGCAATGGAAGAGGTGACGAGAAAACCCAAAAAAAATCCGTCTTGGAAGACGTTGAGAAAGCACACGCTCCAATGGCAAGAGTACAATATAAGCAGTATAAAAGTATTTTACTAGACAGTTACTAAAGCAAAAAAACATGCAACAGATTTCTTTTTGGCAAACATGGGTAGTGCTAGGCTTACTCATGGCGATGCCCGCAACAATTACAGCACAGGAAGGTGAGCTTACTCTTGATGACCTGTTTGCAACGCCAAAACTGACGGGAACAACCCCTTCCCGGCCTGTGTGGGCACCTAATAGCAAGCACTTCGCCTTTTCCTGGAGTGAACCAGGAAATCCTGTACGTGGCCTCTGGGTATCCACAAGCGATGGAAAGGAAGTGCGCCACAGTTCCAATAAGGCGTCTACGTCCGTGCGCGATATAGTCTGGACCGTCTCTAATACAATCCTCAGCCTTCGAGGTAATGACCTTTGGCAGACATCGCTGAGCAAAGGAGACGACGTCCAGTTGATGCCCGTCGAGGCAGGTGCACATGACCTCTCGATATCGCCAGGCGGCAACCAAGCGGCTTATATACGGAACGGTGACCTGTGGCTTGCTGACTTCCCTTCCAAACAGAATCGCCAGCTCACCGAGATCGGCATCGCCAGTCTCTCGAGCTTAGGGAAGGGACGCTACAGCCGACCGGAACGTGAAATCGGTCCAGGCATCTGGAGTGGGCCAACCTACAAGTGGTCGCCCAATGGCAAGATAATCGCAATTCATGTCGTTGACCGACGCGAGATGCGAAAGGTGCCATTCCCGGATTACCTAGCTACCGAAACCAATCCCAACGAGGTACGCAGAAGTTATCCGGGCGATCCAAACGAGCTTCGCAGGGTTGGCCTCCTAGATGTAGAGAGTGGCAACATTATGTATTTAGATTTACCAGACCCGCACGCCAACCAGGTCATTGACTTCAACTGGTCACCGGACGGTGCGCTGCTAGTTGATATCGCTTCTGACACGGCAGTTGAACGTAAGTTGTTCGTCGTTGCACCCGGAGAAAGCCAAGTGCGGGAAATTTGGCGAGGTGTTCGAGAGAGCCGCATGTATACATCGTTTGGGTCTACCTGGCATCCGGATGGAAAGAGCGTCGTTTTCTTAAGCGACATGGGTGATCGCTACGGCCTTTATACAATCGATACCTCACCGTCTAGTGATAGTCCGCAACTCCTGACAGACCCTTCCTACGATGTGTTGTCCGCCCCAATTATTGCTGGTGGCGCGCTATTTTATGAAGGCAACGGCGTTAATCCGTATGAACAACACGTGTATCGCCTGAATATATCCGGTGGCGATCCCAAACAGGTGACGAATCTTTCCGGCCAGAACGTTGGCTACCCCTCACCGGATGGCCGGCACTTGGTATTCATGCATAGCAACGACACATCGCCGCCCGAACTTTACGCGTTAAGCAGCAAGGGTGGTAACGCTACCCGCGTAACCCACTCGCCATTGCCTGACTTTACGGAGCGAACCTGGACAGCTGCGGAATACGTTAGTTTCCCCAGTCTTGTAGATGACTACACGCTGCATGCCCGGATTCTGAAACCTACCAACATGCAGCCCGGTATGAAGTATCCAGTTATTTTTGGGCCCGTGTATTCGAATACAGCGAGGAACCGCTGGGCCGGTAACTACAGCCTCGTACAGCAGCTGCTGGTCAAGAAGGGATATATCATCGTGCAGGTGGATTCACGCGGTAGCAACGGCTATGGCCGGGCATTCCGTGAAGAGTTCCTGCTGGGTTTTGCTGAACAGGACATTGAGGATTATGCGAGTGCCGTTGCCTACATGGAGTCATTGGATTATGTCGATCCCGATCGCATCGGCATCTGGGGTAGTAGTTATGGCGGCACACTCTCCGTTTATTCATTGTTGATGAAGCCTGGCTTATTCCAGGTGGGTATTGCTGCAGCGGCGGCTGTTGATCCGATGTTCTTTGGCACGGATGACGTCGCGATTGTTCGTAGCCCACAGACACACCCAGAGGTCTTTGAAAGAAAAGCGCTCAACTATGCAGGCAATTTGGAGGATAAACTCCTGTTCATCCACGGTATGCAGGACCATGTGGTACCCTTCAAGACGATAGCCGTGTTAGCCGAAGAACTGATTAAACAGGGCAAGGACTTCGACTTTGCGTTTGCACCGGGTGCAACGCATGGATGGAGCCGTGAGCAATATTACGATCGCTATCTTTTTGGTAAGATAATCGAATACTTTGACCGACATCTATCCTTGCCTTCTAAGTAGCTATTTGCAGGAGTTTTGCTGTCTGTCGTATAGGTACGTTGGGCAGATATTTAGAACGCCACATGACAAACGATAGACCATACACCTCAAAAAAACTTTCCAAATAATAAAACCTTCCTCTATAATGAGGAAGGTTTTTTTCAAGCAAAAGCCTTATGTTTATTTAGTGTAGGGCATCTATGATTTCCTGTGGCAAAAGTACTTTATCAATGATGTGTACAATACCGTTGCTGGTCATAACATCCGCTGTGGTAACATTGGCATCTACATGTGTTTTGTCCCTGATCTGTACACCATGGTTGACTATTGCGAAAAGTGATTCTCCTTGTACGGTTACAATTTCCTGATGGTCAGATAGGTCTGTGGAGGCCACTGCGGCACCCGCAACCACATGATAGGTAAGTAATTGGGCCAATAGTGCCTTCTCTTGGTCCGTATCAAAATCTTCCAGACTATTGTAATTAGGACCTAAATTGTTCAGCAAATCCACAAAAGCATCATTTGTGGGTGCGAAAACGGTAAAGGGGCCCTCTCCACTCAATGTTTCTACCAAACCGGCATCCGCTTGAATCAAAGCCGCTACCAATGAACTTAAGCTTTCGGTAGCTTGTGCAGCTTCAACAATGTTAGGCATGGGAGGTTCCAAAGCGTCCAGAGCTGCCTGCGGTAACAATACTTTGTTTATGATGTGTACGACTCCATTGCTTGCCTCGACATCGGGCATTGATACGGTCGCGTTTTCTCCAGTGGCATCGGCTACATGTACGGTTCCATCCTTTATATTGATGGTCACGTTTTCGCCTTGAAAAGTCTCAATTTCCTGTCCATCGCTAAGTCCGGAAGAAAAAGCGGCTGTACCGGCAACTACGTGATAGGTAAGAATGGTTACCAATAAATCCTTTTCGGCATCGGTATCAAAATCGGCTAAGCTATTATAATCATCACCCAATGTATCCAACAATGCCACGAAGGCTTCGTTGGTTGGCGCAAAAACGGTAAAAGGACCATCACCGTTCAACGTTTCCACCAAACCGGCGTTCGCTTGGGTCAAGGCACCTACCAATAAGCTTAAATCCTCAGTCTCCACGGCGATTTCCACAATGGACTTCAATTGCAATTGGGTTACGAAATCAATGGCACTTTGAGGCAATAAAACCTTATCGATCGTATGAGCAACGCCGTTGGAGGCCATGATATCCACACCGGTTATATTGGCGTCCGTTCCAGAAGCATCTCCAATTACAAACGTATCTCCTGAAGCGATCACTTCGATGCTGTTATCCGGTAGGGCAGTTGGTACTTGACCAGGTGCTAAATCGGTCGACTTAACCTCTGCCGCTATTACATGGTATAGCAAGATGTCCTTTAAGAGGGCCATTTCTTCCATGGTATCAAAGTCATCCAGACTATTGTACTCGTCCCCAAGAATGTCCAAAAGGGCTACAAAAGCATCATCCGTTGGTGCAAAAACGGTAAAAGGGCCATCAGAACTTAAGGTAGCGGCCAAATCTGCCTTGATTACCGCAGCCTCTAGGATGGAAAGGGCTTCCGTAGCTACTACGATATCTACCAAGGTACCCGTTTCATTTTCCATTTCGCCCGCATTTAGGGCGTCGATTATTTCTTGTGGAAGCAACACTTTATCTATTACGTGTACGATACCATTGCTAGCTGCTACGTCCGGAATAATTACTTGGGCATTCATATCAGTTGCATCATCAATGAAAACACCACCTTCCAGACTAATGGTCAGGTCCTCTCCCTGAACGGTGGTAACCATCATACCATCCGACAAGTCCGTGGATGCTGCTGCCGTACCTGCCACCACATGATAGGTTAGAATTTTGGCAAGAATGGCCCGTTCTTCATCCGTATCAAAATCTTCCAAAGAATCAAAACCGTCCAATTGCCCTAACAGCGCTGCGAAGGCATCGTTTGTAGGCGCAAATACGGTAAAGGGACCTTCAGAACTCAAAGTTCCTACCAAATCAGTTCCCTCGTTAACATCTGCTGTAATCAGTGCACTAACGAGGGATGTTAGGGCGTCTTGGCCTTGGGCAGTCTCCACAATGGTCAGGCCATCTTCCTTTGAAGTCTCGATATTATCTTCCTTTTCGCAGGAAATGACCATAAATAGGGTAGTCAATAGTATCAGAAATACTTTAAAATGTAATACTTTTTTCATAATGTGTGGGATTTTAGAATTATGTTAAAAATTTCAGTTATTTAATTTTGGACGTCTTTTATAAAAACAACAGCCATTGGAAATCTACCCCTATGCACAGGAATTTTAATTCTATTTTAACATTTAAGGGGAAGGTGTTTTATTTCAAAAAGAGAGAAAAACGTCCTTATAAGTGGAGGCTTACCTGTTTTTCGGACAGTTTAAAAATCAATTATTTTAAATCGTGAAGAAAAGCAGGTTTACAGAAACTCAAAGCATTGCAATATTGCAAAAGTACGTTTGAGGCAAGTACCATGAGCTTGGCCAGAGCCTGTAATCCCGTATAACTCTCCAGTTCGCTATGGCACTACCCTAGCCGCTGAAACAATACGGAAGCTATCAATAGGCCAACGAAGATGGCACAGACCAATGCCAGCTAGGGCTTTGATTGGCTTTATAACCACCGGGGCAAGCAAGATCAAGCGTGGAACCGAAAACATGCGCTAGGTATCTATGGCATGCAACCTGTGGGAAAGACAAAGAAATGGTTGCCAAAATGCATAAAGGAAGGTTTGTAATGACCGAATGCCACTTGGGAGGTACCTTTGAGCGCTAAGGAAAGATATTGGAAGAATCCTTAAGGAATCTAGTTACAGGCTGATTGATGTTCTAGAATAATTTCCTTTAATTCTTCATTACTATGGACGGATACGTCAGAACTGCCATGTAACTTAAGAATAACCGGAAATTGTATGGAGGCCAACGTACTTTTAGAAAATCCTTGTATGGACTGATAGGTGGTACGATCGTGATCGAATGTTATCGATGAAAAAGTGCCCAATGAGGAATCGAACAAAGCGACATCTATATTGTAAACAAAATCTACACAGCTTATAAAATTATTGTCCATAAGTCCTTCGGCACAATTATGCTGTAAATCCAATAGTGTTTGATAATCTTCCAATTGGATCTGTTCGTGGTTCGAAAATGTTATTTGGATTGGAAACACAGGTCTTATTTCTTGACCGCTTTGTAAGATACTCAAATCATCTATCCCAGTTATATTGTGTGTACTATTGTCAAGGATGATTTCGTACGGAAAATTGATACTGAAACAATTGGATCCATCAACCGCATCATCAAAAGACCCATCGTGCAGGGCTATAGATGTTACCAAATTGGTAAGCTGTCCATCGTTTAAAAATGAAGATTCCCTAGGATCGGTCTCCAAGAAGAATTCTTCCTTTTGGCAGGTAGAGAAAATAAATAGAAATGCAATAAATATAAAATTCTTCATAACATTGTATTGAAGTGGTTTAAACTTTTATTTTTTTCTTTTTCTTGAATTTTTTCAACGCTATCGCAATGAATGCCAAATAGTTGAATCCTTTCCAGCTTTCGGTGGTCGTATCGAACCTGTTGAGCAGGGAACGGTAGCTGTCCATCCATGCATTCGCCCTTTCCACGGCATATCTTTCATCGTATAGGTCT
>NZ_MDGL01000164.1 GCF_002742265.1 Maribacter sp. 4G9
ACCAGGTAAAGTAGAAGGCAGAGCAAGGGTGATATTCGATCCAGAACGTTTAAACGAATTGCAACCCGGTGAAATTCTGATTACAAGGGTAACTGCACCAAGTTGGGGCCCTGTTTTTGGAAAAATAAAGGCAACCGTTACGGATATTGGGGGAATGATGTCCCACGCAGCCATTATTTGCCGTGAATACGGATTGCCCGCTGTTACAGGAACAGGTTCTGCCAGTACCGCTATAAAAACAGGGGATTATATTATGGTGGATGGTTCCACGGGAAAGGTGAAAATTTTGGAAGAAGCCTAAAAAAGAAGAAAATAAACAGGGATTGCCTGTGAAATTGTAGAACAAAAAATAACAATGATAGAACACGGTACTATTTTAAAAAGTGCGGAAAAATATATGCGTACGCGCAAGAATGATGTACACATTCCCATATCCTATAGCTATGCAATGAAGCTTGCGGACAACTATCCGGAAGCTGACAGGGATGTAGTGGGAGCAGCCATCATATTACATGATATTGGATGGTATTCCATTGATGAGGAAGATATCTTCAAGAAGGGGTTTCAAAGCAAAAACTTCATGAAAAGCGACGTGCGTTATCTTCATGAATCTGAAGGTGTCAAACTTGGCACCGAAGTGCTCAAAAAATTAGGGTACGCAGATGAATTCATTGAAAAAGTATGCTATATCATTGATGGTCATGATACAAGGGATGAAGCGAGGTCACTCGAAGACAAAATTGTCCGTGATGCCGATAAGCTCTGGCGATTTACCCTTACAGGGGTCAGCGTGGCCAGCGATTGGTTCAAACAGACCCCAAGCCAATATTGTGCCCGTTTGGAGACCGATATCATTCCTCTGTTGGATCTTCCGGAATCTAAAGAAATGGCCATGGCAGACTTAGAAGAGACCAAAACCGCCTTATGTGCTGATATTCTCTAAATACTATGGAAAATTTTATCAACGGAAAATGGACTGCGCCCCTTTCAGGTGAATATGGAGATGTCATCAATCCTGTTACGGGAGATGTCATAGAAACCATGGCACGTAGCAATAAGGAGGATGTTGAGGCAATCATGGACTCGGCATATAAAGCCTTTAAACAATGGAAAAAAGTGCCTACGGCAGAGCGTGCCAAATTACAGCACAAAGCGGCCCAACTCATGCGTGACCATGCGGAAGAAATTGGAACAATCCTGGCCAAGGAACTAGGCCGGCCTTTGGCAGCCTGTGTCAGGGAAATCAACCGTGGGGCAGATCTAACGGATTATTATGCCGAAGAAGGTCTTCGATTGAAAGGTGAGGTGCCATTGCATAACATTAAAGGGGAAAAAGCCATGGTTGTGCGGGATCCCATTGGGGTTGTGGTTTCCATAACCTCGTTCAATTATCCCATTGCTCTTTTGACCATGAAATTGGGGGCTGCTCTAATTGTGGGTTGCACCATTGTGGCAAAGCCTTCGGATGATACGCCACTATCCACTTTAAAAATAGCAGAGTTATTTTCACAAGCAGGGTACCCAGAGGGTGTCTTTAATGTGATAACAGGCCGTGGGAGGGATATTGGAGACGCTTTGGTAACCCATCCGCATACAGCAAAAATTGCCTTTACGGGGGGAACTTCCACGGGAAAGCGCATAGGTATGTTGGCCGCCCAGCACAATAAACGGGTCACTTTGGAACTTGGGGGGCAATCGCCGGTCATTGTATGTGAAGATGCCGATTTGGATGTGGCCATCCCGGCCATTGTGAAACACACTTTTGCCAATAGCGGTCAGTTTTGTTATCGCGTCAGCCGGGTCTATGTCCAAGAGGCGATTTATTCGGAAGTAGTGGAAAAACTCACGGAACATACTTCAAAACTCAAGGTGGGCGATCCTTTTGGGGATAGCGATATGGGACCGATGATCAACCAGAAAATCTATCAGACCAGTGAAGATCAGACTCGGGATGCCCTTTCAAAAGGTGCCAAAGTTAAGATTGGAGGTGCCCGTTTGGTGGAAGATGCATATAACAAAGGATGGTTTTTTCCACCGACGATTATTGCTGATGTAGATCACGACATGGAAGTGATGAAAGAAGAGACCTTTGGCCCGGTAGCAGGAATCATGTCGTTTAAGACCATTGATGAAGCCATCACATTGGCCAATGATTCTGAATATGGATTGGCGGCCTATGTTTTTGCTGGAGAGCTGGGCCGGGGGTTGCGCATAGCCGAAGAACTGGAAGCAGGATCTGTTTGGATCAATAATATTCAACGTTCCTATCACGATGTGCCCTTCGGAGGGGTGAAACAAAGCGGTATTGGCCGTGAAAAAGGCCGATACGGTATTGAATCGTTTACCGAGTTAAAAACTATTTATTTCAGTTACTGATGCTGCGCGAAGAGGACGAAAAAATATGGAAAATAGCTAGGCCACATTTAGATGTGCGCAATAATGATGAACACACCGTTGTATCATATCATTTGGCCAAAAACCTGCTGGAGAAATATCCAGAGGCCAATCCAGATGTAGTGCTTACAGCTATTTTATTACACGATACCGGTTGGAAATCAGTACCACAAGATAAATTAATGGAGTCATTCGGGTACAAAAAGAAAT
Source organism: Maribacter sp. 4G9 (assembly GCF_002742265.1). Taxonomy (GTDB): domain Bacteria; phylum Bacteroidota; class Bacteroidia; order Flavobacteriales; family Flavobacteriaceae; genus Maribacter. The sequence goes on from NZ_MDGL01000164.1 coordinate 2,605, forward strand.
ATCCTGAACTACTTATTCAACATGAAAAAGAAGGAGCAAAACTGGCACAAAGAGAGTTGGCCAAGTTGGGCTATGACCAAGCTGTGATAGACCAAATAGCGGATATCATAGATGGGCACGACAGTACTTTGGAAGCCAAAAACATCAACGATGCCATAGTAAAGGACGCCGATAAACTCTGGCGGTTTACACCGCATGCCAACAAAATTGTTTGTAAATGGTATGATGTGGAACCCATGAAAGTCATCGATATTATCATGGGAAATTCCATCATGCACCTGTTGCTCCCAGAAAGTAAGGTGATGGCACATGGCTTTATGGATTTCATTAGGGCCCATGAAGCACTTCCAAAGTATATAAACTATGAAACAAACACAATAGAATGAAAGATAAGATTGTTGTGGTTACCGGAGCGGCCGGAGGATTAGGTAAAGCTTTTGCGGAAGCTTTTTCAAATGCAGGGGCCAAAGTTGCGGTATGCGATAAAAATATAGAAGGAGCAAAAGCTACGGCCAATGCCCTTACAAATGCCATAGCGGTTGAGGTGGATATTACCAATGCGGAATCCCTTAAGCAAATGACCCAGACCATTTTGGATACATGGGGAGGTATTGATGTTTTGGTGAACAATGCCGCGGTCTATGCCGGATTGGAACGCAAACCTTTTTACGAAATATCTGAAAAAGAGTGGGATCTGGTCATGAATGTGAATGTTAAGGGACTCTGGATGGTCTGCAAATCAGTGGTACCGGTCATGATGGAAAAAAAGGCCGGGAAAATCGTAAATGTAGCCTCTGCCACGTTCATGAGCGGTTCGCCCAATTGGTCCCATTATGTGGCATCAAAAGGAGCGGTGATAGGATTTACAAGGAGCATTGCCAAGGAATTGGGAGATTACAACATCAACGTGAATGCAATTGCTCCCGGCTTTACCCTTACCCAGGCCAGTTTGGACCTTATGGAAAATGCCCAACAATATGGGGTTAACCGTGGGGCCATCAAAAGGCCATCATCCGCAGAGGATATTGTGGGCACAGCCCTGTACTTGGCCTCTTCGGGTTCAGATTTTGTAACCGGACAGACCATTGTTGTGGACGGAGGAAAACAATTTATTTAACCATTATAAAAAAGAAAAATATGCCAAGCATAACTTACATTGAAACGAACGGAACATCCCACAACATTGAATTGCCTTTGGGGGCGACCATCATGGAGGGTGCCATTCAAAACGACGTTAAAGGAATTGTGGCCGAATGTGGCGGATCATGCATGTGCGCCACTTGCCACATCTATGTGGATGAAAAATTTTTGGATAAGTTGCCCACCATGGAGGAGGAAGAGCAAGAAATGCTGGAAGGTGCCACAGCAGAGGTAAAATCCAACAGTAGATTGAGCTGTCAAGTAAGAATGAGCAACGAGTTGGATGGAATAATGGTAAGGGTACCAGAAGAGCAATAGTATGAAAAAGGTAGTGGTCATTGGGGCCGGACATGGAGGCGTTCAAGTAGCGGCATCACTTCGTGATGAAGGTTTTGAAGGGGAAATTGTACTCATTTCCGAAGAAAAGGAATTGCCTTATCAAAAACCCCCACTTTCCAAAGGGTTTTTACAAGGGAAGCAAACCGAGGTTTCCATTTTATTCCGTTCAGAGCAATATTATGTTTCCAATGCCATCGATTTAAGACTTGGGGTTACAATAGCCTCAATCAACCCAAAAGAAAACTATATTTCCACCGTAAATGGGGAAAAAATAGATTTTACCTATTTGATTTTGGCCACAGGGGCTGCCAACAGAAAATTGCGTTTTGATGGCAAGGAACCCAAAAATGTATATTATCTAAGGACTTTGTCCGATGCCAAGTGGATTGGACAACAGTTAGAATCTGCCAATAATGTGGTGATCGTGGGCGGTGGTTTTATTGGACTGGAACTTGCTGCCCTTGCCGTAGAAAAAGGAAAAAAAGTTACTGTTATAGAAGCCCAAAGCCGATTGATGGAACGCGTTTTGCCAGAGGTCATTTCCAAGGTTTTTTATGAAACCCATATACAAAAAGGGGCTAAGGTATATTTGGGAGCCTGTGTCAATGGTATTCAGGATAATGGGGATGTCGTGCTTTCAACAGGTGAGGCCTTGCCATCAGATTTGATTTTGGCGGGAATAGGGGTAATCCCAGAAACACAACTAGCCAAGGAAGCGGGCATTATCTGCGAAAACGGTATTGTGGTGAATGAACTTCAGCAGACCAGTATCCCAAACATCTATGCTATCGGGGATGTGGCCAATCACTACAACCCATTTGCCAAGAAAAATTTGAGATTGGAATCCGTTCAAAATGCAGTGGATCAAGCTAAAACAGCCGCTGCCCATATTTTGGGAAAAGCTGTTCCGTACAATGCGGTACCTTGGTTTTGGACGTTCCAATACCATTTGAAGCTCCAAATGGCGGGAATTTCTTTGGGCTATGATGATTACGTGGTCCGTGGAGATACGGCTTCGGGCAAATTTTCCATTTATTATTATAAGGAAGGTAAATTGATTGGAGTTGATTCTTTGAACAAACCCGCAGACCATTTAAATGCACGAAAGCTTCTGGAGCTTGGAATCCATCCGGCCAAAGAAGAAATCAGGGACCTTTCTTTGTCATTGAAGGAGCTTGTTTCCGTGAGCTGATATGGCTCCAAAAATCATCCCTTTTTAAAATCCCTAGGGGAAACACCGACGTATTTTTTGAACAATCGGGTGAAATAGGCAGGATCTTTGAAATTTAAAAAATAAGATATCTCGGATATGGAATATTGGGTATTGAGCAAGTATTTTTTTGCCTCACCGATCCAGTGTTCATGAATGACTTCCAAAGCGGTTTTTTGCACGACACTTTGGCAAATTCGGTTTAAATGAACGGATGTTATGTTCAGTTCTTTGGCATATTGGGCCACACCTTTATGTTCGGTATTGTTCTGGCGTATCTTTTTTTGATAGGCCCGGAAATATTTTAAAGCCCTGTTTTTTACTTCCAATTTGTGGTCTTCCCGTTGCTGGGCAATCTTATAAAGGGAGATGCAGAAAAGTTGAAAGAGCGGTTGGAGCACCAATTTCTCTTGATGTATGTCCAAAAGCTCTTCCACTATTCGCTTTTTCAAGAACAGGACATCTTCAAAATTTTTGGATTCTGTGTCCAATGGGTAGAAGTTCAACTGGGTTATCTTGAACAAAATATGAGGAGCACTTTTAAAAGCTTGTTCTATGAAGGTTTCTGAGAAGGTGACCACATCTCCCACGATTTCTGCCTCAAAATTGAACCCATGTAAGGTATGGGCGGGAACTATAATGGCCCCGGGACCTTCAAAAGGAAGTTCAGATTCCTCTAAAAGTAAAACCCCTTTTCCAGATTCAATGATAAAGACTTGAATCAAATCGGTATGCAAATGCTTTTTTATTTCCCAATTGTATACTGCACTACGAACCGATAAGAGCTCACAATGAAAAAAGTCGGGTAGTATGGTCGTATAATGATCGCCGTACAACCCTTTATAGTTTAAAAGTTTGGGCATCAACAAACGTTTTTTTTATACAAGTTATTTTATATAAAAATACTGATTAATTCTTTAATTATAAGTATATAAGATAATATATATGTTTAAAAATGTTTTATATGTACAAATAATATTTGGATTTATGCAAGAATGTGGGAAGTCAAATAAGTACTTTTAGGATAGATAAAAGCACATAAAAATGGCAGATTTAATTCTCAACAAAACAGACATGGAGGTACATCCGCCTCGATTATACCCAGACTATAAGTCGACCATTTTGAGGGCACCTACCAAACCCTTGGTGCTGTTGAAGCCTTCACTTTCCGAATACACGGGACCCGTTTTTGGTGATATGGCCATGAGGGAATTTGATAATGACCTAACCATGAATGGTCGTAAAAATGGTGAACCGTTGGGAGAACGCATCGTGGTCCACGGTAAAGTAATGGACCGGAACGGGAATCCTATTCCACACACCCTTATTGAAGTTTGGCAGGCCAATTCGGCTGGTAGGTATGTCCATAAAGTGGATCAACACAATGCTCCCCTCGACCCCAATTTTTTGGGAACGGGAAGATGTTTGACCGATGCTGAGGGCAACTATAAGTTTTATACGGTGAAACCAGGTGCTTATCCTTGGGGAAACCATTACAATGCATGGCGTCCCAACCATATCCATTTTTCACTGTTCGGGGGAGATATCACCAGTAGATTGGTGACCCAGATGTATTTTCCCGGCGATCCATTATTGCAACATGACCCCATTTACTTGGGTGTTCCGCCCAAAGGGCGTGATTTGCTCATAGGTAAATTTGATTTAGAACTCACAGAACCCAGTTTTGCTTTGGGTTATCGGTTCGATATTGTGCTGAGGGGGCATTCGGCCACACCTTTTGAAAATTTATAATACTACTAAAAAGAACAACATGAAGCAGACACCTTCGCAAACCGTTGGGCCATATTTTGCGTATGGACTCACCCCGGATCAATATAAATATGATTTTCCCTCATATGTGGACGGTAACTTAGTGGACCCCCTTACAACACTCGATGCTATAACCATTGTTGGCCAAGTGCTGGATGGGGAAGGAAACCCTATTCGTGATGCCATGATAGAGTTATGGCAAAACGATGGGGAGCATGCCCTGTTCGGACGCTTTGGAACAGGAACCGACCCGGAAAATCGCTTTGTTTTTACGACGATCAAACCAAAAAGTGTGGATGGCCAAGCACCTTATTTGACTTTCATTGTGTATATGCGTGGCCAATTGATCCATTCGTTCACGCGTATGTATTTCTCGGATGAAACGAGTTTAAATTCAAGCGATATTGCCCTCAACGCAGTGCCAGAAGAACGGAGAGGTACACTTATAGCTGCTAAAAATGGAAATCAATATCGATTTGATATCCATATGCAAGGTGAGCAAGAAACCGTATTTTTCGATGTATAGATCAATTTCATAAAAATATGAGCCTGTACAGTGAGATATTTTATTCCAAGGAAATCAATTCCTTGTTTTCAAACCACAATCAAATTTCAAAACTACTTAAAGTAGAGGAGATATTGGCGCAAGCCCAAGCGGATTCTGGTATTATTCCCCAAGAAGCTGCAAAAGTGATAGGGGAATGTTGCAATGTGGATTATATTGACTTGGAGCGGTTGAAAAGTGATGTCCATTTAGGGGGGAATGCAGCCATTCCATTGGTGAAACAATTGGTTCGGATTGTCAAAAACAATGATTTTGAAGCCTCAAAATATGTTCATTACGGGGCAACGAGCCAAGATATTATCGATACGGCAACCGTATTGCTCATCAAGGAATATCTGGAATGGTTACAGGGAAAGACCCAACAATTGAAAACTATTTTATTGGAGCTCACCAAGGCCCACCGAGATACGTTGATGATGGGAAGGACCTTATTACAGCAGGCCAAACCTATCACTTTTGGATTGAAAACCGCGGGATGGTTGGAAGCCGTTGACAGAAGTGATGAACGCATCCTGCAAACAAAACAACGGGTGTTGACGATTCAATTGGGCGGTGCAGTGGGAAGCGGAAATGACCGTATCACCCCTAAAGTAAAACTAGCCTTTGCGGACTTATTGGGTCTGAAAGATTCGTTCACGTGGCAATCCAATCGGGATAATTTTTCGGAATGGGCGTCAGCACTGTCCATTTTGTCCGGAAGTCTTGGAAAGATCGCCAAGGATATTTCATTATTGATGCAAACCGAAATCGGGGAGGTCTTTGAACCTGCTGCCGAAGGAAGGGGCGGATCCAGTACCATGCCCCATAAACGTAATCCGGTGATATGTGCGGTAATGTTGGCCAATGCTACCAGGACCCCCAATTTAACTGCCACAATGCTCTCCAGTATGGTTCAGGAACATGAGCGCTCCGCTGGATTGTGGCATGCGGAATGGGAAGTATTGACCCAAATTATGGCGTTGACGGCAGGAACCGTGGAAAAGGCCATCGAGTTGCTCTCTGGACTAGAGGTGGACAAAGAAAGAATGTTGCACAATCTGGAAACCACCAATGGATTGATCTATGCGGAGAACATTTCATTGGCACTATCCCAAACAATGGGTAAAATACAAGCCCATGAGTTGGTGGAAAAAGCCTGTGAAATTGCCATTCGGGAACACAAACACCTTAAGGAAGTCCTGTTGGAACAGTCCGTGGCATTGGATGATATGGGTACCTATTTCAATCCAAAAAATTCCATAGGACAGAGCATCACACTTATTGATTCAATCATTGCACAGTATGAAAACCAATTATAAACTTTCAGGAACACCCAACAGTCCGGTTTTGATATTTTCCAATTCGTTGGGAAGTACCATGGCCATGTGGGACGGGTTGGTTCCTTATCTGCTGCCGTATTTTAGAATACTTCAATATGATACCAGGGGACATGGAAGCAGTGAAATTGGCCCTGATCCTTATACCATTGAAGAACTGGGAAAGGATGTGCTCCAATTGATGGATGATCTCCATATTGAAAAAGCGGTCTTTTGTGGTCTTTCCATGGGTGGGCTTATTGGACAATGGCTTGGTATCAATGCCCCAGAACGATTTACCCATCTGATTCTGAGCAATACAGCGGCTAAAATCGGAGAGGCAGACCGTTGGAACGAACGCATCAAAAACATTACGGAAAACGGTATGGCCGCCTTGGCGGATAGCACCATGAACGTCTGGTTCACCGATGCCTATCGAAAAAAACATCCCGAAAAAGAAAACTGGGCCAGAACCATGGTTTTGGAAAATAATGTTACCGGATATGCCAACTGTTGTTCAGCGATCGGTAAAGCAGATTTTAGGGATTTGATAAAAAAAATACCCTTAAAAACATTGGTCATTACCGGAGATGAAGACCCTGTGACCACACCGGAACATGCCCATTTTATGGCAGATGAAATTCCAGAAGTACAAGTGAAGATTTTTCATGCCCGTCATTTGGCCAGTACAGAACTTCCAGAAGCCTTTGCACAAGAATTGATTGCTTTTTTGGTAGGGACACAGACTTTTGACCAAGGCATGCATGTACGCAGAACGGTCTTGGGGAGTGAACATGTTGACCGTGCACAAAGAAACATCAACGACTTTAATGAGGCCTTTCAGGAATTGGTGGCCAATGTGCCTTGGGGCATGGTTTGGACGCGACCGGGTTTATCCAAACACCAACGTAGTCTGATTACCCTTTCCATGATGATTGCCCTCAACCGAACACCGGAATTTAAAATGCATGTAAGGGCGGCCATCAACAATGGAGTCACTCCTGATGAGATCAAGGAATTGATTCTGCAATCGGCCATTTATTGTGGATTTCCTGCGGCTAACGAAGCCTATCATATAGCACAGGAAGTTTTGGAAAATCTAAACATCATATAACAAAAGCACATGAAAATTATCAAAACACAAGTAGGAATCATAGGTGCCGGTCCTGCTGGATTAACTTTGGCACATTGGCTAAAGCAGCAGGGAATTTCATCGGTGATCATAGAATTGCGCAGTCGTGAATATGTAGAAGGCCGTGTACGTGCCGGATTACTGGAACAAAATACCGTGGACATCATTAACCAATTAGGATTGGGCGGGCGTATGCAGAAAGAAGGCATTGTCCATGACGGAGTGTACCTGAGCTTTGATCAAGAGCGGGTTCATGTTCCCTTTGCTGAATTGACCGGAGGACGACAGATTACCATTTATGGCCAGCAAGAAGTGGTAAAGGATCTTACTGACGATTGGTTGGAAGCAGGTGAACAATTGTATTTTGAAGCAGGGGCACATAAGATTACTGATTTTGATACGGATTCACCTAAAATTCACTTTACCGATGAAGGTGAAGAAGGGATTATCGAATGTGATTTTGTGGCAGCCTGTGATGGTTTCCATGGAATCGGCAGAAAAACGATGCCCCAGGATAGTTATCGTTCTTACGATATTACATACCCTTTTGGTTGGTTGGGTATTCTGGCCCATGTGGCCCCTTCAACGGATGAGTTGATCTACGCCTACCACGAAAACGGATTTGCATTGCACAGTTTAAGATCGGAAAAAGTAAGCCGTCTGTACCTGCAAGTAAATGATGGCGACCATATTGATAATTGGTCGGATGACCGTATTTGGGAAGAATTAAGCCTTAGGTTGGGTACCGAAGGTTGGTCATTGGAATCAGGTCCTATTTTTGATAAAAGTATCACACCCATGCGTAGTCACATGATTGACAATTTGCGTGCTGGGAGGTTGTTCTTGGCAGGAGATGCGGCACATATTGTTCCCCCAACTGGGGGAAAAGGATTGAATTTGGCTGTGGCAGACGTAAAACATCTTGTAGATGGATTTGTGGGATACTACAAAAACAATTCCACCGAGTTTTTGGAGAACTACACAGAGTTGGCTCTACGTAGGATTTGGCGCGCTCAGGATTTCTCCAATTTTATGACCACACTTTTACATAAACAGGACGAGCATGGATCATTTACGTATAAATTGCAAAAGGCTAAGTTTAACTATCTTAAAATGTCAAAAGCTTACAAGACCACCATTGCGGAAAACTACGTAGGCCTTCCGTTTGAATCGTATGAATTTTAAGTCTTTATGAAATACACACCACAGATAACCCTTGATGAAGCTGTCCAATTGGTGAAAAGCGGCGATGTTCTGTTGCAGGGCGGTTTCGGGATGACAGGTAACCCCGTACACCTTATGCATGCCTTGGCCGAGACGGGGACAAAAGATCTCACCTTTATAGGGAACAATGTTGGTGAACCTGGTATTGGAGGGGGCAGATTGCTCCGCAATGGGCAGATCAAGAAAATGATCGGTTCCTTTTTCACCTCCAATCCTGAAGCGGTAAAGGCCGCACAATCAGGTGATGTGGAATATGAGCTGCTGCCCCAGGGGACCTTGGCGGAGGCCATCCGCGCCGGGGGAGCCGGGATAGGGGGCTTTTTCACGCCCACTTCGGCAGGGACGCTGTTGGCCGAGGGCCGCGAGACAAGAACATTGGACGGTGTGGAACAGGTCTTCATCCCCGGCATCCGCGGGAACGTGGCCTTTGTCCGCGCCTGGAAGGCCGATACGGCCGGAAACCTGCAATACCGCATGACCGAACAGAATTTCAACAGGGCCATGGCCACCGCTGCCGATCTGGTCATCGCCGAAGTGGAGGAGATCGTGGAGGTTGGGGCGTTGGACCCGAACCAGATTCATACCCCCGGTTGTTATGTGGATTATTTAGTGGAGGCAAAACTGACACTTGAGGATTTGGGGAGTTCGGCTTCCGTTTCTTCGGGTCGTAAGGTAAGTGAAAGTCGAATGAACATGGCCAAAAGGGCGCTCCGGGAATTGAAGAAGGGAGATGTGGTGAACCTGGGAATAGGTATTCCCACATTGGTCGCCGATTTGATTCGACCTGAAGATGACATCAACCTACATACCGAAAACGGGATGCTCGGGGTTGGCCCGGTCCCCAAAGATGGTGGGGCACTGGACTATCCTGTAAATGCAGGTAAAATTCCGGTAACCGCCTTACCGGGCAGTAGTTATTTTGACAGTGCCGAATCTTTTGGCATGATCCGGGGAAAACATATCGATGTGGCGGTGATGGGAGGATTGCAGGTGGATGAAGGAGGGAATTTGGCCAACTGGGCCGTACCTGGAAAGCCGTTGTTAGGCGTGGGCGGCGCCATGGACCTGGCCTCTGGGGCCAAAAGGCTCATCATCACCATGACCCATACCAACAGGGATGGTTCGCCCAAGGTGGTGCCTGGGTGCACCCTGCCGCTGACCACAAAGGGCTCTGTGGATATGGTGATTACGGAAAAGGCCGTGTTCGAGTTCATCGACGAAAAACTTACCCTCACAGAGCTCATGCCGACTGCCACTCTGGAGGAGGTCAAAGAAAAAACAAGTGCAAATTTTGAGGTGAGATTGAAATAGTTCAATTTACGAATATTCAAAAGACAACAATGAAAGAAGAAGCATATATCATAGATGGAATCAGGACCCCGATAGGGAGTTTCAGGGGCACATTGTCGCCCGTCCGCACGGACGACCTTGCAGCCATGGTCATTAAGGAACTAGTGGAGAGAAACCCTGAAATACCCAAAGAAAAGATTGATGATGTCATTTTGGGCTGTCACAACCAGGCAGGGGAGGACAATCGTAACGTGGCCCGTATGGCCCTTTTGTTGGCCGGGCTCCCGTATACCGTTCCTGGGGAAACAATCAATAGGTTATGTTCCTCCGGGATGTCCAGCATCGTGCACGCTGTCAGGGCCATCAAGGCCGGTGACGGGGACATCTTTATCTCCGGGGGCGTGGAGCACATGACCCGGGGGCCGTTGGTGGTCTCCAAGCCTTCCAGTGCCTATGGGAACGATTCCAAGATGTACGATTCCAGTTTTGGGTGGCGGTTCGAGAACCCCAAGATGGAGCGGATGTACGGGACGGATCCCATGGGGATCACAGCGGAGAACCTGGCCGAAATGTACGATATATCCAGAGGGGACCAGGACCTTTTTGCATACAGATCCCAGATGAAGGCCGTTTCCGCCCAAAAGAATGGGCGATTAAGCGAGGAAATTATGCCTGTGGAGATACCACAGCGAAAAAAGGATTCCATCATTTTTGACAAGGATGAATTCATTAGACCCGAAACGACGCTTAAGGGACTCTCTAAATTGCGTCCGGCCTTTAAGATAAATGGAACCGTTACGGCTGGGAATGCCTCGGGACTGAACGATGGGGCGGGAGCCATATTCGTGGCATCCGGAAAAGCTGTTGAAATGTATGGGTTAAAACCCTTAGCCAGAGTAGTGGCATCTTCAGTTGTGGGAGTGGAACCAAGGGTAATGGGGATTGGACCTGTGTATGCAACAAAAAAAGTTTTGGACAAAGCAGGTCTCACTCTTGATCAAATAGATGTCATTGAGCTCAACGAGGCATTTTCAGCTCAAAGCTTAGCCTGTATAAGAGTGTGGGGGTTAAATGATGATGACCCCAGGATAAACATTAACGGAGGGGCTATTGCCCTTGGGCACCCTTTGGGCATGTCCGGGACCAGAATTACCTATTCGGCAGCAATAGAGCTGCAAAAACAACAAAAGAAATATGCCTTGGTCACCATGTGTGTGGGGGTTGGAATGGGATATGCCATTATCTTGAAAAGGATTTGATAATTAAAAAAACAACATGATTTGAAATGAATTCAAATACATGTTCTTGCTTAAGAATTGTAAAGGATATAAGCTAATTTTGCTTAATGAAAGTCTAAAATTTAAGAAAAGCCTAAAAAGGTGACCAGCCACAAATTTTAGAATATTTATCGTGGGTTTACAGTAGTATAGAATTTGACGTGAAATTCTGCCACTAATTCATATGAAAGAAACTTTATTGAAGGCCATCAGATTGAATTTAACATTAACCGAAAACACACTGATAAATACTCAAAAATCACAAACTCATTTTCTACTTTTTAGGAAACTTGAACTTATTAATATCTTTCATAATTTCATCGTCCAACAAACGAGGATAGAATCTGATTTATGTCTTATCTTAAAATTATGACCTGTAAACACCTCATAAAATACCTGCCTTTTTACGCTGTTTCAATACTGCCAATGTCGTTGCTCTATTCTTTTTCGGATATGCTTTACGTTTTGGTATATCATATTTTAGGTTATCGGAAGAATGTTGTGCAGGACAATATCAAAAAGTCATTTCCTTATAAAAGCAGAAGGGAAATCAAAGAAATCGAAAAAAAATTCTACCACCATTTCTGCGATCTTCTTTTTGAGGTAATCAAAAGTCTTACAATCACTCCCGAAGAGGTTAAAAAAAGATTGCGAATCAGAAATCCAGGACTACTAGAAAAATACCTTTCCAACCATAGAGATATTTTGCTATACACAGCACATCAGGGCAATTGGGAATGGCTCATCTTTATTCCGCTATACTTCCCATACCGTTCGAACACCTTTTATCGACCGCAAAAGAACAAATATTTCAACGATCTGCTAAAAATCATCCGTCAACGATTCGGGGTACATTTGGTAGAAGAAAGAATGGGCTACAAAACCATTGTTAAACTGAAATCGGAAAAAATCCAGATGATGAACTGCATAATCGGCGATCAGAGTCCGACCAAAAAAAGTTCTAAATATTGGCAAAAATTCCTAAATCGACCAACAGCGTTTTTGGTGGGAGCGGACAAGATTGCCAAAAAAACAGACCAAGTTGTAATTTTCCCTCATTTTCAAAAAATGGGAAGGGGTCGTTACGAACTCTTTTTTGATCTGATTGAAGACAATCCAAAAGAAGATGGCGCCAATATTGTCGAAAAATATGCTGAACGATTGGAAAAGACTATACAGGATTCCCCTGAAATGTGGCTATGGAGCCATCGAAGGTGGAAGTTGAATAGTTAATTTGATGGGATATAATCAAAAAAATCAAACTTCTTAACGCCCGAACTATTAATAATCCTGACCCTTATTCATCATTGTACTTTTTATCTGGGGGGATTCCCCTGATGTCGCAGCACTGATTGCCATGTTTGTCCCATTGTCTATTGCGCAACAATTTCGTTAAAAAAAGCAGAATTAATACAACACCGATTACGATGCAAACCCCGAAGTTCAAAACCAAGGTTGTCCTAGAAGACTAGAAAAAGCGGCATAATCCTGCCAAATGAATGGCCCAGAAGTACGAGATCTATCCAAGTCGGGATTAGTTTATTCCTGTTGACTTTTTAAAAGCGGTAAATACTTATTCCAATTAGCAACAATTGCCCAAATATTAATTGCCAACAATACCAGTACTATTCCGATAGTTGACATATCGTGAACCAGATGATGTACAACTATTCCCACCATTACTGGAAGAATAACTATTGCTCCCAAAGCTCTTGTTTTAGGTACGGCTATTAATATGCCTCCAAAAATTTCTGCGATTGCAACTAATGGAAATATCCATTTAATTGTCATGAATGCACCCATAATTTGTATCGTTTCTTCAGACATTTCAGGCATTGGCATATAATTGAAGAATTTATTCAAACCTGAATTAACCATCATTAATCCAAATAAGATACATAAGCCTGTAAGAATTTTGTTTTTCATAATTAAGTAGTTATTTTTTTGAAAATAAATATTTTTTTAATCTTTATTGTTAAAATTTGTAATTAGTTTTCAATGCAGGTTTAAGAGCAGTTGGCTTTCTTCCTAATATCGTTTCCAAATCATTGGATTCTATTTCATACAAATGATTTTTAAAGTCAGCTGAAAAACCTAACGTCATAACTATGGCATCTTCTGGAAGCCCCAATTCTTTTAGCATATTTTGGAATTCTGTCGTATTAACATCGTTGTATACAACCTCTTTACCAGAAAGTTCGGTTAAAATGCGTGCAACATCTTGAAAAGAATATAATTGACCACTGGTAAAATTATATGTTTTGTTCTCGTGTCCTTCTTGAGAAAGCACAAGGGCTGTTGCTTCTGCCAAATCCTTGCGATATACAAATGGAACTTTTCCGTTACCAGTAGGCAGGAATATGCCGGTTTCAACGGTTTTTTCTCCTGTAAACATTGGCAAAGCATCACTGTATAGCGAATTTCGTAGTAGTGTATATTTAAAACCATTGTTTTTAATATAATCTTCTGTAAGAAAATGATCATCCAGAAAGAATTTAATTGCAGAACGTGTAACATCGGTTAATGCCACACCAGTATAAAAAATATGTTTTACTCCATTTTCTTTGGCAGCATCTATGACATTTTTATGTTGTTGCAAACGGTCTTGTTCAAGACCTGAAATTAACAATAACTTATCAACCCCTTTTAATGCTTCAGAAAGAGAATCAGTATCGTTATAATTTCCAATTTTAACATCAATACCTTTTTCTTTTAGGGTCTTACCTTTTTCAATAGTTCGTACTAATGCCGAAATCTTGTTAGGTGGAAACCCTTTTTGAATTAGAAAATCAATAGTTGTACTTCCTAAATGTCCTGACGCTCCAGTTATTAGTATCATATTTTTAAAATGTATTAGTTATAATAAATGTAAAAATACTACCTTCGATATACTAAAAGTAGTATGTTACTAAAAAATATCACTATACTTTTGTATAGTTATGACTAAATAAAATGAATGAATTAATAAAAACAAAATCCGTTATGAATTGCCCTAAAAGCTTTGTACTTGCCGTAAATGACACTTTAAATGTAATTGGTGGAAAATGGAAAATTGTAATTATTGCTTCACTACTTCAGAATAAAATGCGGTTCAAGGATTTACAGGAAGTCATAGAGAAAATAACACCTCGTATGCTATCCAAAGAATTGAGGGAATTAGAGTTGAATGGCGTGGTAAAGAGGATTGTACAACCCAGTAAGCCTGTTTTGATTGAATATGAACTTACGGAATCGGGAAAGCGATTGTCAAAAGTTATTGATTCAATTATAGATTGGGGCCTTAATCATAGAAGTGCTACTATAAAAGAGGATTAATTTTTTTGGTTGTAAATCGGTATCACCCCATTACAACAAATTTCCCTGTAATTTCAAGTTAATCCTCGGATCATAAGTTTTTTAGTACAGTATAAATAGCTGTTGTTAACTGAGAGAGTTCAGAACTGGATATAATATAAGGTGGCATGACATAAACTAATTTTCCAAAAGGTCGAACCCAAACCCCCTCTTGCACAAATCGTTTTTGAATACTGGCCAAATCTATAGGGTGATATAGTTCAACCACACCAATTGCCCCTAATACCCTAACATCTTTCACTTGCCTTAATTCAAGGCAGGGTGAAAGTTGTAGCTTCAGCTGTTCTTGTATTTGAAAAACTTTCTCCTTCCAATTGGTGGAAATTAGTAGGTCAATGCTTGCGTTCGCTACGGCACATGCCAGTGGATTTCCCATAAATGTTGGACCGTGCATGAAAACTCCTGTTTCGTCCTGAGAGATGATTTTAGAAATTTCTCTGGTGGTCATTGTTGCGGCAAAGCTCATATAGCCACCTGTTATCGCTTTGCCCAAGCATAAAATGTCAGGAGAAACATTGGCATGATCGCAAGCAAATAGTTTGCCTGTCCTTCCAAAACCAGTGGCAATTTCATCACAAATCAACAAGATATCATATTTCGTACAAGCCTTTCTTATGGCTTTTAGGTAATTGGGTGAATAAAACCACATCCCTCCGGCTCCTTGTACTATAGGTTCTAAAATAACGGCCGCCAATGTATTATGGTGTTTTTCAAGAATATCTATAAGTGGAACAGCATCCTTTTCATTCCACTTTTCCCCGAACCTAATTTTAGGCTTATCGGCAAAGTAGTGTATGGGTAAATTACCATGGAACATTTTATGCATGCCTGTTACGGGATCTGATACGGACATTGCGTTCCATGTATCCCCATGATACCCTGATTTTATTGAGGCAAATTGATTTTTATTTGGACGTTTCAGGGCATGCCAATATTGTAATGCCATTTTTAGCGCAACTTCAACGGATACCACCGACCCTGAATCACAGAAGAATACTTTTTCCAGTCCTTTTGGGGTTAAATCAACCAGTTTCCTTGTCAATGATACAGCAGGTTCGTGTGTCAAACCACCAAACATTACATGGGCTATTTTTTTAACTGTAAAGAATTGCCGAGTTAAGCTTAGGATGATTATATCCATGGATTACCGCCCACCATGGAGACATTCCATCAACCAATACTTTCTCATCCTGTAATATAATCATGGAACCTTTTGCTTCTTTTACTGGATAGACCGGTAGGGGGTCATTCATTGAAGAATAGGGATGCCAGATATGTTCTTTATCGTACGCAAGTAAGGTTTCAATATCCATGTAGAACAGCTTTAATTGTCCAATTAATCTTATTCAGTAATTCGAATTTTACTGCTTTTAGCTGACAAAGATATAATTAAGGATTATAACGACGGGAATTGAATTGAGTAGTCTCGGGCGAAAAATTGTTGAAGTCAAAGGTGCCGAAAGTGAGCTTAAAGCACTAACTCAATTGCTCGACAACAATGTTCCATATTGTGACAAGCAGGATTTTTACAGTAAAAAAAGTGGATACCTTTCATAAATATCGTTTTTGGCCATCAGTATCAAAAAGAAAACCGCTGTGCGATTTCAGGCATTTTCCCGTGGCAAGGAACCTGAGCATAACCAAAACCGGTATAAGCAAATGCAACAGTAATTGGGATGGTTACGGTTGACCAACGATTTTGTTTTGGAATTTGGCACCCTTTGGGTGCCCTTTGTGGAAAGGGAGGAAGAAGAAAGGGGAGAGTAAACATTTATCCCAATAATTTTATCACATCTACCTTTAATTGAATTTGCAGAAAATTGTTTAAGATTCCCCCATCACATAGATAAGCATCCTCAAAATGAACAGGTTCGAGGTTTTTTAAGGAAGATATTGAAATGATTGATTTTAATTGTACTAGCCACTTGAAAAGAACCTTTAAACTCATTGTGACCGATGAGCTTTTCTTTTGCTAAAAGTATGGAATCCTCGAAAGTCTACAATGGGGTCTTTCCGTAACAGAGTTTTCCAGTGTCTGTACCATTCAATCCAATGGTCCAGGTCGTTCTGAAGCTCTTCGATGGATCTGTATATCTTCTTTCTGAATGACATAAACATGATGACGGAACAAAATCCTACATATCACAAAAGCAACAGTGGGTGTAAACCTGGCCTAGGATTATTAAAAAATGTGCAAACTTGTTTAAGTATCAACCGCTTTGAACGGCAACTTTTTTCAGGACGAGACAACCCCATACAATTATACGATCATACATTTATACATTCAAATGATCATATGGATAAATATATCTGTAATGGAAAATGAATATACACTAGAACAAAATACGCGATAGCAGTTCAAGTACAACGATATTTTTAGGGAATGGGTGCTTCCTACTTACACTTTTAATCCAAAATCGGTTTGGGCAAAACAAACTGGGGCAAGGCTCAAAAATCGCAATCTATCAGCTGGATCTCATTAATTGTACAATCAAGCTTTAAGCCCGTTCAAAATGGTTTGGTCAGTGCCCATTATCCAAAGAAGAGATTGATTTTTTATTATAGGTTCATACCAAAGATATCTGCTCTTTTGGTAGATTTAAAATTTAAATCTGGCCTCAATGGACCAAATATACCAAGAACTATGCGATTAGGTAACCATTGACCATTTTTCTCCCTTTCCATGGAAATCCTTGGTTCAAGCTCAGTGCAATTTTTGGTTTTCCTTCTGAAAAGACCCTTCAATGATTTGGCGTACAAAATCCTATGTACGTCAAAGCCCTGACAAACAATCCATACATTATAGGTTTGTGATATAGTTGATCGGAGGTCACGAAGCAAGTTGTGTTTTTGTAAACAAAAACTGCGCACTTCGTTTACAAATGACCTTTTGAACAATACCAAAACCATAGAAAATGGCAAGACCTAAAAAGGACATATCAAAACAAAGGACGATCGTCATCGCCTTCAGAGTTTCACAAAGTGAATACATGATCATTGCAAATAATGCAGAGGTAGTCGGATTGTCCACAGCCGAATATATCCGAAGGAAATGTACGGGAAAATCCCTGCCGACCAAAAAGGTAGATCCATTGGACCGGGAACTTTTTGTCGAACTGAGCCGGGTGGGAAACAACCTGAACCAACTTGCCAGGGTCTCGAACTCAGGTATCCGTGATGAGTTCAGTATCACCAAACAATTGGAGGAGGTAAAAATGTTGTTGCAACAGCTCAAATCAAATATCACCAACCATGATAGGTAAGATAACCATAGGAAAGGATTTTTACGGAGTTCTGGCCTACAATGAAAAGAAGGTGGAAGAAGGGGTCGGGTATGTGATCGATTCCAATATCGGACAATCCACAGCGGTAAACATGACACAGGAATTCAATCTGATCAGGCAATTGCGTCCGGGACTTGGCAATGCGGTCCTTCATGTTTCCTTGAACCTGCCGTACTCTGACCAATTGGACGATAAAGAATTCGCTTCATTGGGATGCGACTATCTGATGAAAATGGGTTTCGATAACAACCAGTTCATTATGTACCGCCATACCGACACAGAACACGAACATATCCATATAGTGGCCAACAGGGTCAGGTATTCGGGTAGGATAACAAATGATAGTAACATCAAAAGAAGAAGCCGGGAAGTGCTCAATGATCTGGAAAGGAAATATGGACTGACCCAAATTCTGTTAAAGAACGGAACCAAAAAGTCACTTAGCCAAAAGGAAATCGAGAAAACCCTTAGGACTGGAAATCTGCCCATCAAACTTATCTTACAGGATAAAATTGGTTTGGCAATCTCAAGAGCATCGAATACGTCCGAATTTATTTCAATGCTCGAATCGAACGGTATTTCGTCCAGGTTCAATATAAGCAAGACCACGGGCAGGGTCTCGGGCATATCGTTCAACTATCAGGGTATAGTATATAAAGGCAGTACCCTTGGCAAAAATTTTTCATGGAACAGTATCATAAAACAAATCGATTATGGGCAAGACAGAGACCGTTCAGTTATACTATCAGCTAATGGAAAAGAACGAGGAACTGATAAAATTGGCGAAGGAAACGATGATGGAACAGTCAAGGTTGAACCAAGAAATAATGGGACTGCAAAAGGCACTGAAGATCCTGCTCAACAATCAAAAGGTCATGTGGGAGAAATTAAAGGAAATGGAGTAGTCGAGCCTTTATTGGATGAAGCGGAGTGGAATCCTTTCAAACTGGAACTCAAAGATGATATTAATAAGAAAAAGTCCAAAAGAAAGAAAAAAAGGAAAGGGTTGAATTTGTAAAATTCAGGTGTATGAAAAGCATTAATGAACAACAATCATTCGGACTGACCCCCTCCGAGATCCAGGTATTGGAGATGGTACGCAGCAAAAGGTTCCTGTCCATCAAAGTGATCATCAAGAACGGGGAGGTCGATGCCATTGAAGGTCTGGAACGATTGGACACAGGGGAGCGTA
Source organism: Maribacter sp. 4G9 (assembly GCF_002742265.1). Lineage (GTDB taxonomy): Bacteria > Bacteroidota > Bacteroidia > Flavobacteriales > Flavobacteriaceae > Maribacter. The sequence continues at coordinate 21,677 of NZ_MDGL01000164.1, forward strand.
TCATCGATATGTTGAAACAACATGATTTTCAAAATCTGGAAATCAAACAGAGTAATGGCAGGGTCGTCTGTGTGAACAGGATCTTTAGAAAAAAGATCTATCCTGTCGCAAAAACCAAAAGTTGTTGACCGACAACTCATAAGTATGGAATAAAACAATGGTCCCACAAGGGACCGGATCGATTAAAAAAGGTAAATTAAAGCCTGCTTTACAAATACGGTAGTGACCTTCAAGATTCAGGAGCTATTGCCATTTATAGGAAATGTCAAACCCGATAATCGAGCTAAAGCGGAAAAACAGAACATTCAACAGTGCATGGCTCAGAACTTATAAAGGTTTTGAGGATTGCCCGGAGGAAGAAGCGGAAAAGATCGTGGAACAGCTCCAACAACTGGCCGATATAGTCTGCGGGCATGTCCAAAGAACAGAGCATGAACGTACCGATCAAAAAGGCTTTTGACTTTTTTGCAAAGAACAGGGATAAAGTTTTAAATTAGATTGCCATAAAATAGATGGAGCCATGAGAAATGACCTTAAAGAGCTGATCGATATAAAGGAGAGGTACCTGGAACTGTCCAAGGGCGTTCTGGACTACGACAAGTTCAACCAATATGCCATTACCCATCACAGCACCGTGATCGAAGGGTCGACCCTCTCATTGGAGGAAACGTTCATTTTGCTGGACAAAGGCCTGACGCCCAACAACCGTCCATTGGAACACTCCCTAATGACCACGGACCATCTCAAGGCCCTCAAGCTGATCATCGAGTGGGCCGAATCCAATAAAATCCTTGAAAGCAAGGATATCCGGGAGCTATCGGCAACCATAATGAAAGGGACCGGCTCCAAGATATCGACCATGGCCGGGGATTTTGATTCGTCCAAAGGGGATTTCAGAAAGGCGACTGTCAGAAATGAGGATAGGATCTTTATGGATCAGGCCAAAGTTCCCGGAGAGGTCGATCGCCTAATGCGGGAACTGTCATCGACCATCAATGGGAAAAAGGACTTTGTCGGCAGCAACCTACTTGCATTTGACATCCATTTCCAGATGGTCTCGATACATCCCTTTGCCGATGGCAATGGAAGGCTCTCCAGATTATTGATGAACTATGTGCAACTTTTTCATGACCACCCTATGACGGTAGTTTTTCCGGAAGACAGGAGACAGTATTTTGATGCCCTGGAAAACACAAGGAGAGGCGAGGACATTTCAATATTCAGGAATTTTATGTTAAATCAAGCAAAAAAATATTTTGAACGGGAAATAGGGATTTTGAGCAAGGAGCAAAAACGTTCCAAATCAAAAGACCGTGGAATATCATTTATCTTTTGAATATAAATGACCAATGATCGGACGGGTACCGGAAACAATTATTGGATATTTGAAGGGCAGTCCAAGAGCAGTCCACGACCCAAGGGCAATTCTTGTCATTTCATTGACGGATTGCCTTAATATCATAAAGTTTGAATAAGTGATGGAAGGAAAGGATCCGTTTGTAACGATCAGAAAAGAATACGATTCATTGAGGGAGGAATACGATGAAACCATCGTATCGGCCTTTGATGCAGATGATTTCAAAAGATACAATGAAATCCTGTTCTCGGCCCATAGTTGTGGCATTGAGGGCAATAGCTTCAGTGTCGACGATACCAGGGAGCTTAAGGAAAAGGGATATGCCGTTAACCTTGTCAACAAGACTTTACTGGAGGCCTTCGAAATAATGGATCATTTCGATGCGTACGGTCATATGCTGGAAAACCATGGTTCCGAATTGAACGAATCCTTTGTCAAAACTATCCATAGAATAGCCACCAAAAATACTTTGCCATATAAAGGGCATAGGCCCGGGGAATATGCCAAGACCCAAATGGCCGCCGGCGATACCGTATTTCGTGATACAAAAAGGGCCATAGCGAACATGCCAAGGCTTTTGGCCAGTTTTGACGATGCGATTAGAGACAAAAAAGTGCCCCCTTTGGAGTTGAGCGCCATATTCCATAAAATGTTCATTTACAGCCATCCCTTTCCCGATGGCAATGGAAGGGTGGGCCGGTTGATATCCAATTTTATTCTGGAGAAATTCAAACATCCCCATGTGATCATTTTGAAGGAGGAAAGGCAAAACTATATCGATGCCCTCAAAGCTTCGGAGAAGCACAACAATATGTTGCCGATAATCAACTTCTTTTATGATACCTCCATCAAAAGGATGCAAAAGGAAATAGCTCAAAAAAAAAACCTTTCGAAGAATTTCAACCTGGGTATCAAAAACGGAAGAAAGAGTAACAAGGGCATTTCATACTGAAGTGTGGAAAATGAACAGATTTGGCTTGATGATTGTCCATGGCAAGGGGCAATACCGAGGAAATCTTGGAACAACCTAAAAAACTGATAACATAGTCCAAAAAGAGAGCATATGAACTTAGAGGTATTCAGTCAATTTGCGAAAAAGGAAAAGGGAAGGATCATAGGAAAGAACAACACGGCGGTCATCTACACCCGAGTTTCCAGTAAGGAGCAATTTGACAACAATGCCAGTCTCAGCACCCAACTAAAATATTGTCAGGAATATGCAATTCGAAAAGAATTGGAGGTATTGGAATATTTTGGGGGAACCTATGAATCCGCAAAGAGCGATGAGCGCAGGGAGTTCCAAAAGATGCTCAGCTATGTCAAAAGGAGAAAGAACATCGGCTATATCATCGTCTATTCCTATGACAGGTTTTCGCGCACGGGTGCGAACGGAGCCTATATCAGCGAACAGTTAAAAAAGCAGGGAGTGGCCGTTATTTCGGCCACCCAAGAAATCGATGTGACCACAAGTGCCGGTACGTTCCAGGAAAACCTGTACCATATGTTCTCCCACTTCGACAACCAGGTCCGTAGGGACAAATCCATTACGGGAATGCGGGAAAAACTGCGAAGGGGCCATTGGACGGGTGCCTATCCATTTGGATATACCAATACGAATCCCGGGAAAGGGAAGATCCCGAATTTTGTGGTCTCGGAGGAAGGAAGATTGCTCAAACAGGCTTTTTTATGGAAGGCAAATTCCAACATGTCACATGTCGAGATTGCAAAACGACTTAAAGACAAGGGCCTGGACATACATGCAAAAAGATTGACGGACCTTTTCAGGAACCCGTTCTATTGCGGGCTTATCGTGAACAGTCTTATTCCGGGTGAAGTGATCCAGGGGAAACACGAGGCCCTCATATCGAAAGAAATGTTCCTTAAGATCCACAATCTCCTCCATGCAGGTGAACCGCCGAAGAAATATTCGTTCGATGACGAAAACCTGCCATTGAAGATGTTTGTCAGATCTTCGGTCTGTGGAACACCCTACACTGGATATATAGTCAAGAAAAAGGGCCTTTACTATTACAAGAACAGACGTAAGGGCAGCAAGGAGAACAGAAGTGCCAATAAGCTCCATAAAGAGTTCCTGAACGTATTGGGCAGGTTTACACTGGCCGACAAAAAGTATATCGGACCTTTGACCGATATCATACACGATACCTTGATCGATAAAAACCAAGAGGTACTTCAAGACCAGAAGCGATTGGCTAAAGAACTTCAACAGCTCAAAGAACGGATGGACACATTGGAAAGAAGATATGTCTTGCTGAACGAGATCACAAAGTCCCAGTACGACCTTTTTATGCCGGAACTGAAAGCCGAACAAAGGGAACTGGAGGTGAAAATGGAAAATGGGGAAATAAATAGTTCGAACCTCAAAAAGTCCGTGAAATTGGCACTTCATTACGCCTGTAACCTGCCTTCATTGTGGAAGTTAGGGGATTTGGAAACCAAAAGGGCCATACAATATATGGTATTCCCCGACGGGATTGGGTATGACTTCAAAAACAAGCGAGTTCGAACTTTTCGGGTCAATGAGATTTTTGGCGCAATCTCTTTGTTTACAGGGGATTTGAAGGGCAAAGAAAAAGGGGACTTCCACTCAATTTGTAGAAAATCCCCTTTAGTGATCGCGAGAGGATTCGAACCTCTGACCGTCTGCTTAGAAGGCAACGGATTTATGGTTTCATGTATTCTAAAAAATATTTAAAAGTACTGATAATCAAAGTTTTAAAAATTATATGGATTCATATAAAACCATATAATACCCGATTTTGAGTGCAAATTGAGTGCAAATTTTTTGTATCTTCAATTTATGAAGACGAATATAACACTCTCCATTGACACTCGGCGAAAAAGAAAAGATGGCATGTGTCCGATTATTTTCAGATTGAGCCATCATCGAAAGACCATTGCCATTTCAACCGGATTTGCCGTTCCGCCAGAATACTGGAATGAGAAGAATCGTGAAGTCAAGAGAACCTATAAAGGTGTTTCGTCAGTACCTCGTTTGAACAATATGCTGACCAAAAAGAAAACCGAATTAAGGGACGACATTAATTTGTTGGAAGAAAACAAACAGTTGGAAAGTCTGGGCATAACTGACTTAAAACGCATCCTTACCAAAACGACCAAAAAAGTTTCCTTTTTCGAATATACACAACAACTCATTGATGAAATGGAGGAAGCCCAACGATATGGCAATGCGAGGGCCTATAAAAGTGTTCTGGGGGCATTAAAGAATTTTCACAGGAAGAAGAGCCTACGGTTCGAGGAAGTGAACTATGCCTATCTCAAAAAGTTTGAAACAGCACATTTGAAGAAAGGAAACAGCATAAATGGGTTATCGACCTATATGCGTACCATCAGGGCCATTTACAACAAAGCCATTCATCAGGAAATTGTATCGGCCGACAACTATCCATTTAGGAAGTATAAGATAAAGTCGCAACCTACCGCAAAAAGGGCTATAAGTAAGGATAAGATTAAACGTATTCTCGATTTAGAATTGGAATTCGACAGCGCATTATTTCATACCCGTAATTATTTTCTGTGTTCCTATTTAATGAACGGCATTTCGTTTATCGACATGGCTTTCTTAAAGGTAGGTAATATTATTGACGGCAGAATTCAATACCGTAGGCAAAAGACCGCTAGACCATATGACATCAAAATTACAGGGCAATTATCGTCTATCTTGAATTATTATTTAGAAGACAAAACAAAGAAAGATTTCATTTTCCCAATTGTACGAAGGGAGAATGCCCAAGACCAATACTATGATGTACAATGGGAAAGAAAGCGTTACAACAAACGTTTGAAAGAAATAGCCGAACTGTGCGATATTGAAGAAAAACTAACAAGCTATGTAAGTCGTCATTCGATGGCTACCAATCTTATTCTAAATGACGTACCCATAAATGCGCTCAGTAAAATGCTTGGACACAGTAAACTTCAAACAACGGAAATTTATATCAAAAATCTGCCTACCCATATTATGGATGAATATCAAGAAAGATTGGAGATATGAATCAAAAATTCAAGTAGCTTCTTGTGCTACTCTTTAAAAATAGAGGAGCTTAACCGTAAATGTCGGAGCAATTGTCGGAACTCGTGACGGTGCAATTGAGGGAGCTAGTGAGGGAGCAACTGAAGGAGCTAATTAAAAGTTGATTTCACTTATTGACAGGGAGTGTATTATGTTTAAGAAATCGTTTCGCCACTTAAATCTTGTTCAATATTAGTGTTTGTTCATTGTCAATGAACCTCATAAAATAATGAACGCAAATCCAAACGGGACTTGGTGCTGAAAAAATTTTGCAATACGGATAACGAAAATGTGATAGTAGTTCCGGCGGCTTAATCGTTTAAGTTGATTAAGGCAATCACCTATCAAAATATTTAAATATTTGTTTGCAATTAACTACGTTTAGTATAATTTTTTGCAAATGGATTTCTTGTGGTAGATTAGGTTGTCACCATGCCACAAATGGCAAAAATTTAAAAAATCCTTGTTTTATAGCTTAAACCGCTCTGTTCCTCTTAAAATTCTCGGCCTGTTCAAAAATTTCCGTATAAACTTCGTCTCGCTCGACAGGAGGGTAGCCATGTTCATCGAGCAATAGTATCAATCCCACTTTTAGGGCGGCCTTTATATCGTTCCTTCTGCTCCAATCCGGGAATTTCGCTTGTGAATCCACAAGTTCCTTTACTGCTTTGGCCAGTTCGATCAGCTTTTCTTCGGGATAGGTAAAGTCATATTTGATGCACAGCTCTTTTAAAATATCGTAGAATGCTTTTTCCTCGAAATCGATTCCCAATGTATCTCCAGCTGAAAATTCTTTTTGTACTTCCCAAATCAGATTGGTCAGTTGCTCCGCCATTTCTTCATAAACTTCACTGCGCAGCACATCGTTTTCTTTGCGTTCATTGTAACGGGCAACCAAGGATTCCATCTTTTTTGAGAAGTCAATCCCCTTTACTTTGTTGACTTTTCGCATTTCGCCAATAACTTTGGCCAAGAGCTGTTGTAGCAGTTTTATTTTGGTATTGGGGAGTTTGATCTTATCGATTTTAGCCAAATACGCTTCATCAAAAAGATCTTGTTGACCGCTGGCCTCATCGCCCATTTTATAAATTTCCTCAACGCCATCGCTGGCAAGGGCATCTTTGATCATTTCCCTTACTTTGGCGTTCATTTGGGCGGTGTCGGGGGCATTTCCTTTGGTAAGCTTAAAAACAATGGAACGGACAGCCAGATAAAAATGGACATAATCCCGTTCCGTTTGCATTAGTTCCTCGCTTCCGGCACAAATATCATAAGCAGCCTTGAGCCTTTTGACCAATCCCATAAACCGCGTTTCGATTTCTTTGGTGCGCTGTACATGCTCAACCGCCCTATTGAGCGTATTGAGTTGCTCTAAAGACATCCCGTTAAAATACCCGCTATTGTCGAATTTATGGAAAATTTTATCCAGCAAATCTAGATGGTTCCGAACTACCACAAGGGATTCCCTGATATCTTCAAAATTCTGCCTTTCCCCTTTGTTGTATTGAGCCAAGGCCAGATTCATTTGTTTTTTGATGCCGATGTAATCAACGACCAATCCCTTGTTCTTTCCTTTAAACTTTCGGTTGACCCGTGAAATGGTCTGGATTAAGTTGTGTTGCTGAATTGGCTTATCGATATAGATGCTATCCAAAAAGGGAACGTCGAATCCCGTGAGCCACATATCCACTACAATAGCTATTTTAAAGTTGGATTTCTCATTTTTAAACTGCCTGTCCAGTTCTTTTCGGTATTCTTTGGTGCCCAATAGATCATACATTTCCTTGGGATCGTCCTTTCCCCGGGTCATGATCATTTTGATGCGCGCCATGGGTTTGATTTCCCGTTTTTCCTTATCGGTCAATGATGCTCCTTCCTCCGCTACTTTGATGGCCGCCCATTCGGGTCTTAGTTCGACAACATTTTTATAAAAGGCATACGCTATCTCCCGACTGCTGCAAACTACCATCGCTTTTCCCTTTACGGTAGCACCCTCGTTGACACGCTTTTCATAATGGATAACAAAATCTTCCGCAATGGCCTGCAAACGATCGGGGTCGCCCAAAATGGCGTTCATACTGGCCGACTGCTTTTTGCTTTCCTCTACTTGGTATTCATTTGCACCCTCTTCTTCCGCAACTGCCCTGTAATATTCCTCAATTTTATACAATTCATTATTTTGAAGTGCAACTTTTGCAGCCCTTCCTTCATAGACAATACGGACGGTAATTTCATCTTTCACCGATTCCGTCATGGTATATTCATCCACAACCTTGCCGAAGACATCCAAAGTGGCATCAATGGGTGTTCCGGTAAAGCCTACATAGGTAGCATTTGGCAATGAATCGTGCAAGTATTTGGCAAAACCAAAAGTCTTTTGAACCCCGTCAGCGGTTACTTTTATTTTTTGGTCGAGATTGGTCTGACTGCGGTGTGCCTCATCGGAAATGCAGATTACGTTGTTCCGTTGGGTCAACAGTTCGGTGTCTTCGGTAAATTTGTGGATGGTGGTCAAGAATACACCGCCACTTTCACGGCCTTGCAATTGTTCCCTTAGATCTGCACGGCTTTCTACGCTGGTTATGGTGTTGTCGCCGATATAGGTTTTGGCATTGGTAAATTGACCCGATAGCTGGTCGTCCAAATCGGTGCGATCTGTAATCAAGACAATAGTAGGACTTTCAAAATACTCGCTTTTCATTAATAAGCGCACCAAAAAAAGCATGGTAAAACTTTTGCCACATCCCGTAGCACCAAAATAGGTGCCACCTTTACCATCCCCTTCCGGTTTTTGTGCTTTTTTGATACTATCGTACAAAGCCCGCGCCGCATAATACTGCGGATAACGGCAAACTATTTTTTCATCTCTCTTTGAAGCGTCGGGCAAATAAATAAAATTGCGAACAATATCGCGCAGTCGGTTGTGGTGGAGCATGCCCTGTACGAGCGTAAACATACTGTCTATGCCATCAACGTCTTTGGCCAGACCCGCAATTCTGCGCCAGGCATAATAAAATTCATAGGGTGCAAAAAATGAACCGGCCTTGGTATTTACACCATCACTAATAACGCAAAAAGCATTGTATTTGAAAAGCTCTGGAATATCTCGCTGGTAACGGACAGTCAGTTGTATGTATGCATCGTAAATGGTCGTGTTTTCCTGAATGGCGGTCTTAAATTCAAAGACTACCAAGGGCATTCCGTTTACGTAAATGATGCCATCGGGAATGCGGCGTTCCGTGCCTACGATTTCCAGTTGATTTACGAATTTATATTTATTCTCGTTGGCTTCGGAATAGTCGATCAAGTAGATCCAGATGTCTTTTTGGGTACGGTCTTCCCGTTTCAGGGGAAATCCATCCGAAAGCATTCGCATTACGATTTTGTTGCTTTCATAAAGGTCGGAAGATGGCAAGGTCTTTAATCGAAGTATGATGGATTGCACCTCCGTTTCGGTTATCCCTTCTTCATGATACTGTTGTAAAAGGAAATGGCGCAGGTCTTCTTCAATTAGTACTTCGTCCTCGTCCCTTAATATGGCATTGCCCAAATGGTGCGGATACCCTTCCTGTTCCAGTTGGGTCGCAAATACGGCTTCTAATTGTGCTTCGGTAAACTTCTTACCCATTTGGTTCGCTATTTATTTGCCAATGGCCCCTTGTACCGCCCACTCGTTCCAAAATATTTTTTTCCTTTAGGGAATTTATATTGTTGTCTATTGCCGTTGTGCTGATACCAATGGTTTCCGACATTTCCCTTTTACTGATTTTAGGATTATCATTAATCAAGCGAACGATTTTCTGTTGACTTTCTACCAACCCATTTACCAACCTATTTACCAACTCATCTACCAACCTATCTTTTGGCTTCTCTTGTGCGGCTTCATCAACAGGTGCCGCAGATGGGAATACCATTCTAAGGAAATTATCGGAAAAATGAAAACACGCTTTACTGTACGATTCCAATATTCTTGGGATGCCCGAACCCAGTTGTTCCACAAGATCCAAATCTTTAAAAATCCGCATGAGTTCTTTGTTGCGCGGAATGGAAAAGCCATCGAAAAACTCGTTCTTACTCAATCCCTCGGGCAACGAACCCGCAGACGTAATTTCAATTCTATCTTTAAAAATCTCAAATTTAGGAGCTACCTCACGTGTATAATCGTTATGCACAAAGGCATTGATAATCGCTTCCCGTAAGGCAATAGTGTTCCAAAGGCGTGTTTCTTTACGCTCTTTGGCCGTTATCTCTGTGATGGTCCGGTTTTCAATGGCGATTTTATCCAATACATTTTTAGTCGCTTTTATTAACGAGACATAGCCATACTCGTTGCTCTCGGTCAAATCTACCCGTGTATCGCCTTTGTATTTGGCAACTTTTACCGACACGTTATTTTCATCTGCCAAGAGGTAGGCCGCATAGTTTAAATCGCCTTGTGGCGTAACGAGTTCTAAATTCTTTTGAAACTGCTTGTTGAGCGGTTTTTGTTTTTCCTGATAATAGATACGCAGTTGTTCAAAACTTAAATCTTGCCTGTTCGCCTTTATTTTACCAATGGAATTGCGGGTGCGGGAAGCGAACAATTCCTCTATCATTTTTTGGGGCATCGGTTCGGCGGCCGTGCCGATACGTAGAAAACATCCTTTTTCGGTCATACTGGAAACGCCGGACATAGTATACCACCCTCGCCGGGTTAAAGTGACCATAGCTGGCCGGAGGAAAGTGACCCACTCCCGCCGGGCCAAAGTGACCCACCTTTAGATTAGATCTATCTGTAAAAAGTCTAAGTGCTTTTTTTGTTAAAAAGCACCATGGCGAACAAGCAGATAGACATGCGAAA
>NZ_MDGL01000165.1 GCF_002742265.1 Maribacter sp. 4G9
TGCCGGGTTGCCCCATTCGGATATCCGCGGATCATATCGTATGTGCCGATCCCCGCGGCTTTTCGCAGCTTATCACGTCCTTCCTCGCCTCTGAGAGCCTAGGCATTCCCCATACGCCCTTTTCCAGCTTGTCGCCTTTCCTTTTCTACTTTTGTACTCTGTTCGTACTCTTTACTCTATATATAAAGATTCGTGTTTCTTTCTTTTTTAGGTATACAATAAGAACAATCTTATTATATCCTGTCCCAATATGTCAATGAACTTGTGGCGAGTCGCCAACAACAATTACAAATAATGTATTTGTGGCTCCTCATGCTATACTTTAAAGACGAGCAAATCATCTCCAAGCATTGCTTGGTGGAGAATATCGGAGTCGAACCGATGACCTCCTGCGTGCAAGGCAGGCGCTCTAGCCAGCTGAGCTAATCCCCCAGTTAGTTGATCGTTGTTCGTTGTTAGTTGACAGCTTCACCATCAACCATCAACCAAGAACCAACAACTAGTTTGTCTCAACTTCCAGAATTTCCAATACTTCAAAACAATGAACGTTGCCCGGATCCCCTTAAAAGGCCCGTGGGCTCCTTAGTAGTCCCAGGCAGACTTGCTTCGACTGCGCTCAGCACAG
>NZ_MDGL01000166.1 GCF_002742265.1 Maribacter sp. 4G9
GGCACCTGTAGCCCCCGTCCCACTTTAGCCAGGCCAGATGCGACAGGCAGCTGTCCGTGTCCGGGAATTTCTCCATAAAGTCGAAAAGGGACATGCTCTTGAATCTTTGCTCCATGTTCTTGATGTTTGTTTCCCCGAATTTACTACTTCTATCGTTATTGATTAAGTACCTAAGTCAAAAACTCTATTAAATTTTTAATTTTATACAATGGAAAATCTTGAAAAATTACGTTATCCGATAGGATATTTTATTTGCCCGGTAATAATTTCAAAGCAGGTTAGGAACTCTTGGATTCAGGAACTTGAAAATCTACCCGAAAGGCTTGGGTCACTTGTTCTTTCTCTAAATGAATCACAGCTGGATACTCCATATAGACCTGGAGGCTGGTCAATAAGACAATTGATCCATCATATCGCGGATAGCCATCACCACAGCTATACTCGTTTTAAATGGGCACTAACGGAAGAGGCGCCATTGATTAAAGCTTACGACGAAATGTCTTGGAGTGACTTAATGGATGCCAAAACCGCTCCAATTTCGCTTTCACTGACTTATATTGAAGCCTTGCATGCTAAACTGGTTTTTTTGCTTAAAGGGTTGGAAGAGGTTCAATTTGAAAAATACTATATCCATCCAGATGGTCAAGTAGAGGTTACGGTTGCTGAAAATATTGGAAAATATGCCTGGCATGGAAATCATCATTTGGCACACATTCAAAATTTGGTGAAGAGGGAAGGGTGGTAAATTAGGGTAAGTCTTTCTTTAAAAGGTACATGGGTTTCTCTTCTTCAATTACGTTTTCAAACGGAACTGTGCTATTGGCCACTATGGTAAAGCCGTTGGCAAGATAAAAACCTAGTGCCCGTCCTTTTTGCATGGATTCCAAAAAAAGTACTCTTTTTGAAAGCTTTCTGGCCATGTCCTCAACGAATTGGATGCACCTGGCGCCAATTCCTAGACCCGAGAACTCTTTAAGAATGTATATTTTATCCAAATAAATGGCTTCTGATTCCGTAAAGGATAATATACTTTTGTGCAATGTTACTTTTAAGATTCCTACATAGGTAGCATCTAGTTGTATTATAAAAAGATGGGTGTTTATATCTAATTCCTCATTTAATAGTACCTGTTTTGTAAAGCTATGTTGGATATATGTGGTAGTGTCCCCATTGGGCCATAAGTGCCTATAATGTTGGTTATAGGCCATTGTCCCAATATGAATATATCTATCATAAAGTGATGGTACCAGTTTAATGAACTTAAGTCTTGCCTCCAAGCCCATAGCATGTCAAATCAACCAAAAAATTGGACAATCAATTCGCTTTCCATTTAATGTTGCAGCCAATGCTCGGTTTTTGGATATTCGAAACTTGAGTGCCGTTCAAAAGGGCATCCATGGCATTAAACAAATCCTTGCCCGTAAGTGGTATTCCATTTTCTGGACGGGAATCATCCAATTGACCTCTATATACTAGGGACAGTTCTTCGTCGAATAAATAGAAGTCTGGTGTACATGCAGCGTCATAGGATTTGGCCACTTCTTGTGTTTCATCGTACAAATAGGGGAATGGATAACCTTCTTCCGTTGCTTTCAGTTTCATAAGGTGGGGGGCATCCTGCGGATAGTTTTCAATATCGTTACTGGAAATGGCAATAAACTGTATCCCCTTTTCTTGATAGACATTGGCCAGCTCCGTTATTTTTGGATTGACATGAATGACAAAAGGACAATGATTGCATATAAACATTACCACCGTTCCCTTTTCGCCTTTAAGCTGTTGAAGGTTTAACATAGTTCCAGTAACGGTATCCAAAAGTATAAATGGAGGTGCTTTTGTACTTAGTTCCAACATATTACTCGGTGTTCTTGCCATGTCTCAATTTTATTTTCAAAGTTATAAAAACAAAAAGTGTTGTAATTGGTGGTATCAATTATTAACTTAAAGAAACTAAAAATGGGAATAATGGAAAAATCATATGACTCACTTTCTGTGGCAATAAATGAATTAAAAAAGGAAGGATATACGGAGGATTTTAACTTATGTGACGCTGGTATCGAAAACAAGGCTAAAAAGAATATTCACAAGGCTGTAAACCTGAATGTCCTTAAATACTATCGTTTTGAGGGACAGACCAATCCAGATGACAGTACTATTCTATACGTTATTGAAACCAGTACAGGTGAAAGGGGACTCTTGGTCGATGCTTACGGTGTATATGCGGGGAATGTTTCTTTGGAAATGATAGAAAAACTAAAAATCCATTAGCTTAAATTTTTGGGTCAAAAGGGTATAACAGCTTTTTAACACTATTTTAGTATATTGCTTTCTTGTCCGATAATTGGATTGAATTTAATCTTTATTTTTTTGACTGAAACTACCCTGGATAGTGTACAAATTAATTTTGATGGTGAGGCCTTATGGCTCATGAACATTGTTCTGGCTTTGGTAATGTTCGGGATAGCACTTGAGATTTCGATGAAGGATTTTAGGCAACTCTGGATGCGGCCTAAGCCTGTCTTCGTGGGGGTTGTGAGTCAATTTTTTCTTTTGCCCCTTATAACCTTTGTATTGGTCTATATATTAAGACCTTACCCAAGTGTGGCATTGGGCATGTTCATGGTGGCCGCTTGTCCCGGTGGTAATATTTCCAATTACATTACACATTTAGGCGGGGGTAATACGGCTCTTTCCGTATGTCTTACGGCCATTGCTACCCTTTTGGCCATTATCATGACACCTTTTAATTTGGAATTTTGGGGCTCACTTTATGGGCCTACTTCCGACATATTGAGCACCGTTGCCATTGAACCTTTGGAGATGGTAAAACTGGTTGCTTTATTGCTGGGGGTTCCCTTGGTTCTGGGTATGGGTATGAATCATTGGAAACCGGTCCTTGCTTTTCGAATGGCCAAGTTTTTCAAAGTGTTTTCCCTCGTGTTTTTTATTTTTTTGGTTTTTCTTGCCTTGTTTAACAACATAGCCATTTTTTTGGAGTATGTGGTGTACATTTTTTGGCTCGTACTGCTTCATAACTTACTGGCCTTTTTAGGTGGATATGGCATGGCGAAGGCATTCGATTTGGATAATCAAAATACGAGGTCCATTACTATTGAGACCGGAATACAGAATTCGGGTCTTGGGCTCCTATTGATATTTACTTTTTTTGACGGCTTGGGAGGAATGGCTATTTTAGCCGCTTTCTGGGGAATATGGCATATGGTTTCAGGTTTGCTCTTGGCAACTTTCTGGAACTCTAGGTCCGTAAAAGGTGAGCGACTTGCATGAAAAACTTTCTTTATAATCTGGTAAAGGTCTATATAAAAAATGGCCTACATTCATATCACAAGAAAATAGAGGTTTTTGGTTTGGAACGGGTACCTACGGACAAACCCGTGCTATTCTTGCCCAATCATCAAAGTGCATTGATGGATGTATTGCTGATAGCCGTGGATTGTAATAGAAAGCCCTATTTCTTAACTCGTGCCGATGTTTTTGGAAAACCATTATTGAACAAAGTGTTCAAGTTTTTCCAGATGATTCCGGTGTACCGTATTCGCGATGGACGAAGTTCACTAAGTAAGAACGAGGACGTTTTTGACTCATGTTCGGAAATATTGGGTCGGGGCCAGGCACTGGTTATGTTCCCGGAAGCCAATCACAATTTAAAACGCCGTGTTAGGACCCTGAGCAAGGGCTTTACCAGAATTGTGTTTAGAACTTTGCAACAGAATCCCGGTATTGATTTGCAGATTGTTCCCGTAGGTCTCAATTACAGTGATGCGACTAGTTTTCCAGATTCTGTATCGGTGCATTACGGTAAACCAATTAGTGCTGGGTCTTTATATGATGAAGCGGCAATACAGGAATCAGAAAAAAGGACAAAAATCGCAGTGTCCAACGCCCTAAAAAAACTTACAACGCATATAGACTCAGAAGAGGACTACGACCGAATTATTTCTTATTTGGAATCGAAGAATCTTTCCTTTTTAATGCCTGCAACTATAAATGAAAATATAGCAAGTTTTGAGAGGGAAAATCATGAAATTGGAATAGGGAGCGAATCAAAAAAAAGGTTTAACTTTTTCAAGTTTCTTATTTCGCTTATAAATCTGCCAATTTGGCTAGTATGGAAATTCCTTGTGAAGCCTAAGGTTTGGGAGGCTGAATTCACGGGAACTTTCAGATATGCAACGGCCCAAGTAGGCTTTACAGTTTATTTTTCTTTACTATTTGCCGTGACGACTATCTTGGTGAATTATAAAATGGCGTTGGTCCTGGTAATTGGCATTTTCCTTTTAAATAAAATACTGGTCAAATGGGCCTAATATGTACAAGAACAAAATACCCATAAAATAAAAACGACCCTAGTACAGGGTCGTTTGTTTCTTTAGTAAGGGGTATTTAAATGTCATCAAAACTAACGTCCGTAAAACTGCCACTTGCATTGGGGTCACTGGCGTCACTTGTTTCTTCATCCTCTTTTTTAAAGTCCTTTTGATGTCTTTCGGAAATAACCTCTTGACCCTTTTCATCGATAATAAAGTCCATCATTTCCTCAACATTTTCCCTAAAGGCCTCAAAATCTTCTTTGTAAAGGTAAATTTTGTGTTTTTTGTAATGGAAAGAACCATCGTCATGTGTAAATTTTTTACTTTCCGTGATTGTTAGATAATAGTCGCCGGCTTTGGTGCTTCGTACATCAAAAAAGTAAGTCCTTCTGCCCGCTCTTAAAACTTTCGAGTGAATTTCCTCTTGATCCATTAAATCTCTGTCGCTCATTTCCTAATATATATTCTATGGTTAGTCTACCAAAAATGGAAAAAAAATAGTTATTCGGCAACTAATTTTTAGTTTTCTTTATCCGATAGTTGATTCTTATAAAGCTCTTTATAGTAACCTTCGATCGTATTTAATTCTTCATGTGTTCCCTCTTGAATGAGTTGGCCATCTTCCAGAACCAGGATTTTATCCGCATTCTTGGCCGATGAGACCCTATGGCTTACAATAAGCGTAGTCTTTTCCTTAGAGGCTTTTTTAAGGTTGTTCAAGATATCTTCCTCGGTTTCTGTGTCTACCGCTGATAGACAATCATCAAAAAGATATATTTTAGGGTTCTTCAATAAGGCCCTTGCAATGGACACCCGTTGCTTCTGACCTCCACTTAAGGTTATACCTCTTTCCCCCAATATGGTGTCATACTTCTTGGAAAAGCCCATGATGTTCTCATGGACAACCGCATCCTTGGCCTTGGCGACAATTTCTTCTTCTGTAGCATCTTCCTTACCGAATTTGATGTTGTTCTTAATGCTATCGGAAAATAGAAATGCATCTTGGGGAACGGCTCCTATGGCCTGTCTTAGACTGGTGATTTCATAGTCCCCAATGGTTTTATTATCAATTTTTATTTCACCGGAGGAGACATCATAAAGGCGTGCAACCAAATCCAAAATAGTCGATTTTCCTGAGCCAGTTTTACCCAGAATTGCGGTGGTTTCCCCTGGATTTATGGTAAAGGATATATTCTTTAAGGCATTGATTTCAGTGTCCTCATAGGTAAAACTGACATTTTTAAACTCTATTTTGCCCTCAACATCTGTCAATTCAACAGTACCATTTACAAGTTCTGATTGCTGTCCCAAAAACTCATTGATTCTCTTTTGACTTGCTTCGGCTGTCTGAACAATGGAAGTTAACCATCCAACTATAGCCACAGGCCATGTCAACATGTTCACGTAAAGAATAAATTCTGCAATTAACCCCACGCCTATGTCTCCCCTTAAATATTGCCTACCCCCTATATAGATGACCAGTATATTACTGATACCGATAAGAAGGATCATTAATGGGAAGAACCATGCATTAACACGAGCCAAACTCATGCTTTTTTCCTTACCGTCACTGGCCAACACTTTGAGTTCGCTATTGGTCTGGGCTTCCAAGGTGTAGGCCTTTATTACGGATACACCAGAAAAAACCTCCTGTGTGAAGGTAGAAAGGGTCGATAAATATTGTTGGACTATGGTACTCCGTTTATGGATAACCTTACTAATTTTATAAATTAAAATAGATAGTATTGGCAGCGGTAGCAGTGTATATGCCGCCAATGTTGGTGCCTTTATAAACATCAAGGGCACCAGGCAGGCAAAAAGAGTCAAAGTTTGTATTCCGTACATAATGGCCGGGCCTGCGTACATACGAACTTGATTGACGTCTTCACTAATACGGTTCATTAAATCACCGGTTCTGTTCTTTTTATAAAAGTTGGGGCTTAGGGTCTGATAATGGGCAAAAATTTCATTTTTAAGATCATACTCGATATAGCGGGAAACATAGATAATGGTCTGCCTCATCAAGAACGTAAAAAAACCGGATAGCAAGGCGGCACCCACGATGATCAATATGTAGTCCATCAAAAGGGACTTGGCTTCCGTTTTTGCAATTTCGGAGTCGATAAATTGCTCGACCACGGTTATAATCTTGTTCACATAGGATGGCATCACTAACTGAAAAATTCGGGCGATAACAGTGATTATGATTCCTATAAGGAGTTTAAGCCAGTATTTTTTAAAGTACTTGTTGAGGTGCCTAAGTTCCTTCATGAAAAGTGTCGGTCGTAGTTTTGAGTTATCAAAGATAGGCCTTTTCCGTACTAATTTCGCGCTATAAAATTTCTAAGACTATTGTATTTTGAAAGCCATACCCCGGTTTTTATTGGACAGATTTAAAGAATATCCCAACAAATGCCGAATTTAAAAAAAAGGCAGTCCTCAAAAATATGCGCCAAATGGTTTGGTAAGCACTTAAATAGATGCGTACTTTTGCCCAAGAAAATATTCATCAATACAAAAGTTCTTTAACATGCTTACAAGAAGGCATATTAGGGTCAAAGTAATGCAGTGCATTTACGCCTTAATCCAATCCAAGGATGACTCCCTCCAAAAACAGGAGAAATTTTTAACCGTAAGTATCGAGAACACCTATACCCTCTATTTGCTTTGGCTCAGTCTTTTTAGTGAAATACAGCAAAAGGCCGCGGAACAATTGAACCTCTCATCTAAAAAGTATCTTTCGGATGACAGGGATACTGGATTCCCCAACAAATCAAAGTTCGTGAATAACAGGTTGCTCGTCCAGATCCAGGAAAATCCCCTGGTCAAGGAGGAACTCTCCAAAAGAAAATTGGACAACTGGTACTTAAACGAGGAATATGTGAGGATGATATACAAATCCATTGTTGAAAGTGCAATCTACAAGGAGTATATGGCCAACCCTAATGATGGCTATGAAGAGGACAAAGAGTTCATTATTTCCCTATTTAAGGAAGTGATTGCCCCCAACGAGAAGATCTATGATTATTTTGAGGACCATAAACTAACCTGGGTGGACGATTTGCCCATAGTAAATACCTTTTTGGTAAAACAATTTAAAAAGGTAAAACCCAATGAAAATCCTAAATTTTTTCTTCCCAAACTTCTAAAAGATCAGGATGACATGGATTTTGCCAATAAATTGTTGAAAAAGACGTTGTTGAAAAACGAGGTATTGGAAAAGGAAATCGAAGGAAAGACCCCAAATTGGGACAAAGATCGTATAGCCGATGTGGATTCGATATTATTGAAGATGGCCATTTGCGAACTGCTCAATTTTCCTTCCATACCGGAGCGTGTCACCATCAATGAATATTTGGAAATTGCAAAGGAGTATTCCACCCCAAAAAGCAGTATTTTTATCAATGGTATTTTGGACAAGCTCACAAAAGAATATAAAAGGGAAGGAAAGCTAAATAAAGTGGGCCGTGGCCTGTTATAAAAATATTTTCTAATTTTGTTTCAATCTAAAAAAAATCAATAATGAAAAGAGTAATTTTTGCCGTTGGCGCAGTTGCGATGTTTGCATTCACTTCATGTAAGGAAAATGCTTCAAGTAAAATTAAATCCGATAATGTGGCAGAAGCCGCTGTTAGGGACGAGGCTGCGAAGGCAGTTCCTGTTATGACCTTTGATAAGGCCGAACATGATTTTGGAACTATTGAACAAGGAACGCCACAGGAAACTGCATTTAAATTTACCAACACCGGTAACGCTCCCTTGATTATTACAGATGCAAAAAGTAGCTGTGGATGTACGGTTCCAAATCCTCCAAAAGACCCGATCGCACCAGGTGAGTCCAGTGAATTGGTTGTAAAATTTAACGGATCCGGGCAAAATCAAGTTACAAAAACCATAACCGTTACTGCCAATACGGAAAAAGGTTCGGAAATTTTGAGGATCAAGGCTTTTGTGAATCCAAAAGGTGCTGCTCCGCTAGGGCCCGTAAAATAATTCGGGTAACATAAATAAAGAATACTAATATGGGTGATATAGGACAGTTTCTTCCAATGATCTTGATTTTTGTGGTCGCTTATTTTTTTATGATACGGCCGCAAATGAAAAGACAAAAGGACGAGAAGAAATTTGCTGCGGAATTAAAACGTGGGGATAGGGTAATAACCAAAAGTGGTTTGCATGGTAAGGTTGTTGAATTGAACGAAAAAGATTTTTCCTGCATTTTAGAAACAATGGCCGGTAAACTGAAATTCGATAGGTCCGCCATTTCTATGGAGATGAGCAAAAAACTGAATGCTCCAGAAAAGAAATAACTCCTTTTTTAATAAACTTGAAAGCACCAATTTAAAATTGGTGCTTTTTTTTTGTTTAAAATCCCTATATTCATTCAACAAAATATATTAGACATGCTTGGTAGTAGAAGAGAATTTATCAAAAGGAGTACGGCGGGTTTACTCGTGTCAGGAGCAACATTCATGTTTCCCATGGAGCTTTTGGCGGCTATGAGAAAAAAAGTGGGCCCTAATGATACGGTGAACGTAGGGCTTATTGGGTGCAATGGAATGGGTTTTTCAGATCTGTCCTCATTTCTTAAAATGAGCGATATTAATGTTATCGCCCTTTGCGATATAGATGAAAATGTATTGCAAAGGCGTACGGTAAATTTGGAAAAGGCAGGAATCAAAAAGCCGAAATGGTACAAGGACTACAGAAAATTGTTGGAAAATAAGGATATCGATATCGTTATAATAGGAACGCCGGACCATTGGCACTGTCTTCAATTGACAGATGCCCTTCAAGCAGGGAAGGATGTATATTGTGAAAAGCCCATTGCCAATTCCGTACAGGAAGCCAATATCATGTTGAATTATGTAGGGGCCAGCGATCGGATGGTGCAAATTGGACAATGGCAGCGGAGTCAGCCCCATTTTGTGGATGCCATCGATTTTGTGCACTCCGGTAAATTGGGAGAAATTAGGTTGGCCAAGGCCTGGGCCTATCAAGGTTGGATGAAACCTGTGCCCATCGTACCGGATAGTACGGCTCCAGCGGGAGTGGACTATGATATGTGGCTAGGGCCCGCAACCCAAAGACCTTTCAACCCAAATCGTTTTCACTTTAATTTTAGGTGGTTCTGGGATTATGCAGGAGGCCTGATGACGGATTGGGGCGTACACCTTATCGACTATGCATTGTACGGCATGAAGGCCAGTACACCAAAATCCGTAATGGCCCTGGGAGGCAAGTTTGCATATCCTGATGATGCTTCCGAGACGCCGGATACCTTACAAACAGTTTATGAATACGATGGTTTCTCCATTTTATGGGAGCATGCCACCGGCATAGATGGCGGTAACTATGGAAGGAACCATGGAATCGCCTTTATTGGAAATAATGGAACGTTGGTATTGGACAGGCAAGGTTGGGAAGTTATTCCTGAAACGGAGTTTCAAGGTTGGGGCAAGGAAGGTATTCCCAAAATGGAAGCTGTGAAGTTCGATAACGGCGGACAAAGCGGGCTGGACCTACATACCCAAAACTTTATGGAAGCGGTTAAGAGTAGGGATGCCTCTAAGCTAACGGCTCCTATCAAAGTTGGTTATGATGCCGCTTTGGTGTCGCACATGGGCAATGCGGCCTTTAAAACCGGGAACAGGATTTATTGGGACGATGCCACAGGCAAGTTCAAGAATGAGGAAGCGAATCAGTATTTGATGGCAAACTACCAAAATGGCTGGAAACTGCCCATGGTCTAAGGGCTTTTCAGGTAGGACTTTATCGGTATTTGTCGTTTAGTCCCGTACCCTCTAGAATCATTGGAAGAATTTTGGTCAATCTGGAAATTTTTGTCTTTTCCATTTTGGCCTCCTCAATATATTCTGCATACTCCCTTTGTTTGGCAGGAGAAAGTGAGTAGAAGGCCTTTTTTGCATCGGGTTTGCTGTTCAGTGCATTTTGAAGCATTTCTGGTACAATTAGTTTGGACGTTTTCTTCTTTATTACAGGGTCAATGTCAAGTCCTTTCCGTTGATTATCAATAGCTTCGGATATATATTGTTCAATTCTATTGGGCTGTATTTCGTCCATCGCGTAAAATTTCCACTGGCGCATCGCCTTTGTTTTACCTTCTTGGGCATTCTCCAAAACATTGTAAGGGTCTTCTAAGAGACTTCCTTTAAAAAACCAGATTCCAAAATGTTTTTTAAATTTCCCAATGGCCACAATGTTTTTGTTTTTCAGCGTGTAGGTGGGAAAATTCCATTTGTAGGTTTCATCCAGGCCAGATTCCAAAAGTAGGTTCCTTAGAAGCGAAACCTCCTTTTTAAAGATATGATCTTCAAAAAAGAATCTCTCTAATTTCTTGGATGTGTCCATAAACTCAGCCTTTTCTAGCAGTAAGTTCGCAAATTTTCACGATAACGGCTACGGCCTTTGCCATACTTTCTACCGGAACATACTCGTATTTTCCATGAAAATTATGTCCCCCTGCAAAAATATTGGGGCATGGCAGCCCCATAAAGCTCAGCTGGGAACCATCCGTACCACCCCGTATGGGTTTGATGATAGTGGATATGCCAACGGCCTCCATGGCTTCCTTGGCTATTTCAACAATATGGAAAACAGGTTCTATTTTTTCTTTCATATTGTAATACTGGTCATTGATTTCCAAGGTAATGGAATTTGGATAGGTGCCATTGAGCTGTTTCACAATTTCCTGTAGTTGCTTCTTTCTTTCCTTAAAACGGGATTTTGAATGATCACGGATGATCAGCGCTATTTCTGCATGTTCAATTTCTCCTTTAAAATGATACACGTGAAAAAAACCTTCCCGGCCGGATGTTCTTTCGGGAACCTCGGCTTCGGGTAGAAGAGATATTATTTTGTTGGCAATTAGCAGGGCATTGACCATTTTATTTTTGGCATATCCTGGATGCACACTTTTTCCGGCCACTGTAATTTTGGCACCGGCCGCATTGAAATTTTCGTATTCCAGTTCCCCAATTTGACTCCCATCCATGGTATAGGCCCAATCGGCTCCAAAGGATTTTACATCAAAATGGTGGGCCCCACGGCCAATTTCCTCATCGGGCGTAAATCCCACCTTTATGGTACCGTGTTTTATTTCTGGATGTTTTATAAGGTACTCCATGGCTGTAATGATTTCCGTAATTCCGGCTTTGTCATCGGCACCCAGTAGCGTGGTACCATCGGTAGTGATGATGGTCTGCCCTTTGTATTGTTTAAGGTCGTCAAAATAATCAGGTGAAAGTACAATGTCCTTTTCCTTGTTCAATACAATGTCCTTTCCATCATAATTGCGTATGATCTGGGGGTTTACATGGGTTCCTGAAAAATCTGGTGACGTATCAAAATGGGCAATAAAACCAATGGTGGGTATTTCATAATCCAGATTGCTTGGAAGTGTCGCCGTGATATAGGCATTTTCATCGATGGTGACATCGGCCATGCCAATTTCCTTTAGTTCGGTAACGAGTTTATTCGCCAAATCCCATTGCTTTTTGGTGCTGGGTGTCGAATTGGAAGTTGGGTCACTTTGCGTGTCGATCTTCACATAATCTATAAAACGGGTTATTATATCCTGCATGCCTCGGTTTTTATCCAAAAATAGCTTTTAAATTGTATTTTCGTAATCAGTTTATAATCAATATTTCAATGCGGTTTCAAGCTATATTCCCCTTTCTTTTGGTTCTGGTCTCCTTTTCCGTTAGGTCACAAGCAGATTGTCTTCTAGGGGTAGGCATCACCGAAAGTGATTCCTTGGTGGATATTTTCCAAATGAACGATTTCCAAAAAAAGCAGCTGGTGAATCTGGCAGCGGAATTGCAATATAGAAATGAAATTTTGAACGTTCGGTTGGAGAATATTTACAACAGGCATCCTCAAAACACCGTGGAGGAATTGAATGAATTGGCATTAAAGTATCGGGGAGTCATGGACAGCATGGAGTTGATACAGTCCATGATCGATAAAAGGGTGCTTTCCCTCTTGAATGCCAAACAATATCAATTATATTTAGATCTCTGCCATGAAGCCTCCCGTTCACCTTTTGTAATTACCCCTAAGGTCTATACGGATAGTATTGCCGAGAAACAGAATTAGGTCAGTTTGAATTTTATGGAGGTGGGAGTGAACCTATGAAGCCCTCACTTTGTATTTTTGCAAAAATCCAACCCAATATGTACAAATCGGTTATACGTCCCATCTTGTTTTTATTCGACCCGGAGAAGGTCCACCATTTTAGCTTCGCGTTGATAAAGGTCATTTCAAAGATTGGTCTTTTGGGTCTTTTAAAACCAATTTTTACCATAGAGGATCAAAGGCTGGAACGCGAGGTTTTTGGAGTCAAGTTTAAGAACCCGGTTGGTTTGGCCGCGGGATTTGACAAGAACGCCGTGCTTTATAATGAACTGTCGGATTTTGGTTTTGGGTTTGTGGAAATAGGTACGTTGACACCCAAACCACAGGGCGGAAATCCTAAAAAACGCTTGTTTCGGTTAAAGGCCGATAGTGCCATCATCAATAGAATGGGGTTTAACAATGACGGTGTATTTGAGGCAGTGGAACGGTTGAAAAAGGAACACAAGGTATTGATTGGCGGGAATATTGGAAAAAATAAGGTGACACCCAACGCCGAGGCCATAAAGGATTACCTGATTTGTTTTGATGCCCTTTTTGATTATGTGGATTATTTTGTGGTCAATGTAAGTTCGCCCAATACCCCGGGTTTACGGGAACTTCAGGATAAGGAACCATTAACAAGACTCTTAAGGGAACTGGAAGTGGCCAATAAAAAATTGGCCGCTGAAAAGGCAGTAAAAAGAAAACCGATTTTATTGAAAATTGCACCGGACCTTACCAATGACCAACTTTTAGACATCATCGATATCGTGGCAGATACCAAAATTGATGGTGTAATCGCCACGAACACGACCATTGAGCGCAAAAATCTAAAATCCCACGGACTCTTATTGGAAGAGGCAGGTGGTTTGAGTGGCAAACCATTGAAGGATCGAAGTACGGAGGTGATCCGATTTTTATCGGAGCGCAGTAATAAAGCCTTTCCAATCATAGGGGTAGGGGGAATCCATTCTCCCGAAGATGCTTTGGAAAAGCTCAATGCCGGAGCCGATTTAATTCAGTTATGGACAGGTTTTATTTACGAAGGACCAATTTTAGTTAAAAAAATAAACCGGGCCATCCTAGAAGAAAACTCTAGTTAGGGACTGTTTAATTTTAATCAGTCCAGTAATCCATAACAAGTACATCATCAAGATGTGGTCCAAGTACGGCCCCAAAGGCCTTATGGTCTGGATGGGGTAAATAAATGGCCCTATCTTCTTCACTTTTAAAGGATAGAAAGAAGACATGGGTAAAGCCTTTGTCCAAACCTTCTGGACTGTTGTTGGTTCCCCATTCATATCCCGCTATCTGTGGAATTTTAGAAGGTAGGGCGTGAAACGCTTCCTCTACTTTTTTAATATCCTCTTCAGAGGTACCCTCCTTAAATTTGAATATAACAACGTGCCTTAACAAACTATCACTGGACTGTACTATATCTTCTTGTACCATTTCTTCCGGCCCTATTTCTTTTTTCTTTAAATCATTATTTTGATTCTTGCAGGAAAAACTGTAGCAAGTACATACCAAAAGTATCACAATCCCCGTAATCTTGTTTTTCATCTGTTTATTTTTATTGTTTTTCATAGGTCAGATCCAATTATTCACATCATTTTATTTTGTTTACATAGGTGTTCATGAATCTTCGATTTCGCCAATAACCATCTCAGTAGATATCAAGACTTGTTATGGCTCATTTCATAATTTTAAATTTTGAACAAGATATAAAAAATCGTCTAGCTCTTAATTTTTTGTTTGTAAGAAGATTTAAACTTTCCCCAAGTATTCATTTTAAAAGACCTCTGAATTTCCTATGGTTGTTTGTATTTTTACAGTATGTCCAACAGTAAAGTAAAGCTTATAGAATGTCCTAGGGATGCCATGCAAGGTATTAAGACTTTTATCCCTACCGATGAAAAGGTGCGCTATCTGCAATCATTATTGGGTTGCGGTTTTGATACGTTGGACTTTGGCAGTTTTGTTTCCCCAAAAGCCATTCCTCAAATGGTCGACACGGCCGAGGTGTTGTCCAAGTTGGACCTCTCAAGGACCAAAAGCAAATTATTGGCGATTATTGCCAATGTCCGCGGGGCGGAAGATGCGGTAAAGCATGCTGAAATCGATTATTTGGGCTTTCCCTTTTCCATATCGGAAAACTTTCAAATGCGAAACACCCATAAGACCATAGACGAATCTGTGGAAACGCTCCAAGAGATTTTCAATATTGCCGATGCGGCCAACAAAGAAGTGGTGACCTATATTTCCATGGGTTTTGGTAATCCGTATGGAGATCCTTGGAATGTGGAGATTGTGGGGGAGTGGACAGAAAAACTGGCCTCCATGGGCGCACGGATTTTGTCCCTTTCGGATACCGTGGGAACTTCGGACCCTGAGAATATCGAATACTTGTTCTCTAATTTAATTCCCAAATATCCACTCATTGAATTTGGGGCACACCTACATACTACCCCCACTAAATGGCATGAAAAAGTGGACGCGGCCTTCAAAGCGGGTTGCCGCAGGTTTGATGGTGCCATACAGGGTTTTGGTGGATGTCCCATGGCCAAGGACGAACTTACGGGGAATATGCCCACCGAAAAGTTACTGTCCTACTTAACGGCTCAAAAGGCGGATTCCAATGTCAATTGGATGGTTTTTGAGGCCGCTTACAATAAAGCGACCGAGCTTTTTTCTAATTATCACTAGTGCGATAAAAGCCAATATGGCCAAATATAATTTAATATCGCAATTCCAGTCCTCCAAAAATTCCTAAAGGCATTCCAGGGCGTAAACCGGCAGGTACACGTGCTACGGCATATGTTTCATCCAAAAGGTTCATCGCATTTGCGGTTATTGTAATATGATCGTTATAGCGATATTTGGTTCCCAAATCCAGAACTATATTGGAATCGACTTTCTCATTATCGGGAATGGAACCCGTTCCCGCTTTGGTCCTGAAAGCTCCGTTAAAACGTCCGTTAAGATGGACTTCAAATTTTTTGAATTCAATACTGGCGGCGGCATTAAATTGATGTTTGGATAAATAGGGCAATTCGTCCCCTTGGTTAACCGTACCCCAGATATCGTTTTCACTTCCAAAACTATTCTGGAATTCTGTATCTGTAAAGGTATATCCCAAAGTAATGGGCAATGAAACGTTTGTGGTAGATGGTAAAAGATCGTAGTTTAGCAATACTTCGATTCCTTGCACAACAACTTCACCTGCATTGAATTGGTCCAAGGAACCCGTCCCTCCCGTTGCTGCTAGGTCACTTCCCAATAGGTTGCTATAATCATTGTAAAAGCCGACCAGTTCCCCAGATAGTCCGGCGTACGTAAAACGCGCGCCCAATTCATAATTCACGCTTTCCTCCGGTTTTTCCCCAACTTGATTGCTTGGAGGGGAAAATCCTTTGTGAATGCCTCCAAATAGTGATACATTCTCAAAATTATAATTGAATCCCATTCCGGGTATGAAAACGTCCACATTGTTTTCCCGAGCGGATATATTGGTACCTGAACGTTCTGGGTCGTTACTCCCATAATCCGTTCTTCCCAATTGAATATTTTCATAACGAATACCAGGAGTAAGTGTTAGGTTTTTGTATTTTAATTTGTAAAGGGTATATGTTGAAAAAGCACGCGCATCACTTATTCTATTTGCGTCCGTTCCGGCCAAACGATTGGTGCCGAGTTCCATAATACCATTTGTTATTCCGTAATCATCCACCCACTGGAAACGGTCTTCATCATCATAGTGGTATCGCAATCCCACTTCAATATCGTGCATGGAAGAATCGGTACTCCAACGGTGGTTCAGTTTTGTTTGAATACCTGCGGATAGGTATTCCCTGTTGTTCGCTTTTACGGCTATCGCATCATTATCCGTGGTATTTGTGTTTCCACTAATGATATCATAATATGCCCGCAGGTCAACCGGGTTTTCAATGATGTTTGCAATACTTTGCCGTTCCCCGTTTATGGTTACGTAGTCTACTTTGTACCAATTTCGGTTCAAATCGTTGAGGTAGGCCGTAGTAGTCAGCGAGGTATTTTTACCCAATCCAAGTACATGGGTCAACATAAACTGAAGATGCTCTGTATTCATTTCATCTCTTTGTGAGCCGGCATAGCGTCTAAAGGGGTTTAGGGAAAAGTCGGTTTCGGTAAGCCCCAAATATGTTTCGTTGGAATCTTCATTGGAGTATTGGAACTTTAATTCCACGGATTGTGGAACTTTGGCATCGGCATTTGAATTGACCCTAAATTTTGCGACCAGGTCATTTTTATCAAAACCTGTATTCTCTCCATTATCCAAATCTTTGAAACCATTTGAATTATAGTTTAGGTATTCAATGGCGTAACCAAAGTTTTTACGGGTATCCCCAACTTGCGTGTGAATTCGTCCACTGTTGAAGCTTCCATAGCTCGAATTCAAAAATATGCCAAAACTCTCCGGCACCTCTGTGGAAATCATATTTAGGGCACCTCCCGTAGTGTAAGGGCCATATTGTACCTGACTACTTCCCTTGAGAATCTCAACGGCCTGCATGCGGCCTATGGTGGGGAAATAATAAGCCGAAGGAGCGCTATATGGTGCGGGTGCTATGAGTACACCATCTTCCATGAGCGTAATTTTTGAACTACGTTCAGGTGAAGTTCCCCTAAGACTAATGTTGGGTCTAAGGCCAAATCCATCCTCCTCGTAAACGTTTACTCCCGGGACCCCTCGGAGTGTTCGATTGATATCCGTATAATTGAATTTCTTGATTTCCTTGGGTGAAATGTAAAAGGCCGATCCTGTTCTATTTTTTGCCTCGAATTTACTACCCAAAATGGCATTTGCCTTTAGGGTTACTTCATTCAGATGAATGGAGTCCATTATAGTGGTTTGTGCTGGCTGTTGCGCTTTTAGTGAAAAGCTTAGTAATAGAATGGGGATAGCGGTGAACCTTTTCATTTTATTTAGACTTAATCAAAAGAATTTCGGCAAAAGTATTCGGTTCAATTTTATTTACAAAACTTATTTAGAATAAATAAAAATAAATTTGTCCCTTAATTGATTTTTTAACCTTTTTGGTTTTTTTTAATACTTAGTTAAGAATACGTGGCAATCTCAAGTGGCTTAATGTGGCTATCGGGTTATTTTCAAAATATCACTAATAGCAGTCCATTTTCAGTTGTCCCTTAGCTTCGAAATAGTTCAAGGGTGTACCTAGTTGTTTCATCGTGATTTCCTCTAGAAATTCCAGTACATCGTTCTGCATGCGTAACGACCCACAAATCATGATAATGGCTCCATTTTTTAGGCTCTTTGAAATGATGTGGGAATCTTGTGTCAAAAGATCTTGCACGTAGGTTTTCGAGGTGCCTTCACGCGAAAGCGCCACCTTTAAGGGATTCATTTTTCCTTCGTAACTAAGCTTTTCCAAATAAGGGGTGTAGATTTCCAAAGAAGCATTGTTTCGGCCGCCCCAATACACTTGGATTGGGATTTTATGTTTGTTTTCCGCAACAATACCTAAAAAGGGGGCAATCCCCGTGCCGTTGGAAATACAAAGTAGTTCCTTCGCCTTTTTTGGAAATTGAAAATGGGGGTTCGGTTTGATGCTGGCTTTGATGTTTTCTGAGGGTTTTAAGGAATTCATGTAGTTGGAAACAACCCCGTTCTCATGTTTTTTGATGCTAAGTAATATCTCTTGGCCAACTTTGGCTATAGAGAACCATCTGGGTATCCCGTCCTCTTTGGGTCGGTATTCCAAAAGGTCTCCTGATTGGAAGTTGCACTTTCCTTTTGCTTTAAGTCCGATTAAAAAGGTAGCGTCTCCATTGGGCTCGGTCTTGGATACCACTTCAAATTCATGCTTTTTTGGAATTTTATTCTTTATAGCCAATGCCGGAAGTTCCAAACGTTCCCCTGTTGCTTCACACCACCGGATAGACCAATTCCTAAAGGAATCAAATGATTGATTGTTGATTTTATATAGGGGAATGGTTTGCTCAAAACCGGGTATGGTAGCCATCCGATTTTCAACATCGATGGCGTATTTGCAGTAGTTGGGATATACCGTAGAACCAAAACCGATCACACAGTACTTGATGTGATTGGGCTGTGGCAAGGCCTCCAATAAATTTAAAAAATTTCGGGCATTGGTTGGGGGATCTCCTTCACCGTAGGTTGACGTCAATATAAAAAAATGTTCGGCTTTTTTAAACGTTTCATAGTCATTGAGTTGGCAAACAAGTACTTGTTTTCCCAATTTTTCCAGTGCTTTTTTGAGGGATTTGGCAAACCCGAAAGTCGTGCCGGTTTCAGAACCTACCAAAATGATATGCGTACATGCATCCTTATTCTTAGTGTCAAATTTTACCGAGTTCTTGGCCCGTTTGCGCCACATCACAAAACCCGAGTAGATAAAGAATAGGATCGATGCACTTGCCAATAAAAGTACCAAAGACCATAAAATCGAACCCCGTCCCGTATGCAGGTTCAAACTCCATTTACTGGCCAGAAATGTAAACGGATAGGGTCGCTCACTCAGGATTTCACCCGTATATTGGTGCATATAGAGTTCTTTGTTTTTGAGCGCAACTTCAAAAAAATCCTCGGGAAATGGGGTAAAGGGAAAGTTTATCTTTCTGACATTGTTTAGCGAGGTGGACTTGAATATATCCAAATCTTGGGGTCTTGCCGATTCGTCCACGTCTACTTCCGGTACAACTGTACCGTGTTTTACAATTGTACTGGGCAGCAGTGAAAATTTCTCTGCCGAAAGGTAAACACCAGTGGCTGCTAAAATAAAAATCGGCACCAAAAACCATCGACCCAAAGTGACATGGTATCGAAGTTCAAAATAATCCTTCTGCACCTTAGAGAATAATTTTAAGAAGCCACCTTGTCGCCTGATAATAAGAATAAAGCCTGTAAGCGCGATAAGGCAAAGCAAAAAGGAAACAAGTCCCACGAAAAAGCGACCAACGCCTTTTAGGAACAGGGAACGGTGCAAGTTGGTCGTAAATTGAAAAATAGGATGTTGCGGGGACGGCTCGCCCAGTGACTCACCTGTTTTGGGATGGATGTAGAACCGCTTGCCTTCGCCATCTTGGGTTAGCACATCGGCAAGGACAAAATCGTCGCCATCGACTTCTATACTCAATACCTCCTGATACTTTTCTTTTAGTGTACCGATGGTTTCCGCTAGGGATACTTCGGATAGGGCAACCGGTTCATAGGTTCTTAGGGCACTTTGCATGGGTTCAAAGGCCAATATTATTCCCGTCACCGATGCCAATATCAAAAAAAGGCCCGATGATAGGGCCAAAAGCAAGTGACTATATCTCCAAATTGAGATGGTCATAGATGGCTATTATTGTTGCATCATACGTACATACCGTATAAATCCCTTGCCTTCCTTTTTTGCGGTTAGATTTTCGGTAGTTAGGTCAAACTCCAAATCGTCCTTATAATATTCCTGGTCTTCCACGGCAGATTCAAATCGGATTTTATATCCGGCATCTATTTTTTCCGTAGGGATGTTCAAAATGGTCATTTTACGTTGGCCGCCAGTAACGGTTTCACCTACGATCGCATCAATGTTGGGTCTTCGGATACCATAGATGTTCTTCCACCATTCCTCCAGATCACGGTACCATTCGTTGTCATCGCCCTGAACATACAAGGTCTCTTGATACTTGCCATTACCGTCCAAAATGGAAACTACGATGTAAGCCCCTTCGCCTTCGTAATTGGTAAGCTGGATCATACATTTGTAGGATGTCGTTTCAGTAGCTTTGCCAAACGCAAACAGCACTAAACAGGCCAAAGCCACTATTGGGATAAAAAACTTTTTCATCTGTTTATTTTTATTGTTTTTCATAGGTCATGCTTCGACCACGCTCAGCACGGGGATGTAATTATGCACATCATTTCATTTTGTTTAGATGGGTGTTCATGAATCTTCGATTTCGCCATCCCGATAGCTATCGGGACATCTCGGTAGGTATCAAGACTTGTCATGGCTCATTTCATTCTTTAAATTATATTTTAAAAAAATCCAACGCGACGTTGTGCTTTTGCAACAATTCGTTTTCACTTGCCAGATCGTAGACCGTTTCTTCAAATTCTGTTTTTGCACGTACATCCGCCCCCCTCGAAATTAAATACTTCAACATGTCTTCATTATCGGATGACATTGCGGCCAAGTGCAGGGCCGTGATACCCTCGGAATTCTTTTGGTCGATGTCTATATTCAGTGGTTCCAATCTTTTTAACAGCGACAGGTTGTTCGCTTTCGCAGCAAGGTGCAATAAAGTATTTCCGTTGCCCTGCTTACCGTTCAGGGAAAGACCGGCTTCCTGTAGAGTATTCCATTTGTTGTCGAATTCTTCTGTGTTTTGGGAGTTATAGTTTTGAATCAGATAAAAGGCTACGGAGTTTCCATCTTTATCCTTTACATTCACATTCGCACCATGTTCCAAAAGGAAGTCCACTACCGTGTTGCTATTTCTTTCCACGGCCATCATAAGGGCATTGCGGCCTTTTTCATCGGTCGCATTGATATCCCTTACATGTTTCGCCAACAAATCCAATACTTCAAGGTCGTTCCCAGAAGCAGCTAACATAAAAGGGGTTATGCCTTCCTCATCCTTTAGTTCAGGCGAAACACCGGATTCAATATAATGGGCGAACAAACTAAGGTCTTTGTTCCTCCCTGCGATTAGGTGCAATAGATTTTTTCCTTCTTTATTTACAAGTTGATTGGATAATCCCATTGCTTCCAAATAGTCGAATACCTCCTTAGTGTTTTGGATTCGTCTGGTTCCCCTTGCGGCCATGAAGAGTGCATTTTCACCTTCAGAATTCAACGTTTTATAATCCAGCCCATTTTTTGCCAAGGTCTTTAGCAGGTCGATATTCCCGCCACGGGAGGCATATTGGAAAACTCCGTTTCCGGCATCATCCGTACTGTTGAGCGGTAGCCCCCTATCCACAAAATATTGGAGCACCTCAAAATTATCGGCTCCAGAGGATGCCAGTAACAAAGCGTTGGCCCCATTGTGTGTAGTCGCTTTTATGTCCGCTCCATTTTCAAGAAGGGCATCAAAAATCTGGGTATCCGTAACACCGGAGTTTGCCGCAAAATTAAGTACGGAATAGCCGTGGGCATCTACTGCGGCGGCATTAGACCCTACGTAGAGTAGGTATTTGACCAATTCCAAATTTCCCGCATAGGCGGCCCAATGCAAGTAAATTCTACCGTCATGGGTCAATTTGTCAACACCGTTTCCTTCCTTGGCAATAATATGTGCCATGGTTTTGGTATTCACTTTCTGCAAAATGGCATAGGTGGGGCCATCAAAATAAGCGGCATTGCGTTCGGTAATATCGAAACCTTGCGAAATGGTGGCCTCTATTTCCTCTACGGAGGGATTGCCGTTCCAGTATTCCCTGTCCAAGAATGGGTTTTTCTGGGCGGCAAGACTGAAACAAAAAGTTATGGAGAGGATCGAGTTTAAAATGTTTTTCATCGGTTATTTGCTTTTAAGGGCTTCTTTGGATTTTTCATCAACGACAAAAGCATCAATTACTGCTCCGATTTTGTCGGCATTCGAAACTTCATCATCGAACAAATGCTTAAAAAGTACCTTGTTGTCCACTTTCTCCTTCAGGACCAAATCGGTTTCCTTAGCAAATACTTCATCCCATTTGTCACGCACCATGGCCCATTTATCATCGTTGGCGGTCCACCAGTCGGCCGCTGCCTTACAGCGCGCATCGGGAACCTTTACATAAGTATTGTACCCTTTCTCTTTGGCCAATAGGATGTCATTCTCGCTATTTTTGCGTATGATTTTTGAATTGTCCTGATCGTGCACCCATCCATCGGCGGTAATTTCATGTCGGTTGCCACGCATGGTCAGGTTATAATCCCCTCGGGTGGTATATTCCCTTCTGGGAAGCGGTGCGGGGGTAGTGTTTTCCCAAAAACTTGTGCCATCCACATGCACCCAGGAGGAACTCCCTTCATATCTGGGACTGTCATCTACCTGATACACTTTTTGGGTCCACTGACCGGTCACTTCACCTTTAGGTTTCTTGGTGAAGCTCCATTCGTTGTCACCATTGTATAAGTAAAAATCCGTGTTCTCGTAAAGCCAATCCTGTCTCCAGTGCTTTACGATCATGGGTTCTGCCGGATTACCCACTTGCAGTATGTGTTGTATAACGATTTTGTCATCTTCATCCGTCACTAACTGTGCCCACTCCAGACCTTTATCCACCTTTGTTTTAGAAGGTTTGTACAAAGAATCCTGACTGTAATTAAAGGTTTCGGCAAAGTTGAAGGTGACTTCAAAACAGCCGCACATTTCCTTGATGGATTGTTGATCCATTTCTTTTTTGGTCTGGGCAAAAACGGTTGTTCCCATTACAATAACCATAGCGGTAACTAGCTGAACTTTTCTCATTTTGTTATAGATGTTAAAGTTTATGATTCGTTGAAATTTTTACTCTCTTTATTTAGACTGATTTAAAATAATAATTATTTTTGAGCCAAATTTATACAGAATGAGTCTAAATAAAAATAATTTAACGTTTATTTTTTTCACCATCTACCTTTCATTTATCTGGGGACAGACAGAAGAAAGTAAAGACTCCATTCTGACACAAAATTTGGAAGAGGTCGTAGTTACTGCGACACGTACCGTTCGTCAGTTATCGTCCCTGCCCTTGCCGGTTACCTTGATTCCTAAAACACAAC
This sequence comes from Maribacter sp. 4G9, assembly GCF_002742265.1. GTDB lineage: Bacteria > Bacteroidota > Bacteroidia > Flavobacteriales > Flavobacteriaceae > Maribacter. Next base: position 23,228 of record NZ_MDGL01000166.1, read on the forward strand.
TAGAACGAACGGGAGTAACCCGGTTGAACGAGATTTTAAATGAACAGACGGGAATCATTATGACTCCCGATGCCACTGTTGGTGGGGGCGAGGGGGTTCAGATACAGGGGATAGCGTCGGATTATGTATTAGTGTTGATCGATGGTGTTCCCGTAGTGGGGCGCAGTTCTGGCAATTTGGATTTGAGTCGGTTTGCTATTGGAAACATCAAGCAAATTGAGATAGTCAAAGGGCCCTCTAGCAGTCTCTTTGGTTCGGAAGCCCTTGGAGGTGTTATTAATATCATAACTGAAAAGCCGTCATCTGAAAACATAAATGGACAACTAAGCCATCGCATCGCCACCTTCAACCACCATAACAGCAATTTCAGCATCAACCAACGAAAGGAGGACTTTGGTTATTCCTTTTTTGTAGACCGACTGAGTACCGATGGTTATGACCTCGCCTCCGGCGATGTGGGGCAGACGGTGAATCCCTTTGATAACTATACGCTAAACGGACGCCTTTTTTACGATGCGTCGGAAAAACTTGACTTCTTTGTCTCCGGCCGATTCTTTCATCAGGACTTTGATGTAGCCCCCAGTACCAGCATGGAACAGGATTTGAACCTATTGGTCCGGGCCAACCACGACCCTTCTTCCAAAACGAATGTACAGTATGAACTGTACTACACCAATTATATTACCGATGAAGAATCGTTGGACATCCTGACCGATGAGGTGCTTTTGGCGAACGACTTCAATCAGAAACTGTTCCGTCCGGAAGTCCGGTTTAACCAAAAATTTGGTGAAAACACATTTACGCTGGGCGTAGGAGGCAATTTTGAAACCTTGCAGCGAAACCTCTTTGCGGACAATGTGTCCTTTCTTTCGCAATATGTGTTTTCCCAATATGACTTTACACCTTTAGAAGAACTGAACGTGATAGCCGGACTGCGCTTTGACAATCACAGCGAATACAAATCCCAAGTGAGTCCCAAACTTTCCGCCCGGTATGAAATATCGCCAAGCCTTGCCGTCAAAGGTTCCGTGGGCAGCGGCTTCAAGGCTCCTGATTTTAGGCAGTTGTACCTTGATTTTACCAATGCATCGGGTGGGGGTTATTCGGTATTTGGCAAGGAGGTAGAAGCCGAAGGAATCCGGCGATTGCAGGAAAATGGCGAGATTTCCAATTTGACCATCAACCCTTCCCAATTAGGCCAACGGCTCAATGCGGAGAGTTCTGTGGGTTACAATTTGGGGCTTACCCTAAAGTCAGGAAAATTAACGGCCGATGTAAACCTGTTCCGCAACGATTTTACGAATCTTATCGACACCCAAATCCTTGCCTCCAAGACCAACGGTCAGAACGTTTTTGGCTATATCAACAGGGAACGGGTCTACACGCAGGGACTTGAAACCGATATTAAATTCAACGGCATTAAAAACCTGAGTCTTTCCGGTGGATATCAATTGCTATTCGCCTATGATAAGGACCAGGAGGATGCCTTGGCACAAGGGAACGTTTTTGCACGTGACCCTGAAACCTTGCAAACCGTGCGCTTGGAACGCAGCCAATACTTTGGTCTGGAAAATCGTTCCCGCCACACCTTTAATTTCAAGGTATTTTATGAAATCCCCAAATGGGATGCAAACGCCAACCTCAGGGTCGTTTATAGGAGTAAATTCGGACTTACCGATAGAAACGGGAACAACCTTTTGGACGATTTTGACAACAGTTTCGTGGATGGGTACTCCTTGGTAAACCTATCCTTGGGAAAAACACTTTTCAAGCATTACCAACTACAGTTGGGCGCGAACAATCTTTTGGACTTTAGGGGAAGCAACCCCCTCGCTTTACAGGATAACGAGGTTCTGATAAATCCTGGTATTCAATTATTCACTCGATTAAACATTACATTTTAAATTTTGATTTTTATGAAAACAACGCTAAAACTTTGTACCCTTTTATTGATGATTTTCTCTTTTGTATCCTGTAGCGACGATGATGCTCCCGTATTGGAATTTACGTTGACGGCCATCGCCCCGGAATCCGGCACCGTAGGTGCCGAAATTAGAATTTCAGGAACCGATTTCCCTTCCGATGCTTCCAAAATCTCTATTTTGTTCAACGGGGTTTCCGCCGAAGTTACTTCGGTATCCACTACAGAAATCGTAACTACGGTTCCATCTGGGGCAACTTCCGGACAAATTGAAATTTCGGCAAACGGGTCTACAAAAACATCGGCAGCTACCTTTACGGTGTTGTCCAATTTGATTTCGGAAACCGTGTCAAATTTGGAAGCGCCACAAACCGGGGGCCAGGGACAACCCATAGGCGGTATGTTTAAAAAATTCAGTTTTGAGACCGGAGCGGTCAGTGACAGTGAAACGGATTGGGACATTGCTTTTAGGGGAACCACCATTGCCGTTAACGGAGGTACGGCCACGGGAACCAATGAGGAGCCCGCTAGGAACGGTGATGGGGGTGCGACCATCCAAAACGGTGTTTTTTCCGATATCACAAGTGCCGATGGACTCTCCTTTGATCAAGATGCGGCAGGTTCCTTTGCCGTACCTGCGGGTAGTGGTGAAGGATGGTACAATTACAATCCGGCGACATTTACAGTTACCCCGATACCCGGTAGGATTCTGGTATTTAGGACCCATGATGGTAAATACGCCAAGGTTGAAATCATAAGTTATTACAGGGATGCACCGGCTGAACCCGATGCTTTTTCGGATGAATCCAGGGTTTATACCTTCAATTATGTGTACAATCCCAACGAAGGTGAAACCGCGTTGGAATAAAATAGGTTGTCAGGAATCCTTAGGACCGAGTAATTCTCCATGGATTGCTCGGTTTTTTTATGCGGATATTGGTATGTAGGTTACATTAAGTTGACTTAAAAAATAGGAATGATTGAATGCTTTTTTCGGGATTTGGAAGTTTAGGGTGCCTTTCGTAGCTACTTTGTTGGTATACCCCCCCTTTTTATAGGATGAATTATCCCAATTAAAAAGCGTATATTTGCACGCAATTAAATCCTTAATTGCATGGAAGCCCACCTAAATAAAATTCTTGGAGAAGGTCTTACGTATGATGACGTACTCCTGGTACCAGCCTATTCCGATGTATTGCCTAGAGAGGTCAATATTCAATCCAAGTTCACACGAAATATTACCATCAATGTCCCGATAATTTCTGCGGCGATGGATACCGTGACCGAATCCCGAATGGCGATTGCCATTGCACAGGAAGGTGGTATAGGCGTATTACATAAGAATATGACGATTGAGCAACAGGCCTTAAAGGTTAGGAAGGTCAAAAGGGCGGAGAGCGGAATGATTTTGGACCCTGTAACCATGCCCCTGAATTCCAAGGTCAAGGATGCCAAGGCGAACATGAAGGAGCACAGCATTGGAGGAATTCCTATTGTAGATGATGAGGGTAGGTTGATAGGTATCGTAACCAATAGGGATTTAAGGTTCGAGAAAAATAACAATCGTCCAATTGCCGAGGTCATGACCTCAGAAAATTTGGTGACGGCCGGTGAGGGAACTTCGCTTTCCGAAGCTGAGGATATTCTACAAGAACACAAAATCGAAAAACTTCCCGTAGTCGACAAGAACAATAAATTAATAGGTCTGATTACTTTTAGGGATATTACGAAACTTACCCAAAAACCTATTGCCAACAAGGACCAATACGGGCGGTTGCGCGTTGCCGCCGCATTGGGTGTTACCCTGGATGCTGTTGATAGGGCTGAAGCTTTGGTCAATGCCGGTGTGGATGCCGTGGTTATCGATACCGCCCACGGACATACCAAAGGCGTGGTTACCATTCTAAAGGAAGTCAAGAAGAAATTCCCGGATCTGGATGTGATCGTGGGTAATATTGCCACGGGTGAAGCCGCAAAATATCTGGTGGAGGCCGGTGCCGATGCCGTAAAAGTAGGGATTGGGCCAGGATCCATTTGTACCACTAGGGTCGTGGCCGGGGTAGGATTCCCACAATTCTCGGCCGTTTTGGAAGTGGCTGCGGCCATAAAAGGTTCCGGTGTGCCGGTTATTGCCGATGGTGGTATACGTTATACGGGTGATATCCCCAAAGCCATAGCGGCCGGTGCGGATACGGTTATGTTAGGTTCCCTTCTCGCTGGAACGAAAGAATCCCCTGGGGAGACAATTATCTATGAAGGTCGGAAGTTTAAAAGTTACCGGGGCATGGGTTCCGTGGAAGCTATGAAGCAAGGTAGTAAGGACCGATACTTTCAGGACGTAGAGGACGATATCAAGAAATTGGTTCCGGAAGGTATCGTGGGTAGGGTGCCATACAAGGGCGACTTGTTCGAAAGTATCCATCAATTTGTTGGCGGACTCAGGGCCGGTATGGGATACTGTGGGGCCAAGGACATAGAGACATTAAAGGAGACGGGGCGTTTTGTAAAGATTACGGCGAGCGGTATCAACGAGAGCCACCCACACGACGTAACCATCACCAAGGAATCCCCTAATTACAGTCGGTAACTTTCATAAAATAAAGTTTTAAAATAAGAATTAGCGTGTTCGTAATATGTATTATGAATCTACGTTTAATGGTAGTATGCCATAATATATGTACGATGAACAAAATTTCCTTTTCTGTCTTAGGATATCTTCTAGGGTTTTTTCTAATAATTTCTTGTTCCAATGAAAATGACCCGGCGGAGCTGAAAGACCTGCAATTGGTAATTTCACCAACTAATTTGGAGTTAACGTTGGATGAAATAGGCACCGTATTAATTTCATCGCAACCTCAGGGGTCCTTTGAGTGGCAAATAGGCAATAAACCCAATTGGATTAACTTGTCCCCTAACAATGGCATTGTGGATGGAAATATTTCCGAAATTACGGTCACTACAGATGTTTCAAATCTTTCCTATGGCTGGAATTCTGGTTCTGTTGAAATTATTTCCAGTGCTGCCGGCAAAAAATCCTTCGATATATCTGTTTATCGCGACACACCGTTAACTTCAATGATGTCCATTTCAGAGGAAATGTTGGAATTTGATTATTTGACTTAGGCATTTAACCACTAATATTTTTGATATAGCATGGCGGGGTATTTACCATCCTGAGCATCAGGTTGTCGAATATGCCCTCCTTCATGAAGCTGCGGTTGAACCTGTAGCAATATTCGTCGAGATAGTCCTGTAGGTCCCCCACGTGGTGGTGCATCCCCCTAAGCCATGCCTTGA
>NZ_MDGL01000167.1 GCF_002742265.1 Maribacter sp. 4G9
AAAACGTGCTTTTATCTATTCCTAATTCCCTCGAAACATCTCCAACAGATCTTCCTTGCTGATTTTCTTTTAGAGCCTTGATAATTTGACTCTCGCTAAACTTGCTGTTTTTCATCGTGACAGTTTGAATTTAAAGTTAGTAAATTCGAATTATGAACTGTCCTATTTTTAGGGAAGCCTACATAGTGGCGTGTTTAAGCACCTAATTTAGCAAATAAATACCAGATAGAAAATCCGCGAGGATTTTCTTAAGAAGGATAGAACTAGCAATAAATTATATACGGTGTGTGTGCCCAGTATGGGCATCTTTATCTTATAGCAATATAAGAATTTATTTAGAGGGTGTAAGTCCCTTATGCGCTGGAGTAACGTCTGGAAGCATTAGTAAGTCGCAAGGGTGGTAACCGCGAGGTTACACCTGAAGAAAGCGAGACTACAAAACTCGGTACTGACGAACAGGAAC
>NZ_MDGL01000168.1 GCF_002742265.1 Maribacter sp. 4G9
CGGCCGTGGCATTCATAAAGGAACATATGAGAAAAAGGATAGAGACCTCGATAAGCCGGATCTGCGCCCTGATGCCAAGGCACATAAACGCTGTGACGGCGGACGGGTTCGTCATCAAACTGATCCTGTTCGTAATGGCATTTCAATTTGAAAAAACAATATTATAATAGGAAACTCGAGTTATTTATTTAAAACTATACAGGTATGGCGCCTTGTGGGCCTTTCCCTGGAATAGTTTTTCATGCCTCACCAAAATGTCCATGGAAAGCATTTTTCTTTGGAATGTTGTACGCCGGAGTTCTTCCCCCAGTATCGCTTCATATACCTGCTGTAATTGCTTCATCGTAAATTTAACGGGCAAGAGATTCATGCCTACCAGCTTTCTTTCCAAATTGTTCCGCAGGACTTCCAAGGCCCTTTCCACCATTTCCCTGTGGTCCATCATCAAGGGCGGAAGTTCATCAATAGAATACCAATTGATACTATCAGAAAGTTCGTCAGGTTTCAAACTGACCTCTTCGTAATTGATAAGGGCATAATACCCAATGGATAGAAACCTTCCCAGCATCCATCCATATTGCTCCAAATCCAGGTTGTTTTCGGTAAGAATTTTTTCCATGATTTTTGGATCAGATCGTTCCAGACTTCCAAAGGTGTAGAACTGCTCCAGATAAATATCCTGTAAACCGGTTCGTTGGCTGACCCCATTCTTAACGGCATCATCCAGACTTTCGTTCATTTTGACAAATCCACCGGGAAGGGCAAAATATCCGGTATTGTGATACTCCAAAACCAATATCTTAAGCTGACTTCCATTAAACCCAAATATGACGGAATCATATGATACATTCTGAATAAAATCCCGATTTTCTGTCATACTTTTCAATTTCAATAGCTTAAAAATCCCAAAGCATCAAATAACGAACAAAACAAACAGAAAACAAAGTATTATTGTAACAAAACGAGACAATAGTTTTGGGTTTCTGCGACCTCATTTTTCCATATTTCAAAAATTCCATTCCTTTATTACACACCCAATTATAAAAAAAGAAAAATACCCCATATACTTTTTGACTTCAAAAACAAAATTCATGATCAGTTCCAGTGGTGTTTAAGCGCGAAAAATCAACTCAAAGAAGCGAATTTATCAATAGGCACAACGGACTAAACGGACCGGTAGATAGAAAATAACTATTGGAAAACAGACTGCTTCCAAGGACAGGCTCAAGGGCAAAGCCCCAGTTATCCTGTCCAAAAAATACATTCTTAGCCCATGAAGAAAAGTTCTATTTAAAAAAACACGTACCTTTTATTCCCAAATAAAAAATTATGGCCAGAAATTTTGACTCCAACTATCCCTCCGTAGACGATTTAAGAAACAAGGCCAAGTCAAGAATTCCACGGTTCGCCTTCGAATATCTGGACGGAGGCTGTAACGAAGATGTGAGTTTGGCACGAAATACGAGTGATATCAGGAAGGTACAGTTAGAACCGAGATACCTTCAAAACTACGGCACAAGTTCCATTAAAACAAAGGTCCTGGGCATGGAATTTGATGCTCCCTTTGGTATTGCCCCTGTTGGATTGCAAGGGTTAATGTGGCCCAACTCCCCCGCAATACTTGCAAAAGCGGCATTTAAAAATAATATCCCCTTTATTTTAAGCACGGTCACCACCATGAATATTGAAAAGGCGAGTGAACTGACCGAAGGGAATGCCTGGTTTCAATTGTACAATCCGGTTGATGACGGCATCAGGGACGATATCATAAACAGGGCACAAGCTGCGGGATGTCCCGTTTTGGTGCTACTTTGTGATGTTCCTACATTTGGGTTCAGACCGCGGGATTTTAAGAACGGATTGGCCCTGCCCCCAAAAATGTCCGTAGCCAACATCCTTCAGATTTTGGGCAAGCCTACTTGGGCATTCAATACTTTAAAATATGGCCAACCTACGTTTGAAAACTTAAAAGCTTACACCCCCGAAGGACTGAACCTAAAGCAACTGGGGGCCTTTATGGACAAGACATTTTCGGGCCGCCTGTATGCCGAGCGAATTAAACCGATCCGGGACAAATGGAAAGGAAAACTGGTGTTGAAGGGTGTGGCCTCCGAGCAGGACACACAAGATGCCATTAAAATGGGGTTTGACGGCATCATCCTTTCCAATCACGGCGGAAGACAATTGGATGCCGCCCAATCCACTATCGGCACCTTACAGACCATTGCCGGTAAATACTGCGACCAAATAGAAATTATGTTGGATAGCGGGTTACGTTCTGGACCTGACATTGCCAGGGTTATGGCCAGTGGAGCCAAATTCACCTTTATGGGACGTTCCTTTATGTACGGTGTTGGTGCCCTTGGAGCCAAAGGAGGAGACCATACCATTGGCATGCTAAAAACCCAATTTCAACAGGTAATGGACCAACTCTGCTGCGAAAGGGTGGAGGATTTACCAAGGCACTTAATAAGATAAAGTATACATCCCATCCTATAAATAACCGGGTTCAGACTAAACCTTCATGTTAGGCGAAGTCGAGACCTTACTTTAAAATTAATATGGTTCCGTATCCCCTGCCTATGATGGGGGTGATGGTAGTCGGCTAGAACTAAAAAATCAGGTCATTAATTCTTATAAAAACAAGTTTACATGCTGGCATCTCATCATTTTAAACATATCTATGCTATTAAAAAACATCCTTTTAAACCGATATTTTTCAGGAATATCCTATGAGTTTAAGAGAATCGATGTATTATTGTAACAAATTGAGACAATAAAAACACTGAAAATGAAATTACATATCTTTCTACTTTTGACGGTAGTGACATCCATGCATCTGATTATGGCCCAAGAAACAAACTCTTTTCCTGTACAAGCAAGGATAGAAAACGGAATCATTGAGGGTAATTACGACACCCATACCGGAATTCAGCGGTTTTTTGGAATACCCTTTGCCAAACCTCCCGTGGGGGAATTGCGCTGGAAGGCTCCCCAACCCTTAGATAATTGGGATGGTATCAAAGAAACAAAGGCCTTTGGCCCTCGACCCTTGCAAACTATGGTCTTTGGGGATATGAAATCCAGATCCAGCGGCGTAAGCGAGGATTGTCTATACTTGAATGTTTGGACACCGGCCAAAAGGAACACCAAAGACCTTCCGGTACTGGTATATTTCTTTGGTGGCGGTAATGTAGCCGGGGATGCATCAGAACCAAGATATGACGGAGAGAGCATGGCAAAAAAAGGGATCGTGGTGGTCACTACAAATTATCGCTTGAATGTTTTTGGATTCCTGGCCCATCCTGAACTTAGTGCCGAAGCAGATTATATGGCCTCAGGAAATTATGGCCTTTTAGACCAAAACGCCGCATTAAAATGGGTACGGAAAAACATAGCGGCCTTTGGTGGAGACCCTAATCAAGTTACCATTGCTGGGGAATCTGCAGGTTCCATAGGGGTAAGCCAGCAAATGGCCTCTCCCCTATCCAAGGATTTGATTGCCGGTGCCATTGGTGAAAGCGGGGCTGGAATACACCCTACTATGGCCCCTGTCCCTTTGGAGGAAGCAGAAAAAATAGGTGCTGAATTTGCCGAAAAAATAGGTTACGCCACCTTGGCGGAATTAAGAAATCTAAGTACCCGAGAGGTTTATGAGTTATACAATGAAAGCCAAAGATTTGGTTTTCCGGCGGTACTTGATGGATATTTCCTTCCCAAAACACTGCCTGAGATATTCGAAAACAAAGAACAGGCCATGGTTCCCCTTCTGCTGGGTTGGAACTCCGCAGAGATTCCCGGAATGGCATTTACACAAGGGCCTTACACATCAGAAAACTATGCCAACAAAGTAAAGGAGGCGTATCCTAATGAACATAAAAAAGTAATGGAACTTTATCCTAGCGGTTCGGAAAAGGAAATCGAACTTTCTGCCACGGCTTTGGCTTCGGACCGATTTATTGCCTATAGCACCTGGAAGTGGTTCGATTTACATAGAAAAAATAGCGACCAACCTGTGTATCGCTATCTATACAGCAAGCTTAGACCTCCCTTGAAGGACAACACTCGAGCCAGTGGCTTGGCGGGCGGTACCATAGAAAAAAACGAGGATGCCCCTCCGGCCCCAAAACCTGTTGGAGCACCCCACGCCTGTGAAATTGAATATTGCATGGGCAATCTTCATTTGGTGGATGACTATGCTTGGACTGCAGATGATTATAAGGTTTCCGCCGATATGCAGAATTACTTCGCCAATTTTATAAAGACGGGCAATCCCAATGCAGAAGGTCTGCCACAATGGGATTCCGCCCGTGGAAAGGACAATACGCCACCGGTAATGGTCATTGATACGGAAAGTACATTGAAACAGGCTACCAACGAGGCACGTTACGAATTTTTGGATAAGGCCTACGGTAACAAAAGATAAGTAGATTCATAAATTTCTAATCCCATTGCGGCCGAATACCTGGAGCAAAAGGGAATTTTAAGGATTTATAATACTCCAGTTTCTTCTTGGGTCTGGGAACACCTTCCGGTATTTCCGTTCCAGAAAAGGTCTGAAAATATAATAGGGAGGCATCGCGCCACCATTGTGCCTCCTTTAACTGAATATCCATCAACATCTTCACTTCCTGATATTGGTCAGGGGTTATAAAGGGACGCGCCCTTTCCCAAGTGTTGATCATTTCAGAGACCTCGTCCACGCCTTCTTGGTATTTCAATGCAAGGCCATCCCAAAGTGAATTTCCATTGTTAAGGCTATAATCCCAAGGTAGATGATGGAACCAAAGCAAATAAGCCTCAGGACATGTTTTAAGGTTCCCAAATATGTCCGAAACTTCTTTGGAATATTGCTCAAGGGCATTACTGCCCGTTTTTGTTCTATCGAATCCAATGCCATTTTCATCCGCATTGTGATAATAGGTAGGGTTCCAATCCGGCCTACCCAGATTGTCCACCCAAGGCCCCGGTCCATAATGATGGCCGGTATCGAATAAATGATGTAGGCCCAATGGGTTCATATAGTTGACGACGGCTTCCCTGGACGTTATCATCATCGGTCTTAACAAGGAAACCAGTTCGCTATTATTGGAATACGTAAGCTTGATCCATTCTTCGGCAATATCAGTGGCCCTGGTTTCCGGGTTCCATGCCAAACGACCAAAACCAAACCAATTTGCCTGTGCAAAGGGATGACCGGTCCAATTCAAGTCAGTCCCTATATTGGAAACGCCCGCCATACCCGATAATTTTTTACGGTGCAAAGAACCATCCACGACCTTGGCAACGGTGGAGCCTTTTCCTTTCACATAGGTATCCGATTGTAGTACCTCTTCAAATAATTTTGGTAAAAAGACCAAATGGGAACTAAAGCCCAAATATTCCTGGGTAATCTGAAACTCCATCATCAAGGGTGTCTGGGGCATGGCACCGAACATGGGATGAAAGGGTTCCCGAGGTTGAAAATCTATAGGACCATTTTTGACCTGTACCAATACATTGTCCATAAATCGACCATCATAAGGAACAAATTCCGAATAGGCCTGTTTGGCCCTATCCGTTTCATCATCTTCGGAATATACAAAGGCCCTCCATATCACAACGCCCCCATGGGGCTGAACCGCTTCCGCCAGCATATTGGCACCATCCACATGGGTACGTCCATAATTCTGAGGACCGGGTTGGCCTTCAGAATTTGCCTTTACCAAAAATCCTCCAAAATCAGGGATGTAATCATATATCTCCCGGGTTTTCTGAGCCCACCAATTTCGAACCTCGGCATTCAATGGATCCGCAGTTTCAAGCTCACCGATTTCCATAGGTGCAGAAAACCTGGCAGTTAGATATACCTTGATACCATATTTTCTAAAAACATTGGCCAGGGCGGCCACTTTTTCCAGATACATGGGCGTAAGCACCAAAGCGTTTGCATTTACGTTTGTAAGTGCCGTTCCATTGATCCCAATGGAGGCATTGGCCCTTGCATAGTCAATATATCGTTGATCGATATATTCCGGTAATTTCTGCCAGTTCCATAAGGAGAATCCTGCATAGCCCCGCTCCACGGTCCTATCTAGATTGTCCCAATGGTTGAGCATTCGCAAGTCAACGGATGGCGCATCCACAAGGCTTAAACCCTCCAAATCTTGACCCGATTGAATCGTTTGCAACAATCTGAAAACACCGTATAACAGACCTATATCCGTATTTGCGGTAACCAAAATACCGCCATCGCTATTTCTGATATAAAAACCTTCATTGCCAAGCCTTTCAGAAGAAACATCCATGCTTTGTGACCAACTTCCCTTTAAACTGGAAACCTTGGAAACCACTAGGGAATTATCATTCTCCATCGTATCAGAAAAATTCAATTTTTCATTTAACAAACCGGAAAGGCCGATTTCAATTTCATTTTGAACCGATTTAAGAATATCACTACCCGCTTCCATGTAAATGGATTTTGCCAGGAACTTGAGATTTTTTCTGCTTTGGGAATTACTCCCGGCATAATCCATCCACAAATTATAGCCCTGTTGTGCATGCAGGACGTTCGCAAGACTATATAAAACGAATAAGGTAAAAAGTATCTTTTTTGACATCTGATGGTATATTGCTGGTATCCAAATAAAAATACATGCTTTAGTGTTGAATTTTGAACTTCTTCGAGTAAAATAGACATTTCTAACAATTTTAACCCAAAAGATTTAAATATGAAATCCTGCTTATACTAGCCCCGTTAAAAGATTGACTATTTTTGAACACAGGGAAGTCAATCGGTTTTCAACTAAAAATAGCAGGGTGGGCATAAAATTTTTAAAGTTCTTCATTGTAACACTTAGCTTGATTCTAATATTGCTACTAATAAGTAATGCAGTCATAAACTCATTTGCTACCGATAAAACATTTTCCTCCCTCTCAGAAATTCCAAATAATAAAGTGGGCATGATTTTAGGTACCGCCAAGAATATACGAGGTGGTGGTTCCAACCCCTATTACGAATACAGATTAAATGCGGTCGTATCTCTTTTCAAGGCGGGGAAAATTGAATTTATCTTGGTTAGCGGGGACAATGGAAGTATCTATTATAACGAGCCTACCACCATACAAAATGATTTGGTGGACGCAGGGGTACCGGCCGATAAAATATTCCTCGACTATGCGGGCTTTCGCACTTTGGATTCCATGGTAAGGGCCAAGGAGGTTTTTGGCCTTGAGCAAGTTACCGTAGTCTCACAAAAATTCCATAATGAACGGGCCATTTATTTGGCCCATAAAAACGGATTAAATGCCATTGGCTTCAATGCAGAAGACGTTTCCCTGGAATCTGGGTTCAAAATCCAAATAAGGGAATACTTTGCCCGGGTAAAGGTCTTTATCGATCTGGCCCTTAACACCCGACCTAAATTTTCCGGTGATAAAATTAAAATCGAATGATTACATTAGTCTCCAAATAATTTTGGTTTTAGTTCACCAATGGGCACATTAAGAGTATTGATCAAGAATCTTGGGCCAGGCTTGCTTTTTGCCAGCATGGCCATAGGCACCTCACATTTGGTACTTTCCACAAAGGCCGGGGCCCAATATGGTTGGGTCATGATTATCCCCATCGTTTTGGCGAACGTGCTCAAATATCCCTTCTTTGAGTTTGGCGTACGCTATACCAGCATTACCAACAAGACCCTTATAGAAGGGTATTTGAACCGCGGCAAGGGGTATTTATGGTTTTACGCGTTCATTACGCTCTTCTCCACATTTACCATATTGGCAGCACTTTATACGGTAACCGCGGGCCTTTTTATAAATCTTTTTAAAACACAGGGTGTTTCCATTAGCATGGTGGCCCTGGGCCTGTTTGTATTTATAAGTACGCTATTGATAGTGGGCAAATACAAATTTTTGGAAATAAGCCTGAAATTTGTGGTCAGTATTCTTTTTGTGGCCCTTATCGCTACCACGGCATTGGTGTTATTTAATGGAAGGACCGAAACCATCGATGGCTTTGAACCCACTCCTATTTTTAATGAAGTAGGGATTTTATTTTTAATAGGCCTGATGGGATGGATGCCTACCACGGTTGAAGCCTCAAGTTGGGTGAGCCTATGGAGTATCGAAAAATGGAAGACCCAAGAAAAACCGAGTCTAAAGGAATCGCTCCAAGAATTCAATCTCGGATATTTTTTCACGGGCCTGCTCGCAATTTTTTTTATGCTCATTGGTTGGTTCACCTTGTACGGTACAAATACTCTATTAAGTGACAATTCAGTACAATTTGCTGACCAAGTCGTCCAATTGTTCACCACCCATATTGGCCCTTGGGCCTATATTTTCATCGCCGTCTCCGCATTTGCCACGATGTTCAGTACGTGTATGACGGCCCATGATGCCGTAAGCCGTGTTAGTTTGGACATATTGGACCTGTTGTTTCCAAAGGAAACCACCCGCCAGACCAAACTGAATTTTGCGATAACGGTACTTGTCCTTGCCGTTGTAAATTATATGGTGATTTCGGTATTTTCGGCGAATATGGGGAATTTGGTGGCGCTTGCCACTTTTGTGTCCTTCGTGGTAGCTCCGATCATTGGGTATATGAATTTAAAAAATGTAATGAGCGAGGATATCGATTCCCATTTGAGACCTGGTCAAGCTTTGCGCTTTCTTACCTACATGGGCATCATATTTCTTTCGCTCTTTTCGCTTTTTTATTTCTGGGTGATAATTTTTTAAACCTTCTCAAGCCCTTTAACCACGGGCACTCCAAGCTTATTTGCGATTGGCCATTGATTTTTAGACCTTTGTAACCGATAAATGCATAAGAAATCATGAAGCTAATTTCCATCAGACGGAGAACAAAAAAAGAAAGAAGGTACACTAAAAAAATGGGTGTACTGTATACGGATGTAACTTACATCAAAAAATATGCCCTTGGGTTTCCCTTTAAGACCCTGCACAAATACAGAGGTACCTATTACGGTAAAATAAAGGGATGTGAGGATTGTGTACTGGCAAATTAGGCCTTAATTTATTACCACCTCGATTAATGTACGTTCGTTCTGTTTGTGAAGAAAATCCAAGCAATAAACCCCATTGGTACAATTGTTCTTGATGTTTTCCTCCCCATAACCAACGGATTCCAGAATAGCTTCTGAGGGTACGCCCTTGCTTACCAAATAATCACGTATAGCGTCCGATCTTTGCTGGGACAGTTTTTGATTACTCGCATTGCTTCCCCTACTGTCCGTATGGGTCTCTATACGTAGCTTTACATCTGGAAAGTTTTGGACCGCTTCCACCACTTTGTTCAATTCCATGGTAATCTCTGAGGTCAAATTGCTATTCCCCTTGGGAAAATAGAACTTTTTAAGTTTTATGACCTTTTTGCCCTCGGTCTCCTCCACCAAGTCTTCCAACTGGAGCAGCCTGATGGTATATGGGCTTTTTTGGATGTCTTCCAATTCCTTACCGGTATACGATCTTGCATATGCGGAAAACACTCCTTTGCCCGCTTGGACAACAATTTCATCCTGCCAAGGTATTTCCACAGTAAAATCACCATTATCGGCACTATATAATTCCTTTAACAGGTTCCCTTGATTGTCCAAAAGTCTGATCTGTGCCTTTGCGATGCCCAAGTTGGTGGAGGCATCCACAACACTTCCCCGTAAGGCAAAAGTCTTAAGTCCGGGCATACGTTCCATCCTGAACGCATAGATATCGTCACCACCCTTTCCACCGGGCCTATTGGAGGCCAAGTAGCCCACGTAAGTATCGTTCTCCTGTTTGATTATAAACCCAAAATCGTCTTCCTTGGAATTAATACCTTCACCTAGGTTGACTGGTACCCCGTATACATCCCGACTTTGAATTCGGGATTTATAAATGTCCATTCCACCAAGGCCGTAAAACACATCGGAAGAAAAATAGAGACTTCCTTCAAAAATAAAGGGAGCAATTTCGTTCCCTGGAGAGTTTATTCTTGGACCCAAATTAACGGGTGCGGACATTACCTGCCCATTGTAAGTGGACACATAATAAAGATCGGTACCTCCGTAACTATCATCAAAATTGGCCGCAAAATAGAGTCTGTCCGTACCTTCATCAAAAAAAGGATAATAAAAGGAGGTACTTAGGTTCTTTAACAAAAACCTGAATTGCCCAGAATTATACAGCATGGCCATGGCCAGGGAATTTTTTCCATTCTCGTCATAGGTCAACTCTCCTTCTTCGGAATTTGACAGAATATAGAAAAGTCTTTCATTTTCTTCAGAATAGAAAGGAGTGGATTTATGGAATTTGGAATCGGGCACTTGGTCGAACAGGGCAACGACTCCGGTTTTTCCATTTTCACTAATGGCAACCTCATAAATATCCAAATAGGACTCCCCGGACGGTTCGTACAAACCTTTTGACTTGAGGGGCCTACTGCTACTGAACAAAAGCTTGTTCTTATAAAAAGCGGGCGAAAAATCGGTTTGCGGAGAATTTATGGGCAGATTGATAAGGTTTGCACCATTGGCATTCCTGTCGCCCATTTCCAAAATTTGAAAATTGAACTCCGCATTGTCCATCAATTCGTTGGCCAACACGGGAGATTTTGAGCGTAAAAATGTTTGTACCCTTTCCTTATTGGATGTTTTGGACAAGCTCTGCAACAATTGATTGAATTGAAGCACGGTCATAATGGAGTCGTTCTTGTTTATCTCCTGATAGATTTCCGATGCATTTTTATAATTCCCTACCTTAAAATACGCATCGGCCAAATTCAACAATTGCGAATTGGTCAAGGACCCCTTTTGTTGTTCTTTTTGGTATTCCGCTATCGCCTTTTGGTATTCATATCCATAGAAATAATTATCGCCCTTGGAGCTTTTGCCCTGAGAAAACAAAAAGCCGGGTAGGGCAAATAACAAGAAAATATATGTTGTAACCTTCATATTCTTCATATTAGAAAAATCTTGGAGAATCAATTTGTTTGGGTTTGCCCTTGGCACCTTTCGATTCCTTATCGGCGGAGCCACCAGAACCTCTTCCCAGATAGAACTTAAGAATGACCTCGTGGGAACCGCTGTTGAACTCCCCCAAAGGATTGGTATTGTAATCGTACGAATATCCAATAAATGTACCATTGGAAATTTGGAAGCCTGCCAAGCCACTGAACGCATTGTCCACCCGATACGAAGCGCCCACGGTGAGTACATCACTTATTAGGAAATTGGTGGAAATATTGATGTTCACCGGAGCTCCGGACAAGGTATTGACCAAAAATGCCGGTTTAAATTTGAGTCCGTCCGAAAGGTCAAAAACATAGCCCCCAATAAAGTTGAACTGTAGCTTGTCCTCTACGATGGAGGCTACATCGTCATTATAAATGCCCTCCGTTAGAAAATTGGGCACCGATGCTCCCAAATACCATTGATCCGCATACATGAACAGACCGGCCCCAATGGTAGGATAAAATCTGGTTATTTGCTCCTGATTTAAAGGTTCACCGGGGTTTTCAAAGGTTCCTTTGGAAAAATCGACATTCAGAAAGGAGCCGCCCGCATCCATTCCAAAAGACAATTTTGTCTCGTCCGATAGATTTACCTGATAGGAATAGGATAGGTCCGCATAGGTCTGGGTCACTGGTCCGATCTGGTCATTGACCACGTTGAATCCCAGCCCCATCGTTTCGTTGCTCAATGGAAGGTTCGTACCAATCCTGATCGTTCGAGGTGCTCCGGGAATATCGATCCATTGTGCGCGATACAAGGCAGCTATTTCCGGTGTTTCAACGGTTCCCACATACGCAGGATTGAAACTCCCAATGTTATACATATACTGGGTGTATTGTGGTTCCTTTTGACCAAAAACCGTATTTGAAACGAGAAATACACCTAGGACGAACCCAAGGATACTACCGAATGTTGCTCTGTTCTTTAGGTATTCCATTGCAATCTATCTAATTAATTGGATCCAACCTTTGTCCGTCTGACTTTCCATGGGACCAAGGGCATCCATCAAAGTATATTCCAGTATGTAGAAATACGTCCCCTTGGGCACTTCCTTGCCCTTATAAGTTCCGTCCCATACATCCGCAACGGATTGGGTTCCATTTGGCACCGTATCCGCCCCCTCATAAACGGTATTTCCATACCGGTCCACAATCGAAATGGTATATTGGATTCCAAATTGCTCCTGTGTCTGCTGGTCTATTAAATTTATTCGTAATTTATCATTCGTATTATCCCCATTCGGTGAAAACTGATTGAATAGGAAACCGGGGTCAGCGGATGTCCGTTCGTTTATGGTGATTTCTATCGTACTTTGATTGTTGGTGGCATCCTTACTGTCCCTTGGCGACGAACGGTCTATGATGGCCGTATTCCTGAAACTTCCGACGGCAGTGACCCTTCCTATAATCTGCAGTTCAACCGCATTTTCCTCACCGGCCTGCAATGAAGGTATTACCCAAATACCAGTTTCTTCGGTATAGACACCGATGCTTGCAATACTGGATACATACTCGAAAAGTGGCTCTTTACCCGCTTCTATACTGTCCCTAACAATGATATTTTCAATTGCTTCCGCAAAGTCCGATGCATTGGTAAGATTGCTTACCTTGATGGTAAAAGTAATCTGTTCTCCCACTAAAGGTGTTGCCTTGTCCACTGTTTTCTCCACCACCAGCTCGATACCTTCCGGTACCTCTGTTTCTATGGTGACCGTGGCCGTATCATTGGCAGGGTTATCATCAAAGGGCGTTGATTCAAGCAATTCCGCCGTATTGGTATAGGTTCCATCTTCAAGGACTACCACGGTAATTTCCAATGTTGCAGATTCCAAAGCGGGTAGGTTTTCCAATGCCCACTGCCCCAAAATTTCATCATACGTGCCCAAAGACGCCGTATGGGAAATATACTCGAACCCTGTCTCGATAAAGTCTCCAATGACGGCTTGGTTTACCGGCTTATCCGTTAGGTTTCGTACCGTAACGGTAAACACGACCTCATCGCCGGGAGCGGCCTGTTCAGTATTGGCAGTTTTGGTAATTTCCAAATCTACAGGACAGTCTATACTGGAATTATTCGGTATACAGGCATTCTCATTGGCGGGATCTTGTTGGTCGTTGACATCATCGCCATCGGCATCATCCGTATTGGAATCCAGAGCATCGATAATACCATCGCCATCCTCATCCAAGGGATTTTGAACATCGGGACCAACTTCCTCTCCATCTAATATTCCATCGCCATCGGTATCGGGATTGTTTGGATCTAGATTCAGGGCATTTTCCTCTCCTGTCAACAATCCGTCGTTATCATCATCCACATTACAGTCGCTAACGGTAATTACCACATCTACTGAGATATCGGTACAGGGTGCCGTGGCTACATTGGTGGTATAAGTGAAAGTATATGGGCCGTTGGGTACCCCTTCAAAATCCACTTCATTATCGACATTTATGGTCAAGGTGTTGCCATTGGTGGACCATGTTCCGGTACTTGCCCCTATCAAACGGCTATCCAAATCTACGACCGTATTGCCAAAAGCGGCAATGCTACAGGCTACACCATTGATAACCGTACCAGTTGTAGGTTCGTTACCAATAGTTGCAATCACTTCTACTCGTTCAGATATACATCCATTGGAAATAGCTTCAACATAAAAACTTATGGTAGACGATATATTTGGAGTAGTGAAATTTTCACCTGCTCCTATAGAAGCACCTCCTGTGGGAGAAGTATACCAATTTAAAGATGCTCCTCCACTGGCCTCGGCCGAAAGTACAACCGTACCAGGACCGCAAGCTTCCCCATTGGTAACTTCTACAATTTCCGGAATTATATTTAGAGTAAGTTGTACTTCAATCGTTCCACTGGCACAGTCATCGGCAAAATTATTAGGTGTACCGTTATCGTCCAAAAAGAAACCAAAATAAGAACCTTCTAAGGTGGGATTGTCAACCTCGGCCGGCAACAAATACGCATTTTCGTTCAACGGATCGTTACTCGTACTCCAAACCAACCTCGTGGCACCTACGCGCCCTGCTGGAGGTGCAGTATTTGTATAGTCATTCAAGCTTGAAATGGTGGTATTCTGAAATATAGGTGTCGTACCTGTTGTCGATACCACGCCACAGAAGGTTGTTTCTAGGCTAGTATCCAATTCAGGAGCCGCTACACAATTATCGTCGTCATTGATGGTTCCTATCGCCGTACCCCCATTTGCACGCTGAACTCCATTAGTGGGCAAGCCCAATTGAACCGTAAAGGTTTCACTAACTTCCAATATTTGATCATTGACCAAGTCAACAGTAATCGTTTCCATTTCTCCAGCAGTACCCGTAAAGGTGAGGTTACCGACAGATCCCGTGTAATCAACTCCGCCCCCCGTTGCCGTACCGTCCGATATGGTATAGAAAACGTTAGTACCCCCAGCTACGGCAATATCCAGTTCTACTTCAAACACCATTTCACCCGATGCAACATTCTCATTGGCCGTTACATCAAAGATGGTAAGACTTGCTTGATCATTGTCGGCAATATTGACCGTAGCAGTAGCGGTTCCCAAATCATAGGCCGCACTGGGCTGAAGTGTTAGCACAACCGTTTCCGTTCCTTCCTGTATGGCATCATTGATGGGCGTTATAGCCACTGTGGCCGTTTGTTGATTATTAGGAATTGTAACACTATTTGGTATGCCGGTATAATCGCTACCTTCTGTACCGCTGCCGCCAATGGTGTAATTGACAACTATCCCCGCACCTGAATTATTTACTTGATTTAAGCTAATGGTAAATAAACCGCCATTGGAACCTGTATTGGTTTCGGCGGCCGCGTTGTCCGTAGCGGCTATGGAAGCTGTAAAGGTATCATCATCCAAGATGGTAACAATATCAGAACCAGGAGTGCCAATTGTATAAGCTGAACTACTTACACTGTTCAGGGTTAAAACCACCGTTTCATCCCCCTCCACTAAAATATCATCGACAGGTGTTATTAGGATGTTCTCCGTACCATCATTGACGGGAAAAGTTATAACTCCACTGGTGCCACTTACCGTATAATCCTGACCGGCACCTGATGCCGTGGCACTACCGGAAAGCGTGTAATTTACAGTAAGGGGTCCTCCAGTTGTATTTGGCGAACTTAAGGAAACCTCAAAGCGGCCCCTATTGCCCCCTCCTCCACCATCTTCATCCGTGGTTGGCTTACCTGTGATGACCGTGACTTGTCCTACATCGTCATTTAAAATTGTACCCACGGCGGTATCGGAATCATCCACAAGTCCCGTGGATGCAGATAATTCCACCGTAAAAGTCTCATCACCTTCCAGTATGTTATCGTTAAGGGAGGAAACATTAAAAAACCTTGTTTCACCTGCTGTCCCATTAAACTGTAATGCATTTATACCAGTTAATGGGGTATTGGCGTAGTCTTCAGGAAAAACTAATGGAGAATCACCTCCTTGGGCAGTACCGTCCACGAAATCTACATCTACCGTAAAAGGATTTAGAACTGCATTATTCAAGGTTACCGTGAACTGCATCGATAAACCTTCAGTTTGAGAAACATCGCTTATAGTCAAAATTGCGGCATCGTCATCATTATTTGTGGCATTTATTACCTGATTTGGAACGAGATCAAAATTATCATCACTTAAGCCGTCATTAACACTAATGGTAACAGTATAGGGTTGTGCACCATCCGTAATGGCATCGTTGGCTCCTGTTACGGTCACGTTTTGAGCCACATTATAATTTCCGGGAGAAAATGTCAAAGCTGCAGGCGAAACAGTAGCCTCGCCAGTATCGGAAGAGCTTATATTTAAAACGACATTGGAGGTTGGTTGTGCATTTAAAACCACGGAAAAACTATCGGCTACATTGGGTTCTGATGTAACTGTAGTTCCCCCTGTTTGATTTATGGTAAAGCCAGCAAAATCATCGTCAGCAATAATCAGGGTTGCTGTAGCGGCACCTGCATTAATCGTATAGTTCTGCCCAGCTCCTATATCGGCAGGTTCTATATCCACCTTCAAAGTCTCATCACCTTCAATTATGGCATCATCAAGTATTTCGATTGCGATATCCACAAAATTACTCAGGGCCGGAATTGTTACTACTCCTGGAACAGGTGTCCTATCAACGTTTGATTGTGCTGATGAATTGGGTTGGTCTACTATAAGGCTTACTTCTCTCGATGTTAAAGGAAGTATTGTTCCAGTAAGTGTTATTCGGAAAACGCCTATATTCCCTACATCACTACCATTGATTTCCGCTGCATCGGCATCGACTACAGTGATACTTGCAACATCCTGGGCGAATATTTGTGAGGAAAATAAAATGGAGAGGAGGAAAACAAAACCTTTCAGGTTAATCCACTTGAAGTTATTTTTCAATTTCATAGCGTTTCTTTTAAACACTAGGCAGTGTTCCAAAATGCCCAGTTCAACATAAAAACAGAAGCCAATATTACCAAAAAAATGAGCCTAAACCGTTAATTAACAGATTAAACAGCCATTTTCTTGATAAACTACCCTTTTATAAGAAATATATGGCTACTCCAATTCTGGACTTTGGGTTTCAACCGAACCATCAATTTTCTTGACCAAGCCCTGAAGCACCTTTCCCGGACCTATTTCCGTAAAGACCGTCGCACCATCTGCGATCATCTGTTGTACGCTTTGTGTCCACTTTACGGGAGCGGTCAACTGGGAAATGAGGTTTTTCTTGATTTCGTCAGCATTGGTTACCGCAGTGGTCGTTACGTTTTGATAGATGGGACAACTAGGGGCGGCAAAATTCGTACCTTCAATGGCACTGGCCAATTCTTCCCTGGCAGGTTCCATCAAAGGTGAATGGAAAGCCCCTCCCACGGGCAAAACAAGCGCTCTTCTAGCACCGGCCTCCTTTAATTTTTCACAGGCCAAATCTACAGCGGCCACTTCTCCTGAAATTACCAATTGTCCGGGACAATTATAATTTGCGGCAACCACAATACCTGGGGTTTCGGAACATATTTTTTCTACGATAACATCTTCCAGGCCTAATACCGCAGCCATGGTACTTTGTTGCATTTCACATGCCTTTTGCATGGCCAAAGCCCGCTTGGACACCAATTGAAGCCCGTCCTCAAAATTTAACGTACCATTGGCCACCAAGGCGCTAAACTCTCCAAGGGAATGGCCTGCTACCATATCGGGCTTAAAACTATCGCCCAGTACCTGGCTTAAAATAACGGAATGTAAAAAAATGGCGGGTTGGGTAATCTTGGTTTCCTTTAATCCTTCAGCAGTACCGTGAAACATCGTTTCTGTTATGGAAAAACCAAGAATTTCGTTGGCTTGCTCGAACAGTTTTTTGGCAACGGGATACTTTTCATACAAATCCAATCCAATACCCACAAACTGAGCACCCTGTCCGGGAAATATGTAAGCGTTCATCGTTTTAAATTTAGGTTCGGCAAAAGTAAGGATTATCACCGTAACGACCTTTTATTTAGTTCATCAAGTCAATCATTTTCCTTAAACCAACCGGAATACAGGATATAGGCCTCGGCAATTCTATTAATTTCCCCGGCACTCAATTCCGGACTAATATCCTTGATCTTCTTGGCAGGCATACCCGCAAAAACACTACCAGAGGGCACATGTGTGCCCTTAGTCACCACGGCCCCCGCGGCAATGATGCTGTTGCCTTCAACAACGCAATCGTCCATTACAATGCTTCCCATGCCAATAAGGACGTTATCCTTAATGGTACACCCATGTACAATGGCATTATGGCCTATGGAGACATTATTGCCAATGGTCGTAGGGGATTTTTGATACGTACAATGAATGACCGCACCATCCTGGATATTTACCTTGTTTCCAATTTTGATGTAATGTACATCGCCCCTGATGACTGCATTAAACCAAACACTGCATTGATTCCCTAGAGTGACATCGCCAACAATAGTAGCATTTTCGGCCAAAAAACAATCCTCCCCAATTATTGGATATTTTCCATTCACCTCTTTGATCATAATCTTCTTTTTATCTAATCAAAATATGACAATAAATCTTTCTTTTTGGAGGCCGAAACCAATAGTTCCTTTCCATTGGACAGTACCACGCTACCGCCCTTTCCCTTGCGGTATTTCACCACTTCGTTTACATTGACCAAATAGGACTTGTGGATTCGGGCGAAATGGAACTCCGTCAGGGCATCCTCAAAATATTTGAGCGTCTTACTTACCAAGATCTTCTTGTTTTCCAAATAAATTTCCGTATAGTTGTCATCTGCCTTACAATATAGGATTTCTTCCACATTGAGCACTTGAAAACCATCCTGTTGGGGTAGGGTCAATTTACCCTGAATACTTTTGGCATTGGTGTTCAAAACCTTTTCCTGTAGATGGTTTTCCTTGGACCGGACTTCCATAACATATTCCACGGCCTTTACCAATTCGTCTATGTTTATGGGCTTGGTAAGGTAATACGCCGCATGGTGGTTCAGGGCGTCTTTGGCATAATGGTCATAGGCCGTTACGAATACGGTTTCAAAATTGCGTTCCGGCAGTTGGTCCAAGAGATCGAAGGCATTGCCAAAAGGCATTTCAACATCCAAAAAAACCAGGTCCGGATCATTTTTTTCGATCAGTTCCAAACCTTCCTTTATGGAGGGGGCCATACCGACAAGGTCCACATCCGGACAATACTTTTTTATATAATTACTGAGGATTTCCCTACTATTGGCCTCGTCCTCTACTACAATTGCGTTTAAGGTCATCTATCTTTTTTTAAGGTAAACATTACTTGGGTGCCTTCCCCACTGGAGGTAAGATTAGAAATAGAAACCGACAAGGTATCCCCATACATATCGTTTAAAATGGCAATGCGCTGCTGTATGTTCCCCATTCCCTTGGATTTTTGTTTCCGCTGGTTCACCGTTTTCAGTTCGGCCGATTTTTTTCTTCCGATACCGTCATCGGTTACCAGAATTTCCAATTCCCTTTCATTTTTGGCGCTAACCCTAACTTCCAAACGCCCCTTTTCTTCCTTGTATCGAAGTCCATGCCAAATCGCATTTTCTATGTAGGGCTGCAATAACATGGGAGGAATCTGAAAGGTGGATACATCCAAGTCTTCATCCACCTGTAGTACATAATCGAATTTATCCGGAAAACGGGAATGCTCCAGTTTTATATAAAGTTCCAAGAGCTCCAACTCCTTCGACAAAGGAATAAAATCCTCCTCTGAATTCTCCAGTACGGAACGCATCAATTTGGAAAAATCGCTCAAGTACCTGTTCGCACTTCGTTCATCGCTCTTGGAAATATAATTGTTTACGGAGTTCAGAGCGTTGAATATAAAATGTGGATTCATCTGTGACCGTAAGGATTTTAGCGCCAACAGATTGTTGGCAAACTTTTGTTGCTGGTTGCTCCGGTAGAAAAAGAATGCCGCCAAACCCGTTAGAAATAGTCCAAACACCAGGGAATAAATGACCCAGCGCTGCCGTTTGTAACTTTCCTCCGCCAATTCCTGTTCCGTTAACGCCAATTCATATTTGCTTTGTGACAATTCCCGCTCCTGTTCCAGACCGGCAATCCTGCTCTGAGTAGTAGCGATTTCCCTGTTGAAACGTGCCGCCCTGGAAATTTCCTGCTCTTTTCTTATGTACAAGGTATCCACCAAGGCCACATAGTCTTGGTACGTATCCAAAGCCCTATTGTAATCGCCCTTGTATTCATAAACTTCGGATAGTTTTCTTGTGGCATCCTTTTGTACCACTAGGTCATTATCAAAATCTGCCTGAACGATACTTCGCTGTAAATAGGGAATGGCTTCTTCGTACTTATCCTGGGCGATATAGGCATTGGCTATCTTGTAGTTTATCCGCTGGCTTGTAATGGTATCGCCCAAATCGCTCGTTCTCTCCTCTTTGGGCGAGTTAAGCTTGCCCAGCGCCTCGAGGCTATTCTTTCGGATGGCAATTTCCTCCGTATACTCGTTTCGCTTATTGTAAAAATCGGCCACCTTTTCACGCTCCTGCAACACCCTTTTGGGTTCCATCTTGCTTGCCAGTTCTACCGAGTTCCCGTAGTATACTTCGGCCTCCCTAACTTGGTTGTCCTGTGCATAGGCATCGGCAATTTTTGAGTTCAAATCGGCCATCTTAGAGGTAATCTGATTTTGTTTGGCCACTTTTAATCCTTCGTTGTAATACTCTAGCGCCAATGGAATATTTCCGGTTCCTTTCTTGATATCCCCAAAAATCTCATAGAGTTCAACACGTTGGTAGGGCACCATAGTCTTCAGTTTCTCAAGTGGTTTCAACACTTCCTGCGCAGCATCAAACTCATTGGTAATTTCATACGTACTTGCCAGTAACAAGGACGTGGCTATAGTTTTATTGGCCTTTAAAGCGTCCTCAAAGTTATCGATGGCCAAGTCATATTGTTTATGATGCAGATAAATTTCACCCAGCTTGGTCAGGGATTTTGCCAGTTGGTCCTTATCGCCGTCTGGCCCCAAAACCTCCATACTTTGGGCCACAAAGTCAATACTTCTGGCAATATCGTTTTTTTTGTAAAACTCCGCAGAATCCAAAAGTGACTGGTTATTCAAAACCCTATTTCTGGAAACCGAAGCGTTATTCAAGGTATTCTCACGCTTATTTTCCTCAATTACTTGTAATTTGATATCATCCCTACTGGTTACTTTATGTCTTACGGTCTCAAAACTTGGATGTTCCAGGATCAGGTCCTCACCAAGGGAAACCGAAATCCTGAACTCGCCCAGACCATTGGTATAGGTTAACTGTCCGGTGCCCGTTGAAACTGTAACACCCTGAATTGGCGAATGGGAAGTTTGGGATTCTACCAGGCCCTTGAGCACAAACTTTGGGCCACCATTGGTCTGGGCAAACCCTAAAGAGCTCACGAGAAGAACTAATACTATACTATGTAATAAGGATACCCGCATCAATTATTCGCTTATGCAAAGAATGTAAACTTAGCGGATTTACATCATACTAAAAAATGCCATTTACAGGTACTAATGGGATTTTAGGGCCAATATATCGGCTTTGCTAAAGGAAAGGTATCGTTGACTGGCCCAAACGACCTCTTCCCTCAAAACAACTTTAATTCCAAAAAGTTTCATCATAGGTTTACGGCATAATCAAATCAATATAACGATGAAACCCTCATCGAGGGATTTGTTATGGTAAGTTAAATACCCTTACTAAAAGAAATGTTTAAAAATCAAGCTTTCAATTTAATTTAAAACGTATGAAAAAAATTCAAAAAGTATTGGCTATAGGTTTCATGGCAATAAGTATAACATTTGGCTATGGATGTGAAAATGAACCAAAAAATGGAAAACAAATCCTATTGGCACATAGGGTTGAATCTATCAAAAAACCGAATAAGAGGACGGTCAAGATCGCATTGTTATTGGATACGAGCAATAGTATGGATGGATTGATCAATCAGGCAAAATCCCAATTATGGGACATCGTCAATGAATTCACAAGGGCCAAATGCGGAAATGAAACGAGACCCGATCTTCAAATCGCCTTGTACCAATATGGCAATGACAATCTTTCCTACAGTGAGGGCTATATTCAACAAGTCCTGAATTTTAGTAGTGACCTTGACGAAATTTCTGAAAAACTTTTTTCATTGACCACCAACGGGGGCGAGGAATATTGTGGTGAGGTTATCCAAACTTCCCTAAGACAATTGGAATGGGGCAAAGACCCAGACAATCTGCGCATGATTTTTATCGCAGGCAACGAACCTTTTACGCAAGGCAGATTAAACTACAAAGATGCCGTCACCAACGCAAAGGAAAACGATGTCGTTGTAAACACCATATTTTGTGGCAATTATGAACAAGGTATTGAAACGGAATGGAAAAGAGGTGCCCAACTCACCGGTGGTGAATATATGGCCATAGACCACAATAGGGAAATAGTCCATATCACTACACCTTACGATGATATCATCATTCAATTGAATTCAAAGCTGAACAAAACCTATATATCTTATGGGGCTATGGCAAGCGAATATGAGGAAAACCAGGCTTCGCAAGATGAAAATGCCATGAGTATAGGATATGGCGTGGCCATAAAACGAGCCGTAAGTAAAAGCTCCCGACTCTACAATAACAAATCTTGGGATTTGGTCGATGCTTCGGCAGATGATGATTTTAGTTTGGAAAAAGTAGAGAAAGAAAGTCTGCCGGAAGAACTAAAAGGAAAATCAAACGAAGAAATAGAAAAATACATTGATAATAAACGTATGGAAAGGGAACGTATTCAGGCTGAAATCGCTGAAATAAATAAGAAACGGGAAATCTACATTGCCCAAAACCAGAAAGAAAACACCCAGGGCGAACTGGAAAGTGCGATGCTGAACGCCATAAAAAAACAAGCCGCCCAAAAGAAGTATCGTTGGGATTAATTAAACCCTTACATAACTGAAAACGGGCCTTTTACTTACTTGAAAGGCCCTTTTTAGTTCGCTGCGGGACAATAGCAATCATATCTTTTTTCTGGTTTACAGAAATCGAAGCCTAGGGTTATTTGGTGAAACCCTCCGTTGTCAAAACGTATATCACCCATTTGGTATGAATAATTATAGGAGATCATGAATTGCTTGAAATTTGCCCCTACAATTGGCGTAATCAATTGAAGGCGTTGTTCCCCAAAACTTGTTGCCGTTTGGAACTGTGCCCCATCAAAACTCCTTCTATAGGAAACACCACCCCAAATGCGACCAAAATCCACATCCTTATATAGCTTCGCATTAATGTCCACGGTCTTTTCCTTGGTGAAATCCGTCAATTGAAAAAGTACGGAAGGCTCAAATTGCCAATCGCTTCTACCAAATACATATCCAGCCGAAATGAGATACCTTCTTAGGTTGTCTACCCTAGGAACTGTAAGGTTATCCGGGTCATCGTTTCTATTGATCCGATATAGGTTCCTTCTAGTCGAAAGTGCATTTAAAACGGCAAAATGCGTATAAAATTCCTGATAGGCATAGGACATTCCAAAGTCCACATTAAAATAGGTCTCATTTAGCTTGATTCCCGAAATAGCAGGGTCAAAAGCCACGGAACGAAACTCCGTTTCATCCAAACTACTTTGAAGGACCGTAGCACTAAGTCCAAAAGACAGTTGGTTCAATACCCGCACATCGTCACCACCCATACGTAAATGATGGGCATAAGTTCCTTTAAAACCAGTCTGCGAATGATATCCGTTGGCATCGTTAAAAATAATGGCCCCTACTCCGCTGGGAGAGTCTCCCAACCTAAAATTCCCGTTGACCGTCTGTAAGTTTGGGGCGTCTTCCACATCAAACCACTGCTGTCTCGCAGTTGCCCTAATTTGACCACACTCTGTAAAACCCGCCATGGATGGAAATACCAGATAGTAGTTATCCGCTAAATAATCAAAATATACAGGTATTCCCTCTTGTGCTTTGGCTTTTAAACCAAAAAATAGAAGGAAGGACAATAGAAACAGCTTACATCTCATGTCAAGAATTTGGGGTAAAAGTGCACATAACACCAAATATAAAGGATAACGGTGCAAACAGTACATTATTATGTAGGGACAAACTTAGAATTCCTTTGTATTTTTGAAAAAAATTGAAACCAAATGAAGGAGTATAATATCACCGTTGTAAAAACAAAGAACCCGGCCATTTTGAAGTTTGAATCCAACCATATGTTGGTTAAGCGGAAAAACTATGAATTCAAAAATATAGATGAGGCCAAGAACTCGCCCCTCGCACAACAGCTTTTTTATCTGCCTTTCATTAAAACAGTCTACATATCAGGGAATTTCATAGGATTGGAACGGTATGATATTGTTGATTGGGAGGACGTAAAGGACGAAGTGGCACAGCAGTTGGTGGAATATCTAAATGCAGGGGAACCGGTAGTCATGGAAGAGGACACGGACAAACCTATTGCCGTAACGGTATATGCGGAGGTTACGCCCAACCCCGCCACTATGAAATTTGTGGCAAGCAAAAAGATTGTGGGATCCATGTTCGAATTTAAGAATATCGATGAAGCCAAAGACTCCCCTTTGGCCACTCAGTTGTTTCAATTTCCCTTCGTGAAACAAGTCTTTATCGATGACAACTATGTATCCGTGACCAAGTACGAAGTAGCCGAATGGGAAGACATTACCTTAGAGCTGAGGGAACTTATCAGAAACTTTATCGCCAATGGTAACGATGTGGTTACCGCACAGGCCGAACCTATAAAAGGAACACAATCAAATGCGTCGTCCAAACAGGTTACTCCAGAAAACTTGGATGATACCTCTTTGGAAATCATCGATATTTTGGAAGAATATGTAAAGCCTGCAGTTGCCAGTGACGGTGGTAATATTTTGTTCAAGTCCTACGAACCCGATAGCCGCACAGTAAACGTTATTCTTCAAGGTGCCTGTAGTGGATGCCCTTCGTCAACATTTACCCTGAAAAATGGAATCGAAACCATGTTAAAAAATATGATGGGTGACCGAGTAAACGAAGTTGTTGCCTTAAACGGATAAAAAACAGACCTAACGGTGGTCTTTCTACCTTAGATTCCTTAACTTTAAGGGAACATAAAAAAAACACTAATTATGGCAGTTTTAAAAGTAATAGAAGTATTGGCCAATTCCGATAAAAGTTGGGAAGATGCCGCAAAAAATGCAGTTGCACAAGCTGCAAAATCAGTAAAGAACATTCGTTCGGTGTATATCAACGAACAAAGTGCCACCGTAGAAGACGGTCAAATGGTAAACTATCGTGTAAATGTGAAGATTACCTTCGAAGTACAGTAATTTTTACATGTAAATCAGAAATATAAAGCGCCCTTGTGGCGCTTTTTTTATGGGATTCCTTATAAAACCGACGCCAAACAGTAATAAAAATCGAAATAAGCTAATTCTTAGCCTACCTAGCACCAACTTATCACCATATCATTTTATTAACAAAGCGGTATATCGACAGGCCATTTGACTCAAAAAAAACAAACTTTGACTCATCCATGTTCAATGGGTGTTCCTTAACATTAGTTTAAATAAATAAACTTGATTTACACTATTTATTTCTATATGTTGGCCAACAAAAGCATAAACGGACTATGGAACAATTCACCAATTATCAGGAACATATAGATAACGCCATAAAATGGTTTTGGGAGGCATTGCCAAATTTGGTGGCCGCCATAATTTTATTATTTTTGGGAATCTATATAATCAGGTTTATCAACAAAATGATTCGGAAATTCTTTTCCAAAAAGGACTACGATGAATCTCTGGAATCCTTCTTGCAAAGCCTGATTTCTATTTCCCTTAAAATACTCCTCTTCGTACTTGTTATAACCCAATTGGGCGTACAATCCTCTTCCCTTGTAGCCATAATCGGTGCAGCCGGTTTGGCCATTGGTTTGGCTTTACAGGGGTCACTGGCAAATTTTGCAGGTGGAGTTTTAATTTTACTCTTTAAACCATTTAAGGTGGGAGATTGGATATCCGCACAAGGGGTGGATGGATCGGTGAAAGAAATTTCGATTTTCACAACCAAACTAAAGACCTTTGGAAACCAAATTGCCATTATACCCAATGGACAGTTGTCCAACAACAATATAATAAACTACAATGCCGAAGACACTCGAAGGGATAAAATTGATGTGGGTATTGGGTATGGTTCCAATATTAAAAAGGCGAAGGATATCCTATTGGGCATATGCGTGGAAAATGAAAACATACTAAAAGACCCCATCCCGGAAGTCTATGTTGGGGAATTGGCAGACAGCTCCGTAAATCTTACGTTACGTTTTTGGGCCAATAACGAGGTTTTTTGGAAAGCACATTTCCATGTGATGGAAGAAATAAAGTATAGGTTCGATGCGGAAGGTATAGAAATACCATTCCCGCAAAGGGTTATTCACCAAGAACTTCTAGAAAGCAAGTAGCATCTAAAGGACCTTGCACTTATGCAAGGTCTAATTTTGATTTTAGGACCTTTTCTGGGTGATTAGGAAATCCTTCAAGTAATACGGTTCAAAATAAGCGACGTTTTCAAAATTGGTCTTTGTAAATTTCTCGAAGGAAAGGGATGCCATTTCCTTAGCTGATGGCACAGCTTCAGCATAATATTCCGCATTAGAATTTGTTAGTGTATCCTTTATTTTCTCTGCACCGGACCCTAGAAAATGTACCTTACTACCTTTTAAATATTCTTGAAAAGAAGATTCTCCTATTATTTGTGCCTGAGTTCCCCTTATCTCTTTCAAATGGGCATCGAATACTGACGAGTATACCTCCATACGCCTTGCATCCAAAACAGGTATTACAAAATCACCTTCCGCTATTTTTAGCTGACTGGCCAAACTTTTTAAGGTAGCGATGGATATGAGGGGAACATCCAATGCAAAACACAAACCCTTGGCTGCCGATACCCCTATTCTTAAACCAGTATACGAACCTGGCCCTTTGCTAACGGCTATGGCATCTAAATCCGTCATGGAAAAACCGGACTCATCCATACACTCTTTAATGAACACATGCAGCTGTTCCGCATGGGAATAATTTGGTGTATTGTTCTCCCTAATTGAAACCACTTCTCCTTTTAAGGACAAACATACGGAGCAGTTGGTGGTAGCTGTTTCAAGATTCAGTATTAAAGCCATGTTTCAAAGGTAGAGAATAAACACAAAAAAACCTGCAATCATTGATTGCAGGTTTATATTAAATTGACTCGATTTTTAGTCTAATGTAACGGGTAGTCCAAAATAAAATTCCAGTATTTTGATCCTGAAAATATAGTCGTACTTTGTTCGAATCACTTCCGCCTCCGCGTTATCTATGCGTGCCTGTGCTTGGCTATACTCAAAGGAGTTCATCAAACCTACTTCAAAACGTTCCTTCGCATACTCAAAGGCCAATTTTCTTGCTTCCAAGGTTTTTTCTGCTGCTTCATAAGACTTGGCAGAGGTTTTTACAGCCACATATGCCTGATTGACCGTATTTTCCAAATCCAACTTATCTTGTTCAAACTGTAACTTGGCGCGTTCGACATCTATTTTCGCCCTATCAATATTATTCCTCGTGCTAAATCCATTGAAAATTGGAACACTCAACTGTACTCCATAGGATACACCATCGAATATCCATAACTGGTCCGTGAAATTGGGCGTAAAGAATTCCGGTGGAGACCCGGGAGGCAGTCCTGCAACAGGTAATAGCGACACGTCAGAATACCTAGTCCTATAATTGGCAAATGCGTCAATGGTAGGCAAAAGAGCACCTTTACGTATTTGAAGGTCCTTTTCAGCTACCTCTACATTTGCTTTGGATAATTTTATATCATTCCTAAATTCAAGGGCTTTTGAAAAGATTGTACTTGGGGAATTCGATAATATTTCGGAAGGAGGTACTTCATACGATTCATCGGCCGTGTCAAAATTTTCATAATCCGTGATCTGCATCAACTGAGCTAGGGCAATTTTTGATAATAATACCTGTCCTTCGGCATTTATAATTTGTTGTTGCTGATTGGCTGCTGTAGCCTCTATATCCAAGAGATCGCCCATGGGTATTACGCCAGATTCCACCAATTCCTTGGTGCGTTTTAAATCCTGCTCCGTTACCGCATATTGGGCCTGGGCGACTTTAAGGCTTTCTTTATTGGAAATCACCTGTAGGTAATTATTGGCCACATTCAAGCGAATATCATCCTTTAAGTCTTCCAATCTATACTGATTGGCAATGGTATTCAATTTAGACCTGTTCATCTGATGCACGTCCCTCATACCGTTAAATAGATTTACACCCGTGGTGATACCCGCGTCTAAGTTATTTTGTGTACTATTCGTCGGCAAGTTGGTTGTTGGGTTAATAGAGAAACCCGTGTTACTGGATAAAGTAGTGTTCGCGTTAAGGTTTGGTAGAAAATTACCAAAAGCATCCTTCTCATTTATTTTGGCATTGTCTAGGTCCAATTCAAACTGCTCTACGGATAAGTTGTTTTCCACAGCATAGGTGACACACTCTTCCAAGGTCCATTTTTTATTTTGGGCCCATGTAGTCCCCACTACCAAGAACAGTAGTATTGTGGTTATCGTATACTTCATTTTTTGATTATTTATTTTGATTGATGATGATTATTCAGTCTCTGTTTCGTCTTCACCTTTTTTAATAGGCTCCGTCTTGTTCCATTGCTTAACCTTGTCCTCCTCTGTAAGACCGGACACAATTTCTACGTTGACCCCATCGGAAATACCGATTTCTATATCCCTTCGCTCAAATTTTTGATCGCTGACAGCGCCTACGGAAACTTCCACATATGGTTTATTGGTAGACTTGTCAAATTGTAACAAGGCTTCTGGGATTACCAGTATATTTTCCTTTTTCTCCAATACAATGGAGGCATTGGCACTGTAGCCGGCGCGGATAAAAACACTATCAGGTATAGCCACATCACATTCTATCTTAAACTGCACGGCCCCAGCCTCCTCTACGCCCTTGGGCGCAATGAATTTGAGCTTGGCATCGAGCTCCGTACCTTCTAGGGCACCTAAAGTAATCTTAAGCGTGCTGCCCTCGGATAGTTTGCCAACTTCGCCCTCGTCTACTTTTCCCTCAAAGATCATCTTGCCCAAATCGGCTACCGAGGCAATGGTTGTACCATCGTTAAAGTTGTTGCTCTGTATTACCTGGTCACCCTCCTTTACCGGAATTTCCAGAATGGTACCGGAAACAGTGGCCCTAATATTAGTGTTAGCCGCTGCAGATCCACCAATGGAGCCCCGTCGTATGATTTGGTAGTCCGCATCAGCGTTCTTTAGTTCCTGCTCTGCTTGCTCAAATACCAATTTCTGGTTAATGAAGTCTTGATTGGACACAACTCCCTTATCGTAAAGAGTCTTATTTCGCTCATATTCTATCTTGGCATTATTGAGGGCCAATTGGGCGTTGCGTACGCGGCCCTGAGCTTGGTACAACGCTTGTTCATTGGGTACCACTTTAATAACGGCTATAAGGTCGCCTGCCTTTATCTGGGCCCCTTCCTCAACCAAAATTTTATCTATGATACCTGTAATCTGAGGCTTTATCTCCACTTCATCCTCTGGGATGACCTTACCCGTAGCCACCGTCTTCTTTTCTATAGATGAAGTAAATGGCTGTTGTGTCTCGAAGGTTACGGCGGCCTTGCTATTGCTCTTTATGAAAAATACAGCGGCCCATAACGCTCCAAGGACCAAAACCCCGATAAGAATGTATTTTAAAATCTTGTTCATTTTAGTGTATTTATTAGTTGTATTGATTTTTAGTTGTTTTTTATTCTTCCCTAAGCGCGTCAATTGGCTTAATGCTTACCGCCCGTTGCGCAGGAATAAGCCCTATGAGAACGCCCAAGACCACCATGAGCAACAAGGAACCTATTACATAAGGCACCGGCACCGTTGGATTCGTATAGGGCATTTCCACATTTTGGGTAAGCATATCGATCAATTTCAAGGTAAGCGCACCCATGATAATGCCTATGATACCAGCCAACAAAGTCAAGAAAAGGGATTCAATAAGGATTTGGTTCCTCACGTTATTGGGGGTAGCACCCAAGGCCCTTCTAACCCCTAATTCCTTGGTCCGTTCCTTTACGGATATCAGTAGTATATTACCAATACCAATAACACCCGCAAGAATTGTGGCGATACCTACAATTAGCGATAAAAAAGTAAGACCATTGGAAAACCCAAAAATCTTTTTAAATACCTCACCCAAGTTAAAGGAACCTATGGCTTTTTCATCCGTAGGGTCTACTTTATGTATTCTTCTCAAAGTCGCTTTGATATCGGCCTCTACTTTTACCACGTCTGCATTATCAGCCGCAGCAACGGTGAACCACGCCACATTGTTGCCGGTATTGTACAATTTTTTGTAGGTGGTAAAGGGGATAAAAATATCACTGTCATTATCAAATGGCCCGCCACCGGCAAACTTGTGCACGCCCACCACCTGAAAATTGACCTCCTCTATCTCAATGAACTTTCCTATGGGGTCCTCATCCGTTTCAAAGAGTTCCTTTTGAGTTCGCTCACCAATGACACAGACCTTACGTTCCTTTTCTATGTCCTCATCATTGATAAAGCGGCCCCCATCATATATTTTTTTTGTGGCAATCTTGGTAAACTCGGGGAAGTCTCCAAAAACCGAATAATTGCCTGTACGGAGCCCTCTGGAAATCACCCCTGGACTGGACCCGAAGACCCCTCTGACATTTCTGGGGGCCAAGGCCACAATTTCCGGTATTTGGCGACGCAGCACCTCCGCATCCTCCAGTTTCAACTGAATCTGTCTTCCGGTTTTAAACCCCGCATAGGGCTTACTGGTACTCTGGGCCCATATAAACATACTGTTTCTTGCCACTGTTTCAAACTCCTTTTCAAAACCATTGTCCAACCCTTTGGATGCTCCAGATAGTCCAATATAAATATAGATTCCTATGAATACCCCCAACATGGTCAGGAAGGTGCGCAATCTATTCTTTTTGATAGATTGA
Source organism: Maribacter sp. 4G9 (assembly GCF_002742265.1). Taxonomy (GTDB): domain Bacteria; phylum Bacteroidota; class Bacteroidia; order Flavobacteriales; family Flavobacteriaceae; genus Maribacter. Next base: position 30,549 of record NZ_MDGL01000168.1, read on the forward strand.
AAAATCTCGCGCCAGGTATCTCCATCAAACAGCTGTTTCATCTTATTCGTCCCTTAGTGCTACAATCGGTTTTATCTTGGCCGCTCTTTTTGCGGGCAAATATGCGGCCACTGCACCGCAAAGTATCAAAAGGATGGTCACAAAAATTGCAGTTCCAGCATTAATGGACGGATTAGTGATAAAATAATCATCCTCCAATACCTTGCCCGCTATGGCGTTCAATGTCACAATGCCCAGGACCATCCCAATAAATCCAAAGATGGTGGTAATAAATATGGATTCCAACAAGATGGTGCCAGTAATGATCTTGGGCGTAGCCCCCATGGCCTTACGAATGCCAATTTCCTTGGTACGTTCCTTGACTACAAACACCATGATGTTGCTAATTCCCAAAATGCCCGATATAATTACTGCAAATGCAATACCGGAAATAATCATTTTCAGCACATTGGCAAATTGCTGGTTACGCTTTAGATTATCCGCCACGTTTTCTATCCGGATACCTCTAGGATCCTCAGGGCTAACTACCTTGTTCTTTCGTAAAAAGGTATCCAAATCTCTTTGGAATTTCATAGAACCGGAATATCCAATGGCCTCATTAAAGGCCAGGGTAATCTGGTCTATTTTGTCGTTATTACCCTCAATGAGCTGTCTGGTGGTAAAAGGAATAAAAATATACCGTTCCTCATTATCTCCCCCATCATCTTGAAAAACACCAATTACTTTGAAGGCACTACCTCCAATGTCTATATACGCCCCCAGGCTCTCTCGCCCTTGGAAGAGGTCCTTTTCCACCATTCTGCCAATGACAGCATACTTGGTCCGTTCCCTGATATCAGTGGCATTCAAGTAGCGACCCTTCATCATGATGGTCTTTTCCGCAAACTGCATTCCAGGCCCTACAGCACGGGTGGTATAGTTGTCCGATTTCTCCTTAAATGTAACGAAGGCACTGCGTTGAATCTGGGGGGTTACATAGTCTATCAAGGGTGCGAATTGATTAGTAATCTGCTCCAAATCATCATTTTTGAACTCGATTTGCCGTTTGGCCTTAAAACCGCCATAGGGCAGAGTGGTCTCAGAAGGATATATCCTAAAGATATTGGTGGCATCATCCCCAAAAAACTTCATGAAGGTATTGTTTAGGCCGTTGCCCATTCCATATAAGGAAACATAAATAAAAATACCCAAAGCTACGGTGAAGCCCGTAAGAAAAGTCCTCAACTTATTCTTTTGTATCGCTTTGAATATTTCCCACCAGGTATCTATACTAAACATATTGTGAAGCTCTAACCTGTTCCACTTTCTTATCCTCTACGATGACCCCATCCTTTAAATGCACTATACGTTTGCACATATGGGCAATATCCTCCTCATGGGTAACCACCAGTATGGTATTTCCTTGGTCATTGATTTTCTGAATAAGATCCATAACTTCGTAGGAAGTAGTACTGTCCAATGCCCCTGTAGGTTCATCCGCTAATAAAACTTTGGGTTCAGCAGCCATAGCTCGGGCGATGGCAACCCTCTGCTTCTGTCCACCTGAAAGCTCACTGGGCAAGTGTGTTGCCCATTGCTTGAGACCCACTTGCTCCAAATATTTTAGGGCCTTTTCTTGACGTTCCTTTCGTCCCACTTTTTGATAATATAATGGTAAGGCCACATTCTCCAAGGCACTTTTATAATTGATCAAATTGAAGGATTGAAATATAAAGCCCAAAAACTTATTTCTGTATTGGGCCGCTTTGGTCTCGTTCAAGTTCTTTATGGGCACACCATCCAAGGTGTAGCTTCCCTCGTCAAGTTCATCCAACATGCCCAGAATATTTAATAAAGTGGACTTCCCAGATCCCGAAGATCCCATGATGGCCACCAACTCGCCCTCTTCCACGGAAAAATTGATGCCCTTAAGAACATGTAAGGAGTTTTTGCCCATTTTGTAGGACTTATGAAGATTTTTTATTTCGATCATGTTGGTTATTGTTTTAGACTGTAGCTATATTCAAGTCTAATCGTTAGACTTACGTTCTTTATTTTTGTTACAAGAAAAAACAGAAAAATCCCTTCTATTCTAATTTTGGGCGAATTCATCCGCTTTAATCGCGTTCCAGACCTTTATTTTATCGCTTTTCGAAATACCGGATTTGACTTCTACATTAATACCGTCACTTATACCCAGTTCAATATCCCTACGTTCAAATTGTTGGTCACCGGTCTCCACTTCCACAAATGGTTTTTTGGTCTTACCATCAAACTGAACCAATGCTTCCTTAACGGCAAGAACACTATCGGCACGAGCTAGAATAATTGACGCATTGGCACTTAGTCCAGCGCGGATAAAAACGGAATCCTGTTTTTGTAATGTTCCCTTGATCTCAAATTGTATCGCTCCATTTTCAGCCTTACCCTTTGGGGCAATGTAATCCAATACAGCTTTGAAAACAGCGTTTTCAATGGCTCCAACGGTGATTTCCAATGGTAGGTCTTCCTTTATTTTCCCAACTTCGGATTCGTCTACCTTACCTTCAAAAATCATTTTGTCCACATCGGCTATGGCAGCAATGGTCGTTCCTTCATTAAAGGTATTGCTCTCGATAACCTGATTCCCAACCTCTACGGGAACTTCCAATACCATACCGCTTACTGTAGCCCTTATTTGGGTATTTGCGGCATTTCCATAACCTTGGGTCGTTCCGGTCTTTACAATATCAAACCTCTTATTTGCAGCACCATAAGCCTGCTTGGCCTGGTCATAGGCAACTTGGGCCCTTTCCAAATCCACTTGGGAAATGACACCTTTTGAAAATAGATTTTTTTGACGCTCCAAATTACGTAGTTGATCGTCCAAGCCTATTTTAGCCTCATCGATGGCGTTTCTGGCATCGTTCAAAGCATTTAAATTTGGGACAACCTTAATAAGACAAATTAAATCCCCGGATTTTACATAATCCCCACCTTCCACATAAATTTCCTCTATAACCCCTGAAATATTGGGCTTGATCAAAACTTCTTCCAATGGTAAGATACTGCCGGTTGCCACGGTCTTTTTCACAATAGTCTCCGTTGTGGGTGTCTCTGTCTCATAAACTACGGGGTCCTCCGCATTTTTTTGATATAAATAGTACATCGCTCCACCAAAGGCGACTACAATGAACAGTAAAATAAAAATGGTTACTTTTTTCTTCATTTTTTAGTTGGATTGATTGATCAATATTTTAAATTCCTTCTATCATTCGTTTCTTAACGCTTCTATCGGTCTAATTTTGATAGCACTATTGGCCGGTAAAAAACCTGCCAGTAATCCCGATACCACCAATATCAACAATGCACTGACCACCACGCCTAAACTAACACTTGGGTTTAGGAACATATCCACGGGTCCCACCGCGTTCAACAGGGTATTTATGCCATAAATACTAAGAGCTCCAAATATAATTCCTATCATACCGGACATTATGGTCAAAAAGACGGATTCCATCAATACTTGCAAACGTATAGACCATGGATCCTCCCCTAATGCCCGCCTGATTCCTATTTCCTTTGTCCGTTCCTTTATTACAATCAACATGATATTGCTCACCCCTATGATTCCCGAAATCAATACCAAAATTCCTACGAAATACGCCACAAATCGCAAGGCCCCAAATAAGCTTTGCACCCGATTGAACTGTTCGTACAAATCAAAATAACCAATGGCCCGTTCATCCTTGGGATGTATTTTTCGGCTTTGCTTTACGGTATTTACAATTTTCTCCGTCAGATTACTGATGGAACTGCCATCTTTGGCCGTAATAGCCATCCAGCCAACATTGTCCGCACGATTAAAGGCCTGTGAAAAAGTCGTAAATGGCATAAAAATCTGGCGCTCACTATTTTCTCCTCCACCATTGCTTGTTTTTTCCTTGTAAATACCAACGACCATAAAATTTATACCACTGATCTTAAGGTATGTACCCAATACCTCCTCGTCGTCGTTATAAAGTTCGTCCCGAATACGATTTCCGATCACAACGACTTTTCGCTTTTCCTTGATATCATTATGGTTAAAGAAACGTCCATGGGTAACGTACATTGGATTTTGCTCTATTATTTCTGGGTAGTCGCCAAAGACCCTATACCTACCGGTCTCGGTCCCCCTGACTACATTATCTCCTTCCTCCAAGCGAATACTATTTCGAGGGGATAAGATTCTTAGTTCCGGAATGTTCTGTCGTAAGAGCTCCACATCCTCCAGTTTAAAATTGAAATTGCGCCCTTCCGGCAATCCCTCAAAGGCCATGGATGTAGTTTCGGTCCACATGAAAATTGTATTGGTGGCCACACCATTAAAATCCTGCCTAATGCCATTTTCCAGTCCTTTACCCGCCGCCAATAAAATGATTAGGATAAAGATGCCCCATCCCACCCCGAAAGCCGTTGCAATGGTCCGCACCACGTTGCTAGACATTACTTCCACAATTTCCTTCCAACGATCTTTATTGAACATGGGTTACTACTCTATCATTATTTGATTTTATCTTCATGCTAATCATCCCGTAATGCTTCAATCACCTGCACTTTCACCGCCTTCCACGCGGGAAAAAAACCCGCAAGTGAACCAGCACATATCAAAAGAAATACCGTTGACATTGCAACATTAAAGTCCACCGAAGGATTCAAAATATAATCAACTTCAATTTCAGGTCCTACAAACTCCAGCAATGCCATACTAAAGATTAGCCCCGTAAATCCGGCCACGGCCGTCACAAATATGGCCTCGTGCATAATCATCCCTACAATGGACCATGGCTTGGCCCCCAAAGCCTTTCGAATCCCGATCTCCCGGGTGCGTTCCTTGACAACGATCAACATAATATTGCTTACGCTGACCACACCTGCGATCAAGGTCAAAAAACCTACGGCCCAAAAGAAAAGCTCAATGGCCTTGCCCAAGGAATAAAATCGTTTGGCCTCCTGAATTGGGTTATACAGCCTTATGGCACGATCGTCCTCCGGTGCCACGCCGTGATACAACTTTAGATATTCCAATAACTTGGCCGTAAACCGGTCGTTCAAGGCAACGGTCTCCTCAAAAGAGCCCATTTCCGGAAGCATGAAATTTAGGTTATTGATTTTATCAGCGCCATTAAAGGCCAATTGGGCTGTTGTAATGGGAATAAATATTCGTTCCTCCTCGCTTTCATCCCTGCCATACTCGCCATAAACTCCCACAATTTTAAAGCCAGCTCCTGAAATCATCAAGTATTCCCCAATAGGGGTTTCCAAATTGGAAAAGACTTCCCTTTTAATTTTATTGCTGATTACAGCGACTTTGGCATTTTCCCTGACATCCTTTTCATTGATATATCTTCCTTCCGATATAAATTCGTTTTCGATGACTTGAAGATTTCCATTGGTACCCGCTACATTGTAGACCAAAAGATCATTATTGTATACTACTTGGACGTCAATGGGAAAATACAGTACAGAAGCTTTTTTAATATCTTCATCAAATATTTTGGAAACCGTCTCGTAATTTTCATTTCGAAGTTGCACCCGCCGTCCTGGATTGAGTCCTTTATACTCTAGGGTAGTGCGTTGCGGCCAAACCCAGATACTGGTTGCCGCATCTCCCTTGAACTCATTGTCAATGCCGTTTTGCATGCCCTGACCAAAACCCAATAAAATTACCAGGATGAAAATTCCGGAAGCTACCGAGATACCCGTTAAGACAGTCCGTAATTTATTTTTACGGATAGTATCGAAAATCTCTTGCCATCTTTCGATGTCGAACATTGATTGGTTTTTGATGATTGATGAATGCAATACACGTATCGCACATACATCAGACTAAAAAGTCCAAGCAATGTTACAGATAAAGAATAAAAAAAGTGTTAAAGTTTTAAAACTGTGTTAAGATCGCATTTTGCGGTACACAAAATAGAAGACACCCGCTACCAGCACATAGGGTATGGCCATTAGGTATACTATACCATTATTGATACCTTCCGCAGTAGTACCCGATGCCTCGCTTTCCAGTACCGCCCTGCACATGGCACATTGCGCTTCTGTTGCCGAAGGAAACAACAAAAAACCAATCATGAAAACAACAAGGAAGCCTTTGTGGTTACTTCTGGCAAATATTGAAAAACGATGCGGTTTCATACAATGACTTTTTTATTCATTATGAGGCATAATATGGCGAAATCATTAAATAAACTATAACACCCGTAACCGCAACATATAGCCAAATGGGAAATGTGTATCTGGCCAATAGCCTATGATCTTCAAAACGCCCTAAGTAGGCTTTAGCGTAGGTTCTTAGGACCAAGGGAATCAAGGCAATCGACAAAACGATATGTGTAATCAATATAAAATAGTACAAATAAGAAACAAAACCTTCCCCTCCATATGGAGTTGAATCCGATGTCATATGATAAAGTATATACATTACCAAAAAAATGAGCGAAAGGCCAATATTGATTGTCATTAAATTTTGGTGTAGCGCCTCCTTTTGATTCTTGATAGCCCAAACTGCTACAGCGAGTAGCACAGCGGTAAGGCCATTGATCGTCGCATAAATAGGTGGCAAAAAAGTCAAAGGTTCCACATTTGGAATTTTTATTCCAAAAAGCAAGGCCACCACGATAGGAATTACCACAGAGACAACAGTAATCATCCTATTGAACTTTTTCTCCTTAAGTGCGATATTATTCTCCATATTACTCCTCTAATAGTCTTTTTATGTCTTCCTTTAAGATACCAATTTGCTCCTTTTCCCCTTCACTATTCTCACCCATCTCTTCTGTAATTGCACCCCTATAATAAACGATAGGATTTCCAAAGGCGTCCTTTCTCGAACGAATATAACCGTTCTTATCTACCAAGGCGAACAGGCCGGAATGTTCGAACCCCCCAGGGGCATCGGGCATTTCAGCGGCAAAAATATTGAAACCACTATTCGCCAAATCATAAATTTCCTCCTTTTTACCGGTCATCAAATGCCAATCCATATCGGTAATCCCATATTTTTCAGCATATTCCTTTAGCACTTGCGGTGTGTCAAAATCCGGCGTAATGCTGAATGAAGCAATTCCAAAGCTTTCATCATTTACAAATTCATTCTGCAAAGCCACTAAGTTTTTGGTCATAATAGGGCAAATACTAGGGCATCGGGTAAAAAAGAACTCCACAACAAATACTTTGCCCAAGTAATCCTTATCCGAAATTACCAAGCTATCTTGATTGATGAATTGAAATGATGGAACCTTCCGTTTTTTACCATTAAGTAGGACATAGCTTAAACCCCCATCGGATGAAGTCGTATTCATACGGTCGATTTCTACAACATCATCAGTCTTTAGTCGCTCTACGATTCTTGGTATAAAAATTATCCCGAATATGAGTATGACCAAAGAAACCCAAACGTATGTATACTTTTTATTCAATCGGTTTTTCTATTAAGATTATTTTCCTTTCTAGCCATTCTATATTCCGCCAGTATAATTTTCACATCATCGACCATCTTATTGTTCAAGTCCGCCACGGAAGCCGTATTATAACCGTATTTAATGCCTTCATCCTCATCCTGGTCCCTACCTCTCAATTTTAAGTTTTTATCCACGATAAAAACATAAGGGGAACTTAGGTCCCTTTGCAGATCCAAATTGGTTCCTAGGCTTTCAAATAGATTTAAAATAGCAGCTTCTTCCAAAAAGGCAAAATTCCATTTAGTAGTTTCATCAAGACTGGAAAGCTCCTTATTCAAATCCGTTACGTCAGCTTCCGTACCCTTGGGTACTACCATCAAAAATTGGAAGTCATCAAACTCATGAAAGCGCTTATAAATCTTTTGATTCAAGTTAAAGGCATTGCCTTTTCTCCCTTCCACATCCCTTCCTAGAAATCCCAAAACGGTGATACTATTGGAAAACATGGTATTCCCCGCATTTTTCGGGATTTCCATTACACCATCATTTAAAACAGGCAACCTTCCAAAATTGGTAACTCCAGACGCAAAGAATAAATATGCCACTATGGGTAAAACGAACAAAACAATCAGTACAAAGTTTTTTTTCATATAACCGGAATCCAAATTTTTGATTTCAAGAAATTCATCTTTTAGGAATTACTTTAAAAACCATACAAAAATAAAAAAGACGGTTCGTTAACCGTCTTTCTATTTTGTTAATTATGTTCTTTTAAAACACTTAGAAATTCCATTTCACGAAACCATCCTTATATATTTCAAAAATATAATTGGCCTCTACCAAAAGAATAAATACCAAATAAAGGACCAAGAAGATAGGTGTCCAAACGATGGCCCTCCTCAAAGCACTTTTCTCATCCCTTAGGTGCATAAAGTCCCATGAAATATAATAAGCTTTTACTAATGTCAAAATGATAAAGATCCAGTTCAATAACTTCATGCCCAACACATAAGTCCCAGTAAGCACTGCAGGTTTGTAAATACCCAAAACAACCTCAACAGCCGTTACCAAAGTCAAAAAGGCCAAAACGCCCCAAATCTTTTGGGTGTTGGATTTAAACTTCCACAATCCTCTAAAAATCTCTAATTTATGTTCGTGTGCCATACTATATTAAATAATCTTTTCTACAACCAATTTTTACACCAAATAGAAGAAAGTAAATACAAATACCCAAACCAAATCCACAAAGTGCCAATAGAGTCCTACCTTTTCAACCATTTCATAATGTCCTCTTCGTTCATAAGTACCCAAAACGACATTAAAAAATATAATGAGGTTGATAACTACCCCAGAGAAAACGTGAAAACCGTGAAAACCTGTAATAAAGAAGAAAAAATCCGCAAAAAGTCTACTTCCGTATTCGTTGTGAATAAGATTAGCACCTTCAACCACCTGGGAGGCATCTGCCAATTTTGAAAGCGATTCCTGTCTACTTAGTACTACTTTTTCGCCCTCTTCATTAATTGTCTCCGTTTTTATGGCCAAACTAGGATTTGCCTTGAATCCTTCGATTACCTCGTTCACGGTAAAACTAGTACGGGTGCCTTCTCCATAAAACCAAATACCATTATTTTCCTTATGTGCAACGCGTTCGCTTGGAATCGTTTTTGCAAAATCTGCCAAAGCAACCCTATTGCCCGTCTCAGCATCTACAAACTGAAGAATCCTGCCTCCTTTGGTCTCCACAGCGCCGTAATCCCCTCGAATAAACGTTGCCCACTCCCAAGCTTGGGAACCAACGAAAATGGCACCACCAATAATAGTGGCGAACATGTACCATATAACCGCATTTTTCTTCATTTTATGACCTGCATCCACCGCCAAAACCATCGTTACGGAAGACATGATCAATATAAAGGTCATAAAGGCAACATAAATCATGGGGTAGTTACCATGAAAGAATGGTACGTGCGTAAAAACCTCATCGGCGATGGGCCAAGTTTCCATAAATTTGAAGCGTGAAAAACCGTATGCGGCCAAAAAACCAGAAAAGGTAAGCGCATCCGAAACCAAGAAAAACCACATCATCAACTTACCATAGCTAGCACCTAAAGGCCTATTACCTCCCCCCCATGCATTTTCCTTAATCTCCGTTGTAACCGTCGTATCCATAGATTTATGTATCGATTTAATAAAACTTTAGCAAATTTACATTTTTTTCAACTATATAAAAGCTGAATTTGATTCAAAACTTTTTTTGTTTCAAATTATTATTTTACAAATGTCATAAATAACAATAGGTAGACCCAAAGCAAGTCCAAAAAGTGCCAAAAGGTCGCTCCCAGAGATATTCCCAGGTATTCGTCCTTTGTATACTTTCCTTTATATTGATTATATAAAACAACCAGTAGGGAAATTAGCCCTGCAACTACGTGGACAATGTGCACCATGGCAATCAAAAACACATAGGATAGCTTTATGGTACTAGTGGGTCCCGTAAAATAATAACCCCTAGCCACCATTTGGGAAAAGCCATTAAACTGCATTAGAATAAAAGCGATTCCAAGGGCCAAGGTTACCAACAACCAGGTGGCACCCATTTTATCATTACCTTCCTTGACCGCCTTTTTTGCCAGTATGTAGGTAATACTACTGGTAATAATGATGACCGTACTTATATAGAATGAGGTTGGTAGAGCCAAGCTGCTTACCCAGTCTTCACGGGAACTACTTACTATATAGGCACTGGTCCATCCAGCAAAGCCCATTAACAAGCTTACCATTCCAAACCAAAGAATCATCTTCTTTGACCTATCCCTTTTCTCCTTTTCAGTTCCCTTGGTTAAATCCATACTATCTTAAATAAACTTGTCCAATACATAGATAATCTGCATAAGTGTAATATAGCTTACACTGGCCAACATCAATTTCCTTGCCGTGACCGAATCCCTCTTTGCATATAACTTAAGGGCAAAAAATAACATAACCCCTCCAAGCAACAAAATTAGTATCGCAGCTGGAATGGAAAGCATCAACCTCCCGGTAATCCCAAACGCAGGAATTACGGATATGGCCATCATCCAAATTGTGTACATGATAATTTGTAGCGCAGTACCCGTATCCTTTTTACCGGTAGGAAGCATCTTAAAACCCCCTCTTTGGTAATCTTCATGCAGCATCCAACCCAATGCCCAAAAATGGGGAAATTGCCAAAAAAACTGAATCATGAACAAGGTGCCCGGCTCAATACCAAAATCGTTGGTGGCCGCAACCCAGCCCAACATAAAAGGGATGGCACCTGGAAAAGCGCCAACAAAAACCGATAGTGGCGTTTTCGTTTTTAGCGGAGTATATACACTTGTATATAAAAATATGGAGATAGCCCCAAACATGGCCGTTTTAGGATTAAGAAGGTATAGACTAATGATCCCGAGCAAAGTTAGGCCAATGGCTATGGACATTGCCATAAAAACGGACATTCTCCCAGCGGGAATGGGCCTATTTTTTGTTCGCTTCATTAAAGCGTCCAAATCCTTTTCTATTACTTGATTATAGGCGTTACTTGCCCCCACCATGCAATAGCCGCCAAAAGCCAACAACAAAATAGATGATACACTTATTTCATAAGCACCCAAAAGATATCCCGCAATAGAGGAAAAGACCACACTGATCGCTAGTCTTACTTTGGTAATTTCCTTGAAATCAGCAAAAATCAATGGAAATGTCATGTCTTTTGCCATACGGACCGCGGTCTTCATCCTTACACAAAATTGGACTGCAAAGATACTCTGACTAACCTTGTTCTGCAAACCCAAGTTCCTATTTTAAATAAATCTTAAGCTTCTTCCAAGGATTGATATCAGGATTTGGAATAGTTCCATAAAAAAAGGTCCGAACTATAGTTCGGACCTTTAAAAATTTATGTAATACGATTATTGTAATTTAAAGTTAATAGGAATACTAAATGGTACACGTACGGCTCGTCCTCTTTGCTTCCCAGGCGTCATTTTTGGCAACTTACCAATAATTCTAGCAGCCTCGGCTTCCAAATTTTTATCCGGTCCACGCATTCTAATATTTCCAATACTACCATCCTTTTGAATCACGAACATAACACTTACCCTTCCTTGGATACCCATTTCCTGCGCAATTTCTGGATAGCGGAAGTTTTTACTGATATGTTTTTGAATCATGGAATTGAAACATGCCCTTTTATCACTTTCCTTTTCACAACCTGGAAAAACGGGCACATCCTCGATTACGGCAAAAGGAACGTCCACATCATCCATTTCTTCCTCAACAACAACATCATCTACTTCAATGATTTCTTCCTCTTGGCTAGTCTCTGTAGACTCAATTACCGTTTCCTCAACTTCTTCCTCGTCTTCAACAACCTCAATGATTTCAGGTGCAGCCGGTGGCGGAGGTGGTGGTGGTGTTTTAATCTGTTCCGTCATTGGAACTTCTTCATCCAACAAATCATCCACGTTCATGGAGATGTCATAGTTATTCACTTCATCATACGTTTTCCATTCAAAGGCTATATAGGTAAGCAACATAACAGCAAAAAGGCCTACAACAAAATATAAGCTGCTATTCTTGGTCAAATCCGCCTTTGGATTCTTTTTAGGTTCCATATATCATCATTTTAGTGTTTGCTAATTTAATTAATTAATCCTTAAACATGCAATTAAAATTTTCATTTTAACTGCTCTCCTTTATAAAAAAGGCTTCTTGTAAGGAACATACCGGTAATCGCCCCCAAGGAGTTGGCCAATGCGTCCAAAATATCCCCTTGTCTGTTCGAGGTAACACTATACTGTAAAACTTCAATAATCATGCCGTACATTATAGAAAATACTACCATGCCCAAAAGTATGGCAGATGCTTTATACCGATGCACAAGATAATCCTTTATGGCAAAAAATCCCGTAACCACCATCACCAAGTAAAAGATAAAATGGACCATTTTATCCAGGTGAGGAATCCTAAAGGCAAAGGATCCCATTTGCATGCCTTCAAAAGAAAATAAGCTGGAAAAAGTGACGAACACCATCCAGCTTATAAAAAGTATGTTATAAAAGAGCTTTTTAAGCACCAATCAATTCCTTATACTCCACGTCACTTAAAAGCGATTCTATTTCTGAACTATCGGATAATTTAATCTTCACCATCCAACCTGCACCATAGGGATCTTTGTTGACCATTTCCGGTTCGTCTTCCAAGGCGGTATTGAACTCGATAATTTCTCCCGATACAGGTGAAAAAAGATCTGATACCGTCTTTACGGCCTCAACGGTTCCAAAAATTGCCTCCTTATCCAAAGTTTCATCCAACGTGTCCACTTCTACATAAACAATATCACCCAATTCTCCCTGGGCAAAATCCGTGATACCTACCGTGGCGACATCGCCTTCAATTTTAACCCATTCATGGTCTTTGGTATACTTTAATTCAGCGGGTATATTCATAGTCCTTATTTTTGATAGGGGACAAATGTAAATTATTCCCTAAAGGAATTCAAAAAATACTTTTACTTCTTTAAGAAATAGGTCTTACTTAATTCCCAAAATTGTACCTGAGCGTAAAGCCGGCGTTGACCGTAGTTTGCGGGAAGGCAGTGGATACGGCAAACTGGGAGAAATTATGATCATAGAAGAACAACACGTTTAATTGCTTGCTCAAGGCATAGTCCGCACCAAATTTTATGGACAATAGATTCTGTCCCGAAGTAATCTGGTTGTTGTTGATGTCCAAATTCCGAATAATGGTAATGTTGTCCCTAAGACTTACATCGGCCTTTAAATTCAAATCCCCCTTCAACCGAGTTTTGTTACCACCTATATTCGTGACAAATTGTACATCCTTTATCCTGTAACCCAATCCTACCGTGTATTCTTGACCGTTTATTTCCGTCATCAGGTTATTATCAAAACTCAAGGAGAGTGTACGGTCCGTACGCACTTCCGCAAGTACACTTACAGAATTCTGCATTTCAAAATCGACCCTGACCAAGGGATTGAACTGGTCCGTTAAAACTATATTGTTCAGAATCAGATCCGGAAGCAAATCTCCATTTTCAGTATCTACCGCTTGAATACCATCATTTATCAATTGCTGTTTCTCTAAATTGGTCTGAAAGGAATTGATACTGTACGAGGCCCTATATCCATGCTGAATTGAAAAACGCTTGAACTTTTTCTTGAACCACTTGTTCTGCATAAGTCCGGTATACTTAATGTTCCAGTTGGGAATTGGAATTTGTCTGAACACATCTAGATTCACCCTTTCTGCATCCTGACCGGTATAAGCCGCGAAGAATGCAGGTAATAATACGTCTTGTTGGGTCTTTCCATACCGCTCCGGGAAACCATCCTCATCCAAAGTTCCAGGTGTTTGCCCGCGATCGGAAACTAATCTATTTGCTATGGTAATCCTGTTTTCCTTAAACTGCTCAAAAGTATCCGAATCAAACTCGTCGCTCTTGCCAAAGGCCGTACCGATCATCATGGTAGAAATACTAAAGCTGCCCAATTGGTTTTGAAGACCGGTCCTATTGTCCAATAAAGCCTCCAAATCATAATTCTCCTGTATGCTGCTGGAGTACTGTCTATCGGCTACCAAATCGATGGTGATATCCCTAGTTGGCTGTGCCGTGGCGGTGATGTTCAATTGTTTGTTCGTTCTTCTGATAAACTGATCGTTAAAATCAGGGAAAGTGGTCAACCAACCATTTCTGGCGGCCTCGAATCGAACATCGGACTGACTACCCAATACAAAACCAAGGGTAGGCCTGGTGGTACCTATAAAACCTATGGACTGGGTGTATCCCGGCAGTACGGTTCCGTTGTTTTCATTATAGTTAATGTTCAAACGTTTTACCATGGTCACCACATCCACCATTGTATTAAAAAGGCCACTGGTTTTTGGTTTTACCTTTTCCTCTTCCGTTCTACCCTGGTTCAAAATATTGGGGCGAGCACCTGCTCTCTTTTGCGCCGTGGGGGCCTCCCTCTTTTTTAATCCGATAAGATCATAGAACTTTTGCATGGTCAAGGAAGCGGTCAACGTATGCGTATTGGCATTTTGAACCGTATTGATGCGTGCATTTGGGTCATTCAATGCTTCCTGGGCGACCTCCGCTAGGGCGTCCCCGCCACGTTGCCAATCAAAGTTACTGGTATAGCTGTACTGCGCATTGATAAAATCCAAAGCAGGGATTTTGGAAAAGGGCACTTCATAATTCAATTGAATCTGTTGGGAATGCCTATTGGGCTCGCCCAAATCAAAAAAGCCGTCCCACAGTTCCAAGGTCTTATCTATTTCAGACCTTGGGTTACCATCCTCTTCAAAATAGTTACGGACGATATTGTTGTTGGAAGCCGTCATGTTGAAGCGCAAGGACTTGGTCAGGTTATAATTGACAGCATATTGCCAATTGAACAGATAATTCCTTTGTTGCAACTCCGGTAACGGCAAACGGTCCACACCTTCTTCCCGCACATCTCTAAAGCGCTGTGCATTGAATTGTCTGTTGATGTTGGAATTGACCGATACACTGGCGGGCAACAAATTCAAATTCAAGTCCTTTAACCATTTCCAGTATTTACCCGTGAAAAGGGAATCCTTTTTGGCGAAGGGTGCCACTTCTACAGGATCAAAACTGTGGTTATATACAAAACCTGTATTGACCGATTGATCCCTAAGTTCCGCTATTTCAAAATCCCTGTGTTGGGTTTCGTTGTAGGAATAGTTAAAGGTGAAATTCTCCACATCATAGAAATTGGCATCCGCCTCTTCGCTACGGTCCTTTCGTACTCCAATAAAGTTGATGCTGGTACGTTTTGTATAATCCTCTGCCTGTTCCCGTATTTCTTCAGCTGTCTGTTGATCTGGTGCAGCATCAATCAAATCGTTCAACTTTAAATCGTCGTACACAGGATCAAATTCAGGGGTAATCAACTGTTCGGAAATACCATAGTTGAAAGGCAACTGAATACCCCATTTCTTGGGAAGTAGCTGCCCCACGTTCACATTGGTGACCACGTCATAACTAGTCGCATCTTCCCGCGCCCTTTCGTTTGGCATTTGGTCAATGGACCCAAACCCCGAGGTACTCTTGCTACCCGTGGCGGTCACGTTCGCAAAATCTGCAACATTGGCGTCCACCGCCGCAATGGCCGCCCAACCTCCGTTATTGTCCAATCCCGCCAAACGAAGTTCGTTGAACCATACTTCGCCCCTTGCCGGTAAAATATCCTGGTTTTTTATACCTACCATCATACTACGGATACTTCCTAAAGAAGGATTTCCTTTAATACCGATTCGCAACCTTCCTGCGGCCCTATCGTCAAACTCGTTTACCGGAATAACTTCCCCATTTTCCACCTCAAAAAATCGTACTTCGCTCAAATCGCCCCCTTGTATCCATGCCGATTTCACCTTGTTCAAATCGCTTAAAGCTATGTCCATTTCGTTGACATCGGGCCATATCTCACTTTCCGATGCCGCGGTAAAAGGCGTAAACTGCAACGGTAGTTCTATTTGATAATAATTCTGCGTAAAGTCCGTACCAATTCGTAAGAAACCTACCAGCGGCGTGGAACTATCGGCATAGTCGCTATCCACAATTTTCTCCGCATGCATGAACATCTTTATCTTTTGATACTGACGGATGTCCACGTTCAAATTCTTAAAAACGGCCCTAGAATCCCTGGATTCAAGCCCCTCCACTACCAGGGACAAGGATTGCTCGTTCTGCCTAATGATCGTGTTGTTATTGTTCAACTGCTCCCTGGCAACGCCCGGAGGCAGGACATAGGGTATGGGAATCCTTCCGCTGTTCTCTTCAATGTTCACGGTATTCACGTCCAAGGTAGTACCGTCATCCGCCGGGTTGTTGTCGATATCAGGGTCCTGCAGTGTTTTTACATAGGTTCTCCAATCGCCACGGACCAAATCCAAGGTAGCAAAACGAAGTACCGTTGATCCAGAAAAACCGGTCATGTACATACGCATAAAACTGATGGACCTAAAATCTGTAATGCCGCCTACGGCATCGGTAAAATCGCTAAGGGGAATTTTATACTGAATCCACCTTCTATTCAATTGGTCTCCATTGGGCAATTCCGGAGTAACACCTTCCTTGATATCGGTAACGTATTTATCGTTTATCGTGGTCCCTGGTTTAATTTGAATCCGATATTCGTAGTAGCTATTTACGGTATTCATCGTCAGGTCCCTGTCCACATCCTCCACATCGGGCAGGGTGGTAGAACCCCTATTGGTATTGGTCACCTGTACGGGCGAGTTGCCATCGGGATTATTAAAATCGAGATACCGCTCTAAAATCCCTCCTTCCCTATTTAAGTAATACTGGTAGTTGTCCAAGGCAGGGTCCGGTCCCGGGTTAGCACCGTAGATGGCCGCTTCGGCTTCATCGTTCAAACCATCAAAACCTATATCCTGCAAAGTCCTATTGGGTTCGCTGGCATCAAAGGCATAGACCAAGGACTGGGTGGCCGGCACCTCTCCCCAACTGGTAGGGGCCACAAATTCGTTACTATCCACACCGGGCAATCCATTTTCATATTGTTTTTTACCATCGCGCAGAATATCTTCGGATATATTCCCTAAGTTCAAGACCAGCTCCCCCGGGCTTGTTGCCTCGCCATCAACGTAAGGGTCAAGTACCCAAAACTGAACGAATTCCACGTTGGCCTGCTCAAAATTGGTACTGCTCAAAGACCGCATGATACCGCCCCACTTTTGATCAGGCTGGGTATTTTGAAAATCGGGATTATTATTATAGGGACCTTTAAGGTTTGGGTAATAGGCAATATCCAAAGTTCCCTGAACGGTTGTCTGACCTTGGGCAATATCCACCTGAGGAAAAACCTCATCTATAAAAACCCTACGGGTGGGGTTTGTGGAAATATCATTGTCCGTAATGGCCGTTGGCCTTTGATTGGTGTAAAAGATCGGGTCTATGGTGTACCAGGCCATTTTGGCTCGGCCAAATCCGTTTTCAAGGTTGGCAGGATCTTCGGGAGAAGTACCCGTCAACTGTCCGCCGGGAGCAAACTCCAATGGTGTACTGGCCAAGGTCCATCCCAAGGAACCGCGGATATCAATCAAGGCCTGGGCGCCTTCAAAATCATCCAAATAGGTGGTAGTTTCCCCTTGGAAATCGGCATTCTTGGGTGAATTGGGTTTTAGCCAGGCAACCTCGGCACGAACCGAAAGATTAGAAGGTACATCCGTATCAATATTGGGAAGTTTGTTCACCATTCGCGTCAACCAAGGTACCTCCGTGGAGAAATTTCCGTTAAGACCATAAATGGTATTATTGACGGGTTCTATCCCAAAATTCGATTTTTGGGTCAATGGACGTTCATTTAGATTCAACAAAGTTCCCCCAAGCACGAAGTTCTTATTAAACTGATGTTCCAGGTTTACTCCTGTAAACCTTCTGGTCTGCTGACCAAAAACGGCATTGTTCTCTACGGAAATATTGATGGGCGTATTGGAAGCTTCCAAACTAGGATCCAAAATTTGTACGGTCCCGGCCTGATAGTTCACCGTATAGTCTATTCCTTCCTGTAGCTGTCTACCGCCAGCGGTAACGGTCACCGAACCTCTGGGCACATTAAAAGCACCTATGGGAATACCGTTGTTTCCTTCGGACTTGTATCGTCCTTTTAAAAGGAACTTATTCTTTTCAGGATCTTGTAGGGCCGCCGCCTTGGTGGATTCGTACATATCCCTAAAGACATATTTTTCCTGATTTTCATTAAAGGAAGCGGCATTTTCGTAATCTCCCGTACCATCGTCCAAGGTTTCGAATAGGTATTGCCCAAAAGGCTCCACTTTGGTAAAAATGATACGCCCTCCTTGAATATCTACCGTAATACCGGGATAGAAATCAAAAAAACCATCCCCACCAGGCTGCACATCGTTGTAAACATTCAATCGGTCCAAATTAAAAACGTCCAAAAGGATACGGTCCTGTAATCCTTCTGGCCAACCAGTCCCAGGACCTTCTACGACAGGGGTAATATAATTTCTAGGCGTTGGATCGGAATAAAGGATATTCATGTTAAAGTCATCTTCGCTCAAGCGAAAGGCGCCCGTGGCATAAATATTCTTCATCATCAAATCCCATATAGGATCGCTGACGTTCGTAATATTACTTTTCAAAAGTTTTAGAACTAATGTATTGTTCTCGATTACCGGAGCGGCCCCTCCGGAAATCGTGGTGGCATCCAAACCTCCATTGGCAAATTCACCCACTTGGTATACGTTCCCATCAAAGGTATACTGGTAGGCGACGGCCAATACCTCATCATTGCTCAAACGTTGGTTCAAGGATATATATCCCAATTGGGTATTGAAATCGAAGTCCCGTCCTTGTTCAAGTTTACGGGCATTTTCCAGGATGGCATAATCAAATCCCTGATTGGCCTGATATCCAGGCACTATTGGATTAAAACCTTGTTCAACAGTTGCAATTTCTCGGATATTGTCATTTAACGCCCCACCACCACTACTGATCAATGCAGGGTCATAGGCATTTGCTCCATTTCTTGGCAAACCGTTCAAAGTTGATGGAAAAAATCCACTGGCCACATCCCCAGCGATTAAACCTATCCTCGTTTTTTCCTCATCCGTTGCCCCTGAAATGGGGTCTCCATATCTAGTTTCCCCCAAATCCTGCAAAGCCACTACATTACGAACATTGAGTGTTTGTTGGCTTCTGTTGGTGACCCAAACCTCCAAACGGGTTATCTGGACCTTACTTTGAATGAAGGGATATTTTTCCAAGGCCCTGTCATAATTGTCCCGAAAGTATTGGGCCAAAAAGAAATGCCTATCCTCGTCATAATCGAGTGCCGTTAAATTAAATTCATTGATGGTTCCCCCACCTTGGGCCACAACCGTGTTATTCTGGGAACGCTGCTCAGAAAAAACAGCGGTTACCGTTGTTTTTCCAAACTGTAATTGTGTTTTCACACCAAAAAGGCTCTGCGCCCCTTGAATCAAGGAACTGTTCAAGGGCATGTTGACATTACCTACCTCTATCTTTCTTAAAATATCATCTTCGGTGGGCGTATAGTCCAACTTCACAATATTCTGAAAATCAAAAGTCGCCTCCGTATCGTAGTTGGCGTTTACTTGCAAGCGCTCCCCGATCTTGCCCAACATACTTAGACTGATTCGCTGATCAAAGTCAAAAGAAAGATTGGTCCTGTTACGGGGCGATAGGGAAGGATTGTCGTTCTTTTGCCAGATAACGCCCAAATCCATGGCGACAGATCCCTGCGGGATGACCTCTATGGTATTTCCGCCAAATACCGATTGAAAAAAATCGTTATTGATGTAAAAGTTGGGCAACAGATTTCGTCGGGCTTCCTCACTCCCGGCCTTCTTACCGGAATAGGCATCGGATTTTTCCTTGAAGTAGCTCTTTATTCCCTCCCTGCGAACTAGTTCATAGTACGCATCCGGTGTTAGTATAATGGGGTAGCCAATGTTGAAATCACCAATACTCTCATTATAAATATATCGGTCCAGATTGGGATCGTAAATATATTTGGAAACAATACTATCCGGATTTTCCAGTACGATCCGTCCAAGATCATACCCCGTCTTTACCGAATCTATCTCTTGTCCATCTGTTTCCTGGGCCTTGGATTGTTCCACAAAGCCAATAAAAACAATGAATAGGATAGTATGCTTAAAAGAATCTTTAAGTTTTTTAAATGCCCCTTGTTTCAAACTTGCTACAAATTTTTCAGCGCCAGTTTTATAATGTTCTCTACGCTTAAAGAGGGGTCTTGGGAAATCACCTTATCTACTACCTTTTCAGCCTGTTTTCTAGCGAAACCCAGTACCTCTAAAGCAGATAACGCTTCATCCCTATTTGTATTGTTTGGAAATGTTGAAACTTCGTCTATATCGTACACTTTTAAAATCTTGTCCCGAAGGTCCAAAATGACCCGCTGCGCAGTCTTCGCACCGATGCCCTTTATTGCCTGAATGGAAGGGACATTTCCATTGGCTATTGCTTCCCTAATCTCTACCGGGGACATGGAGGATAACATGGTTCGTGCAGTACTTGAACCAATCCCGGAAACTGATAAGAGTAACCTGAATATTTCCCGTTCCGATCTTTCCGAAAAACCAAATAGGGTGTGGGAGTCCTCCTTTACTTGCAAGTGGGTATAAATATTCACCAATTCATTATCTGGGAGTTTGGAAAAGGTATGTAAGGATATATTCACAAAGTATCCTACCCCATTACATTCTACGATAAGATGCGTTGGGTTTTTCTCAATCAATTTTCCCTTTAAATGATGGATCATGGAATTTGGCTAATGGTTGTTGGTTGTTGGTTGTTGGTAAAAAAACAAACTTTATTGTCCCTTTTTGATATTTCTTCTTTTCTCACGTTCTTGGGCATCAATAACGGCAACGGCCGCCATATTGACTATTTCCTCTACACTGGCCCCCAATTGCATAATGTGAACGGATTTTCTAAGACCTACCATGATAGGGCCTATGGAATCTGACTTGTTCAATTCCTTTAGTAGCTTATAGGTGATATTTGCCGATTCCAGATTTGGAAAAACCAAGGTATTTACCTTTCTACCTGCCAATTTAGAGAAAGGGAATTTGCTTTCATGAAGCTCCTTGTTCAAGGCAAAATCCATTTGTATTTCCCCATCTACCACCAACTCCGGACTGGTCTCATGCAACAATTTTACCGCTTCCCTAACCTTTATGGCATTATTGTGTGCCGAAGAACCAAAATTGGCATAACTCAACAAAGCAATTACCGGGTCAAAACCAAAAGTTGTGGCAACGTTCGCCGTCATTTGGGTAATGTCCGCTATTTCCTCTGCATTTGGGTCAATATTGATAGAGGTATCCGCCAAGAACAAAGGCCCTCTTTCGGTAATCATAATATTTACCGTAGCTACTTTCTTCACACCCGATGCTCTTCCTATCACCTCCAAAATAGGTTTGACCACTGTTGGATATGCCCTGGAATATCCAGATATCATGCCATCGGCATCCCCTTCGAGCACCATCATGGCACCAAAATAATTGCGTTCCCGCATTTTGATCTTGGCACTATACAGCGTCGTACCCTTTCTTTTTCTACTTTCCCAATATTTGGTAGCATACCTAATATGTCGTTCATCAAATTCATCCGACAACGGGTCCACGATAGGGATATCGGCATCAAATTCAAGTTCTTTCTTTAGCTCAAGAATGACATCCTTTCTACCTAAGAGTATAGGTTCTGCAAGTCCTTCTTCATATACGATCTGGGCTGCCTTGAGAACATCCAAATGGTCCGCTTCCGCAAATACAATTCGCTTTGGGTTGGTTCTTGCCCTTCCATGAAGCAATCGTACCACCTTATTATCGTTCCCTGAACGAAGCATCAATTCCTCCTTATACTTATCCCAATCCTCTATAGGGGCTTTTGCAACTCCGCTTTCCATGGCCGCCCTTGCAACCGCAGGTGGAATTTCATGAATCAATCGTTGGTCAAAGGGTTTTGGGATTATATAGTCCTTACCAAAGGTGAGTCGGGTTTCCCCATATGCTATATTCACCTGTTCCGGCACCGGTTGTTTGGTTAGTTGGGCCAATGCCTTAACGGCTGCCATCTTCATTTCTTCATTAATGGAAGTTGCCCTAACGTCCAACGCCCCCCTGAAAATAAATGGAAAACCAAGTACGTTATTCACCTGATTGGGATGGTCCGACCTACCTGTTGCCATGATAATATCCTTTCTGGTTTTTACGGCAAGATCATAGTTAACCTCCGGATTGGGATTTGCCATGGCAAAGACTATAGGGTTGTCCGCCATGGAATTGAGCATTGCTGGAGTAACGATATCGGCAATGGACAAACCAATAAATACATCTGCATTTACCATAGCTTCTTCCAAGGTGTCAATTTTTCTATCCGTAGCAAACTCACGTTTTGAATCCGATAGGTTATCGGCATCCTTTCGTATAACCCCCTTACTATCCAACATTACAATATTTTCTGCCCTTGCCCCAAATGCTTTGTACAATTTTGTGCAGGATACGGCTGCAGCGCCTGCACCGCTAACCACTATGGTCACATCCTCTATTTTCTTTTTCGCCAATTCCAAGGCGTTCAATAAGGCCGCGGCCGATATTATAGCGGTCCCATGCTGATCATCGTGCATGACCGGAATATCCAACTCCTCCTTTAACCTCCTTTCGATTTCAAAAGCTTCCGGCGCTTTGATATCTTCTAGATTGATACCGCCAAAAGTGGGGGCTATCATTTTTACGGTTTCTATAAATTTTTCCACATCCTCCGTATCCACTTCTATATCGATTCCATCGATATCGGCAAAAATTTTAAAGAGCAGGCCTTTACCTTCCATTACTGGCTTAGAAGCTTCCGGCCCAATGTTACCCAAGCCCAAGACGGCCGTACCGTTGGAAATAATGGCCACTAAATTTCCTTTTGAGGTGTATTTATAAACGTTTTCCTTGTTCTTTGCAATTTCCAGACAGGGTTCTGCCACTCCGGGGGAATAGGCAAGAGCAAGATCGCGCTGGGTACTATAAGGTTTTGTGGGAACGATTTTAATCTTACCGGGTTGAGGTTTGGCATGGTACACCAAGGCCTCCCTACGTTGTTTCTCCTTGCTCATGTTTTGGGAATTTGAACCACAAATGTAACGGTATTCCTGTAAACCCGATAAAAAGTTATTGGTTTTAAATCAACAAAAAACGGCTATAAAACGAAATCATTAGTTATAAATCAATATCGGTTTTACCTCTGCCAACATTCAATCGCATGGCCAATACAGCTGCAATTACAAAAAATAAACCTGCAAACAACATAGCATTAACTGCATTACCGCCCAAAAGATACTTGTAGATAGGACCAAAGGTCAAGGTTTCGATACCCATGGGAATCACAATCATCATATTTAAAATACCCATATACACCCCTCTTCTTTCTTGGGGCACCACTTTGGAAACCATAGTATAAGGGATTCCCATCATGGCGGCCCAACCAACCCCAAACAAAACCATAGGAGCCAGAACCAATAAAGGATCTTCAATAAATGGGATGGTAAATAATGCAATGGCAGTACCTACCAAACTGATGGCATAGACTTTTTTACCCCCAAACCTAAGGGTCAAAGGTACAAGCCCCAATGCCACGACCATAGTAACAATGTTATAAGTTAAACTCATCTGTGCCGATTGTGAAGCTGCTTCCGATGTTGAATACCCCAACGTATTCATGAACAAAGGGGTTATGTATTGCCAATAGACGAAGAGAGCATACCATTGAAATAAATATACCGCGCCTAGCTTCCATAAGAATGTAGGCATTTTTTGAATGGCCTCCTTTATTTCAGTGAAAGGTTTTGCCATTCTAGTTCCCAATGGTTTGCTTTTAGCTTCGTTAATTTCCTGTAATTCTCCATCCGTTGGTGGAATTTCAGGAGTTCTTAAAACCGACCATAATATTGTAGTTATGGAGAGGATACCTCCAATATAGAACGAGTAATATAACCATGTAGGAATTGACCCTGCAACCTCTACAGTTTCATCCCCAAATAAATATTGGAAAAGGACAATAGAGCCATTTGCCAACAATATCCCTGCTCCCACGAACAGACTTTGCATTTGATATCCTAAACTAAATTGCTTCTCAGGAAGTTTATCCCCCACAAAAGCCCTGTAAGGTTCCATAGCCATATTGTTACCTACGTCCAAAATCCATAGTAATCCAACTGCAAACCAAAGTGCCGGACTAGAAGGAAACATAAAAAGACAAATACTCCCAATCAATGCGCCGATCAAGAAATAAGGCTTTCTCCTACCCCAGCGTGGAGACCAAGTTTTATCTGACATAGCCCCAATGATAGGTTGCACGACCAAGCCGGTGACAGGCCCTGCAATGTTCAAAATGGGTAACATATCCTCTGGGGCGCCCAGATATAAAAATATTGGGTTAATAGCCGTTTGTTGCAGTCCAAAGCTATACTGAATGCCCAAAAACCCGACATTCATGTTGAAAATTTGCCAGAAGCTCAGACTTGGTTTCGTTAGTTGCATACTAATTGGTTCTTTGGTTTGAGCGACTCTCATTACGGGATAGTCAAAAAATATCAGTTCTTTTTCCAGAATCCCTATAAAAAGTCGCCTAGCAATATAGTATAATTAATGAAAAGTAAATATAAAAGAGTACGGAATTAGGCAACACATTGAAACTACAACGTTGTAGTTGCTAGGAGTTATTTCGCAAAAATTCTATGTTTCTTTTTAAACCAGAAAATTTGGTCCGCTTCACTGCTGATTTTTTAAAAATCCCTTGAAAAACGCCCTCAGTTATCTCCTCCCAATCTTTTTTGGACATGGACAATAATTCAGGATGTGGGTCGAACAATGGTTCGTTATGGGATTTGGAGAATCGATTCCAAGGACATACGTCTTGGCATATGTCGCATCCGAACATCCATTCATCCATTTTACCCTGGAATTCTTTAGGTATTTCATTCTTCAACTCAATAGTAAGATAGGAAATGCATTTACTGCCATCAACCACATAAGGTCCAACAATGGCTTGGGTTGGGCAGGCATCTATACAGGCCGTACAAGTACCGCAATGGTCGGTCACAGGTATATCATACTCCAATTCCAGGTCAATGATCAATTCGGCAATAAAGTAAAAAGAACCTACTTCCTTGGTCAAAAGATTACTGTTTTTTCCAATCCACCCAAGACCGCTTTTTGCCGCCCAAGCTTTATCCAATACAGGAGCGGAATCCACAAAGGCCCTACCATTTACCTCTCCAATTTCTTCCGATATAAACTCATTCAATTGTCTTAATTTGGACTTTATTACATGATGATAGTCTTGCCCATATGCGTATTTAGAGATTTTATAGGCGTCATCCCTTTGTTCTTGAGAGGGATAGTAGTTTAGCAATAATGAGATTACGGATTTTGCACCATCAACCAGTAACCGCGGGTCCAATCTTTTATCAAAATGATTGGCCATATACCCCATTTTCCCATGCATATTATTATGCAACCAATTCTCCAATCTTGGTGCTTCCTGCTCAAGAAAATCTGCCTTGGATATACCACAGGACAAAAAACCGAGGCGCTTGGCTTCGGTTTTAATCATGTTAGAATATTTTGTTTGATTGCAAATACTCAAAACAATCCCGGTTGAATACCACCCTTTATCCTACCCAGGTGCTTATAAGCCAACTCGGTTACTTCACGACCACGGGGCGTACGCATAATAAACCCTTGCTGGATCAAAAAAGGTTCGTAAACTTCCTCTATAGTTTCCGCACTTTCAGAAACGGCAGTGGCCAAGGTAGTGATACCCACAGGGCCGCCCTTGAATTTATCGATAATGGTCGTCAATATCTTATTGTCCATTTCGTCCAGTCCATGGGCATCTACATTTAAAGCTTTGAGACCAAATTTAGAAATCTCGATGTCTATATTTCCATTACCCTTTATTTGGGCAAAATCACGCACCCTTCGTAGCAATGCGTTGCAGATTCTTGGTGTTCCCCTACTCCTGCCAGCAATTTCAATGGCCGCCTCATTGGTAATGGGTACTTTTAATATTTCAGCACTTCTTTGCACAATAGTAGAAAGCAACTCAGTATCGTAATATTGCAACCGACTTTGTATACCGAAACGCGCCCTCATAGGAGCAGTCAACAGTCCCGATCTTGTGGTAGCACCGATTAAGGTAAACGGGTTTAGGTTTATCTGGACCGAACGGGCATTGGGCCCCGTTTCTATCATGATATCAATTTTATAGTCTTCCATGGCGGAATAGAGGTACTCTTCCACGATGGGACTCAACCGATGGATCTCATCAATAAACAGCACGTCCCTTTCATCCAGGTTGGTCAATAGACCTGCCAAATCTCCTGGTTTGTCCAAAACTGGACCCGAAGTAATTTTGATTCCAACGCCCAATTCATTGGCCAGAATATTTGCTAAGGTAGTCTTTCCAAGTCCTGGAGGTCCATGAAATAACGTATGATCCAAAGCTTCGCCCCTGCGATTGGCCGCCTCAACAAAAACCTTAAGGTTTTCCAAAACCTGCTCCTGCCCTGTAAAGTCATCAAAGCTTACAGGCCTTAATGCCCTTTCAATGTCGAGCTCCGCATCGGAAAAACCGTTGGTGGATGGATCTAAATATTCATTCATGCCTAACAAAGATAGGCAAACACTTGTAATATATTTTCAAGGTGTCTTCTCTTTATTCCGTAGAATTTCAGGGATAAATTTGTATTTTCAAATTATGGAAAAGAAAATATATACCCCTGGGATACTTCAATACATCCCATTTTTTTATGTAATCTGGTCAGATGACCTTGTTTCGGATTCGGAAGTCAATGTTGTAGAAAAGGCCATTGAGAATGACCCCACTTTGTTGGATACAGAAAAAGTACTTTTACATTCTTGGTTACAGGTGAGGAACCCTCCCAAGAACAAGGAATTCAAGAATTGGAAACAGACGATTTCCAATTCGGGCATCAAGTTATTGGAAGGGGAAACCTACCCGTTGACAACCTTCAGCCAAAAAGTGGTGTGCCATTATCATGAAACATGTCCCTTCAATGAGAACTTAAAAAGTATCGAGGTCAATCTGGGAATCCAACCCAACCATTATAACCATTTGTTTGAAGTAGAGGTAGAGCACATGGCAAGTGCCAACACCTATAAGGCAAATGAAATATCCAAAATCCTAAAAGGAAAACATGCTCCCACTATCGAAAGCTTCCAGAAAATACTTGGAAACCCTATTTTCAATTGGGAGATACACCGCGAAAAGGAAGACTTTAGGCAGGTTGTTCTTGACCAAGTACGTTTTTTGGCCCAAAAAGGGTATGGTGCCATGGCCTATCCAAGCGATTATGGCGGCACGGGTGATATGGAAGGTTATGCCACCATCTTTGAGAATTTAATGTATGTAGATGGAAGCCTGACCATAAAATTTGGTGTTCAATTTGGACTTTTTGGCGGCAGTATACAAAAACTGGGCACAAAAATCCATCATGATGGTTACCTAACCGATGCCGGTCAGGCCAAACTCCTAGGTTGTTTTGCTATGACCGAAACCGGACATGGTTCCAATGTAAGGGGCATAAAAACTACGGCTACCTATCGAAAAGAAGATGACAGTCTAATCATTCATACCCCTGGGGAAAATGACAACAAAGAATATATTGGCAATGCCCTGCATTCTAAAATAGCATCTGTTTTCGCGCAGCTGATCGTTGACGGAAAAAACGAAGGCGTGCATGCCATTCTGGTACCCCTAAGAAATGAAAAGCACGAACTCTTTCCAGGCATCCGAGTAGAGGACAACGGATATAAACTAGGTCTAAATGGCGTGGACAACGGAAAGATATGGTTCTACCAAGTAAAAGTTCCCCGTGCCAATCTCTTGAACAAATATGGAACTATTAAGGAAGACGGCTCCTATCATTCAGATATCAAAAACCCCAATAAACGATTTTTTACCATGTTGGGAACCTTGGTAGGAGGAAGAATCTGCGTAGCCAGGGCTGGTTTGGGAGGCGCAAAAATGGCCTTGGCCATTGCCATTAAACATGCTCTAAAAAGAAGACAGTTCAATGACAATATTAAAATACAGGAAGATTTGTTGATGGATTATCCTTCGCATCAATTACGTTTGACCCCATTGGTTGCGAGTGCCTATGTCTACCATGCCACCTTGGACAAAATGATGGAAATATATTGTGACGACGGCCAACCCGATAAACGCAAGGTGGAAACGCAAGTGGCAGGACTCAAATCGATAATAACCTGGTATGCCAACAGTACCATCCAGGAATGTAGGGAAGCTTGTGGAGGAAAGGGATACCTTTTGGAAAACCGCATTGCCGATCTCAAGGGAGATGTTGATATTTTCACAACCTTTGAAGGGGACAACAATGTTCTTTTGCAATTGGCGGCAAAAGGTGTGCTTTCAGATTTTAAATCGGAATTCAACAGTGCGGGATTCTCTTCTGTGCTTAAATTGTTAAGCCAGCAATTATCGGACAAACTAGCCACTGTAAATCCCTTATATTCAAACAAAGTGGACAAGGAGCATCTATATAATCCAAAATTCCACAAACATGCTTTCGACTATAGAACCCGTAGGTTGACCTATACCTTGGCGATGCGCATTCGGGATTACATTAAAAAAGGGGTGCCTTCCTATCAGGCTTTTTTAAAGGTACAGACCCATTTATTGGCCTTGGGAAAGGCCTATAGTGTAGAATTGGCCTATAACACCTATTTTGAATTTACGGAAACTATTAAGGATTCAAAAAACAAGGAGCTATTTCAAAAATTGGGTACGTTATATGCTCTTTATGAAATGATACAGGATGCTTCTTGGTATTTGGAACAGGGATATATTGGCGGTACAAAATCCAAGGCCATACGACAGCGTGTGGAACGTTTGTGTACGGAACTAAGGCCGCATATTCATGTATTAGTTGAAGGCTTTGGTATTCCTGATAATTGTTTGACCGCCCCTATAGCCGGTTAATTATTTTCTTTATCAAGTTGAGAGGTATCCAGAAAATCCAAAATGGTAATTTTTGGGTTGCCGTACAAACTTGTCTTGGAAGAACCTCTTGACGAAAGTTGAAAATCCTCCAGTACATTTACTTTGGCGTTAGGGGAATCCTCAAGAATCACTATTGCTTGTTTTGCCTCCAATTGCTCTCCTTTAAGGGTACTCTTTCCATATAATTTGACCTTGAAAAAATCCGTGGCACCTTCAAACTTTGCCGAAGCGTTTTCATACATGAACAAATTGTTGGTAGCACCTGCGGAATATACTTTCACATCAATGCGGTCCTTTAAGTTCATCACAAGGGAGTCACTTGCCACGTTAAAATCACCGGAACTTATACCCTCCATACTTATATTAATTATATCAGCCGTGGCATTAAGTTCCAAACGGGAAGTCTCCCTTGTCAATACATCCAAACGATTACCGGAAATAACATCCTGCATGCTGATTTCACCATTATTCATGGTTATTCGATTCAATTCCGTATAGTATACGGTGATATCGAGTTTTCTCTTTGAAGTGATATTATAAAAGGAAGAAATAAACAAGGTACTATCCTCAACCTTAAATTTTAATACATCTATCAAATTATTATCTATTTCTAAAGCGTATCCTTCCGTGGAGCCCTTTTGGAGCACTACCTCCAAATCATCATCCAACTGGATCGCGTTGAAAGCCGGTAGGCTTTCACGAACCTCAACGACATCCTTATTTCCCTTTATTTTTGGTTTCCTTTGTCCAATGGCATGAAGTCCAAAAACTAGGACAAGAACAATAAAGAACAGCTTTTTCATGATACTCAAAATAAATACTATTGTTACTTTGTTTTATAAAGATATTATAAATTAACAATTGGCAAACCCAATTGTTTAAAGCAAAAAAAATGCCTAACCGAAAAGTTAGGCATTTCAAAAGATTTAAAATCTTAATGTTGTAGTTCTTCCTCTCCATCAAATAATGGGACATGCTGCTGCACATAATCCTGACCCGGAATGATATACTCATCGTTCTCATCTACCTTGCTGTAATCATAGGCCCATCTATGTACCTCTGGTATAGCTCCCGGCCAGTTTCCATGAATGTGCTCCATTGGGGTTGTCCATTCCAATGTAGTGGCTGACCAAGGGTTTTGTGTTCCTCGCTTTCCATAAAAGATACTTCTTACAAAATTGTAAACAAATACCAATTGGGCAGCTGCCGTGATAATAGCGAAAACAGTCATTAAAGCCTGCACATCGGTCAGTTCATCGAACATGGGAAAAGCCGTATTCTCATAATACCTTCTAGGTACACCTGCCATACCCACAAAATGCATTGGAAAGAAAATTCCATAAGATCCTATGGCAGTTATCCAGAAATGGACAAAACCTAAATTTTTATTCATCATTCTACCCTGGAACATTTTTGGGAACCAATGATATACTCCCGCGAATAAACCATATAAAGCGGATATACCCATAACTAAATGGAAGTGCGCCACCACAAAATAAGTGTCATGTACGTTGATATCCAAGGTGCTATCCCCAAGAATAATACCTGTTAAACCACCGGTAATAAAGGTTGAGACCATACCTATGGAGAATAGCATACCAGGGTTCATTTGCAGGTTGCCCTTCCAAAGGGTGGTAATCCAGTTAAATGCTTTTACTGCGGATGGAATTGCGATCAACAACGTCGTAAATGTAAATACGGAACCCAAGAACGGATTCATACCTGAAATAAACATGTGGTGACCCCAAACGATGGTTGAAAGGAAGGCGATGGCCAAAATCGACGCAATCATGGCCCTATAACCAAAAATGGGCTTTCTTGCATTAACCGCCATAACTTCAGAAACAATACCCATTGCAGGTAAGATTACAATATATACCTCTGGATGTCCCAAAAACCAGAAAAGGTGCTCAAATAGAACTGGAGACCCGCCTTGATAATGCAGTACTTCCCCCTGAATGAAAATATCAGATAAAAAGAAAGATGTTCCAAAGCTCCTATCCATAATCAACAACAATGCAGCGGAGAGTAGCACAGGGAAGGATATAACACCAATTATCGCCGTTACAAAGAATGCCCAAATGGTCAAAGGCAATCTTGTCATGGTCATTCCTTTTGTACGTAGGTTTAAAACGGTAACTATGTAGTTTAGGGAACCTAAAAGGGAAGAGGCAATAAAAATCGCCATAGAAACCAACCAGAGGGTCATTCCCATACCTGATCCAGGTTGCGCCATGGGCAATGCACTCAAAGGTGGATATATGGTCCATCCAGCCGCGGCTGGTCCTGCTTCAACGAATAATGAAATAACCATAATGACCGTAGAAACGAAAAACAACCAATAGGATATCATATTCAAAAAGCCCGAAGCCATATCCCTTGCTCCTATCTGAAGGGGAATCAACAAATTACTAAACGTTCCACTAAGACCGGCCGTTAGTACAAAAAACACCATGATCGTTCCATGCATGGTTACCAATGCCAAATAAATATCAGCATCCATGACCCCCTCTGGAGCCCATTTACCCAATAATGCCTCAAAGAAGACATTGGACTCCCCAGGCCAAGCCAATTGCATCCTGAACAATAAGGACATGGCGATACCTATAAAGCCCATAATGAGAACCCCAGTAATGAAATACTGTTTGGCAATCATTTTATGGTCTTGACTGAATATGTATTTTGTAATGAATGTTTCCTTATGATGATGTCCATGATCATCATGAGCGTGATCATCTACGTGTGCGTGTGCTGTTGCTGACATAATCGAATTTTTCTTTTATTATAGACAATTTTTTTCTTATTGGGCACTTGCCATCATGGTACTTTTAAACGTCTGCTGGCTTGCCATCCACTTATTGTAGTCCTCTTCAGATTCAACAATGATCTTCATCTGCATGTTATAGTGCGACTTACCACAAATTTTATTACATAACAAGACATAATCAAACTCCCAAGGATCAATTACCTCGCCCGTTTCTGCGGATTTCTCGGCCCTAATTTTATTGGTCCTTTGTACCTTTTCCACAACATCGGGGTTTTGACGCATCTCTTCGGTCGTATAAACCGGAGTAAATGAAAACTCTGTAATCATCCCAGGCACACAGTTCATTTGTGCCCTAAAGTGAGGCATATAGGCAGAATGAAGTACATCTTGGGACCTCATTTTGAAATTTACCTTCCTTCCCACAGGCAAATGCAGTTCCTTTACAATTACATCGTCACCTGCATAAGGATCGGATTCATCCAAGCCTAAAACGTTGGCCCTGTCAATATCGATCATACGAACATTAGCGCTTCCAAGTGTATTGTCCGCTCCGGCATACCTTGCCGTCCAGTTAAATTGCTGGGCGTAAAGCTCGATTACCAAAGGATCGTCATCATCGTTTATATCCGTAATGTTCGTCCAAGTATAGAGTCCGTAAAGAATCAATCCAGCGAGTACAATAACCGGTATAATGGTCCATATGAATTCCAAACGGTTATTATCGGCATAAAACAATGCCCTCTTACCCTTCTCACCACGATACTTAAATGCAAAATAATGTAAAAGTGCCTGGGTAATTATTTGAACTATAAAGATAATTACCATGGATATAAGCATCAACAAATCATAATCAGATCCATGTTCTGAAGCAGCCTCGGGCAAAAGTACTTTTCCATACTTAGCAAAGCTAAAAATGGTGATACCATAAATAAAGACAAGAAACGCGAACATAAGATAACCATTGTTCTTATTGTCCTTGTCATTGGCAACCTCTGAATTATCTGTTCTAAGCTGTGATAACTCAAATATTTTGGTCATTTGCCAAATGGCAATCGCCACGAGAACTAAAACAGCTAAAGTCAATAATGTAGTCATTGTATGTATTGATATTATACTTTAAAACTCACTAATAATGAAAGTGTCTACTTTCTTCAATAAAGGGATTTCGCTTTGGTTGCAAAGGTACTGTTGTTAAGGCCCTAAATACCCAAAAAATGAACAATCCGGCAAAAAACATTATAGCTCCGATTTCAGGAATACCAATATACCATTGGTCACCAACGGTAGCAGGCATAATCGCATTAAAAATATCCATATAGTGCCCCGCCAAAATCACGATCCCAGACATCACCACAAACCAGTTCACTCGTTTGTAATCACTGTTCATTAATAAAAGAACAGGAAACAAAAAGTTCATAGCCACCATTCCGAAGAAAGGTAATTTATAGTCCTGTATTCTTGTGACGTAGTAAGTCACTTCCTCAGGAATATTCGAATACCATATCAACATAAATTGTGAAAACCATAAATACGTCCAGAAGATACTTATACCGAACATGAATTTTGCCAAATCATGGATATGACTATCGTTCACATCGGGTAAATATCCCTTGGATTTCAAATAAATAGTTACCATGGCAATGACCGTAATTCCAGATACGAACATACTGGCAAAAATATACCAACCGAATAGTGTACTAAACCAATGTGGGTCAACACTCATAATCCAATCCCATGACATGATAGATTCAGAAATCAAGTAGAAAACTAAAAATGCAGCCGATATCCTAAAATTTAATTTAAACTTAGAATTATCGTCCGATTCATCTTGTTCTAGGGATAGTTTTCTTGAGTACTCACGGTAAGCAATCCATCCACCAAGGAAAATCACCGCTCTAATTAAGAAAAATATAGGGTCTAGATATCCAGATTTACCAATTAATAATTCATCGTGCGCCACAACTTCAGGGTCCATCCAAACAAATAAATGATTCATGTGTAATACGGATAGTACCAAAATTACAAAGACGATAATACCACCGGGCACTAAATACGCGGTAATCCCTTCCATGACCCTAAACAATAACGGCGACCATCCGGCCTGAGCGGCTCTTTGAACGGCATAGAATGCCAGAACACCCAAGGCAATCATCATAAAAAAGAATGCTGCCACATATAAAGCGGCCCAAGGCTTATTTTGCAACTGATGTAACAAATGCTCATCGTGCGAAGTTCCATGTTCCTCACCGAGTTCCGCAACAGCCCCATGTCCTTGGTCATCCATATGAGCGGCTTCTTCGCCATGCGCATCATCGTGACTTGCGGCGACCATTGCCTTTGCCTCTTCTACGGTACCGGGTGCAGCAAGAAAACCCCAACCAATACCCAATACACCAACCACCATTAAGATAATGGATCCTATTTTAAGTCTATTCGAGAATGTATACATACCTTTCGCTTCCTATTATTTCGTTAAATCTTCTTTCAGTTTCATCACATATTCGGACACCTGCCACATTTCTTTAGTATCCATCTGAGATGCGTAGGAACCCATAGAGTTCAAACCATATTGTAGGGTATGATACGTAGTTCCTACAGCAATGTTACGTCCTACATCATCATAGCTTGGCACACCTAATATCTTCTCTCTCTTCACCAAGGTTCCCTGGCCGTTCCCATTTGCTCCATGACAAATAGCGCAGTAGATATCATACATCTCCTTTCCTTTGGCCAAATTTTCTTCTACAGCTATAGAATCTAAGGGGCTAGCATTTAGTCTTGCCAATTCCTTTCCTTCAGGAGTATTCTCAAAACCATAAGGAAGCCAACCTCTATTGATGGTATTCGCCGGTGGCACCAACGCCTCGGACTGATTTGGTAAAAAATCTGCCTCGCCATATGTTTCATACCCCACCGGCTCATACATGTCCGGCATATATTGATAATTAGGTTTACTATCATCTTGGCAAGCTACAAAAGCAAGTGCCAAGCATGTTATAATCCCTATTTTCTTAAAACTGTTCATATTTAATGACTGTTTTTTTCTGATATGTTAATTTCAACTGCTCCGGTACCCATTAATAAATCCTTTAATTCCTGCTCATTATTATGGATTTCAATTTCCATTAAAAAGTGGTCATCCGTTGTTCGTGCATCTGGATTTTCCGCATTTTTAAAGGGCCATAGCCTACTGCGCATGTAAAAAGTCATAACCATTAAATGCGCTGCAAAAAACACGGTCAGCTCAAACATAATAGGCACAAATGCGGGGCAGTTTTCCAAATAACTAAAGCTGGGCTTACCACCAATATCCTGTGGCCAATCCTCGATCATCATATAGTTCATCATAACAATGGAAACAATCAACCCTACGCATCCATACATAAAAGACGTTATGGCAATACGTGTTGGAGCTAGTCCCATAGCTTTGTCCAGTCCATGGACCGGAAAAGGACAATATACCTCCCCAATATGATGTTTAGCTGCTTTCACCTTCTTAACGGCAAGCATCAGCACATCATCATCGTCGTAAAAAGCATGTATAACTTTAGATGCCATAATTATCTTTTGTTATTTAATAAAATTGTTGCCTGTCCTGCCCAATCATCACGCTGTGCCCTCCCCGGGAAAGAACCTGTAATGGAATCCAACAAGTCATATTCCACTGTGGTCATCCTAGCAACTTGGGCAAACGTGTAGATTCCTATCTCGTTCAGGGTTGACTCCATTTGCGGGCCAATACCCTTAATTTTTTTCAAGTTATCAGGCTTCTGTTTTGCTGGGTCAAAGGTGCCAACTGCACTAAGTAAATCTGAAACGCCTATTTTATCCCCGGCGGCCGGAACCACCTCTCCCATAACCACATCATCGGTAATAGGCTCCCTAACTTCTACCCTAGTAGTGCTTAATTGATATAGAGGTTGTCCTGCATCCCTTAATTTCTTGTACTTTTCCCCGGAGGATTTTAAAATAGATTTTACCTCTGCCTGTGCTATGACAGGGAATGTTCTGGAATATAACAGGAACAGTACAAAGAAGAATCCTATAGTCCCAATAAAAATACCGACATCCACAAAGGAAGGGGAGAACATGGTCCAAGAAGATGGCAAATAATCCCTATGCAAAGAGGTTACAATAATCACAAATCTTTCAAACCACATCCCGATGTTAACGACGATCGAGATAAAGAAGGAGAACATGATACTAGTTCTAAGCTTTTTGAACCACATAAATTGCGGAGAGAAAACGTTACACGTCATCATCGTCCAATAAGCCCACCAATAGGGGCCTGTGGCCCTGTTCAAAAAGGCGTATTGCTCATATTCCACACCGGAGTACCATGCCATGAACAATTCCGTAATATAGGCAGTACCAACAATTGAACCCGTAATCATGATGACGATGTTCATTAATTCGATATGCTGCACGGTAATGTAAGCCTCCAAGCTACACACCTTTCTCATAATAATGAGCAAGGTATTTACCATCGCGAAGCCGGAAAAAACGGCCCCGGCAACAAAATAGGGCGGAAAAATGGTCGTATGCCATCCGGGTATTACCGAAGTGGCAAAGTCAAAAGATACAATGGTATGTACTGAAAGTACCAAAGGTGTGGCCAAACCAGCCAACACCAAGGAAACTTCCTCGAACCGTTGCCAATCCTTTGCACGACCGCTCCATCCAAAACTCAATAAACTGTATATCTTTTTCTGGAAAGGCAAAACGGCCCTATCACGGATCATGGCAAAATCAGGCAACAAACCTGTCCACCAGAATACCAGTGACACCGACAAATACGTTGATATCGCAAATACGTCCCATAACAAGGGCGAATTGAAGTTTACCCACAAAGAACCGAATTGGTTCGGGATGGGAAGAACCCAATAGGCCAACCAAGGACGGCCCATGTGAATGATAGGAAACAGACCTGCTTGAATTACCGAGAATATCGTCATCGCCTCTGCAGAACGGTTTATCGCCATTCTCCATTTCTGACGGAACAATAAGAGTACCGCAGAAATCAAGGTTCCTGCGTGACCTATACCTACCCACCAAACGAAGTTGGTAATATCCCAGGCCCAGTTAACGGTTTTATTAAGACCCCAAGTCCCAATACCGGTAGAAATCGTATAAATTATACAACCAACTCCCCAGAGAAATGCCACTAAGGCAATGGAGAAAACTATCCACCAATGCTTATTCGCTCTTCCTTCAACAGGAGCGGCAATATCCACGGTTACATCGTGGTAACTTTTGTCTCCAATTACTAGGGGTTTTCGTATAGGTGCTTCGTAATGCGACGCCATAGACTTTTGTTATAATTACTTTCTAGTATTGTTTACGCTTCGTTGGTATTTCTAACCTTTACATGGTAGAATACATTTGGTTTTGTTCCTACATGCTCCAATAAATGGTACATACGGTCACTCTCCTTAAGTTCGGCCACTTTACTCTTTTCGTCATTTATGTCCCCAAACACAATGGCTCCGTTGCTACATGCAGACGAACAGGCCGTTTGGAACTCACCATCCTCAATCACCCTTCCATCTCTTTTGGCATCTAAAATAGTTTTTTGTGTTTTTTGCATGCATAATGAACATTTTTCGATTACCCCTCTGGAACGAACGTTTACATCTGGGTTCAATACCATTTTACCCAAATCGTTGTTCATATGAAAATCGAATTCGTCATTGTTATTGTACAAGAACCAGTTGAACCGACGTACTTTATAAGGACAGTTATTGGCGCAATATCTTGTTCCCACGCATCTGTTGTATATCATTTGACTTTGACCCTGTCTTCCATGTACTGGAGCCCCTACAGGGCAAACCGTTTCACATGGCGCATGGTTACAGTGCTGGCACATTACCGGCTGGAAGGCAACTTGTGGATTCTCGGAAGGGTCTTCCAACTCACTAAAACCGCTAAGGGAACCCTTATCGCCCTTTAAGCCATCAAACTCCTCTTTTTTAGTGTCGTCTTGCTCAAAGGTCTCTTCGGAAGAATAGTACCTATCGATACGCAGCCAGTGCATATCCCTGGATTTCCTTACTTCGGCCTTACCAACAACAGGTACATTATTTTCTGCATGGCAGGCAATGATACAAGCCCCACATCCTGTACATGCATTTAAATCGATGGACATATTAAAATGATGTCCAATAGAGCGATCAAAACTTTCCCACAAATCGACAGAAGTTGCCGGAACCTCCTGGTGGTTCAAGGAAACTTGGGGAACATGATTCCATTCCGCATGGTCCTTTGTATTAAATATCTCTAAAGTCGTTTCTTTAATAATGTCGCCTCTACCCATCAAGGTCTTATGAAGCTGGACACAAGCAAATTCATGATTACCCGAAGCCTTTTCAACCGTTACGACTTGATTGGCATTAAAACCTTCGTATAATTTAAAAGCATTGACACCTGTTTGCATCTCCTCCTTCATCCCTACGGTTTTACCATATCCAAAAGATAGTCCCAAAGAACCTTTTGCCTGACCTGGCTGTACAACTACAGGTACATTTTGTATGGTTACACCGTTGACGGTTAAATTCACATAGTTACCATCCATTCCTCCGTTTGCAACATTGACATTTTCAACACCCAATGTTTCCGCATCTGATTTTGAAATAGTTACATAGTTGTCCCAAGAAACCCTTGTGATTGGATCTGGAAACTCTTGCAACCAAGGATTACTTGCCTGTTGACCATCTCCCATTCCTACTTTGGAATACAAGGTCAATTCCATACCACCACTGGTCGCATTTGCCAAACTTCTGACTGCTGAGGCCAATGGAACACTTGTAGATTCCATTTCAGTTTCCTCAGAAACAGGTGCCGGAACTGACCCGACTTCCAAATCCACGGTCGTAGACTGTGCTTCAAAAACACCGTCCTGTAAAGCTTGGTTCCAACTTGCCCCATTTAGAATACTGGAGGTCCATGTATCCTTTATATAATCATAGTAAGAAGCATTGCTTCCCATCCAACCCAAAAGGGCCGATTGAAATTGCTTCGTATCGAAAAGCTCTTTTATAGTGGGCTGCATTAAGCTGTAATGCCCTTTTTTTATCTGGGTATCCCCCCAAGACTCTAAATAATGATTGGAGGCCGCGGCATACTGGACTACCTCGGCAGTTTCATTCCAATTGGTAGTAAACAAAACAGAAAGGTCCGTTTTCTCCAAACCTTCCTTAAAGTCGGCGGCATTTGGCAGTGAATACATTGGGTTCACCCCGTCCATGATCAAGGCACCAACCCTACCGGCCTTCATATCGGAAATCAACGCCTCCAACATCTTAACATTCCCCTGCCTAGTATACCTTGGCGAAGTGGGATCAAATGCCCTACTGCCCAACATTTCATTGATAGCCAGTACTACGGCTTGCGCATTGACATCATCAAGCCCGGTAACCACAACGGCATTAGCACCCGCTTTCTTAATCTCTGCAGCTACTTGATCAACAACTGCATCATACTCAGAAGTATTGCCCCCAACAGAGGTGCCGTTCAACTTGCCATATAATTTAGCAAGTACTATTTTTTGTGCCGTAGGCGTTAAAGGAACTCTTTTATCCGCATTGGCACCGGTCAAAGACATATTAGCCTCTAACTGCACATGTCTTGACATTTTCCCATTCTTGGGCACACGCCCTCTTGAATAACCTCCATCAAATCCCCCACCTTGCCAATCAGAAAGAAAATCAGCACCAAAAGAAACAATCAGGCCAGCTTTTTCGAA
Source organism: Maribacter sp. 4G9 (assembly GCF_002742265.1). Classification (GTDB taxonomy): domain Bacteria; phylum Bacteroidota; class Bacteroidia; order Flavobacteriales; family Flavobacteriaceae; genus Maribacter. The sequence continues at coordinate 70,106 of NZ_MDGL01000168.1, forward strand.
ATCATAATCCGCTAAAGCACGCTCTCCGTATCTATTTTCAAATGCAGTTAAAGCCGCATCCTCGGAAATAGCATCATAAGTTATATGGTGCACGTTTTCGTTTGCCGCCTTCAACTCGTCCATCAATCTATTGGTAGAGGGGCTTGCATAGGTCTGGGTCAACAATGCAATTTTCCTAGCAGAACCTTTAAGGCTTTCCATCTTTGCTTTTACAGCATCGTTTAAAGCATCCCATTCTACGGGCTCTCCATTAAACATAGGCCCTTGCAATCGCGTACTATCGTATAATGACAATACCGAAGCCTGAATTCTAGCATTCGAAGCACCACCTACTTTGGCCAACGTATTATTCTCAACTTTTATAGGACGCCCTTCACGGGTCTTTATCAAGATGCTTGCAAAATCAAAACCGTTTGCTATGGTAGTGGCATAGTAATTGGCCACTCCGGGAACAATATTCTCGGGCTGTACCACATAAGGAATCGATTTGATTACCGGACCCTCACATGCCGCCAAAGAAGCCGCAGCCGTACTAAAACCAACATATTTGAGAAAATCCCTACGATTGGTATTTGTTGAGGACAAAGTATCTTTGTCGCCCAAGAAATCATCAACCGGAATCTGCTCTACAAATTCGTTCTGTCTTAGCGCCTCAACAATGGAATCGTTAGGATTTAACTCCGCTTCGCTTTTCCAATATTTTTTGTTTGATGCCATACGTAATATCTGTAATTAGCTTCTTTAATTTATTATTTAATAGTGACACTTTCCACATTCCAGACCGCCCATTTGAGCAGCTGTCAAATTCTCAACACCATACTTCTTGGAAAGTTCGGCATGAATTTTTTCATAGTACTCGTTTCCTTCTACCTTGACGTTGGTCTCCCGGTGGCAATTAATACACCAGCCCATGGTTAAAGGAGAATATTGGTACATAATCTCCATCTCCTCCACAGGGCCATGGCACGTTTGGCATTCAATACCAGCTACAGAAACGTGTTGTGAGTGATTAAAATAGGCGAAATCTGGAAGGTTATGGATACGGACCCATTCTACGGGCTGACTTTCACCTGTATACTTTTGGTTCTCTTCATCCCAACCTACGGCCTTATACAACTTCTTAATTTCCTTGGTGTAAAATTCATTGGTATACCCATTGGCCAAATCCTCTTGAGATGGACCTTCAGGATCTCCCGTATACTCATAAATAGATTTATGACAGTTCATACATACATTCAACGAAGGTATACCGGAGTGTTTGGAAACACGGACAGACGAGTGACAATACTTACACTCGATTTTGTTGTCACCTGCGTGTATTTTATGTGAATAATGTATAGGTTGAATAGGGGCATAACCTTGATCAACCCCTATTTGCATCATCCAGCCGTATGCGAAATATGCACTTCCCAACAATAGGAATATCACGGTCACCAATACTAGAAATTGATTTTGCGCGAAAGCTTTCCAAATTGGGACTCTTTTTTCCGCCCGTTCCTTTTCGATTGAAATTCCGTTCGCTTCCGCTATTCTTCTCAAGGTATTATTGACCAATATCAACATGACCACCAAAAGAGCAAAAACAACGGCCAATGCACCCAAAATTATCTCATTGGAAATACCTCCGGAAGACTGTCCAGCACCTACAGCCGAAACTTCACCGGCAGCCGGAGTGGCAGGTGCCGGCGGTGGAGCGGCCGTATATGCCAAAATGTTGTCTATATCCTCGTTTGTCAACGTTGGAAAGGCAGTCATCGCCGCTTGATTGTACTCATTATAGATTTTAACGGCATATGCATCCCCAGCCTTGATCATCCCAGGACTGTTTTTAATCCAGGCGTATAACCATTCCCTATCCAACCCCTCTTCTTCCGACAAACGACTTTCGACTTTCGCCAAGGCAGGACCCGTCATTTTACGGTTCAAGGCGTGACAAGCTGCACAATTCTGATTAAATAAAGCCTTACCTGCAGCGGCATCACCATTAGTTGCAGCGGCATCACCAGACTCAGCAACAACATCTTGTGCCACCAACGAAACTGAAAAAAGTAGGATAGCTACTAAACTGAAAACAAAGACTTTGGAAAACTGATTGCGGTACGGTACCTTTTTCATAAATAGAATATTTCAATCGGAATCTTGGCACGATTTTAGCCCGTATTTTAACGACAAACGGTAAAAAATGCCTTAATCGATGACAAAAATACGACATAGACTTTATTTGGTAAAAGGTAAATGTATTTATAACTAATAATTTATAATTATTCTAAATAACTGAAATTGCTAACCCTTTATCCTTTAAAAATTTACATTTGTGGAAGGAAATAAAACCCCCGTTTTTTAAATGAAAAAACTTTTTTACATAGCGATTCTGATTTTTTTCGCAACCAAGACAAATGCCCAGGAAGGTACTATCTCCATAGACCAGGATGCACAAATAACCCAGCTATTGGATCTCTATAAAAAGTCGCTCGACAAAAATGATTATTACAGAATTCAGGTAGGTTTTGTCAGCAATAACGAAAAGGCCCAAGAAATCAAAAGCAATGTGGAAATCGACTTTCCTGAATTGCCTTCCCAAATTGACTTTGACTCCCCAACATACAGAATAAGGGTAGGCAGGTTCAAATCCAAATTGGAAGCCGAACGTAAATTCAATGAGGTTCGAAAAAAATATCCCGATGCTATGTTATTAAAACCAAAAAAATCGACCTAAAAGGTCGATTTTTTTATTTATTGAATTGTTCAAAAAAGATAGTTATTTCAACTTCTTTTTGACAGCTACTTCTTGGAATGCCTCTACAATATCATCAACATAGATATCATTGTAGTTCTTGATTTGAAGTCCGCAATCATATCCTTTGGAAACTTCCTTAACGTCATCCTTGAATCGCTTTAAGGACGACAGTTCGCCAGTGTAGATTACCACACCGTCCCTAATTAGACGGATATTGGAATTCCTATAAATTTTGCCACTGGTCACCATACAACCGGCAATAGTACCTATTTTGGAAATTTTGAAAGTCTCCCTTATTTCCGCCGTACCTGTAATTTCCTCTTTCATTTCTGGAGAAAGCATACCCTCCATTGCGTCCTTAAGATCGTTGATGGCATCGTAAATGATGGAATACATCCTGATATCAATCTCTTCATTTTCAGCAATGGTCTTCGCATTGCCCATAGGCCGAACATTAAAGCCTATGATAATAGCATCTGATGCAGAAGCCAACAATACATCGGACTCCGTTATAGGTCCTACCGCTTTGTAAATGATGTTCACCTGGATTTCATCGGTCGATAGTTTCTGGAATGAATCCGTCAAAGCCTCGACAGAACCGTCCACATCACCTTTAAGTATAATATTCAATTCCTTGAATTCGCCCAAGGCAATACGTCTGCCTATTTCATCCAAAGTGATATGACGTTGCGTCCTGACCGATTGCTCACGTTGTAATTGGGACCTTCGAGCAGCAATTTGCTTGGCTTCCCGTTCGTCCTGCAATACATGGAACTTATCACCTGCCTGTGGAGCACCGTCCAGACCTAATATGGATATGGGTTGCGATGGTCCCACTTTGGTAACATTTTTACCCCGCTCGTCTTGCATGGCCTTTACTTTTCCACTCGTTGTTCCGGCCAAAACATAATCCCCAATATTCAAAGAACCAGCTTGTACCAAAATAGTGGACACATAACCCTTTCCTTTATCCAAAAAGGCTTCAACAACCGTACCGGATGCCAGTTTGTTGGGATTTGCCTTTAACTCCAATAATTCAGCCTCCAACAACACCTTTTCCAATAATTCCTTTACACCTTGTCCGGTCTTGGCAGATATGTCATGGGACTGGATTTTCCCTCCCCAATCTTCTACCAACAAGTTCATCTGGGCAAGCCCTTCTTTGATTTTATCTGGATTGGCCGTTGGTTTGTCCACTTTATTTATGGCGAACACTATAGGAACACCGGCCGCCTGTGCATGACTGATCGCCTCCTTTGTTTGCGGCATAATATCGTCATCTGCGGCGATTACAATAATCGCAATATCCGTTACTTGGGCACCTCTGGCCCGCATCGCCGTAAACGCTTCGTGACCTGGGGTATCCAGGAATGAAATCTTCTGACCATTATCCAAGGTTACTGCATAAGCACCAATGTGTTGGGTAATGCCCCCGCTTTCACCTGCAATTACATTCTCTTCCCTAATATAATCCAACAAAGAGGTTTTACCATGATCCACATGTCCCATCACCGTAACAATGGGCGCCCTTGGCTCCAAATCTTCAGGTGCATCCTCTTCGACAACAATACTTTCCTCAATATCAGCTGTTACAAATTCCACTTCATAACCAAACTCATCCGCCACTATGGATAGGGTTTCCGCATCCAAGCGCTGGTTCATGGTAACCATAATGCCCAACGACATACATGCCGAAATTATTTCGGTAGTGGAAACATCCATCATCGTGGCGACCTCGCTTGCCGTTACGAATTCCGTAACCTTAAGGATTTTACTTTCAAGTTCTTGTTGTTCAAGATCTTTTTCAGTCTGCTGACGATGTTGATCTCTTTTGTCCCGTCTATATTTGGCACCTTTCCCTTTCTTGGTTTTACCCTGCAATTTCTCCAGGGTCTCCCGTACCTGCTTTTGCACATCTTCCTCTGTAGGCTCCACCTTTGGTGCTGAAAAACGTCTGTTTCCTTTACGATCATTCGCGTTGCCAGCTTTTGGGGATTGACCTGGTCCCGAAGTATTTTTACTTACAATGCGCTTTCTTCGTTTTTTTCTATCAGAACTTTCTGTATTGCTTTTCTCCTCTTTCTTCTTTTTGGGTTTTTGAAACTTGGAAAGATCTATTTTATCGCCCGTAATTTTGGGACCCGTTAATTTCTTGTATTGGGTCTCCAAAGTTTCCGGAGCATCCGACTTGTCCTGTGGGGCCTCCTCTTTACTTTTTTGTGCAACTGGAGGGTCAGCTTGGGTTTTATCCTCTTTTTTAGGCTCTTCAGGTTGGACCGGTATAACAGGCGCTACAGGCTGCTCCTTTTCCTTAGGCTTTTCTTCTTCCTTAACTTCTGGAACCTCTTCCTTTTTCTTAGGGTTCAAATCAATTTTACCGACCGTCTTAAGACCTGCAAGCTCAACTTTTCCAACCAATTTTTGCTCTTCCTGGGCCGTATTCCTCTTTTCACGGGCCAGTCGTCGCTCTTCTTGTTCCTGCTCCAACTGGATCCGTATGGCTTCCTTTTCCTTTCGCTTTTCCTCCCCTACCTCCTTAGAAGCAACTTTTTTGCTCTTATCGGTCTGGAACTCGTCCAGTAGTACCTGATACACCTCATCGGAAATTTTTGTGGTCGGCCTAGCGTCCACATCATGCCCTTTGCTGTTCAAGTAATCTACTGCTCTGTCCAAGGAGATATTAAGCTCCCGAAGAACTTTATTAAGTCTTATTTTTGGATTGTCTGCCATAAATACTGATTCCCGTTCTTTTATTTATTCGCTAATATATAGCTAATCTTCTAATTCTTCTTTTAGGATACGCACAACTTCGATAATTGTCTCCTCCTCAAGATCCGTACGTTTTACCAGATCGTCCACATCTTGATCCAATACGCTCCTTGCGGTATCCAATCCTATTTTCTTAAACTCATCGATAATCCATCCATCAATTTCATCCGAGAATTCCGTCAATTCCACATCTTCCTCAACACCTTCCCTGAAAACATCTATTTCATACCCCGTGAGTTGACCTGCCAACCGGATATTATGACCTCCCCTACCTATAGCCTTGGACACCTCTTCTGGCTTTAAGTATACCTGAGCCGTCATTTTTTCATCGTCCAATTTGACCGAGGAAACCCTGGCCGGGCTCAAAGCCCTTGTGACCAACAATTGGGGATTGGAGGTCCAATTGATTACGTCTATATTCTCATTGCCCAATTCCCTGACTATACCATGTATCCTAGAGCCCTTCATACCTACACAGGCACCAACCGGATCAATCCTATCGTCATAGGAATCCACGGCTACTTTGGCCTTTTCACCAGGAATACGGACTGCTTTTTTAATTGTGATCAAACCATCAAAAACCTCTGGTATTTCCTGGAAGAACAATTGCTCCAGGAACAAGGGAGAACTTCTGGACATGATTATGGTAGGTTTAGCTCCTTTCAATTCCACACTTTCAATAATGCCCCTAACATTATCCCCTTTCCTAAAAAAGTCCGAAGGTATTTGCCTATCCTTTGGAAGGATAATTTCATTGCCCTCATCATCCAACAAAATAACAGCTTTGTGGCGAATATGATGAACCTCTGCCGTATATATTTCTCCTTCAAGATCCTTGAACTGCTTATATATAGTTGTATTATCGTGCTCGTGAATCTTGGCAATCAAATTTTGGCGAAGTGCCAAAATTGCACGTCTTCCAAGATCGATTAATTTAACCTCTTCTGACACATCCTCGCCTACTTCAAAATCGGGTTCTATCTTTCGTGCCTCGGAAAGTGATATTTCCTCGTTAGGGTCCTCTACTTCTCCATCTTCTACTACCACCCGATTACGCCAAATTTCCAAATCTCCCTTGTCCGGATTAATGATAATATCAAAATTATCGTCTGATCCAAATTTCTTTTTAAGGGCGTTCCTAAAAACATCCTCCAAAATTGCCATAAGTGTTACCCGATCTATGAACTTGTCATCCTTAAACTCCGAGAAAGATTCAATTAACGCAATATTCTCCATTGGTAATTACAATTAAAATTTTAATATAACTTTTGCTTTTTTTATTTCGGAAAACGGTATTTCCTCCCTTTTCTGAACCGTAACTTTCCCCTTACCAATAGGTTTGGGCTCCCTAGCCTTCCACTCCAATACAATATACTCATCGTTGGTCTGGACAAGCTTGCCTTCATAAGATGAACCAAAGGTCTCAACCTCCAATTTTCTTCCTATATTCTTTTTATATTGCCTGGGCATGACCATCGGCGCAGTTGCTCCAGCAGAGGCAACTTCGAGCGAGAAGTCCTGTTCCTCCCTATCAAGATTATGCTCAATGGCCCTACTTATCTTGATACAGTCGTTGACCGTCACCCCATGATCTCCGTCAATTACGACCTTTATTTTATTATCGGGGGAAACGGTAAAGTCAATCAAAAAGAGGGTGGAATCTTCTTCCAAACCCTTTTCTAACAATTCCCTTACTCTTTCCTTTAACATAAAAAACCAAGTAATAAAAGAGGGGACAAATTGTCCCCTCACGAATACTTTTATTCTTTCAGTGATGCAAATATACAACAATCTTTGTTGTTTGCAATACGTTGTTAGATTTCAAATAAACAATTTATCATCAGGCATTTAAAAATAATGGACCAAACATAAACAAAAACACTAAATTCCACCCAACATACCCGCTGTTTGGGACTTTTCCACTTGAACATTCAAATCATTTATACTATCCACTTCCCTGCGAAATCTCAAAATCATTAAGGTATCCAACTGATTTTGAATGCTATCCCTCATTTTCTGCCAATTGGCTGCATTCATTTTTTTATTGTATACAGTGATTTTATCAAATCTTGAAAGATTATATCTATTGGCCTTCCAAGCATGCTGGGTACTCTTGCGGTGTTGTAAATCCTGAAGATAGATACCCACACCAAAACCAATTAGCACAAGGACTAGGATGATCTTTAAACTTTTTGCGGTCAACTTCATAACATTGGTTTTAAGAGTGGGACAAAGCTATGGGATAGTAACAAACACACAGTCTTTTTTCAAAATAATATTAATGCAATCGATTGACAATGTACAAAATATCAACCAAAGGTCTTTACAACTTTTTTTGTTGGCCTAGTAGAGGATGCCTTCTGATAAATATCAGCAATAGCATCATCAAAGGCGTCTTTTGAAAACGGCTTCGACAAAAAGTTGGAACAACCCAATTTCATTATGAAGTGGTTTAAACTTTTATTTTTTTCTTTTTCTTGAATTTTTTCAACGCTATCGCAATGAATGCCAAATAGTTGAATCCTTTCCAGCTTTCGGTGGTCGTATCGAACCTGTTGAGCAGGGAACGGTAGCTGTCCATCCATGCATTCGCCCTTTCCACGGCATATCTTTCATCGTATAGGTC
>NZ_MDGL01000169.1 GCF_002742265.1 Maribacter sp. 4G9
TAATGACACCAGCTTTGGCAAGATGGGCCAAAAGTGCCCTTGAACCGTTGTTCGGTGCTTTTGTAAGGCATCCAAGATTAGCGCTGCCAATCTAAGGCGGACCAAAAAAAGCCCCGTAAAGAGGCTTGTACGGATCCATTTTTTCACGGATTAATATCTTGTGCAACGGTTACCATTGTTGGCATTTCGTTATTTTTCCAATAAATATTTGTCAATGTAGACTTGTAATGTTTCGTCTCCACCTTGTTTTCTAAGTAATTTCAATCGAATTTCATCATTTGACATTTCAGTGTCTTCATAATCCATATCGGTATACCCTTTCGGTATTCCAACGAATTCTTCTAAATCCTCAATCGTCCAGTTTAATTTTTTCAGAGCTCTTTGAGTAAATAATACTCTTGGGTCAATATATACATCAAAGTCCTTATAGCATTCTGCTACGACTTCTAATACTTCAATTAAGCATCTTTCCGATAAATCAATAACATTTCCGCTTGGAACACTTTTAATCTCAGAATTTGTTGGAACATAAAATTGGTCAGAATCGTAAAATATTCCTTCAAAAATACTCTGCTCTTTTGCTATTGGAATAACTCCTGTTTTCTGTGCGTGATTTCTAAATTCAACAAACGATTTAGCAACTTCGCTTTTCCTTAATCTTTCTTGTCTTATTTTATACCATTCATCAAATTCTGGATATTTTCTCATTACGAATTGTAATGTAAAAGTGATACTTCTTAATGCACTTACATAGGCACTAAAAATATAGTTATATTCATTGTCCCAAGAATGTGTTTCCTTCAATTTCGATAAGAAATAGTCCGCTTCGCCTATTTTATGAGAAACAATATGTATTCCAGCATTTGGGAATGTAAATTTTTCGGTCATTTATTTTTATTATTTAAGCACATCAGTGCCTGCAATGGATGTTCCAATAGCCCAAACTGTTTCAATTGTAGATGTTACTCCATTCATTACTTTTGTTCTGACTTTATTGACTCTTTTTTTAACTTGCTCCATATCTGTTTCCTTTTTTTTATTGGTTATTTGGCTCAAAATGAACCTTAAAATTATTAAACTAATTACTAAAAAGACTACTGGAACAAAACCATTGCAGTGCAAAGAGGCTACCTCTAAGGATTTCTTAAATATCTTCTAATTTTTTTTGTGTTTCTGTTTTTTTAATGAATGCCAACGTGTTTGTGTATGGTTAGTTGCGTGGTTCAGCAACTAAATTAGTAAACTTTTACGAACCCGTGAATATTCCGTAGGAATATTCGCAAGTAAGCTGAAAAAAGCAATTAATTATACACGGCTTAAGTTTGATTCTCTTTAAATTGATGTGTTAATCAGAAAGAACAAAAGAGAGAATTAAGGTTACTATACACGGTGAAGCTTACGACTTCGACAACATTGATAATCCTCTCTCTTTTACTACTTAAATCACGTTCAGTTCTGTGAGACTTTAGATCTCGTTTTCAAGTTGTTGTGATACCAG
>NZ_MDGL01000170.1 GCF_002742265.1 Maribacter sp. 4G9
GACAGGGACACTGAACTTCTCGGGGGCTGCAGGACAGACCGTCAACATACCGATTGACATCACCGACGATGCCATCATCGAGGGAACTGAAAACCTTACCGTTACCATCAACTCCGTATCCAACCCATTGGTCAACATCGTAGATGGCGACGCAATCGGTACCATTACAGATAATGACGGTGGTGCAGGGTTCGGTATCTCCGTAGCAGATTTTACCGTTGACGAAGGTGTGGGTACCGCCAACTTTGTGGTATCATCTAACGTGGCAGTTGCCGGGGCATATACCGTGAATTATACCATATCAAACGGGTCTGCCGTAAGAAACCAAGATTTCACCGTACCCGCTATGACAGGGACACTGAACTTCTCGGGGGCTGCAGGACAGAACGTAAACATACCGATTGACATCACCGACGATGCCATCATCGAGGGAACTGAAAACCTTACCGTTACCATCAACTCCGTATCCAACCCATTGGTCAACATCGTAGATGGCGACGCAATCGGTACCATTACAGATAATGACGGTGGTGCAGGGTTCGGTATCTCCGTAGCAGATTTTACCGTTGACGAAGGTGTGGGTACCGCCAACTTTGTGGTATCATCTAACGTGGCAGTTGCCGGGGCATATACCGTGAATTATACCATATCAAACGGGTCTGCCGTAAGAAACCAAGATTTCACCGTACCCGCTATGACAGGGACACTGAACTTCTCGGGGGCTGCAGGACAG
>NZ_MDGL01000171.1 GCF_002742265.1 Maribacter sp. 4G9
TGGGGCACCTGTAGCCCCCGTCCCACTTTAGCCAGGCCAGATGCGACAGGCAGCTGTCCGTGTCCGGGAATTTCTCCATAAAGTCGAAAAGGGACATGCTCTTGAATCTTTGCTCCATGTTCTTGATGTTTGTTTCCCCGAATTTACTACTTCTATCGTTATTGATTAAGTACCTAAGTCAATTAAGGTATTTTCCAATTTTGCCTTCTAAAAGCAAGTTCTGTCTAATTTTTCTAAAGAATTTTATCATTTGTTAGCGGTTTCTGATAATGAAGCACAACGCAGTGCGATGCGCAGTCCGTCAAATTTTTATGGAAATATAGCAAATTCATTTTCGGTATTGGGAATAAAAATTGTGGCGACCGGATTGGGTATCAGCGTTTTAATGTGTCGCGTTGAAAAGCCTTGGCGGCGTTTTTGGCGGGCAGGTCCCTCAATCTACGGCCATTGTGATCCGGCATACCAGGGCGATGATGTAGCATTTCCAAAAGTGCGGGAGTGTACCCAAGGTGCACTCCATCAGTTAATGGCGGAGCCGTCTACTCGATTAGCTGTTCGCCTTTCTTTTTAGTATAAAATACCACCAATTTGTCATGATATTTTTAAACTTGTCATACTTAAACTTCCAGCCAATAGTTTGTCATTAAAAAGGTTAATAGACTCACCTTTTTCTTGAAGACCAAGACTGTATATTAATGGTAAATAATGGTCTGGAGTGGGAATTGCCAACTGAAATGCTTTGGATTGCTTATGGTAATCGATGAGTGGTTGGTAATTTCCATCAAGTAAATGATTATTGATAGCTGATCTTGCTTCAACTGCCCAATCATAGCCATAATCGTCCTTATGTGCGTTTGCAAAATCAACCATGCCTAAATTGTGAATAATATTACCACTGCCTATTATTAAAATTCCTTTATTACGTAGACTGCTTAATTGTTGTGCTAATTCGTAGTGTTGTTGTGGAGATTTATTATAATCGATGCTCAACTGAATTACAGGTATATTAGCTTCTGGGTAAAGGTGCTTTATTACGCTCCAAGCACCATGGTCTAAACCCCATTTGTCATCTAATTCTACCGAAGTAGGCGTTAACAAAGATTGGGTCTCTTTGGCTAATTCAGGGCTTCCTTTTGCAGGATATTGGACATCATAAAGTGCCTGAGGAAAGCCACCAAAGTCATGGATGGTTTGTGGCATTTCCATAGCTGTTACCTTTGTACCTTTTGTAAACCAGTGGGCAGACACACAGAGTATAGCTTTAGGAATTGGTATTGTTTTGGCAATATCTCTAAAGCCCTTTACAAATTCATTCTCTTCAATGGCGTTCATTGGGCTGCCATGACCTAAAAATAGAACAGGCATTTTCTCTGTTAGTGGAAAACCTTCTGATATTTTAGCTAAATCATTTAATTTCATACCTAAACAAGTAAAAGGGAGTAGCCCCATTATTTTAAGAAACGCTGTTCTCTTCATTTCAAAGTCATTTGTAATTCCTTATAAAATCAGAAAGTAGCAGACTTTGTCTGCTACTTTCAAGGGTTATTTTGAAGCATAAACCATTGACAAGAATTGTTTTGCCGAGGTGGGCTTTCTTCCCAAGATATTTTCTAGATCTGAATTTTCAACTGTAAATTCTCCTTGATTAATGGCCGTTGAAAAGCCAGCAAACATACCTACATAATCTGCAGGAACATTAGCTTTAGTTAAGGTTTCTATATAAACCTCCGTACTTGGGCTTGTGTACGTAACTTCTTTTCCAGCAATCTCACTTAAGCTTGTTGCCATTTCTCCGATTGATACGTTTTCGGTATTGCTGAAATTGTATACTTTGTTTTCGTGTCCTTCGGTCATCATTATATTGGCAGTGGCTTCTGCCATATCATCTCTTAAAGCAAAAGCAGCTTTGGTATCTCCTGCGGGTAAAAACACTCCTGTTTCCATCACTTTTTCTCCAAAAAACCAAGGCAGTAAATCCATATACAGATTGTTTCGCAAAATTGTATAGTGCATACCACTGCTTTTAATCAAATTTTCGGTAGTTATGTGTGAGGCAGCAACAAAAGCAATGGGTGAAGTTTCGGTTTCGTTTTTGCGTTCAAAACTTGTATACACAATATGTTTTACCCCAGCTTCTTTTGCAGCCTCTATTACGTTTTGATGCTGCTGGTCTCGATTAACCAAATCTGAACCTGATATCAAAAGTAGTTTGTCTATTCCTTTGAAAGCATTTACCAATTGCTCGTAATTATTGTAGTCGCCCACTCGTACTTCAACACCCTTACTTTTTAAGTCGGCTGCTTTTTCTTCATCCCTAACCAATGCGACTATATTGGAGGAAGAAACACCTTTTCTTAAAAGAGAGTCAATGCTTGCCTTTCCGTAATTTCCAGTCGCTCCTGTTATTAATATCATGATTTATATGTTTTAATTATTTTGCCAGAATAGGTGCTTTTTTTGTTCTTCCCCAAGCTATAAACCAGGCAAGAACAAGAAAGAAAATGTTCATTCCAATAAGTGATGCTTCTCCTCTTGAAATATGAAATACGCTTGCTGCAATCATTAACGCAATGGTGCCATAAGCCGCAAAAACCGTTAATTTTGGTTGTATTTTTAAAGCTGCTGGTAAAACGATTCCTATTCCTCCAAGTAAATCGACAATACCTGTGAATTTTAATAAACCAGGATTATCAAGTGCCCAAGGCAACATTTTTGCTGTTTCTTCAATGGGTTGAAATAATTTGGTATAGCCTGCCCAAATTAAGGTTAAAGAAATTAAGCCTTGTGCTACCCATAAAGCTATGTTTAGTCATTTTGATTTTACTGCTGTTGTCATTTTTAAACTTTTTAATTGTTAATAATGATGCAAAGGTGTGAACAATTAAAAAGATAAAAATTAAGGTATCTTAAGAAATCACTTTCGAGCTAATTTTCGTCTAACATCACTTAAATATTCGGGAGTCATGCCTAAGTAGGAAGCAATTAGTTTAAGTGGAAGTCTTTGTACAAGGGTTGGATAAGTTTCTACAAAATCTACATAGCGTTCTTCGGCTGTTGCACTTAATAAATTGGCTAAACGCTTATTTGTTGTGATTAAATTATTTACTAATTTTTTATTTTGTTCAAGCAAATCATCATAACTCAACTGACTAATATCGCTGTAATTGGTAGTTGTAAGTATTGATATTTCGCTATCTTCAATAGCATCGATAAAAATAGTAGATGGTTTATTGTTTACAAAACTATCCATGTCAGTAATTAACCAATCTTCGGGTGCAAAATGCAAGATGTGTTCTTTCCCGGATTTATCTATTACATAACTTTTCAAGCATCCTTCATTCACTTTAAAAACAGTTTTGCAAGTATCTCCCTTGTACAAAAGAATCGTTCCTTTATGTATCTTTTTTGTCTGTAAATTGTCAAACAGTTTCATTAAGGGTTGCTCTTTTTTAATGGGTTTAAGGTGACAACAAACGCAGGGCTATGTGAAGCCACGTTACGGGTTTTAAATTTACGCAACTTGTTGGGATAAATTTAAAATACGTGTTGAACGTGGCCAGGTTGCATATAGCCGTTGATATGTACAGTTTTCCTCGATGGCGCCTAAAGGTGATAGGTTGGATGGTCCCTCATCCTACGGATTATGCAAACTGGCATGGCCCTGCGATGATGTACAAATCCCAAGGGGCGGGAATTGGAGCCTTTGGCGACAATGTAGCGACTTGGGTTCACCTTTAGGTGACCGAGCGAAGCGACCGATGAATACCTTTGAAAAACAATAAAAATTAAATGAATAATTGTACATCATCGGTTCGGCTAAGCGTAGTGCGGGGGCAAGGAAACTTTTCGTTTCCGTCTGCGCACGAAGCTAAAGCTTATTGTTTTGATTTATTTTTCTTCTCTAAAGCTAAATCCATAAGATTTAGCGGCTTCATAAATATACGCAGACCTTTCGGTTTTGCCCCAAAGTCCGCATTACGTTTAGCATCTATGTAAAAGCAGCCTGTCGAGTATCTTTAAGATTCACCAAAATCAAAAGATATGAAAACACAACAAACTGC
>NZ_MDGL01000172.1 GCF_002742265.1 Maribacter sp. 4G9
TGGGGCACCTGTAGCCCCCGTCCCACTTTAGCCAGGCCAGATGCGACAGGCAGCTGTCCGTGTCCGGGAATTTCTCCATAAAGTCGAAAAGGGACATGCTCTTGAATCTTTGCTCCATGTTCTTGATGTTTGTTTCCCCGAATTTACTACTTCTATCGTTATTGATTAAGTACCTAAGTCAATTACTTTATTCGTGATTGCATACGCAACTAATCTTACACAATCACGTTGGCATCCATTAAAGAAACCATAGTAAACATTGTATATGGGAGATAAGGAAATTGAAAATTTAGATAAAATATTAGCTTATTGTATTGAAAAATACAAGACAGATAATAAAGAAATTTTTTCGATAGAGCTAAAACAAAAACTGTTTATCGATTTAGAGTTAGACCATATAGACGAAATGATTAAAACTATTTATAATTATGATTTAAAAGTTGCCGACATTGAAATAGAATATAACCCAAGTATAATTAAAAACGGATTTACAGAAATATTCTTAAATAATGGTGGTTTTAAAAAAGTATATATGGATAAAGAAGAAAATAAATCAAAGACAACTTACAATACAATAAATATAGGTGGAGACAATAAAGGAAATATAGCTCAATCCTTGGACAATGCTTTAGCAAGTCCAGTAAGACAAAAAGCAGTCCATACGATAGAAAATAAGCCTAACAAAAGGTCGTGGATAGAAATATTATATTGGATTATAGGTTCAATTGTCGGATTGTTATTAATATATGAATTTATAATAAAAAACCTTGCAAATAAGATATAAACTGACATTTGACCTAAGCAACGGACTGACAAATAAAAACGTATGCCAACACCGTATAAAATTAATTGCTTAAACTTTTTTACTTTGGAAAGGACTTTCCTTTTTCAAAGTAGTTGCTACTTTTTTTATTCGTGATTGCATACGCAACTAATCTTATACAAACACGATGATGTACAATTCACCTAAAGGTGAACCCAAGTCGCTACATTGTCGCCAAAGGCTCCAATTCCCGCCCCTTGGGATTTGTACATCATCGCAGGGCCATGCCAGTTTGCATAATCCGTAGGATGAGGGACCATCCAACCTATCACCTTTAGGCGCCATCGAGGAAAACTGTACATATCAACGGCTATATGCAACCTGGCCACGTTCAACACGTATTTGTAAATTTATCCCAACAAGTTGCGTAAATTTAAAATCCGTAACGTGGCTTCACATAGCCCTGCGTTGGCAAACATTTTACCAAATCAAGACAATACATAGAAAAAACAATATAATCTGTTATTTTTAAGAAATGAAAATATAAAATGACCTACGAATTTACCGAAAACGCACCAAAACCAATTGACAAGAAGGAATACGTTCTGAATGCTAGTGAAAAACTTGATTTTTTATTGAAAAATTTTGCTGACGATGAAACGAAATTTCAAACATTTTTCGAATTAAATCCTTCGTTTATGCCAGGCGCAAGAGATGAATTTTCTATAATGGGACAATCCGGACACGAACCTTTTTCAAACTGTCTAATATCACAACCTAAAATTTCGGGAATTATTAATCGCATTCCAGACTTTATGTGGTTAGCAAATGATAGTGCCTATTTTACACCAGTAATAATAGAAATTGAAGCACCTTCAAAAAAACATTTTAGAAAAGATGGAAATCCTACAAGTCATTTTGTAGGCTTCCCTAAAAATAGGACAGTTCATAATTCGAATTTACTAACTTTAAATTCAAACTGTCACGATGAAAAACAGCAAGTTTAGCGAGAGTCAAATTATCAAGGCTCTAAAAGAAAATCAGCAAGGAAGATCTGTTGGAGATGTTTCGAGGGAATTAGGAATAGATAAAAGCACG
>NZ_MDGL01000173.1 GCF_002742265.1 Maribacter sp. 4G9
TGGGGCACCTGTAGCCCCCGTCCCACTTTAGCCAGGCCAGATGCGACAGGCAGCTGTCCGTGTCCGGGAATTTCTCCATAAAGTCGAAAAGGGACATGCTCTTGAATCTTTGCTCCATGTTCTTGATGTTTGTTTCCCCGAATTTACTACTTCTATCGTTATTGATTAAGTACCTAAGTCAATTGATTATTTAGAAAATTCAAAGCAGATATACTTAAAAAATACTGGGGGCACTGATTTTGAATGGACTGTGGAAAATGATAACAGTTATCTCTTAATTACACCCGGTTTTGGGTCTTTAGCGGTGGGTGACTCCGTTTTGATAACTTCTGAAGTGGATAGGGCGATGTTGGGTACAGATGTATATGAATCATCGTTTAATTTTAAAAACAATAAGGATAATATTTTAGAGGTTCCAACAAGTGTAAAGTCATATAAAGAGGAGAAATGGATATTGGACAATGGTCAAATTGTGGATGCCGAATATGATCGAAATAATGACAAAATAATTGCGGTTTCAGAATTTCCAAACCAAATTCTTAATATTAATCCAGTTTCTCAAGTAATTCAATCATTGGATTTGAACTTACCGCCTACTTGTGTATCTATTAGTCAAGATGGTAATTTAGCCGTAGTTGGTCATGATGGATATATTTCCTATATAAATTTATCATCAATGGAATTGATCCAAATTTACAGTGTCACAACGGACGTATTTGATATTGTTTTGGGACCAAACAATTGGGCATATGCTTTTCCACGTATAGATCAGCATGAACGTATCAGGTGTATTGATTTGTCCACTGGAAATGAGACACAAAACACAGGAAATTCGATTTATGCAGGGACTAGGGCCAAGTTACATCCTAGCGGAAACTATATTTATGGTGCGGATAATGGCATTACTCCATCCGATTTTGAAAAGTATGACATATCTGGAGGCACTGCACATTATCTTTACGATTCTCCATATCACGGTGATTTTGAATTTAGCGGTAATATTTGGATATCGGAATCTGGGGATAAATTGTTTTCTAGAGCCAGGAATGTATTTAACGCTTCAGAGAATCAAACGAATGACATGACCTATAGCGGAAAATTATTAGGTGAGCAAGGAAAACGTATTACTACTATGGATTCCCATGCAGACGCAAATGTAATATATGCCATTGTAGACGAAGGGTTATGGGATTGGGATTATAAACCTGGTAGTATTGTTAGAAAATACTCAGAAGATTTTTTCAATTTTGAAGGAGAGGTTGAATTGCCAAAATTTTTGGGTATTGATAATAATGGCAACAACATCCTCTTTGCATCAAATGGATATTTTGGATTTTTTAACTCATCAGGCACGGAATTTTTTGTAATTGTAAAAGCTGATGAGAAAAATAATTCTGCCGTTAGGTGGGCAGTTTCAACCATAAAGGTTGATTAATCATCAAATGTTACTTTTAACAAAAACTATCCCAGGGATTTAAAGCTTGACGTTTTTTCCCAGGAGTTGCACCCTTCGAAGGTCATCGGCGGCTTGCCATAACTTGTTTTTAAGGGAAGGGTTTAATTCAGGGTTTTCCTTTAAATAGTCCTGCATGATTTGATAGGCTTCCGGGCTGGTATGGTTGCCTATGGAATTACTGAGCCAGCGTTTTGGAAAGAAAATATCGCCTGTTTTTTGTATTTCATCCAAAAGGTCTAAACTGGCCCTAATGTGTTTCAAGGCAAATTCTTGGTGCAGGGGATGATTAATATTATTCAATGCCGATGCGGTCCACGCTTCCTTTGAACGGTTCTTTTCATATTTTAGGGATTCCATAAAGCTGCTTTTGACCGATGCATCCTGGGAAACGGAGGGTAGCAGGAAGTTGAAGCGTTCCAATTTGTCCGGATTGTCAAGGGCATTTTTGGCTTGCTCTAAAATTTCGGCCGATTTAGGATGTTCGTAAAGGGCCAGGTGCAAGGCCATTTCGGTAAAGTCATCCTTATTCAGTCGAAGATTGGATATCTCGATTTTTTTGGACCAAATATCGTACAACTGTTGGATGGAAGCTCCCGTGTAGGCCACCATCTGAAAGGTTGAGAACAAGGTTTTTTTATTGTTCGGGGAAAGGTCCTTTTGCAGCTGGGACCACAAATTATCGGTGAATTTGGATTGCTCCAAGCGCCGTTCTTCTACCGTTAGGTATTTCCAGAATAAGGACCTCAAATAACCTGATAACAAATTCGATAACAATTCATTCTCTTCCAGATACAATCGGTTTTCATAAAAACTAAGTAGTTCCAAAGGTTCCATAGTCCCGTTCAAAGTAGTTTCATAGGCATTTATGTACAAGGAACCTCTAGCGACTTCATCGTCTATAATCGTTATGGTCTCAAAAACTTCTGGATGTATAGGAAATACGCCATATCCCATACCATCCCAATTATAAAAGACCGCCAAGGGTTTTGGAAGTCCGATGGCTTCGGTTACTTTTACGGTGTTTCCGGTAAACTCCAAAGGAAATCTTTGAATGGTATCGGCGTAGATTAAGGATATCTCAAAAATCTGGGGCCAAATATGGTCCGATCCATCTTCTGCCATTTGTCTTAATTCCAAAGATGAGATGCTACCATTGGGAGTATATGATATGCTATCCTTGAAAATGGGTCTTCCCGACCGGTTCACCCAGACATCGCTCCATTCCAGAAGGTCCATATCCGTTAGATTGTCCAAAATTTTCACGAGATCGTTCCAATTAGCGTTTGAGTTTTGATAGGTTTTAATGTATTCCTGAATACCTTTTTGAAAGGTTTCCTTGCCCAAGAGCGCTTCCAATTGGCGCATCATGATAGGGGCTTTGTTATAAATGATACTCCCATACAGGGAACCTGCATTATTTAGGTTTTCCAATTCCTGCCTAATGGGATTCGTACCTTTTGTGCGGTCTTCGCCGTAAGCGCTTGGATAGTGACCCACCGCAAATGACAGTTCATGGTTTATGGAAGGAAATGCGGGATTCACGATTTTGTCCGCCATAAAATTTGCAAACACCTCCTTCATCCAAACGTCATTGAACCAGTCCATCGTAACCAAATCCCCAAACCACATATGGGAAGTTTCATGGGCGATTAGTTTGGCCCTGCCCAGTTTCCTGTTTTCCGTGGCACTGGCGTCCAGAAAAAGCGAACTTTCCTTGTATTGGATGGCCCCCACATGTTCCATGCCACCATATTGAAAGCCCGGAATCGTGGCAAAATCAAGTTTTTGAAAGGGGAATGGAAAGTCGGTATAGTTCTCTAGGAATTTTTTTGAGTTATGGTGCAATTGAAAAATGGAATCTATGCTGTACTTGATTTTTTCTTCATCGGTTTCCCGATATAGCATCTTCATTGGGAAGTTGGCTATTTCCATTTCTTTGGACTCGAATTTTCCGGCCACGAAGGAAAAAAGATAGGTGCTCATTTTGTCCGACTCCCCAAACTGATGTTCTGTAAACCCATTGGAAGTAATTTGATCGAGTTCTGGAGCGGCACAGAGTAATTTCCATGTTTCAGGGGCAGAAATTTTTAGGGTATATGTCGCTTTTAAATTGGGTTGGTCAAAACAAGGGAATAATGTTCGTGCACGGTCTGGAACCAAGAGTGTGTATAAATAGTCCTCATTTCTGTTTAGGGAAAGTTCTCCCGCCAAAAAATCGATTGCTATGGTGTTTTTGCCCTCAGTTAAATGAATAGCGGGAATTGCGATATGTTCGTTTTTGTGATTGATTATTATTTGAGTACCGTTGACCAAAATTTTCTTTAAATGGTCCGTTTCTTCCTTGAAATCCAAATAAAGCGTATCGTTCCCCACAAATTCAAAAGTCAGGTTTTCGTGAGCGGTAATGGGTGTTTTGGTATCATTAGGAATGGTAAAATGGAGATCGTATGTCACATCATTAATGGTGTTCGTCCTCTTCTTGGCCAATTGAATGGATACACCCTGTTCTATCTGGTCATTAGCTTTGTTCGTCCGTTTACAGGCAAATATGAGAACTACAAAAAGCAAAAGGGTATGGCGCATAGGTTTGGTTTTATGTAGAAAAGTAGCGATTATAATAAGATGGTACAAGTCATTTATGGCATTGCTTCAAGAAGAGGTATTTGCCGTATACTTTTTAGTATCTTGTGCGCAATGAGCTTTACAAACCAACCTATATACGTACTAGCTGTACTTTGCTTAATGGTGCTACTATCAATATGGGCAGCTAGGACGGCATGGGGCAAGCCTCTTGGTGCGGCACTTTTGGTCATACTTTTCACAGCTGTTCTGGCCAATTTGAACCTTATTCCATCGGCATCCAATAGTATACCTTTATATGATGGAATCTTTACCTATTTGGCCCCATTATCTATCTTCTATCTTTTGTTGGGCGCAAATCTTCGTGAAATAAAAAAAGCCGGAATTCCCATGTTGGCCCTTTATTTATTAGGTTCATTGGCCACGGTATTAGGAATCTTTATGGCGTGGCACCTTATGGGTCCAGAAAGGGTATTGGGGGAGGATGCCAAGGTAGTGGCGGGCATGTTGACGGGTACATATACAGGGGGCAGTGTAAATTTTAATGCCGTGGCCTTGATTTATGGCTTTCAGGAGAAAGGACTATTGTACGCCGGCACCATAGCTGTTGATAATGTGGTGACCGCCGTATGGATCGTGGCCACGATTGCCATGCCCAAATTATTAAGGGGATGGATCAAAGACAAAAACCTGAGTACCTCAGGTGGCGAGATAAGTGACCAGCACGAGGAAAAAATGGATATTTCATCGCTGGCACTGGTTTTGGCCATTGGTCTGGCGGCCTTGTTTCTTTCTGAAACGATTCAGTCTTGGTGGCCCAAAGTACCAAGTATTTTGGTCATTTCAACCTTGGGAATTGTCCTGGCGCAGTTTTCCTTTATTAAAAAGCTAAATGGGACCCATACCTTGGGGTTATATACGGTATTTCTCTTTTTGGCCGTTATTGGTGCTTATTGTGAGATTGGTGCAGTGCTCGAGCTTAGGCAAGTAGGGTTGGCCCTTTTGGGCTTCACTTTGGTTGCAGTAGCCTTTCACGGAGTGATTATTATAATCTTGGGAGGACTTTTCTTCCGGGATTGGGACATGGTGGCCATTGCCAGTCAAGCCAATGTGGGTGGTGGTGCCTCGGCCATTGCCTTAGCGGAAACTTTTGGCCGTAATGAATTGATTTTGCCGGCCATTTTAGTGGGCACTTTGGGGAGCGCCCTAGGAACCTATCTTGGTTTTTTTGTGGTTTCCGTGTTATAACCCTTTACTTTGCCCCTGAATAGGTCTTCCAATCCTTTTCTTTATAGATATCATCGCCAAAGTATTTGGCAATGTTCAGAAATGGCTCCGGTTTTTGGTAGCCTGGTACGGGAGAAAGCATATTAAATTCTTGGTCCAGAAATATAGTCGTAGGATAACTTAATCTTCCCTGCATCAAGGCGGCGGCCAATTCGTGATAGCCATTTCTTCCCGAAGGCACAAATTTGTAGGTTTTTCCCTTAAAATCGATAGGGTCCTTACCTTCGCCGTCAAGCTTTACCATATAGAAGTTTTCTGTCATGTAGGCAGCTACTTCCGGATTTTGAAAGGTATCCTTGTCCATTTTTTTGCACCATCCGCACCAATCTGTGTAGACATCAATAAACACTTTCTTGGGATTTTTATCCGTGGCGGCCAACTCTGCCGCTTCGTTCCAAGTAAGCCATTTGACTTCTTGAGCCGTGACCCCTAATGAAATAAATAAAAAGGATACTAGAAAAAGGTTTTTGATAAGCAAAACGACGTTAGTACTCATGTTTTAAATGGAGTTAGTCCAACAATTATACCAAAGCTAACGTTTTTTTTGGGTCTTTATTTTACTTTTTCCGTTTGCCTTACTTCAAATAGGTCTTTTACATCTAACTGATTTTTAATCAAATCGTCAAAGGTTTCCCGTTCCCGTATCAAAATGGCCTTTCCCTTATGCCATAAAACCTCCGGTGGCCTAAATCTTGAATTATAATTACTGGCCATAGTAAAGCAATAGGCCCCGGCATTTTTAAAACATAGGATATCCCCTTCAGATATTTCATTGATCCTTCTATTACTGGCAAACGTATCAGTTTCGCAGATATAGCCAACTACGGAATAATAGCGCTCCCTTCCTTCCGGATTGGAAATGTTTTCAATGGAATGGGTGGCACCATAGAGCATGGGCCTAATCAAATGGTTAAAGCCTGTATCCACACTTGCGAAAACCGTGGAGGTGGTTTGTTTTACCACGTTTACTTTTGCCAAAAAGAATCCGGCCTCACTGACCAAAAATTTCCCTGGTTCAAATGCCAAGGTCAATTCCTTCCCGTATTCCTTACAAAAGGCGTTAAATCTGGTGCCCAACTTTTTACCGAGTTCCTCCACATTGGTCTCAATGTCCCCTTTTTTATAAGGTACTTTAAAACCGCTTCCAAAATCTATGAAGTCTAAATTTTTAAAATTCTTGGCCGTTTCAAAAAGTATTTCAGAAGCATATAGAAAGACATCAATATCCAAAATGTCACTTCCCGTGTGCATATGGATACCGTTGATGTTCATTTTTGTGAGCTCAACAATGCGCAATAAATGTGGTATTTGGTGAATGCTGATACCAAATTTTGAATCAATATGTCCTACGGATATTTTAGAATTGCCCCCCGCCATTACGTGCGGATTTATTCGAATACAAACCGGGATGTCAGGATGCTTGCTTCCAAATTGCTCCAGAATGGAGAGATTGTCGATGTTTATCCTAACACCTAATTTGGCAGCTTCCTCAATTTCTTCTAACGAAACTCCATTTGGGGTGAATATAATGGACTCCGGTTTGAAACCTGCCAATAGACCTAACTGGACTTCCTGGATGGAAACGGTATCCAGGCCACTGCCCAAACTGTTCATCAATTTTAGAATGGTAATATTGGAAAGTGCTTTTGCCGCATAATTCAATTTCAAATTCTTTACGGTTCCAAAGGCCTTGGTAAGACGATTGAACTGGGAACTTATTTTTTCGGAATTATACACATAAACGGGGTCTCCGTAGGTTTTGGCGATTTTTAGTAAATCCGCATTGTTCATAGCGATATGATTTTTGGCAAAGCTAGTGGTATCGTGGGATACCCACAAATAATTACATGTAAAATTAAATAATACAACAAAATGTGACAAATATAACATCAAAAAACATCCATTTCTTGTATTCTTTATACTAGCTTCGTAATTTAGAGTGCATTCCTGTTTTCCCAATTGGAAATATGAAATGAAAATTCCCCATAGTTAATCGCCTCAAAGACCTATACACATGAAGCTGCCACTTTTTCCCTTAAAATCAGTGTTCTTTCCTGGGGAGACCGTACCCTTACACATATTTGAGCCCAGATACAAGCAATTGATTCAGGATTGTAGGGAAGAGGCCATTACGTTTGGCATTCCGGTTTTCTTCAATAATAGATTGGAGTATGGAACGGAGGTGCAACTTGTAGAAGTGGTAAATACCTACCAAGGAGGGGAGATGGATGTAGTGTGTGTTGCAAGACAAGTATTCAAGGTCATTCTATTCGAACCTCAAATGGGGGAAAAGTTGTACCCTGGAGGCCATGTGGAATTATTGGAGTACGACTATATCTGCCCTTCCCGGTATAAGGCCGAAGTTGTGAAAAAAATCCAGGAACTCTATACAATTATGGAACTTCCAAATACACCCGTTGACTTGGCAAAGTACAATAGTTTCGTTTTGGCCCATAAAATAGGCTTATCCTACGAACAGGAATTTGAACTGTTGAAAATACCCAAGGAGAAAGAGCGGCTTGCATTTATTCATAACCATTTGGTGACTACTATCAATGTACTTTCGCAAGTGGAAAGAACCAGAAAAATTATAGAACTCAATGGCCATTTTAAGAATTTTGACCCGTTGGATTTCAAAAATATGGAAACCTGATGTAGTGTTGTTTGGAGATATAAGGAGTGCTATATTCAATTAATCTAGTTTAATTTTCAATTATTACCCTGTCTTTCCTATTTTTGCCCAACAAATAAAACTACCCTAATATGAACCTTCACGAGTATCAAGGAAAAGAGATATTATCAAGTTTTGGCGTTCGCATACAAAGAGGAATCGTTGCGCATAGTGCCAAGGAAGCGGTTGACGCGGCGAAACAATTGACAGCGGAAACGGGAACAGGTTGGCACGTAATCAAAGCGCAGGTTCACGCCGGTGGTCGTGGAAAAGGTGGTGGTGTCAAATTGGCCAAAAACCTAAAGGAGGTAGAGGAACTTGCCGGACAGATTATTGGCATGAATCTGGTTACCCCACAGACTTCGGCCGAAGGTAAAAAGGTACACCAAGTTTTGGTAGCTGAGGACGTTTACTATCCGGGAGACAGTGAAACCAGTGAGTTTTACATGTCGGTCTTGTTAAACAGAAGTACAGGTAGAAACATGATTATGTACTCTACAGAGGGTGGAATGGATATAGAGGAAGTAGCGGAAAAGACTCCCCATCTGATCTTTACGGAAGAGATTGACCCTGCAACGGGACTCCTTGGTTTTCAAGCCAGAAAGATAGCCTTCAACTTGGGCCTTTCCGGAACCGCCTTTAAGGAGATGACCAAATTTGTATCGGCCTTATATAAAGCCTATGTGCAGAGCGACTCCAGCATGTTCGAAATCAATCCGGTTTTGAAGACATCGGATGATAAGATTATGGCCGTGGATGCCAAGGTTTCCATCGACGACAATGCTTTATACAGAAGGAAGCAATATGCCGAAATGCGGGATTTACGTGAGGAAAACCCAATAGAGGTCGAAGCTAGGGCCGTAGGTCTTAACTACGTGGATTTGGATGGTAATGTTGGATGTATGGTAAACGGTGCCGGTTTGGCAATGGCTACCATGGATTTGATCAAGATGGCCGGTGGAGAGCCTGCAAACTTTTTGGATGTTGGAGGTACTGCCGATGCAAAAAGGGTGGAAGAAGCTTTTAGGATTATTTTAAAAGACCCGAACGTAAAGGCCATTTTAATAAATATTTTTGGTGGAATCGTTCGATGCGATAGGGTTGCCCAAGGCGTCGTGGATGCTTATAAAAATATGGGTGATAGTATAAAAGTGCCAATTATTGTGCGTTTGCAAGGAACCAATGCGGAGTTGGCCAAGGAAATTATTGACAATTCCGGTCTGGCGGTTCATTCTGCCGTACAGTTCAAGGAAGCTGCCGATAAGGTAGAGGAAGTGCTGAGATAAGTACAACATATCACACGATTAAAGAAAAAGGCAATGTTTTAGTAACATTGCCTTTTTTTATCCATATCAGCTACATATTGCGAATGTTACAACATATAGGTGGATGGGCCAATAGTATTTGAAGGCCTTCCAAAATCCTTTGAAGAAAATGTATCCCGTTCCATAGGTATGTACCGGGATGTGGATTACGCCTGTATTAACCAATTGAAATTTAGGTTAAGACTTTGGTGAACCCGTTTACCGCAAACTTTTCATTGTAACTTTGACGTGTGTTCATAACGGATGATTTTGACTAAAAAAATGTTAAAACAAAGTTTTGTTGTAACATTCTCATTTTTGAGGCGTCTTTTTAATAAATCATCATCAATCAATTATTAATCGACTTTCAGAAATGGAAGTCAAAAACAACAAGTCATGAGAAAATTAAGTTTAGTTTTTGTAGCAGCATTGCTATTCGCAACAGGGAATGTTTTGGCCAACGACACAGAAGGTGTTGAACCGTCAAAAAGTCTTTCAGGTCAAATTACCAAAATGTTGGAGGACAATTCCTTTTCCGATATGGAGTCCGACTTAACAGCGCAAGTACGGTTCACGTTGAACAGTGATGGAGAAATCGTTGTGCTGTCGGTTGACACGGATTCCGTTAATTTGGAAAGATTTGTGAAAGGGAGATTGAACTACCAAAAGGTGGATATTTCCAATGTGGAGGAAGGTAAGCTATATACTGTTCCTGTTAGGATAGCTTCTTAAGTGTTTAGAAATGAAATTAAAAATCCTGGTTCTATTGGAATCAGGATTTTTTTTTGTTCTTGTATTTTCCGTGGCTTAAGTTGGGATCTACGTTTTTCAACTGCTTTTTTTTAAAACTCTTGGATTGGTCAAATTTCTTGGTGGACTCCTTTCCCAAAAGGACCTCCCCTGGATTTTTAGGGTTCTCCCTGGTTCCCCTAAGATGTATTACCAGTCCATTGAGAAAATTCCGTAAAATTTGGTCGCCACATTCCATGTAGTTAGGATGGTCCTCCTTCCTAAAAAAGGCGCCCAATTCACTTTTTGTAATTTTAAAGTCTACCAGTGCAAGTATTTCCACTATTTCATCATCCCTAAGCTTAAGGGCAACCCTTAATTTTTTAAGTACATCGTTATTGGTCATATTTAAAAATTTGATGCAAGGTATCATTAAAATTCTTTATATATAGTAGTTGGAAGAATTTAGGAGGCATTGTGGAAATGATGGCCGGTAGTGTTAAATATCTGTTTTTCATGCTATAAACTATACTATTCTGCCAGTTTTGATGTTATCTCCATAAGAAATAAATGAATAAAGGAAAGTGTTGTGAACACCTTAAAGGAAAAGCTGAGTATTCTTTCTGAAATGATTGCGTTTGCAAGGATAGATAATACCTTAAAGCAATCTGAATATGATTTTCTTTTTAATGTGGCCCAAAATCTTGATATAAGCAAAAAGGAGTTCGATGCCCTTTTTGAAATGGAAGTGGAACATATTATTCCAAAATCCCAAGCAGATAGGTTGGTTCAATTCAATAGGCTTATTTTATTGATGAACATTGATAATGAAAACAATCTTAAGGAAATAGAGCGTCTGCACGATATTGGTCTACGAATGGGATTGCCACCATCGGCTATTGAACAAGTACTGTCCATAATGCACGAGTACCCCAACAAAATAGTGCCTCCTGAAATCATCATCAATATTTTCAAGGCCCATTATAACTAGGACCAAGAATGAAATCCTTCCCTTAATTGGTCAAGGTCACGTTGGTTTTTTATCAATTTTTCCATATCCCCTTTCAAATTATCCGTTTCCAGACGAATGGCGTCACTTTGTTCCGAATTTAAGTTTCTTTCCCCTAACGATGTTAACATATTCAACAGTTTGCCTGTCACCATTATATCGTGGGAGCAATAGGGCCTATATGTGGCAAGGACGTTGTACAGAACTTCTGCAAAGGTGTTTCTTATTATACGTACTTGGTTATTTCCTTCAACATCGGTTAAATACTCATACCCATTGGTTTGCATTAGATACGTGAATAATTCGGTCAGGTAGTCTATGCTGTTCAGGGCCGTTCCGGGGTCGTTGATGCCTGGAGACATGGCTTTAATCCCAATCTCGGAAATCTGTCTAAACCCATATATATAATTTTCGCCTGTAAGTTCTTCTTTTGAAATGATCAACGTCTTTAGAATCTTGCCTTTAATTTCTTCCGAAGTTGGTTTGTTCACAAGAATGCCTTCTTGATCTCTCATGATAAATTGCCCCTTACGGATCACCAATGCGATTTTCAGTTCATTTTCAATACAGATATCCAATAGGTCATCCTTTAAAATTCCCTGGAAATATCCTGTTGTATCCAATAATAGATATGTCCAATTGTTTGCTTCTGGAAACTCCAATGATTTTTTTGTCTCCTCTCTCATTATCTTTAAGAGCCTTTCCTTGGTTTTTGAGTGAATGGAATATAAAATTGTGCCTACCTGTATCGATTGGGATATATTATGAATGAAATAGATAAAGGAAGCTAAGCATATGACCGTAAGTATAATCGCTATCAATACGGAAAATCCCGGTGTCTGATAGGAATAATTTGTGGGTTCTATGGATACTAGAATGAATATGTTATAAAGAATAACCGCAAGGTAGAGTCCCAATACTATTTGGTGCTTTTCATCGGAGATTATCCCGGGTAATACCCTTGGGGAGAAATTGCTGGAAGCTTGGTTCAGTAAAATCATAACCATTGAAAAACTGAAAACCATCAGGGAAATCAGTCCACCAATCAAGGTACTTAATAGCGTTCTGGCGGTTTCCGTGTTGTCAATTACCAGTACGGGGGCAATATCCATTAGATATTCGGAGATGTGTTGTTGTTCCAAATACATTAATACAAATGCGACCAATATTCCGGCTGTTGAAATAATGGTTGGATAGAAGGCTATTTTGCTTCTCACCCTAAAAAAGATATTCTTGATACGGTTCATTGGATTACGTTGCCATAAATCTATAGGGTACGATGTCAAATCTTTATTTATAAAACATTTTAAAAGGACTCTAAAAGAAATAAACGACATATTGGCATACAATAGTAATTAAAAAAAGACATATTGACATATATATTGATGTGGTATGGGATTTGTCTTTTGTTAGGCGAAACAAAGTTTAACCTTAAAAAATATATAGTTATGAGTTTAATTAAAAGAAATGACGTGTTATTTCCTTCTTTGATGAATGAAATTTTCAAACCTGATTGGTTTGGCGGCATGGAAAATTTCAATAGCGCTGTGCCTGCGGTGAACATTAAAGAGCATGAAACAGGTTTTGAACTGGAGTTGGCCGTACCTGGTAGGAAAAAGGAGGATTTCAATATTGAGATCGACGACAGTCTTTTGACAATTTCCTCAGAGGTGAAGACGGAGAACGAAACCAAGGAAGAAAATTACACACGAAGGGAGTTTGGATATTCTTCTTTCAAAAGGTCGTTTACACTTCCAGAATCCGTTAACGAGGAAAAGATAGATGCTTCCTATGAAAACGGTATCTTAAAGTTTACGTTGCCTAAGAAGGAAGAGGCATTGCCCAAGCCTAAGCGCATGATAGAATTGTCATAAAGGTATTATGTAATCCTTAAGCGGGTTTCATGATGTTTGGTTGAGTTGGTTAGTTTAAAAGTGTCCTGAGCGATCAGGGCACTTTTTTATTGACCTCATTTATGGGTGTGCATTGCTAAGGTTTTACATGTAAATCTGAACTTCTGGGGTAGTTTGTTTACTTTCCTGAATAGTATTTACTTGAGTTTTTCGGTAAGAATGGCCAAACAACTCATAATACCTTCCTTGAAATTCCCCAAACGTAAATTCTCGTTGGGTCCGTGGATGGCATTGTCAGGATTCGGAATACGGATGGATACTGCAGGTATTTCCAAGGTTTTTATAAATGGGGCCATGGGTTGTGAGCCGCCCGTGGTGCGCATATTTACGATGTTGTTACCAAAAACCTTGTTCAGGGCGCTATTTAGAAACAGGCCAATGGCACTATCCATATCAGTTCGGAACGGTTGCGAGCCCAAACGATAATTGAAAGATGCCAGTTTAGAATAGGTTGCCCGTTCCTCATTTGAGGGTACGGAACCCACGAGGTGATACCCAAAATTTTCAATATGTTTCTTTAAAAGTTCTACCTGTCGTTCTCCTGGAGTCTCTGGAACCAGGCGCATATCGATTTCAATGATTACTTCGGATGGAATGATGGTCCGAACTTCTTTTTCCACCCATGCCGACTTTATACCCCTGATATTCAAGGATGGATATTGCAAAGCTTCTTGATAGGTGGGCGCTACTTCATCCTGTACGGCAATACCTAGGTTTACCAAGGTACTGTCAAGATTTTCCGGTATCGCGGCCAAACTTCTCTTGTCGCTTTCCGTAAGTTGAACGCCGTTATAAAATCCAGGTATCGTAACCTTGCCGTGTTCATCCTTCATACTGGCAATGAGTCGGGATGCCTCAAAGACGGGATTGGGTGCGAAGTTTCCATACTGGCCGCTATGCAATCCGTATTTTGGGCCGAAAATTTTTATAGTGGCAGTAGCAATGCCCCTTGCACCATAGGTCAAAGTTGGTAAGTTGGATAAATGACGTGTGCCATCCATGATGAACAACATTTCAGCATCCAGCAGTTCCCTATTTTTTGTAACCGCTTTTGGTAGGTCCGGTGATCCCAATTCTTCCTGAAAATCCATTATGACCTTGATGTTATATTCAGGTTTTATTTTTTTCGATTGAAGAATTTGCAATGCTGAAATTAGGGTCATGGCCGGACCTTTGGAGTCGGATGAGGAACGTGCAAAAATGCGCCAATCTGGATCAATGGTTACGTTCAATTTATTGAAGTCGATTACCTCCCAATTACTACCTTTTTTTTCCTTCAAAACCGGGATAAACGGGTTGGGTTGAAACCACTTTGTGGTATCGACAGGTTGACCATCGATCTGCAAATAGAACAAGACGGACTTTCTATTTTTGTGATAAACTTTTTCGGCGAATAGGAGGGGGGCGCCATCCGTTTTGATAGTTTGAGTTTTAAACTTTAATGAAGAAAAAACACTATCACACCAAGCTAAGTTTGTAGCTATTTGTTCTGGGTAATTGCCATCGTTTGGAAGTGTTAAAAATTGTCGTAAATTGAAAGCCGATTCAACAAATTTTTCATCGGTCATTGCTTCAATTTTTTCGGCCGAAATTATTTGTGACCAACTTTTTTGTTGGAGGGATAAACAGGTCCAAATCGCTATAAAAAACCACTTTTTCATTTTAAATCATCGGGAATAAATAGTTTTAGTTTCGTCTAAAAATAGTTGTATGATATTATTATTCAGCATATTATTTGTAATTATATGAATTATCGATTTAGATAAATAAAAAAAGGCGATTTCTAGGATAAATTTTAGGTTTCCTGTTTCTGAAGTGCCTTTATTTCATCCCTGAGTTTGGCCGCCTGCATAAAATCCAACTCCTTGGCCGCCCTCTCCATAGCCTTTCTTTTTTCCCTGATAAGCTTGTCCAATTGATCTTTTGTAAGGTATTCCATGTCGGGTTCGGCCGCCCTCAATTCCTCCTTTTGATAATGATAGGTGGAGACCGAATTTTTAGAAAGTACACTGTCCAAGTTTTTGTTCAGGGCGGTGGGTGTAATATTATTTTCTGTATTGTAATTAATCTGTTTTTCGCGCCTGTAATTTGTTTCGTCTATGGTCCTTTGCATGCTATCCGTAATCTTATCGGCATACATAATTGCCTTTCCATTCAGGTTTCTGGCTGCCCTACCAACGGTTTGGGTCAGCGACCTATTATTTCGCAAAAAGCCCTCTTTGTCGGCATCCAAAATTGCCACCAAGGAAACCTCGGGTAGGTCTAATCCTTCCCTAAGTAAATTGACACCTATCAGCACATCAAAAATACCCTTTCGAAGGTCCTGCATGATCTCCACGCGTTCCAAAGTATCCACATCACTATGGATGTATCTGCACCGTACACTAATACGGTCAAGATACTTGGCAAGTTCCTCTGCCATTCTCTTCGTCAAGGTCGTGACCAATATCCTTTCATCCTTCTCCACACGTTGGTGTATTTCCTCCACCAAATCATCTATTTGGTTTAGACTGGGACGTACTTCTATTATGGGGTCGAGCAAACCTGTTGGCCGTATGACCTGTTCCACGTACACTCCTTGGCTCAATTGCAGTTCGTAATCTGCAGGGGTGGCACTTACATAAATGACCTGGTTTTGTAGCGCTTCAAATTCTTCAAATTTTAAGGGCCTATTGTCCATAGCTGCAGGTAAACGGAAACCGTAGTCGACCAAATTTACTTTTCTGGAGCGATCGCCTCCGTACATAGCATGAACCTGCGGTACGGTCACATGGCTTTCATCGATGACCATTAAATAGTCATTGGGAAAATAATCCAACAGGCAGAAAGGTCTGGTTCCTGGTTCCCGACCATCCAGATATCTCGAATAGTTTTCTATACCGGAACAGTATCCCAATTCCCTGATCATTTCTAAATCAAAATTGGTGCGCTCCTCCAATCTTTTGGCCTCAAGAGGTTTTCCTATTTCCCTGAAATACTCGATTTGCTTTACCAAATCATCCTGAATTTTATGAATGGCGTTTTGAAGGACATCCTGGGAAGTTACGAACATATTCGCAGGGTAAATGTTCAGGTTTTCATAGACTTCCAGAACATTATTGTTAAACGGGTCAAAGGCTTCTATCTCCTCGATTTCGTCCCCAAAAAAATGAATTCTAAAGGCATGGTCTGCATAACTAGGGAAAACATCCACTACATCCCCTTTGACCCTAAAGTTCCCGTTTCTAAAATCTGCCGTGGTCCGGGAATATAGGCTTTGCACCAATTGGTGCAGAAACTTGGTTCTGGAGATAACCTGGTCCTTTTGAATCGATATGACATTTTTTTGGAATTCGATGGGGTTTCCAATTCCATATAGGCATGAAACTGAGGCAACTACCAATACGTCCCTTCTTCCCGACAAGAGGGAAGAGGTAGCACTGAGTCTCAACTTTTCAATGTCCTCGTTAATGGATAGGTCCTTTTCAATGTAAACGCCACTGTTTGGAATGTAGGCTTCCGGTTGGTAGTAATCATAATAGGATACGAAATACTCTATGGCATTTTTTGGAAAAAATTGCTTGAACTCGGAATATAGCTGTGCCGCCAAGGTTTTGTTGTGGGCCAACACCAATGTGGGCCTTTGAACTTCCTCAATGACATTCGCAATAGTAAACGTCTTACCTGAACCGGTTACACCCAACAGGGTCTGATACTTTTCACCTTGCCTGATCCCGTTGGAAAGTTGTTTTATTGCATTGGGCTGATCTCCAGTGGGACTGAATTCCGATACTACATTGAATTTCATCTGCTGCTATTTATCGTTCTTTAAAAGGTCAGATGTAATATGCCAAAAATCATCTAGGCAGGCTTTAAGATTTTTTATGGCTCATTTCATAGTATAAAAGTACGAAAGACTACGGCTATTGTTAATGTTGCGGACACATTTCTTATCAAAAAAAAGATTTTTTGGAGTTGAGTAATAGTTAAGATATCCAATCAACGTTTGAGCGTGAAGTGCCCTCTTATCTCTTTATTTGTAAATGAAATTGCCCTGAACCAATAATCCGAAGCGGGCATTTGCCTCCCATTGAATGTGCCGTTCCAGCCTGTGGATTTTGGGTCGATCTGTGCCAGAAAATTACCGAAGCGATCAAAAATATGAATCACCTCATAAGGTATTTCATCAGAATTCTCTGATTGCCTATACTGCCAAAAATCGTTGGTTCCGTCCCCATTAGGTGTGAAAAAGGCAGGAAAATCCTGTGGTGACAATTCTTTTTCTATAGATCTTTCCGCAATTCCGCAGCCATTAATATCCCTAACGTAGACGGTTCTTTCCCCAGGTTCAACATTCATGAAGACCGGACTATTTTGAAAAGTGGAATCCGTACCATCCAGTGAATACTCGAAATTTCCGGCACCTTCCGTTCTAATATCCAAGGTCAATCCAGAATTTTGCCGGGTAATCAACACGTTCGAAATTATAGGAGGTTGCGAATAGACGACCTCAAAATTTTTCGAAACGGGACATTCTATGGTTGCCCCAAATTGATTTAGGGTATTATACAATTCCAAGCGGTAATCCCCTACTTGCTCGTATCTGAGTTGCGATGTTTCTGAAACTATAGTTTCGGACCCATCCGAATCGATAAAAATCCAACGATATCCCCTAGCACGATCGGGAGCTGTTATAAGGCCAAAATCCTCATTTTCACAAAGTGCTATTTTATCAGGAATGGAAATAGTAGGAAAATCCGAATCCTGACAACTTACCGTGGGTGTCCCCGTGGTGAAACTTTCCTCTATACATCCCGTGGCCGCGCCATTTTCATTTAAAGGAACGATTAAAACATAATATTCCTGATCCAATTCAAGGTCATCCCTAAAACCGTATACCAGTCTATTTCCAGTCAATTCATTATTGACCATATCGTAATTGCCAGGAGAGGTGCCAACGGAAATTCTGTAGTCCGTTGCACCAGGAGCATATTCCCATTGAAGGTTTGTATTCACCCTAACTTCTGTTTCATTATTTTGTGGGTTGAATAGTCTCGTGCATTGGGGTGGATCCGTAACCCTTTCTGTAGTAAATACTCTTAACGGGCAAACTCTTATGGGAGCATCCGGAAGAAATAAACTTATGGTAACATAAATTACGGTGTTAGATGGTAGGCCCACTTCAGGTTGATAAAAATTATTGAGCCCGGAGGATCTTCTGTTTATAATTTCTCCACCTCCGGGAGTGGTTCCTAATGATACCAAGTACCCTATGATACCATCGACCGCCGTCCATTGGATTAGATTGTCAACGGGAACGTCTATATCTCCATCCAATGGGGAAATTAGGGTAGGGCATTGTTGGGCATTGACATGCATCTGGCAAAAAAACCACAATGCTAAAAGTAAAAATGTAGGTTTTACGCCCATAAAATCTACCTTTTTAATATAAAATAGCCTTTTACCTCTTTGTTGCCTTCAAACTGAGCCTTAAACCAATAATTGGATTCAGGAAGAGCTTTGCCGTTCAACCTACCATCCCAGCCCAATGAATCAGGATGTAATTGTGCCAGAAGGTTGCCGTATCTGTTGTAAATATATATACTCATTAGGCGGTCATCACCCGGTTTGGTTTTGACCCTATACTGCCAAAAATCATTGGTTCCATCCCCATTTGGTGTGAAGAATTTTGGAAAGCCTTCAACGGTCAAATCTTGTTGTATTGTTTTCTCGGTTACGCCACAGCCGTTTATATCCCGAACATAAACAGTATGGGTTCCAGGGGTAATTCCGCTGAAGTTATTGGAAGCTTGATAGGCACCTTCTGGATTATCCAGGGCAAATTCATAGTTTCCATTACCTTCCACTATGACCTCAAAATTCAAACCATCAAACACCTCCGTTACCCGAACGTTTTCAATGGTTGCAATAGAGGATTCTTCTACCCTAAATATTTTTGACGTTGAACATTCAATCGCACCGGAAGAACCATCAATTACATTATATATTTCATGGATATAATCGCCGGCTTGATCAATTGAAACGTCCCTCTCGATTGAAATCAGGTCTTCGTTTCCGTTTAAATCTATTCTATACCATCGATATCCGTCGGCCTCATCGGTAGCTGATACAATAGTATCGCTGTCGTTTCGGCAAATTCCTATCGTATCCGGAAAAGTAATCTCAGGGTTTAAAACAATCAATTCATTTGTTATAGGGTGAAAGTAGGGCCCACACCCCAGTAAGGTAGAAAAAGTTTCCTGGGAGCAACCAATCGCTTCACCCGCATCATTGAAAGGTACTATTTTGATAAAAAAAGTTCGGTTGGGCTCAAAATCGATAACCATTGTGGACGTCCTGAAAAATGCGGCATTGTTCAATATATCGGTCTCAAATGGATTAGTACCTATAGAGACTCGATACCCAGTCGCATTGGGTACTTCATTCCATTCCAAGATAGGACTTAAGGGTACATTTCTTTCGCCGTTAAATGGAGTAATTAGATTGGTGCAAACAGGCAAGACTGCCTCGCGGGCTGTCGTAAAAACAAATGTAGTGCAATCCAATGCCGCATCAATCCTATTGTAAGGTGCTATGGTTACATAAATAGTTGTCTCTGTAGGTAGGTCGCTAGTTGGGTTATAGCTAAGAGTATTTCCAAGATCGGTAGTTGGAACAAGCTCGTTTCCATTTGGTGTCGTTCCCATCGTGAAGAGATACCCAGTGGCACCAGGAGCATAGGCCCAAGAAATATTAGTGGCGGTATTTACATCTATAGCATTGTTCGTAGGATTGGAAAGGAAAGTACAACCAGGTGCTTCGGATAGTGCAGCAGTTGTAAAACTTTGGCTTTCGCACGTAATATTGGCTTGGTTGAAGAAGAACAGGGTTATGGTGACAAAGACTTGTGTATTCTCGGGTAAACCAGTGGGAGGGGTATATCGATTGGACGATCCAACGTTTAGTTCGTCCAAAATGTCCCTGCCTCCTTGGGTAGTCCCTAGGGAAATGATATACCCGGGTACACCCTCAATAGTCTTCCAAGATATGGATGCTGTTGTGGCGACCTGATTTTCTCCGTTAAGCGGGCCTACCAATGCCGGACACTCCTGCGCCAAAATACTGGAATTAGAAAATAACATCAACATTATAAATATCGGCATAGCCAATACGTTACATATTGATGAACCCTTTTTCATTTTCATAGCTTGTTTGCAAACAATACAATATACTACAAATTGAAAATTTTAAGGCCTGAAAACATGTTAAATAGGGTAAAACATCGATGTTCTACCTATTTTATAGATCACGTTTTTTTAGCAATATAAAGGACGAATAAATGAAAATTGCGGTCCAAGTGATAACAATTAAAAATTCCCACCAGTGAACGTGGTAATTAAGATTGATATGCTCACCAACTTGATCTGCTACCGTCTGAACGGCTTCCAGCCGGGTAAAGGGCTCCTTGATAAGATTAAACATGGATTGCAAGGGGAAAAAGCGCATGATGACCTCTGCAGTTTCCCGCCCAAATAGTTTCCATTGCATGAGACCTGCGGCAATACCTTCAAAAATTTGCCACAAAATCAAAAACCCCAACGCAAAGGCAGAACGTTTTACTAGGATTCCCAGAAAAAGACAGAATGAGAAGAAGCCCATCAGTTTAAAAAAGAAGGCGGCCAAAAATTCCAAATCTGAAAATATGATGGACAGTTCGTCATAATCAGAATAAACAAGTCCCAAAATCAAGGAAACAATGAACACAAAGAGCGTAGAGGCGGCGGAAAATGAAACTACAGTTAAGAATTTGGATAGTATGAACTCTTTCTTTGAAAGTCCGTCGATCAAATTCTGTTTAATAGTCTTATTACTGTATTCGTTGGACATCATGGAGACAATGACAATGGCCAAAAATAGCTTGAAAAAGGCTGTAACAAAAGTGTTGAAATGCCATATATAGGGAAAATTGAAGATGCCAATTTCGGCCAAATGGAATTTAACCGGACCAATATCAAACTTTATTGCGGCAACTAGCGCTATAGAGGTTAGAATGAAAAAATAGGAAATAATCAACACCTTGCTGGCCCTATTGTTCCAAAGTTTTATGAATTCTATCTGCAAAAGTCGTATCATGTTTTTGGCTTAGTTTGATTGATTTTTGGTCAAGGTCAGGAATTGCTCCTCAAGGCTTTCCTTTCTTTTTACAAGGTGCGATAGCACAATCCCTTCTTTGTAGAGTGCTTCATTTAGGGATTTTGCATCCATTTCCTCTTTTAAAAAGGCCGTTATCAAGCCATTCTCATGCTTTATTTCACCGAATTTTTTGTGGAATTCTAATGCTACGGCCAGTTTTTCCATGTTGTCCGATTTTAGTTCAAAGAACCCATAAGTGGCCATCATGCCATCGACCAGGCCAGAATATAACTTTTCCCCTTTTCTGAGTATGATCACATGGCTGCAGACTTTTTCGACCTCGTCCAATAAATGGGAAGCCAGAAGAATGGTGGTTCCTTCAGAGGCTATTTTTTT
This sequence comes from Maribacter sp. 4G9, assembly GCF_002742265.1. GTDB lineage: Bacteria > Bacteroidota > Bacteroidia > Flavobacteriales > Flavobacteriaceae > Maribacter. The sequence continues at coordinate 21,458 of NZ_MDGL01000173.1, forward strand.
TATGATTTCCCGGATTTGGTGAATACCTTGGGGATCTAAACCATTTGTAGGTTCGTCCAAGATTAAAATTTCAGGATCATTGAGTAGGGCAGAGGCAATGGCCAAACGTTGTTTCATACCTAAGGAATAGGTACTGAACTTACTGTTCCTCCGATCTAAAAGGCCTACCAATTCAAGCTTTTCATCAATTTTGCCCGTGTCAACCTCTTTAATCTTACATACCAATTTCAGGTTTTGGACGGCCGTCATGTACGGATAGAAATTGGGCCGTTCGATTATCGCCCCTACTTTTTTCAAGGCCTCATGAGTAGAAGTGTTACCATCAAACCAATAAAAATCGCCGCTCGTTTTGTTCACTACGTTTAGGACAATACCCAAAGTGGTGGATTTTCCACTTCCGTTGGGGCCTAGAATACCATAAACATTGCCTTTTTCAATTGAAAAGGACAAATCTTTTACGGCGGTCAAATAACCAAATTTCTTGGTAAGATTGTTAACAGTAAGTATAGTGCTCAAAGCAAGTAGTGTTTTTTGATTGATTGTACTTACTTGACGAGCCAGTATAAGATTTGTTACAATAAAAGCCTAATTCTTGTTGACCCTAATGGTTATTCTTCGATTGGTGATGATGGTCCTTGGGCCTACTGTTAGTGTTGCAGGGGCAGAGACCGTATTTCCGCATACAAAGGTGTCGCTGGTAATGAGGACCCGGTACTGATATCCGTTCTTGTCTACTTCCGGGGTTATGACGGTCAGGGTGTTTGTTGTTGTTCCGCTATAATCGGGTCCATCGCTAATATCCATAAAGGTGGTGCCCCCATCAGTGCTTACCTGCCATTGGTGGGTGTCACCGTTATCTGTTATTGAAAAGGTGTCGTTGGTATTTACAAAGGTTTTGGAATCCAAGGGCTCAACGCTTATGACAGGCACTGCCCCTGTTTCCTGAAATTCAAATGTACCATTGGTATCCACATCGGCAGGGGTAGGGTAGGCCGCGGCAATAACTGTTCCGTCAGGGTTTACGGCAGGTACCCCAGAACCGTAGACCATGTCATCGCCGCCATCGGCATTGGAGTCGTTATAGGCCTCATTGGAGTCGGAGCAGCTGTCATTGTCCGCATCAAGATCAAGATGGTCCGGGAAAGCATCGGCATCGCTTCCACAGGAGGAAGGGTATAATATTGAAAAGGGAATGTTCTGTTTTGCTATGGATGGACCTTGATATTGCACGATGAGATTATCACCCCCAGTGCGTTCGAAAAACACGATTTCCAGCCAATGAAATCCAGCCGCAAGCGAAATAGTTCCGGATTCCTCGTTCATGGCATGAAGGCCGTCATTGTCAACCACTTCAAGGGCATCAATAAACAGCTTTGAACCATCATCTGAATTTGTAAAAAAGGTATAGCTGCCGCCCGTGGCGATTTCAATATAACCGGTATACCGAACCGAATACGTTTCGCCATCCCCAGGCGTATGGGTGGCCGCCAGACCGGATACATCGATGTTGGTTGCCACTCCGGTTGCAAGTGCCCCAGAAGTAGGAATATTATCTACCGTATTGCCTGCTGGCGACACATTGTAAAATTCATAATCCAAGCCTCCTGAGCAACTATTGAGTTCCGTAGCGTCATAAATTCCATCGTTGTCATCGTCTTCATCCGAAATATCGACAATGCCATCATCGTCAAAATCGTTATGGATAATGACGGATACGTTTGGATTGTCCGAAGTGATATTGTTATCGGTTTGATCCTGACTGTTGGTGACCGAATTGGTGACCGAGACCGCAGGAACAATCGAATTGTTTGCATGCGCTACCACTGTAATGGTCATCGTTTCCAACTGACCACTGTTCAAAGTGCCAACGTTCCAATTGGGAGCTGTCCAACTGCCTTGCGATGCAGTGGTCGAAAGAATGGAAAGTCCGGATGGTATAGGGTCTGAAACAACAAGATTGGTAGCCGGGTCAATACCCAGATTTTCGACCGTTATGGTAAAGGTTACATTATTCCCTTCCGATATGGTCGTAACATCCGCAGTTTTATTGAGCACAATATCGGGGTTACAATAATAAACCGCTATGGAATTCGAGTCATAACTACAAGGACCTCTGGTGACCCTTAAGTAATAATCTCCCGCCGTGGTTGCCGTATAAGACGATGACGTGGCACCAGGAATCAAAGCCCCATCGCTATACCATTGGTAGGCATCAAAGACTTCGCCCGATGCAATTTCCAATATGGCACCTGGAAGGCAACTGTTGCCCGTAATTTGTAGATCGATATTCGGGACCGTATCAAATCCCGAATAATATCCGGCCAGACCCCTTGCTCCATTGAAACCAAAAAAACCAACGGCTATGGGTCCGGTGGATTGTACGCTAACATTACCCGTTAGACTGGGAAGGTAAAAGGTTTTCCAATCTGTAGTGCCGGCAACAGGTGAGGAGGCAGGAAGTGTTACAACACCTCCACCATCGGTTACTGTGATGTTGGCATCCGGCGTGGTCGTAGCGGCAATGATGGTCACTCCGCCCGTAATTGCCACTCCCGCCGCATCCGTAATGCTGGGAATGTTGTCCATCGTATCGGGCAGAAGACAATTTACCGGGGCCACAAAATTCAGGCCTTGGGTATACGCTGCTGTTGAGCCACCAACACATTGGTAAGCATAGACATCTTTTGAGGTTTCTATATACATGTTCGCCCCTACGGAGTTTGAAGAATAGTTGCTACTCGGTACTTCTATAAAATCACCCTCATTCAACGTAGCGATTGGTGTAGGGGACCCATTGACGAATACTTGGGTGTTGTTCTCCGTTGCAATGATCAATGGAAACTCCGTCCATCCGTTACTATTACCATTTCCCCGAACAAAAATATATTCCTTGCCCAATCGGTTTTCGGGTACGGGTTGGTCTATACCCGCATCCCTGTTACTATTGCCTACTTGTCTACCATAATTCAGGGAGCCGTTGCTAATGACGATATCCTTATCGGCAACGATGGAAGCTCCGATCCATCCCCTTTCATGTGCCAAGGTAGGAGAGTTTCCGATATAGGTTTCATAGACGAAGGACTCATTTGCATCCAAGGTAATCGTGTGGGAGTTTGCCGTAATTCCGGCTCTATTGTTGCCCACCCGAAATTCACAGTTGGGGTCATAACCCGAAAGGGTAATGGTTGTATTATCTTCAGTGGCCATAATCCCCAAGGTGTTCGATTTGGAAACATGGCTGCCCAGATTGGGTACACCGCCCCACTTAAAATTGGTTCCCATAGCTACCCGACCCTTCGAGGTCAAGGAGGCCGCTTGGGAACCAGACCGACCCCGATAGTTTACATAAAAATTTTGCCCACCGGTAGACTCAAATCGAAGTCCGCTATTGGTCAATACCACTCCGGTACTGTTATTGGTCACCAAAGTGATATCATTATCACCATTGGGAAGGTTATAGATAGCAGGTGCCACATTGGAAATACTAAACGAATTAATGGGAACGGGATTCGTACCCCGATATACATTTACGGTAAACGCTGTAGTTTCCGGTGTTGAAAGGTAAACGGCCTGTTGTTGAATGGCCCCATTATTCTGTCCTTGCCGTAAAGGTGGTAAATAATGTAGGTCGCTCAATTGGGCATGTGAATATCCTACAACTAAAAAAAGTACTAATAAAAGTATCTTCTTTGAAGGGTACACGTTCTTTATTTTTAGTAAACCATTGAACTGCAAATAAAAAAGGAATGTGTAGGGAAGGCAAGAGTTTGTTGTGAATAGGCCATTTCTTGTGGTATTTCATCGATCAAGTCAATGAAAAAGGCCTTTTGGTAATAAAGAGCCCGTGACACAATTGCACGGGCTCTTCAAAAAAGGTAAAGTGCGGTTAACGATATAGGGTAAAATGCCCTATAAACTCTCTTTTATCTTCTTCACCGTTCAATTTAAGAATATACCAGTAGTCACCTGTTGGTAAATCGGTATCCTGATAAAGTCCGTCCCAGCCATTATCACCTGCCAAGATATATACCTCGCGACCGTACCTATCAAAGATCTTGATGAAGATATCAGGATATTGTTCGATATTTTTGGGAATCCATGTATCATTTTCCCCATCTCCGTCAGGAGTAAAGAAGTTGGGTATTTCGATATCAATGAACTCCATGTAAATGGTGGCTAACGCCTCACATCCGTAGGCATCAACTACTGTTACCGTATAGGTATCCGTACGGGTAATGAATATGGTATTGTCCTGCCCGTTGTTCCTATCGCCAAAATAGAAGGTGTAATCACCACTTCCGCCAGAGGCGACCGCAGTAATCTCATTAAGATTGTTCTGTTCCAAGGTCAGCTCCAAGGGTTCAAAACTCTGCACTTCAAATTCAATGGTATTGGTACAACCATTTGCATGAACCAATAGGATATAATGGTTTCCAGGGGCCAAATTGGCAAAATCAGGTTCTAACATATAATCATTGGGGTCCATGGAGTCCAAAGCATACAGAACATCCCCGGCCACACTTGGGTCTTCCAATACCAACTCGATTCGGTTATCCGGAGTATCCCCGGAACATTCGTATATAATCTCTGCCGTGGCATTGAGGTTGGCACCGTTCTCAACAGTTATGGTCTGGTTGGTTGTACATCCATTGGCATCCCTTACAAAGACGATATACGTACCTCCTGCCAAGTTTTCAAAGAGCAGACGGTCTTGTACGAAATCCGCATCCTCATTGGAATTAAGGGCCGTACTATAAGGTGCCGTACCTCCGGTTGCCGTTATTTCAATTGTACCGTCTTCATCTCCAGCACATACTTCTGGCGTACTGGTAGCTTCCATTTGGAGAGGTTCAGGAGCGATCAGTTCAAATTGGATAACTTCAAAACAGCCATTATCATCCTGTACAATCACCGAATACGAACCTTCTTCCAGTTCATCAAAAGTGTTTTGATCGTCAAATTGGTTCAGGTTGGGTGAAATAGCAAATTGATAATTACCCGTTCCCCCTTGAACATCCAAGGTAATGGCGCCATCATTGGCATCTGCACAACTAATATCCGTTATATTAGGAGTTACCACAAGAGGAGCGGGTTCATCGATTTGTACCCCTTGGGATACGATCTCACAATCCCCACTTTGTACCCTTACGTAGTAGGTTCCCATAGGAAGGTCTGCAAAAGTACCGTTGTTCTGGTTAGGCCTTACCTCATCGGTGGTGGCTGCATCCCTGAAAAGGGCAAATTGATAATTTCCTAGTCCGCCATCGGCATCGGCCATAATCAAGGCGGTAGCCTCACCGCTACAATTAATGAATGCTGCGGATGGGTCAACGTTTACAGTTAACGGAGGAACATCTTCCACGCCCACGGAATTGGATAGGATGGATATACAACTGTTACTGTCCATAATGTAATACCGATAATTTCCAGCGGATACATTGGAGAACAAATGCGTATCTGAAGTAATGGTCTCGTTCATTGGGTTGAAGGAAACGCCATCGATACTCCACTGATAGGGAGCCGTTCCGCCCGAAGCTACCAATAAAAGTTCCGCACCGTTCTGGCAGGTCATGGGCTGGTTTGTGACCAATAGTGCCTCTACGTCCGTAGGTTCAATGATGTCTTCATTGAAGGTAGCGGTACATCCCATATTATCGGTTACCAATACACTATAGAAACCAGCGCCCAAATTGTTGAACGTTGGATTCGTTTGCGAAACCGAAGTACTCAACAAGGTAGTTCTCGCCGCATCTGCATAATTATTTAGTACATAACGATAATTGGTCGTAACGTTTCTTGGGCTCAAGGTTACCATAATAGAGGCATTTGTGTCGCCTTCACAGACCAAGGCCGTACTTGACGTGCTACCGGTTATTGGATCAGGTACTACCAGACTAAAGCTATTGGTACCAGTTAGCTGGTTACAACCCAATGCATCGGTCACAGTGACCGTATAATTTCCTGCGCTCAGTCCTTGGAATACATGACTAAATACGTTGTTCTGGGACACCGGAGTACCCAAAGCAGGCGTAAGCGTTATGGTATACGGACCTTGTCCGCCGGCAGGCGTTATGGCCGCGGCACCTTGATCGTTGGAACAACCTACATCGGTCAGGACAATCGGATTCAATGTTATCGGCGCAGTTGGCGTATTGATCGTAAACGACCTTTCTTGGAAACATTCTGGAAATGCATCTTGGGTCACTCTCACTATATAGTTTCCAGCAGCTACCAGAATCCCCGAAACAGTACCGGAACCTGTAAGGGTACCTGCATCGTCCGTTCTAGTTGTTGGGCTTCCATCCGTATTGAAAACTTCCCAACTATAATTTCCCGTATATGTGGCATCGGCCACGTTGAGGTCTATGCTTCCATCATCTCCAAAGCAAACCACATTGCTTATATTGGCGATAGTAATGTCAAAAGTATTGGGTGCCGCAACGGTATGGGATACCATAACCTCACAGCCCGTATTGACATTTAATACGCCGAAAGTATACGTACCAGAGGCCAAATCAAGGAATGCATTACTTGCCTGATAGGCGCTGGAAGGCAACTGCCTGAATTGATAGTTGGCCGGGTCGGTCGCGAAGCTTGTCACGCTGCTAATGATATCTATTGAAATGTCCTCTCCGGCATTCGTACAACTAATAGGACTGTCCACATGAACGGTCGGTATGCCCATCAAATCGAACGGTGCTATGGTAGCCGTACTAGTTCCTACACATCCTTGATCATCATATACATTGATTGTATACACACCTCCGGCAATATCGGTTTCAATATAGGAAGGGCTTGTTCCGGACTGAACCGTTACTGGGACCTCAACGGCAACCGTATTTGGGTCGTCCTCTTCTATAAATTCGTAGCGTACGTAGTTGCTGCTACCACCAGATACTCCACTAATGGATATGGAAGCATTGTCAACAGAATTGCCGCTAGTACAACCGAATTCCACCACACTAGGCGCAGGTACTGCTATGGTCGCCGGTTCCCCAATTGGGATGACCACACTATCCACGGAACAGTTGTTCGTGGCAGGATTACCCGTCACAGTAACCACATAACCGCTTGCAGTGGCTGGTGCTAGACCCGTGAAGGTTGCCGAATTGCCCGTCGTACTCGATGGTAAAATACTTTCTGCAGCGCCATCCATAGCCGTAATTTCAAAACTGTAAGGCGCTGCCGCACCATTCGAAGTGCTAATGGTAATGCTGCCATCACTCGCACCAAAACAGCTCACATCGTTTGCAATGATCGACGGATTGATTACCGGTACGACCCTGTTAGGAACACTGATGGTAAAGGTTCTATTGCAGCTCGCGCTATTAGGTGTGGTCGTATCGTAAATGGTAATTGTATAATCCCCTGGCATAGGAGCTTGATAATCAAAGGTAGTTCCAGGAACCGAACCTTGAGGTACTGCAGGGGCACCGGCCGTATTGCTGATGCTATACTCATAGCTACCAGAACCGTTCAAAATTTCAATACCGATTATGGCATCTGGTATCGCGGTACAATCCAACAATTTAGTTAAGGTTGCATCTGCCGATAACACCGGATTTACCGTGAAATTACTCTCTACGTTCATACATCCGTTTCCGTCCATAACATATACGTCATAGGCACCCGGTATCACATTGGTAAACACACCTCCGTTATTTTCAAAGGTCGTGGGTGCCGGATTGCCATTGGGCACCATCGCATAGCGAAGGTTACCAGCAGCTGAAGTTCCAACGGCGTTCACCGTAATTGGCGAAACGCAGTTGTCTTGGGTAACACTAAGTGTTGGGTTGGGCGTCAAACTTAAAGTAACCGTATTGGTAACAAAGGAACAGCCGTATTGGTCAAATAAGGTTACCGTATAATTCCCAGCTGGGGAATTCACAGGAATTTCCACTGGATTGTCCAACGTGCCCGTCAAGGCCGTAAACCCGGCCGGACCGGTAATATCGTAGGAGTAGGGAGCCCCACCGCCTCCGGTGATTCCGGTAATCGAAATGAGTCCGGGTAGGTTACAAGAAATATCCCTAGTGGCTGTAGCTGTCGCTGACAACGGTGCCAATTCCGGCACGTAAGCGTTCTCACTCGCGCCCCTACAGGCATCCACATTGCTTGCGTCCACTTGGATGACATCGATATAATATTCACCTTCGGCAAGTGGTACGGTAGTGGTTATTGTGCTGTTATAAGGTACAATACCACCACTGGTTTCAATAGGTGTAGTATTACCGAGTTCAAATATTTCCCATCGCATGTTTGGATAGGATGTCGTTGGATTCAAGTTAAAAGTGATGCTGCCATTTGCGGCACTATCACAACTGGGTTGTATGTCCGTGGTGACATCAATGGGCAGATTGATGCCCGGAATCTCGTTTACGTTCACGTTACTTTGCCTGATACAACCTGCTCCGTCCCGTACGTAGAACACATAGGTCCTACCAGGAACCAGTAAAGGTACTCCGGGGTATTGTGGTGTTACTGGGTCGATGTTTGCAAAGGTATGGGCGGTACCACTAGGTAAGGGTGCCGTCCATACGGCCGGATTGGCCGCAAATGTATTGAAGTTTGCCGGGTCATCCGTAAAGGTATATTCATAACCAGGAATTGGATTTCCTTCGCTGCCCTCAACGGTTACCTGTAAGTCGTTACATCCTATAATGATGGCTGATAAGGTGATATCCAAATCATCTAGCGGGAATGGAATAATATAACGGTCAAAATCCATTTGACAAACTGTTCCACTTGCCAGGGTAACCCTAATGGAAGGGAAAACCTCCGTACCGGAAGCATAGCCTCGCAATTCATTGGAGGCCTGCCATGAAGTTCCACCATCGGCACTATATTCTACCGTTCCTGTGGGAGTAACTACATTATCGAACTCAAATCCGTATTCCAACGGATCGGGGTCGTTACAGGCCGCGGGTAATATCGGTATAATATCTGCGGTAATTTCCACGGCATTGTTGATAGTTACCATAGAAGAGACCACCGTACAACCATTAGTGTCATTAATAGTGACCTGATAATCACCCGTTCCAATGCCACTGTAGGTTAATGAAAGTGCAGAAATATTAGAACTGTTTCTGCCATAGTCGATTCCGTCAGCAGGTGTTAGGTCCATTAAGGTATAGGTGTAAGGGCCTGTACCACCCGTTATGTTTATATCTATCGCTCCCAATCCATTGAAACATTCTGGATCCGTTGGAACGGCACTAACCGATATTGTAGCGACCGGGGTGAAAATGATATCTTCCTGAACTGTCGTACATATGGCCGGAGCACCATTGTTGTCCTGAATGTATACGTCATACCCTGCTGGGTTTGCAATGGCCATGGCCTCCGTAACCGTTAGGGTGTTCACAGCACTGTACAATCCTGCCGGACTGGTATTTGCCGGTACGAAGGCATATAATAGCGTACCGTTTCCACCTGTGGCATTGGCTGTAATCAACCCGTCGCCACATGCACTAAGTGGTGTGATATCCACATCAAGCTCCAACTGCGGACTGATGACCACCGTTTGGGTGTTGGGAGTCGTTGGGCAACCCAATTGGTCCATCACCTCAATGTCATAACTACCCGCGGATAGTCCGGAGAAGGTATAAGAAGTTGCTGAAGCTGGCGTTGGCGTAATCCATGGTCCACCGTTGATCCTGAATTCATAATCACCATTCCCTGCCGTAACATCCACTAAAATAGAACCGTCGTTAGTACCGGAATAGCAAGCTGTTGGCGTGGTTGTAAACAGGATGGCCGCAGGAGGGGTTACAGTTATTGCACTTGTCACTGTCAATAACACTTCGCAGGCATTCGTATCCCGAACCCGAACTAGATAATCTCCATCTGGCACATTGGTAAATTGTGTATTGGTTTGATAAGGAGCTATCACTGTTCCTGCGGTGTTCTCCAATTGGTACTCGTAACTTGGGTTTCCACCCGATGCCGAAGCCTCCAACGTAGCCCCTGTATTAAAGCAGGTATAATCCGAAATTTGGCTTAAAGAAGGTACAATGGCCGATGGTTCCGTCATAATAATCGGGAAGGAAACGGAACAGGCCGTATCGTCCAATTTTCGAACTTGCACCGTGTAATTTCCATCCGATAAAGATGGGGTAGTGGTTACGGGGGAAGTCAAGGAACTTGTCCAGGTTGTACCGTCAAATGAATATTCGAAACCTATTCCGCTGGTAAAGTTGTCCACTTCAAAACGTATGAATCCATCCGCCGAACCGTTACAGGTAGGATCGGTAGTAGCCAATAGCTGCGCTTCAAAAGCCTGGTTTGCCTCTACGACTACGGTCAAATCTTGACTGGTAGGACAAACGGAAGGTACTTGGAAAGCTGTAATGTCATCCAAAATAAGGTCGTTACCATCATTACTGTTCACATTGTTCCTGAAGACGATATCAATATCGGTATTGGCGCCTGGGTTGAAGGTAATGGTACGTTCGTGCCAGTCCGTATTATTGGTATTTTTTGGAATTTCAGGAACTACTTCGCTATGGATGACCGTACCGGTATTGTCCAATATTTCTATCAATACCTCTGGGTTGTTGCCCGCGCCACCCAAGTTCATGAGGTTGTAGGCCCAGAAATTCAAGGTAATTTCCTCATTGGGCAATACTTCGATATCCCTTTTGGCCCAAAGAATGGAATTCAGTACGGGGCTACCCGTATCGGAGAAGGTAGAGATGTCAATGGCCAAGAAGCGCCCATCGGTCAAACCTGTGTGATCTTGCGGACTGGTCAAAGTAGTCAAAGGATTGGTCACAAAATTCGTAACCGTATATTCACCGTTTACCAATATTCCTGCAGGTCCTCGGTTACATGGGGTCAAGGAACCGTTTTGTGGCTCAAAGCAATAATCCGGACCAATTTCACCGATCTGGGTGCTAGGCCCTGCCCCGAAGTTTTCAAAGAACAAGGTCGTCTGATCGGGTGTACTACTGCTTGAATAATCAACGGTAACGGTCTGTGTACCCGCCGCTACACTAGCAAAAACATTGCTATCCGCGGGGGTGTTCAAAGTTCCGTTTAGGGTGTAGGTATAGTCAAAATCGGTCGTGTTCGATGTATTGATTGTTATGGTTCCCAATCCATCACAATCATAATCCACTGTATAGGAAAGGTTGGGGTCCGCCGCCGGTGCCGGTACCGTTAGGTCCATATCATAGCTACAGCCTAAATTGTCACGTACGACCAATTGATAGGTGCCGGGCAATAGGTTTCGCTCGTTCAATGCCCCAAAATTGCTGCCGCCATCGAAACTATATTCATAAGGTGCCTCCCCGCCACTGGCGTTTAAAATCTTGACCAAGGCACCGCTTGGGTTGCACGAAGCATCCTCTACAATGGCCGCCGAGGCGGTCAAACGGAAGGGTTGGTCGATTTCATATTCCAAGGTTTCAATACACCTAGACGTTGGGGTGCCGCTTGAATCCATGACCGAAATAATATAGAAGCCGGCTGATAGGTTAACAAATGTATTTTGTGTTTGGAAGGTTACGCCATCCAAACTGTATTGATAGGGTGCCGTTCCTCCTGTGGCCGAAACGGTCAAGGTGGAAGTTGACGAATCCGAACAAATGATATCCGTGTGGGACGCCGATAAGGACGGAGTACCCAAAAATTCGATTTCTACAGAATTGGAAATGGCATAACAGCCGCTGTCATCAAATACGATGAATTCATAGATCCCCGCATCCGAAGCATCCGAAAAAGTAAAGTTGTTGGCCGTATAAAGGTCCGTCACTAGAATATTCAGCATATTTGGCGGACTTGGGTACAGATCCGTACCATCCTTGCTCCATATGGCCATAAAATAGTCGGGACTGGGTTGACCACCGTTTGGGGTAAGCGTAATTACACCAGGGTTACAGGTAATGTTGTCCGTGGTAACCGCGGTCAAGGTAAGTTCGGGTATTTCCGGTACCGTGATGTTCTGGGTATCCGTGCAACCATCGTCCGTAGTGGTAATAACGATATAATTACCTGCATTTACACTAGTAAATGAATAGGTGTTATCGGGAGAAATCAACTGACTGTCTATGAAAGTTCCCAAGCCACCGTTACTTCCATCGTCCAATCGAAGTTCATAGCTATAATTGGGTAGTACGTTCAAGGCTTGGATGTTAATGGCACCGGGTTCCCCACATTCTGCCGCAACCGTAGTAATGTTCACCTGAAAGTCACGTTCCAAAATACCTATGTCCTCGGTAGTGAATATACAGGCACCGTCCAATGGATTTCCGGTCATAGCATCTAACTGTGTTACCTCTACATAATAGGAACCACTGTTAGTTAGGTCAAAACTTGGTCCATTGTTGGCCGAAAAAGGAACTACGACGGAATCATTCGAGGCATCCACCAATTGAAAGCCATATCCCGATCCAACATTGGTAATACGTATATTTCCTGGAGTACTGCAAAGAATATCTTCTGCAGTATAATCAAGGTCCAATGTGTTTTTGAAAACATTAAAATAAAAGCGACTAAAGCATCCGTTCAAATAGTTGATAACGACTCGGTACTCACCACTATCGGTAACAGTAAAGTTGTCCTGTACGGCCATATCCGTCCAAGTACAGGTTCCGTTCTTATTGGCACAGTCGTCACCGGTTGAAGAACAACTGCCCTCGTCCAATTTCTGCCAAACGATGCTTTGGGCATCGGAGATTCCCAATTGCAGGGTAGCTTCGTCATTTTCGCCACATAAAAATATTTTAGGAAGCAGGTCCCCATCAACGGAACAGGTTACGATTTCCCCTTGGATATCGTTATCCGGATTGGGATCCGCGTTGACCATATTAAAATAGTCTATTATGGGGTTGGTCTGGGTAGTCCCAAAACGTTCCACGGTAATCAGTTCTACCAAGTCCACACAACCTGAAGCACCGGATTTTTCAACAATGTAGTTTCCTATATCGGTTACCAAAAGGGTGCTTGGGTTATTGTCCGGATCACCGTCATTGATAGTAGGTTCCCCAGCATCTATTTGTCCGTTGCCATTGGCATCGATTGCCCATGTATAGGTAGCGAACCCAGTACCTGCAGTTAAGATGGCAAAATCACCACATAGCTGAACGGTACGTGCCACGTTACAATTTGCCAAATCGCTCAAAATGTCATTGGTAGCAACTTGTGGAGGGACGTCACAAGAGGAGGTTGAATTGGCTCCTCCCTCATCCGTAAAGGTGGCGGGATTCAAAGTACCTTGGTAGGTAGAATAGGCTTCATTGACCAAGGTTCCCGAGCAGGCATCTATAAAATCTGAACAGTTACCCGATAGGGTCACCATAATTCGAATAGTGTATTCCGGGTCTCCTACTTCCACTAGATTATCGGGCACCTGAAATACAATTTCATTGGTCACCGGGTCGTGATTGGAGGTGACCCCAGGAGCATCCGAAGTATTGATGCCATCCAAGGCAACATTGGCAGGAAGTATATTTCGTATGGAATAGTTGGTGGCATCGTCATCGCCTGTATTTTGAAAACGGAGTACGTATTGGAACGATTGGCCAAGATTGATGGACTGTCCTGTCAAAGAAGCACCGCCCAAGTTTTCAGAAGTGTTGCCCAGTAAAATTTCTGGAGCGAAAACCTGAACATAGGACGCTGCATTTACCGTACCATTTGACGGGTTTACGACCGGAACTCCCGTGCCATATTCGCCACCATCGCCACCATCGGCATTTCCATCCTTATAAAATTCATTGGCATCGCTACAGCCATCGCCATCACTATCCAAATCCAATTGATCGGGAATTCCATCACTATCTGTGTCACAACCGGCGGTCAAAACGACACCTCTCATATTGGTAGGTCCAACTACCTGTTGACCAACGTTGAATGTATTGCTTCCGGAAGGGTTCCAGGAAACGGGTGCCGGTGGCGTATCCAGTACCATAGGTTCCAGCGGTCCGTTGGAGCTTCTAGCCCCGAAAATCTGAAATTGTCCTGCCTGATCTATGATAATCCGTATGGTTGCATTGCCATTGGTGCCGTTAACTGTCCAAATATTTGGATTCCCGGATTGCCCATAGGTTGTTCCATCCATAAAACGGGCAAAATTACCGGCGGCCCCAAGTTGGAATTGTATTTCACCGGCTACGTCAATCCCATTCACGTTCAAATTGAATGAATTGTCCACGCTGAAAACATCCAGCACCAAATAGTTGTCTACACTAACCAATGGGCTTGTGTGGCCATTACCATTGGCAATGTTGAAGGCCAGGGTATCACATTCGTCCTCGTCATAAATACCATCATTGTCGTCATCAAGATCCGTAATATCTTTTACACCGTCATTATCGGAGTCGTTGTGTACTGTAATAAGGGCGGTAGGGCTGTCAGGTGTGGTATTGGTGTCCGTTTGATCTTGGGTGTTGGTAACGGTATTGATAAGGCCAAGAAGGGGTAGTGTGTCAATTTCATCGGCACGTACCGTAAGTTCCAATTGTGCGACTTGTCCACCGTTCAAGGTGCCAATGTTCCAAGTGTTGCCACTCCATGTCCCATGAATCGTAAAGGCATTTTCCAAGGTGAGTCCGGCGGGAATATTGTCCGTAATTTGAAGGTTCGTTAGCGGTCCCACGCCATTATTTCTAACCCGTACGGTAAAGATGGCCGTTTCCCCTTCCATAATTTCATCATTGTCCACTGTTTTGGTAAGGACCACATCTGGATCGCAATAAAGTGCCTGGATGGTATTACTATCATAGGTACAGGGACCTTTGGTACCCCTTACGAAGAAATCTCCAGCTCCCATTGGAGCATAGCTAGGACCATTTGCTCCTGGAATAGGCAGTCCGTCTTCATACCATTGGTAGGCATCAAAATTACTGGTAGCTTCAAAGATTTCAGAACCAACAAAACAACCTGTTCCTCCCCTAATTTCTAGGGTAACCTCTGGCACTGTATCGAAGCCTGAAAAATAACCTGCTACCCCTCTGGCACCATTAAAGCCAAAAAACCCAACGGCCATTGGTCCAGTGGATTGCACACTCACGTTACCGTTCAAATTGGGAACATAAAAAGTTTTCCATTCGGTAGACCCGGCAACCGGATTGGATGGAGGTAGGGTTACAGGACCATTGCCATCCGTTACCTGAATATTCGCATCTGGGGTATTTACCGCTGCTATAATGGTCATACCTCCAGTAACGGTCTCACCGGCCATATCCCTAATGTCAGGAATGTTGTCCATAACATCAGGCAGCAAACAGTTCACCGGAGCTACGAAGTTCAATCCTTGGGTGTATACTTGGCTGGCTCCTGCCATACATTGATAGGCATATACGTTTTTGGAGGCCTGTACGAACATATTGGCTCCCACCGTGTTCGATGAAAAATTATTACTTGGAATTTCAATAAAGTCTCCATTGTTCAACGTTGCGATAGGTGCTGCGTTACCATTGACAAAGATTTGCGTATTGTCCTCCGTAGCAATAAGGAGGGGAAACTCCGTCCACCCATTTGTATTACCGTTACCCCGGACAAACACGTAATCCTTTCCCAAACGGTTTTCGGGAACGGGCTGATCGATACCGGCATCGCGATTCGCTTGCCCTACCTGACGGCCAAAATTTATGGATCCATTACTGATGACGATATCCTTATCAGATTCTATAGAAGCGCCCAACCATCCTTGTTGTTGTGCGAGTGAAGGCGGGTTGACATTTCCAACATAGTTTTCAAATACAAAGGATTCGTTGGCATTTAAGACTATTGTGTATGTATCTGCGGTAATGGCATTAGCATTATTTCCTATACGAAAAGTACAATTGGGGTCATAGCCAAAGAGCCGCACGGTGGTGTTATCTTCTGTAGCCATAATACCCAGGGTATTGGATTTTGAAGGGTGTCTACCCCCTAAGTTTGGTACACCGCCCCATTTGAAACGGGTACCTATTGCTTGCCTACCTTTAGCCGTTAATGAAGCAGCCTGGGCAGATGAATTTCCACGATAGTTTACATAAAAACGATTTCCGCTAGGGGATTCAAAACGTAACCCGCTGTTAGTTAAAACCACACCTGTATTGGCATTGTTCACCAAGGTTATGTTATTGTCTCCGTCAGCCAAAGTCCAAGTGGCAGGACTAACGTTTGAAATATTGAAAGTAGCTATAGGAGTTGGGTTCGTGCCCCTGTAGGCATTAACGGTAAATGTAGTAGGTTCAGGGGTTGAGAGATAAATGGCCTGTTCCTGTATACCTTGGTTGTTTTGTCCTTGTTTTAATGGTGGTAAGTAGTGTAGGTCGCTCAATTGGGCGTTGCCTGTTACCCCTATGACAAGTAATAAAACAAGTAGTATTCTTTGCATTTTTATAAAAAAAGTGAGTTATAATCCTCAAAAAAACCCCATTCACAGGTTTTGCGCAATGTATTGTTGCCAATGCAATACTTTTTGTGGTATCCACAAGCTTAAGCGTAGTATGATTATTAGTAAACCCAATGAGTTCAACTGTTTATCGATAAAAGGAGTCGTTTAACTTAGTGCTTCGATTGTTGTATCTTTAATATTGAATTGAAGTACCATGGAAGAAAAATTAATGTCAAAAAAAAAGCCCGCCTATCCCGTAAGCGAGGCCTTGGATGGTTACCTTAAACATTATAATCGTAAAAGTGAAATTCCAATTTTCTATGATGATTTACTCCGGTTTTCAGGGTCAGTGGTGGTGTATGACAACAATGATGAGGATACCCTTTGGATCAGGGTGTATTATTCAGAATTTGATAGAAAGGAAATAGACGACAGCCTTAAAAAGGTATATTCGATACTTCATTCCGATGGTAGCAATAACATCCATCAATATCTCAATGTAGACGCCGTAGACTTTTGCACTTTTGGGAATTCCAAACCTTTTCGCATCAAAATCAGGAATATCCTGAATGATAATTTTACCTATTTCTATATAAAACGTACCGATGCCTCACGTATCTACGGGCTGGAATTGGAGCATATGCTATCCCCATACAACCTCAATTTTTTGGTGTATAAGGATACCTTGATCGAGGAGCATATAGCCGGGATCCCCGGTGACGAGTTCATTAAGAACATGCTGCCCAAGTGTTCCGAACCGGAAAAGGCCCAATTGGCGAAGGAATTTGTAAAATTCAACGAGCGATGTATGATTCGGCTTTTAGGGGACATGCGCTCCTACAATTATGTGATCGTACCCACCCATGATTTTGATCATGTGGTCTATAAGATTCGCGCCATAGATTTTGACCAACAATGTTTTGAAGGAAAGTTAAAAGTATACCGACCCCAATTCTTTAAGGAAAATTATCAAATGGTGGAAATGGTACGACAAAAACTTCTTAGGAATTCCGTTGACCAATACAAATTGGAGGAGCGTTCCATGGTGGCTAAACGCATATTGAGTTCTGGAAACCGAATCAAAAAACTAAGAGCCATCTGTAAGGAAGATACCATTTCAACAGATGAAAATATCACACTTTTAAAAGAACAAATAGGGACCTTAACTTCCGATGCCAATTTCGGTAAATGCAAAACCATGGGCGAAGTACTGGACCTCGCCCTCAATTTTGTACGTCGTAATTATGAGGATGTTAGTATGAAACAGATCATTGAGCAGAATATTAAAATATAGTTATTAGTTCGTAGTTGTTAGTTTTTAGGTAAGGATACCAAAAAAGTTTGGCGGAAGGCATGTAGCTATATGAATTTAAGATGTTTATATTTACAACCATCAACCATCAACCATCAACCATCAACTCTTCTGTTCCTTGTTAAAATATACTAGATAATAATACATTTGGCGTTCTTCGTCCCAACCTTTTTCCACAAATTTTTCTGCAGACTCCGGATTTATAAAGTCCAGTTTGATCTGGATGTTGGTGTCAAGATTGATGACGTTTTTAATTTTTCTTCGGGCATCAGAAACAGCCTTGTTCGCAATATCGAAACTGGAAACATCCTCAATGCTGTATTTTGGACCTTTCTCTACCTTATAGTGTTTGAATTCTGGAATCAAGTCTGGGTTTTCCATTACCTCGTTTAGGAAATTGGTTTCCTCAAAGGTGTCGTTTTTCGCAAAATGGTTTACTGCACGATTCATGAACAGGACTTCCTGCTGCTTGTCCTCGGCGGGCAATACCACGTCTTTCGCAAAGTTCTGACAGAATTTTAGATAGTTCTTTGTTTTGAAATTGTCATCGGAAAGGGGCTCTACACTTAGGAAATTTTCGAGCCAATATTTGGTGTCGTATTTATTGCTATCCACTGATAATACCTTGTAACCACCTTCCTTATTGACATTGAGAATTAAACAACCCTTGTCCAATTTATTGATGTTGATACCCTGCTGAACGATAATGTCCAAATTGTTTTCATTCTCCTTAAACTGGAGGAAGTCATGTTTCAACTCGCTTTTGAAAATGCCAATGGCATCTATTTTTTCATTGTCCAAATGAACCCCGGTCAAATAGGCTACATACACCTCACCACTTTTAATATGGGGATGGTTGGACTGTTCAAATAATAAGGTGGCGATTTTTTTTGAGGCCGAATGTGAGTTTGACGGGTCATCGAAAACGGTATTGGCCAATTTGTACAATTCGTTGAATTCCACATCCACTTCATTGGAAAGTTTAAAATAGTTCTCCTCTTTTTCCCGGAACGGTTTAAAAAAGTATTCTTTTAGAAGTCCTGTAGTTTCATCGTTCAGTGCAAAAGGTTCAGCTGACAAGAAAATTCCTTCACCTTTATTTTTATTTCCTACCCTATGGATGGAAATGTGTTCGATCTGGGTGGCATATAAGTTGATCATGAAAATTTATGGTTTAAATGGATTGCTTTGGGGTAAAATGTTATTTACTTCAACTAACAACTAACTAATTCCAATTTTCATCAAAATCCAGGTCGTCATAGTTTTCAAAGGTATCGTCAAAATCGAAGGCACTATTTTCGGATTCGAACTTTCTTTCAGGAGGAGATTCCGGTAGTTCCCCAAAGCTGAACAATACATTGGGGTAGGGATGTCCATCTACTTTTTCCACAATATCTGCCAACTCCACAAAAAAGGTCCACATATTCAAAAAGTCGTATACATAGATCATTTTTGGGCTATCCTCGGTCAGTACATCTTCCAAAAAAGTTTCGTTCATCAGACGTACATCGGAGCCAGTTTCGCTCATATCGAACAAGGCAATTTCTTCGTCCTGTTTCCAATTTTCGTCGCAGGTATAGAAAGAGGCCATTTCGTTCCCCAAAAAACCAAAAGCCTGGGTCAGGGCATTATGAAATTCCTCTAAAGTATTGTGGGCTTCGATTTCCAGATCCCTGAAGATATCTTCTTCAGCATCTAGTATTATTCTAATTTTATAGACCATTCCTTAATTTTTGTGGGAGGGCAAAGTTACAAAGAATTGGGACTTGATTTAGGCTTTAAAGCATCTAAAACCAAATAGAACTGTACCCCGAACAAAATGGAGGCTACCACGAGATGCAGCGGTTGACTTGCAAAGGGAAAATCCAAATAATACATGGCCATTCCAGAGAACGCCTCGACCACCAAAAGAAAAAGAATCCAGACAATTTTCATATGGCCCAAATTCATAGAAAAGATTCTATAGGCCAAGAAGGCATTAACGAGTATTACGATGATGGAAAAGCTACGATGTACATAAAACACCAAGGTTGGGTCTTCCAACCAAAATCCCTTGGCGTTATCTCCCACCATCTCAATTTGATGGTCCACGAACTGCCTTACTTGTGTGCCAAGAATTATTTGAACGATGGTCAAAATCAACGCAAAACAAGCTAAAACAAGGGTTGTTTTGTCAAAAATGATTCTCTTGTCCTCATTGTTTACCCTAAAAATGATATATAGCAGCATTGCCACAATGAGCAAGGCCATCAGCATATGCAAGGTTATTTTTACAGGTTCCAAGACGGAATAGACCACAGTAGCCCCCAACCAGGCCTGAAATCCCATGCCAAATACTACCAGCCATGAGAGGATTGTAACTCTTTTTTGCTTTTTCCAATAGGTGATGGAACTAAATGCCAACACCAGGGTCGCCAGACCTGCCAAGGCGCCCAAAAGTCTGTTGATATATTCTATCCAAGTATGCCAAGGGTTAAAAATGGCATAATCATGTTTTGTATACAAGTTCCAATTTTCTTCATTAAATGAATTTGCTGAGGTAAAATCCCTGGCGGCTACCCGTAGGGTTTCATCTTTTATGATTACCTGACTTTTTTCATAGGAACGTTCCGGTTGCCATTCAAGTTCAGAGGCTTCAGTAGGGGGTATGTAGTAACCAAAACATTTTGGCCAATCCGGACATCCCATACCGCTTCCGGTCATACGTACGACCGCACCGGCTACAATGACCAAATACACCAATATCAAGGTCAATTTCGCAAGTTTTCTGAAAGAGGCTTTCATTTGAATTCTTTTATCAAAATTACCACTCTTTTGGAAAAGACATTGGGTATTTTGGTAAATAACGCGAACTGTTATTAAGTACTTTCGGTTACTTTGCGATTTAATCGGCTAAATTCAATCCAATGGATTTTCCCTTTTTGATCATAAAGGCTTTGGCAGCTTCATATTCGTTTGGTATTTCCCCTTCCAAAATGGCCTCTTTAATGGCCTCCTTTATTATTCCAATTTCTTTTGAGGGTTTAAGGTCAAAGGTCGTCATGATTTCTTCCCCCGAAACCGGAGGTTGGAAGTTTCGGATACGATCCCGTTCCTCAACTTCCTTTATTTTTTCCCGCACCAGTTTAAAATTGTTCCTATACTTTCGCTGCTTTTTTGGGTTTTTTGTGGTGATATCCGCTTCGCACAAGGTCATAAGGTCCTCTACATGCTCACCGGCATCGAAAACCAATCTTCGCACGGCGGAATCCGTCACATGTTCCTCCGCCAGAATAATGGGGCGTGAGCTCATCATGACCAATTTTTGTACGAATTTCATTTTGTCGTTCAATGGCATCCGAAGCCTTTTAAATAGCTTGTACACCATTTTGGAACCTAGGAATTCATGGCCATGGAAGGTCCATCCAATTTTTTTGTGAAAACGTTTGGTAGGGGCCTTTCCAATATCATGGAGCAGCGCTGCCCAACGCAACCAAAGGTCATCGGTTTCCATGGAAATATTGTCTACGACCTCCAAAGTATGCCAAAAGTTATCCTTGTGTCTTTGTCCTTCTATTTCTTCGATGCCCTGTAACGCCGTCAATTCGGGCATGATGATTTCCAGCAGGCCGGTTGTATGAAGGAGGGAAAAGCCCTTTGATGGTATTGGGCAAAGCATAATTTTGTTCAGTTCCTCTACGATGCGTTCCTTGGATATTATCTTGATCCGTTCCTTGTTTCGGGTGATGGCTTCCAAGGATGTAGCTTCAATCCTAAAATCCAGTTGAGTCGCAAAGCGTATGGCCCGCATCATTCTCAAAGGGTCATCGGAATAGGTAATGTCCGGATCCAATGGAGTCCGTATCAGTTTGTTTTCCAAGTCCTCGAGCCCATTAAAGGGGTCTATAAGTGTACCATAATCGGTTTTGTTCAGCGAAATGGCCAAAGCGTTGATGGTGAAATCCCTTCGCTTTTGATCCTCTTCCAGGGTGCCGTCCTCCACAACCGGTTTCCTACTGTCCCTATGATAACTTTCCTTTCTTGCTCCTACGAATTCAAGTTCCAGTTCGCCATATTTCACCATGGCGGTGCCAAAATTTTTAAAAACGGAAACCTGTGGTTTTTTTGGAAGTTTGGAAGCTAGCTCCGTAGCCAGTGCTATGCCACTTCCTACGGCGACAACATCGATATCTTTTGGCGTCTTTCTATTTAAAAGGTAGTCCCTAACAAAACCTCCAATGACGTAGGTGTCCAGATTTAGTTCGTCTGCGGTCTCACCAATAATTTCGAAAATGGGTTGGCTCAAGGCCTTTTTATAGTCCATTAGATTTTCACCGGCATTATTCCCTAATCACTTTCACCAGTCCATCCATGCCCAGTTTGATTATTGAAGTTGGAACTGCATTCTGATTTTCAGGCTTCAAATTTACCACATAGTCCACACCTGATAAAATGGCCGCGTCAATTTCTTTGAAATTGATTGGTGTCTTTTGGCCCGCAAGATTGGCCGATGTCGCTACAATGGGTTTTTTATACTTGCCAATGAGATATTGACAAAACTTATCCGAAGCGACTCTAATGGCCAAGGTGTTGTCCTTGGCCATCACATTGGAAGCAATTCCTTTGGGGTTGTCATAAACTATGGTGGTCGGTCTCGAGGCCAAGTCCATGATGTCATATGCCAAATCAGGAACCTGTTCCACATGCCTTTCCAACATGGCATCATTGGAAACAAGACAGATGAGTCCTTTGGAATCGATTCGTTTTAGGTCTAGTACCTTTTTTACGGCCCTTTCGTTGGTCGCATCGCAACCAATGGCCCAAACAGTATCCGTGGGGTAGAGGATGAGTCCCCCATTTTGAAGCACTTCAGTGGCTTGGTTTATTTCAAGGGTGAAATCCATTCTTTAAGCCTGTTCGATTAAATTCAAATATTTTTTTAATTGATATGAATATTGCCACTTCTCATGTGTGTAAATATTTTTTGTTTCTAGGGTCTTATCCACAATACTTTTAAAAAGCATTGCCAAGCTATCTGAATCTTCATAGAAGTATGAGTTTTCATTTAAATCTGGCATTACATTCATTTCTTTGGGGGTTATTAATGGTTTTTTGTAGGCAAATGCCAAATTATAGGCCCCTGTTATCTTGTATTTCAAATAGTTTTGCTCCGTATTGGAAACCGGCGCCATGATGTAATCCGAAGCTTGGATGTAATCTTGAAACAAATCATTTTCAATAAAGTGATCAAATGTCATTATGTAAGGTTCTAACTTCAGTTCCTTAACTTGTTTTTCAAAATAGGGTACATCGGTACTTTTCGGGTTCATTTTTCCCAAAATGATAATTTTTAAGTTGGATTGGTTTATTTCAAGTTTGGAAAGAGCTTGCAATACTATATCGTAGTTTCTCCTTTTGTAGTTGAGCTCGCCAGGAATACATATCCAAATTTCCTTTTTTTTATCCGACGCGTATGTACTTTGGTACTCCGGAAAATAAATAGGATAATACGGGAAAAGGCGAATAGTTTTGTCGTCTAGCTCCATGGAATTCACCAAAAAGTCATTTAAAACGTAATAATCTTGCATTCGTTTGCTGATCATTCTTTGGGAAAAGCTACCGTTCAATTTTTTTAGGTTATGAATACTCCCCAGACATTTTATTTTTTTTGGCAGAAGTCTTATGAGTGCAATGGTTTCCTTATTGCTGCTTGCCGTATTAAAAATAATTATATCGAAAGCATTTCTAACGATGTACTTATAAGTCAAGAACCAATTGTAGATCCTTTTCATAATCGTTGATGCGCCTCTGGGGTCCAGAAATTTTATTTTACAGGAATCTATTCCATATAGTTCGATGTTTTTTTTGAATTTCGGATGTATGATTAAATGCACATCGTAGTTAGCATCCTTTAGAAATCTAATTTGGCTATATAAACATTCTTCATGATAGGAGGTTAGCTCTATCAGGGCTATTTTCTTTTTGAGCATGTTTATCTTCTATTAATTTTCAAAGATACAGGAAGACTTTTATATTTTTGCCAAACTATGACCAATACAGCAGAGGACTTAAAAATAAGCGTAATAGTAAGTACCTACAATGCCGAGGAATGGCTTAAGAAGGTATTGTGGGGTTTCAATCAGCAAACGTTTAAAAACTTTGAGGTGGTCATTGCCGATGACGGTTCCAAACCTGCAACAAAGGAATTGTTGGACGAAATGGCCAAAGAGGTTTTCTTCCCTATTGTCCATATATGGCAGGAAGACGATGGTTTTCAAAAGTCGAGAATCCTCAATAAAGCGGTGGTAGCTTGTCGCACGGAATACATTATAATGACAGACGGTGACTGCATTCCTAGGGAAGATTTTGTGCACGTACACTACATTAACAAGGAGCCTGGTTATTTTATTTCTGGCGGATATTATATGCTTCCAATGAACATCTCCAAATTGATAAGTTTGGAGGATATAGAAAACCAACGATGTTTTGATATCCATTGGCTCAAGGAAAAGGGTATCCCCAAGACCTTTAAAAACAACAAATTAACGGCCAGTGGCCTTATTTCCCAGGTGTTGAATTGGGTCACTCCAACGAATGCCAGTTGGAACGGTCATAATTCATCTGGGTGGAAGCATGATATATTGAATGTAAATGGCTTCGACGAGCGAATGCAATATGGGGGACAGGATAGGGAGTTGGGGGAACGACTTTTTAACTTTGGTATCAAGTCCAAACAATTGAGATACAGTGCCGTCTGCGTTCATCTAGACCATAAACGGGGATATAAGACCCCTGAATCGATAGCAAAGAATGTAGGAATAAGAAGAAAAACGAAAAAGGAAAAGAGGGTTTGGACCTTTTATGGCATTACCAAGTAGTAGGCCAATTCGTTTTTTTGTTCCAAACGTTTTAGTTCCCGGAACCTTTCCAATACGCCAAGAGCGTTCAGGTAGCATATTGCATATCCTTTTTTACCGTCTAAAAATCCAAGCCTTAGGATGTAATGGTTAAAGAATTTCCAACCGGTTTTTAAATACATGGCCGCATAATTGAATTTTCGTTCGCGATAAAAACATTCAATGGCCTTTAATCTACCATAATTCAACATTTTGGACTTGTAGTCCTCGTAATTTTTATAGCAATAATGGATAAGCTTTTCTGTCAGTATACCAGAAGTTCCTTCAACGTCCAAGGTTTCATGAACGATTCTTCTATCTGAAAATTTAGCTTTGCTTTTTCTAAAGAGTCGGTAATTCTTGTCGGTCTGCCATCCGCTGAACCTCAATTTCTCATTTTGGAACATGAACTGTCTGTAAAACCAATAGGCTACTATTTCGCTTTCCTTGGAAACTGTCTCCAAAATTTCACGCTTCAAGGGAGCGGGTACAACTTCATCGGCATCCAAAAATAAGACCCAATCATTAGTTGCCTGTTTTAAAGCAAATGATTTTTGTGCCGTAAAGTTTTCAAAGGGGTTTTGAATGACCTTCGCCTTGGGATGATTTAAAAGATATTCATAGGTACCATCCGTACTAAAGGAATCCACCACAATGATTTCGTCAGCAAAGGAAACGGATTCCAAACACTTTTCAATGTATCCTATTTCATTGAAGGTGATGATCAAGGCTGAAATTTTTTCTCTATTATTCATCATAATTACCGAATAAGTAGGGTCGATAGCATTGGGCTAACAAAGGTATAACAAAAAAAAAAGGCAAAAATTGTAATCCTGGGTAAAATTCTTACAAAATGCTTCATAGGCCTTTTATTAAAAGGAGATGATAAAAGCTGTTTTGGGTTGCGTAATAATGAGCAATTAAACGGAATCCTTCAAAAATCTCCCCCAATTTTAAATGTCTGACAAATGAAAAGGCCGAGATTTCCGAAATTATGAATTCGAAAATTTCAGCCTCCGTAATCACATCCAGAATGCCTTACACCGCTACATCATACTCCCTTAGGGCATCGTTCAAGGAAGTCTTTTTGTTGGTACTTTCCTTACGTCTGCCAATGATTAAGGCGCAGGGAACCTGATATTCCCCTGCCGGGAATTTTTTGGTATAACTGCCTGGAATCACCACGGACCGAGGCGGTACAAATCCCTTGTTCTCCAAGGGCTTTTCCCCAGTTACATCGATTATTTTAGTAGAGGCCGTAAGTACAACATTAGCACCCAGAACAGCTTCCTTGCCAACCCGAACCCCTTCAACCACAATACACCTAGATCCAATAAAGGCATTGTCCTCTATGATTACAGGGGATGCCTGCAAAGGTTCCAAAACCCCTCCAATACCAACTCCACCACTTAGGTGTACATTTTTACCTATTTGCGCACAACTGCCTACCGTTGCCCACGTATCCACCATCGTTCCTTCGTCTACGTAAGCGCCAATATTCACGTAACTGGGCATTAAAATTGTGCCAGGGGAGATATATGCACCGTGTCTTGCAACGGCATTGGGAACCACTCGTATTCCTTTTTCCTTATAGCCTCGTTTAAGGGGCATTTTATCGTGATATTCAAAAATTCCAGCTTCCAAAGTTTCCATCTTTTGGATGGGGAAATAAAGTACTACGGCCTTTTTGACCCATTCGTTTATTTGCCAGTCATCGCCGGTAGGTTCGGCGCAGCGTAATTTTCCGGCGTCGATTAGGTCAATGACTTCCCTAATGGCACTCTGCGTGTCCATTTCTTTCAAGAGTTCCCTATTTTCCCATGCTTTTTCTATGGTATCCCGTAATTCTTTCATCTGTATTAAAATTTTGTCAAATATAAGTGGATAGCCAGGAATTAGCTATCGGTTCATCCTCATATAACAAATTATCCTTTATTTTTGCCAAAAATTAAAATTGGGAAGGATTCTTGCGTTGGACTATGGGCAAAAAAGAACGGGTGTTGCCGTAACCGATGAGCTGCGAATTATTGCGTCTGGGCTTACCACGCTTGCAACAAAGGATATCATACCATTTTTGACCCAATATCTTAAGGACGAGATGGTTGATGTACTAGTTGTAGGAGAGCCCAAACAAATGAACAACCAGCCATCGGAATCTGAGGTGTACATCAAACCATTTTTGACAAAGCTATTCGAAGCCTTTCCAGATGTAAAAATTGAACGACAGGATGAGCGGTTTACCTCAAAAATTGCGTTTCAGAGTATGTTGGATAGTGGGTTGAAAAAAAAGCAGCGCAGGAACAAGGGTTTGATTGATGAAATCAGCGCCACGCTCATTTTACAGGATTACTTAAAGCGATTATAAATGATATTACCAATTGTAGCCTATGGAGACCCGGTCTTGAGAAAAGTAGGAGAGGAAATAGACCAAGATTACCCGAAACTAAAGGAACTTATTTCCAATATGTGGGAGACCATGTACAATGCCAGTGGGGTAGGTTTGGCCGCCCCCCAAATAGGTTTGCCCATTCGTTTGTTCGTGGTGGATACGACGCCATTTTCTGACGATGAGGATCTTTCCCCAGACGAACAAAAGCTGCTAAACGGCTTCAAAAAGGTATTTATTAATGCCCACATTGAGGAAGAGAGTGGTACCGATTGGCCTTTTAATGAAGGCTGCCTTAGTATCCCCGATGTTCGAGAGGACGTCAATAGAAAGGAGCGCATACGGATTACTTATGTTGATGAGAATTTCAAGGAACATGTGGAAACCTACGACGGGCTATTGGCCAGGGTCATTCAGCATGAGTATGACCACATTGAAGGTATTCTGTTTACGGATAAGCTATCCTCCTTAAAGAAACGATTGTTAAAGGGCAGATTGGCCAATATATCTAAGGGAAAGATCAGCGTGGATTATAGAATGCGTTTCCCCAACGTAAAAAAAGCAAGATAAAGAGATTTTTTAATCATAAGAAAAGTGGCATCTTTGCCCAATCAAAAAATAAAAAATAGTGCATATGGGTTTGGAGAAAATTTTGTCGGTTGCCGGTAAACCTGGATTGTATAAATTGATTACACAGACAAGGACAGGCTTTGTGGCCGAGTCCCTGTTGGACGGAAGGAAAATCAGTGTAGGTTTGCGCAGCAATGTCAGTGTACTTTCTGAAATAGCCATTTACACCCTAGACGAGGAACTGCCTTTACGAGAGGTTTTTATAAAAATCCAGGAAAAGGAAAAAGGTGAAAAAACCTCGGTTAGCCATAAGGATGAAAAGATAAAGCTGGAGGAATATTTTTTCGAGGTATTGCCAAATTATGATGAGGATAGGGTGTATACCAGTGATATCAAGAAGATTATTCAGTGGTACAATATTTTGGTAGCAAACGATTTGGCCGATTTCTCCAAAGAAGCGCAAAAAGAGTCTGAAGAAAAAGAGGAAGCTGAAGAAAAGGAGGAAAAGGAGTAAACATATTTGTAAGATAAATATAAAAAAGGCCCTGATTCAGGGCCTTTTTTCATGGGAATTCGAAATCAAAGAATGCTTTTCAATATTCAAAGAATGCTGATTGTACGCCAAAAAAAGCTCCCCACCCTGGTCAGGGAGGGTTGTTTCGCTTTAGCGGAACGGGGAGGGTCGGTTTTTTTGTTTCCGATACTTTTTCCATCGCCGAAAAAGTATCCATAAAGGCTAGGCTGATTTTCGGATACTTGAAATCCAAGCAGTCCTTGACCCGCATCGCCCAGGCCGTTTCCGATTGCATGGGAATACTTTTTGGGCGATTTCCTTTTGGCCAATTCCAAGTTCTTTTGGATTTACTACGCATCCCAAAATAGGCCGGCTTATTCTAAATATCATTTTATGTTACCTCGTATTTTTTAACACCCAAATTAGCTCCCCTCCCTGATTAGGGAGGGGTGGTTCGCTTTAGCGGAACGGAGAGGGTTGTGATTGGGTTCAGTAGTTTTTCCCTTCATTTTCTTTGTGTCTCCAAAGAAAACGAAGCAAAAGAAAGGAGACTTTCCAGCAGGAATTTTTACTTTGTAAAACCCATCTCGAAACTCGGCCGTTCCGTTTTACGGAACAGGTTCCGTCCCGAGCTTTCTCGATGTATTCTTCTGGAAAGGAAACCACACGTTCAATTTTAAGTTTTAAAATTTCCTTTTCTAAAGTTAGTTGTGATCATCTGCTTTACTCAAAAAAAGCTCCCCTCCCTGGTCAGGGAGGGGTGTTTCGCTTTAGCGAAACGGGGAGGGTCGGGATTTCGTTACGCTAAAATTCCAACTCCCTTTTTTATATGAATTAAAAATCCCTTAATCCTTTTCAATGGTCTCGTAGGTGAACTTACTTTTTTTCCAATCGATTAACGGGGATGGGTAGTAGTTCACATTGTTCCGTTCCAAAAATGGGGCTTGGTCACCCAAACGGACTTTATAATCTTCCCAATCCCGATTTTCAGGAAGGCTCCAAGCCAGTTCAGAATACCCTATGACACGTGGAAAAGCCAGATATTCCAATTCTTCTATATTGCTGATGGTTTCTGACCAAAGAGGTGCTTCGGTTCCCAATATGTTTTCTTTGGGAATACCGTAATCTTCCGGCGTCCATTGATAGGCCGTATCAACTGGAATATAGGCCGCCCAGTGAAGACCTAGGTCGGTCAAAGTATCGTATTTCATATCCAGATAGGCCTTATTCGCAGGAGACACGATGACTTTCATATTTTTTGCTACTGCTTTCTTTGCATTTTCTTCACTGGCCCACCATTGGGCAATGGCGTTGGAATCGATATCGGCATTGGCGATTTCATCCCAGCCTATCATGCGCTTGCCATGTTTTTGTACAATTTTTTCAACCTTGTTCACAAAATGGATATAGTCGTTTTTCTTTGTCACATGGCTTTCGTCACCACCCATGTGGAAATAGGGGCCAGGGGTCATGGCGGATATTTCTCGAACCACATCGTCAATAAAGGCATAGACCGTATCCTTTCGGGTATCAAAGGTGCTAAAGCCCACTTGCATGCCCGTATACAACTTTGGAGTCTTTCCATTTCCATTTAGGATGGGATAGGAAACCGAGGCCGAATTCGTGTGCCCGGGCATATCCACTTCAGGGATTATGGTCATATAACGCTCCTGTGCATAACGTATAATTTCCTTGTACTCTTCCTGGGTATAGAAACCTCCGGATTCACCGCCCACTTCCGTACTACCGCCAATTTCCGTGAGTTTTGGCCAGGAATTTATCTCTATGCGCCAGCCTTGATCGTCCGTGAGGTGTAGGTGCATCATATTGATTTTGTAATAGGCCAACAGGTCGATATATTTTTTAACGTCCTCCACGCTAAAGAAATGTCGGGCTACGTCCAACATGGCACCGCGATATCCAAAATTGGGATTGTCCGTTATTTTCCCCGATGGAATGGGCCAAATTTTTTGTGCCGCCAAGGTATCGTTACTCGTATTGGGCACCAATTGGCGAAGGGTCTGTATTCCTCGAAACGCACCTTCCGCAGTATTGGCATTGATAATGATGGAATCCTGATTGATATACAGTTGATATGCCTCGGGTGCGTTCAGTTCCAAGCTATCCGATTGGTTGATGTAAATGATCCGTTCCACCGTGTTGGCATTTTCCCCGTTCACGGGTACGTCCAAGTCGATATGCTCCTTTATTTTTTCCGCCAAAAACTCGCCAACCTTGTCAAAACCCGTGGCATTTTTTGACGTGTAAATGGCCGTGAACTGGTCCAACGCGAAGGCCGAATTGGTGGCGATGGTCTTTACCGGTTTTGGAATGAGGCTCACGGCGGCCAGATCCGTTTCGGGCATTTTGATGCGTGGTTTTTCCGGCTCGTTTTGGCAGGCCAAAATGACCATTCCCAAGGCCAGGAAAAAAAGACTTCTAATAAAAAACGTTTTTATCATTGTTTTGGTTTAGGGGTTATTTACTAAATTTTGCATGGCATTGAACCAAATATCATAACCTTCTTGGTTCATGTGAAGGCCGTCTGATACAAAGATATCCTTTTTGACTTCTTTGCCATTTAGCATGGGATTCCAAACATCCACGAAAAGTAAGGCTTCGTCTTTTTTGCTGAGCCTTTTAAACTTTCTGTTGAGCCTTCTGTATTTTCCTCTCAAGTTCCAGCGGCTAATACTTGGTTTGGCAGAAATGAGTACAATTTTCACGTCTGGGTTCTGAGCTTTGAGTTTGGCGATAATGGTCTTCGTAGTACCGATAATTTCCCTAGGTCTTTTTTTTGCCGAAATATCATTGTCTCCTTCGTAAATAAAAACTTTGGAGGGATTGTACCGTAGTACCAAGGTATCCAAATAATAGAGCAAGTCCGACGCCTGGGAACCGCCAAAACCGGCATTTAAGACCTGATGCTCTGGAAAGGCCGCTTGCAAATTGTCCCATTTTCGTATGCTGGAACTGCCCGTAAAAACAATGGTTTCCCTGTTTTGGTCCCAAAGGGAATCGTTTTTTTGGGTCAACGCCTTTACTTCCTCCGCAAAGGCAGGTTTTTCTTGGGCGGAAAGCCAAAATGTAGTGCTCAGGAAAAGGAGGGCGAGGAGCGTTGTTATTTTGGTTTGGTGCATTTTGGTTTTTACTGTTAGTGTCCTAAAAAGAAATGACAATTAGTATATGGTTAGCAAGACAAAGAAGAATACATTTAGGTTTGCCACTTTATAATCTGTCATTTCCTTTCAATCGTAACCCATGATTTGTCGAATCCGATTGCTTGCAGGATTTTTTCCTTATCAAGAGTTTCGGGTTGTTTAATTTTCAAAATCAATGTTTCTTCTGGAACTTTTTCTATAACAGTGAACTGTGAGCCGTGAGGTTGCCATACGAATTGCTTGTGACGTGTTCCTTTTAAAAAGCCTTCCAAATTCCCTCTTTTGTTCCATTCAAAGTTAAATAGTTCGGCATCAAAACGAATTGTATCAAATTCAAATACAGCAACTTGGGAAAGGTCATTTGACTTAACCAACACCACGGTTCGTAAATGCTTGTATTTTTCTCTAACTGCAGAAACTCTTTCATTCCATATTTCTAACACTTGTTCGCCAATTTCGTTAGGGTCAGCAGATGTATCAATTGTTACCCCATATGAGTAGACAGGTGAGTTTCTACCTGAAATAAGCCTTACTTGTTTTAAATCTTTGAAATCTTTTAGTCCAGATTTTACTGTCTTAGCCCCCCAAGCAGTATTTCCCATCACAACATCATCTAAACCAACGTTTGAAGGTTTCCATTCAGCACCTAAGCACAGAGCGAAAATTTGTTCCCATTCATTTCCTTGTAAATCAGCTCTTCCCTTACTTGCCAGAAGATAAACTATTTCTTGCCCAAGTATGTAAGGAAATTCAGAATTGAATTTATTAAGAGGATAAGCTGAAATGGATTTGCTAACAGTCCTTAATTTGGGATATTTTCTTTTAGCCATTAACTTGCATTATATTTTAGCTCGTATTCTCTCAAAACTAATGTTTGATCCATAGTAGTAGCAATATATGGTAACAACTTTTGACAAACGGCTCTTATCATGTTTACAGGGACGGCATTTCCAGCCTGTTTTTTGGCTTGAGCATCGCTAACAACGATTTTGTACCAATCAGGAAAACCTTGTAATCTAAACATTTCACGAGGAGTTAATCTTCTTTCCCCATTAACTAAAAGATAGTTGTGAGAGGCTCCTGAACGTAATGCGCATGAATAAGGATAGGAACAAATATTACCTGATTTGTTTTCGTGCCAAATTGATGGGTAATATGATGAGGTGTGCCTTTCCTTTCTTTTACTTCTTATGTAATCAGAAGCGAAATATTTTTTATCTACCTTTTTCTCTAAAATTTTGTTCAGAGATTTATATGGCTTCTCAGGGCTAGGAAAAGTAAAGAGAATGGGCTCCTTGTGTCCAACAATTACAACTCTCTCACGTTTTTGAGGAAGGCCGAAATCCAATGCATTTAAAACACTGTATTGAACATGATATCCAAGGTCTTGAAGTGATTTTATAATTACTTTGAGAGTTTTTCCTTTATCATGGCCCACAAGCTGTTTTACATTTTCTAGTACGAAAGCTTTTGGTTCTTTTTCCTTTAGAATTCGGGCAATATCAAAAAACAAGGTTCCTCTGGTGTCATTTAGTCCTTTCATTCGGCCTATAATACTAAATGGCTGACAAGGGAAACCTGCAAAAAGTATATCATGGTCGGGGATATCCTTTTCGTCAATTTTAGTTATATCTCCCGCTGGCCTTTCTCCAAAGTTAGATTCATAACTTTCTTGTGCAAACTGATCTATATCAGATGAGAATACGCATTCCGCTTTAATTTCGTTTTCATCACAGGCCTCCTCAAATGCAACTCGAAAACCTCCTATTCCACAAAAAAGGTCAATAAATCTTAGTCTTTCTCTATACATAGGGTAAAGTTAAAAATATGATATCAAAGTTTATCTCCTATAGTTTTTTTTAATCAACAAAGGAATGTTAATCAAAGATGACCTTACGCTTTTAAAAATAATGGACTTGTTTATGAGCTTTTCCATTATTCACCAATCTCCACCTCCCACCAATCATAAAAACGCTGGATCCAATCATCGGAAGGGAGTTTTTGTTGTTTCATGCCAAATCCGTGTCCGCCCTTGGAATACATATGCAGCCCTACGGTCTTGTTTTTCTTGAGCCAGGAGGAATAGAGTTCAATACTTCCCGCGGCGAGTCCCAAGGGGTCGTCCGTGGCACAGATGACCAGCATGGGTGGAGCGTCTTGTGGCACTTCCTGAACGGGTTGGGCCGTGGTCCAGGGATAGACCGAAACCAAAAAATCGGGTTTATTTTTTTCGTTGTAGTTGTACGCCACGCCCATGGTTACGGCACCTCCGGCGGAAAAGCCCATAAAACCAATTTTATGGGGGTCTAGCTTATATTTCTGGGCATTGGTCCGCACGTATTCAATGGCGGACAGTCCGTCCTGTATTGACAAGGGAAGAACTGGTGCAACCCGTTGCATGATCCGTTGGGGATTGGTGGCTCCCTCCATACTAATTTCCTGTACCCCATCCTCCCCGGTGGGAACTAATCGGTATTTCAATAGAAAGGCCGTAATGCCTCTTTCGGCAAGCCATCTTGCGACATCGTTTCCTTCGCTATTGATACTCAAGGCATACAATCCTCCACCTGGAGCTACGATAACGCTGGTTCCGTTGGGATTTTCCGGAGCAAATACCTCCATGGTAGGGGTAGACACGTTTGTGACTACTTGGGTTTGCCAGATTTCGGAAAAATATTCCTTTTCGTTCCCTTCCCATTGAACGGTCGTGGTGGTTTCGTGGGGCACTTCAATAATTTGCTGCGCAAAAAGGCCGCTAGAGAAACAAAGGAATAAAGCTTTAAATATGATTTTCATTTTTTCAATTTTAATTTAGTAATAAAAACACGCCCGCCGCCACAAGAGCACCAATAACGGGTCCTACAACAGGGACCCAAGCATAGCTCCAATCGCTGTCCCCTTTGTTTTTTAAGGGTAAAATAGCGTGCATGATCCTGGGTCCCAAGTCACGGGCCGGATTGATGGCATAGCCCGTGGGACCGCCCAATCCAAACCCGATACCCATAACCAAAAGGGCTACGGGAAGGGCGTCCAATGAACCTAAGGAAATAGGCTCATTGGCCAGTGCACCACCAGCAATATAGAAGACCCCAAAAACGAGGGCGAAGGTTCCAATCGCTTCCGAAACTACATTCCAACCATAGCTTCGTATGGCGGGAGCGGTACTAAAAGTCGCTAAAATAGCACCAGGGTCTTCGGTTTGGTCATATTGTTTTTTATAGGTCAGCCACACCAAAAAATTGCCGACCATGGCCCCAAAAATTTGTGCAATAATATAACCGGGTACCAAAGTCCAAGAGAATTTTCCGGCAGCGGCAAGGCCAATGGTCACTGCGGGATTCAAATGGGCCCCGCTCACATCCGCCGAGATAAATACCCCAATGAAGACGGCAATTCCCCAAGCCAGGGAGATGCCTACCCAGCCACTATCGGCACCTTTGGTGCCTTTTAAAACCAGGTTTGCCACGACTCCATTGCCAATAAGAATAAGCATTCCGGTTCCAATAAATTCAAAAATATACGCTGTCATAATGGGTTGGTTTTTATTGGCACCGCCAAAGGGTTTAATACCCCGAGGCTTGCCTCGAAATTAAAAGTTCGTTTTCAAAGAATTCCTCGTGAGCTTGCCCCGAGGTAGGTTACTTTAAAAATTCATAGTACATTTTTATAAAAATCGTCACTTCGAGTTAATTTTTAGATTGAATTGAGAAAAATTTGCCCGCCCTCCTTTCGGGCAAGTATCGAGAAGCAGTTTTTTTTTGGACATGCGGTTCTCGATACGATTTTTCGTGCCTCAAAATACAAATTTGGTTAGAGGGATTAAAATTACTATATGTTCTACACGCCAAACT
The DNA here is from genome assembly GCF_002742265.1 of Maribacter sp. 4G9. Classification (GTDB taxonomy): domain Bacteria; phylum Bacteroidota; class Bacteroidia; order Flavobacteriales; family Flavobacteriaceae; genus Maribacter. Next base: position 56,454 of record NZ_MDGL01000173.1, read on the forward strand.
GCCGCAAGTGATGGTCCAGATGTTTTGAAAAAAGGGTATTCCATTCCGTTTGGTCAAGGTTCCAAAAGCAAAGGATTCCTTACCGTCAAAATGATTGGCTCCCAACTCTTGGGTCTTTTTGAGATATCCGATTAGCAGGTCCTTTTCGTTTGCGAAATCCCGCTCATCGCTTATTTTAAAAACCGGGGAAGTGGGACCGTTTTTTTTATACGGTTTTGGGCCCACAACGGCATTCTTTGCTAGCAACTTGATTAGGAACTTTTTGAATCCTTTGGGTTTCGGGTGTTTGTCCGTATACGTAGTTTCATAGGCAACATTACAGTGCGCCAACATTTGGGACACGTTCATTTTGCCCCACTGGGGTAGGGTTTCCGGGGTGAGCTTATTGACACGTGCTATGGTTTCCTCACATTCCTGCTTGTCGAATAGATTTTTCCAGGTCATTTTGATTTTGCTTTAATTAATGCCTTTTACGTTCATTTTTAAGGTGTAAACGGCGTCCATGGCCGTAATAAAGAGTATGTCCCTTTCAGGGCCTCCAAAAGTGACATTGGCAGTCCAGTTTTCGGGGACCTTAATATGTTTTATTTGTTTGCCATCTTTGTTGAATACGGTTACCCCATTGCCGGTTAGATATAGGTTGCCCTTTTTGTCCAAGGTCATACCGTCCGACCCCATCTCACAGAATAGCCTACGCTCAGAAAGGCTTCCGTCTTTATTGATTTTAAAGACATACGTTTTTTTATCGCCCGGATCGGCGATAAACAATTTTTTGCCATTTTTGGTCCCTATGATTCCATTGGGCATAACCAAGTCTTCCTCTACTATAGTCAGTGTATTACTTCCAGGCGCTAGATAGTATACACGTCTTTTCTCTACCTCTGGAGTTCTATCTTTCCACCAATCCCTTTTGTACAGAGGGTCCGTTATATACATTCCCCCTTTTGGGTCTACCCATACATCATTGGGTCCTCCCAGAAATTTCCCTTCAAATTTTTCTACAAGTACCGTAATATTCTTTTCCGGATCAATTTTCCATAATTGGTTTTTTTCATCTGCACAGGATATCAAATTTCCTTGGTGATCAAAATAGAGTCCGTTAGACCTTCCACTGGGGTGCATCCAATCGGAAACCGTATTGGTCTTGGCGTCCCATTTCACGATACGGTCATTGGGCTGATCCGTAAAAAAAATATTTCCCTCGTCATCAACAGCCGGACCCTCGGTAAATTTGAATTCTTCAGATACCAAAGTAAGTGAAGCACCCGATTCTACAATATCTTGGGCGTTAGCGCAGGAGTTCAAAAGAAGTAAAGCAAAAAGTACATTTATGGTTTTCATCGATTAGTCAATAATTATTTTATTTGTTTTAAGTTTACTTAGTGGCTCCCGGACCTTTTACGAACCTTCCCGAAAAGGTACCTGTATGTTCCCCATCCTTCAGTACGTGTCCGCCGTTGACGAATACGTGCATCATCCCCGTAGCATATTGGTGGGGTTCTTCAAAAGTAGCGTTCGCTTTGATGGTATTGGGGTCGAACACGACAACATCGGCGAAATAACCTTCTTTTAAAGCACCTCTTTTTTTCAATTTTAAATTGGTGGCGGGCAGGGTCGTCAACTTATAAATAGCCTCTTCCAAAGGAATTACTTTTTCGTCGCGTACGAAATGGCCTAATAATCGGGCAAAGGAACCATAGGCCCGTGGGTGTGTACTTTGCTCGAGAAATACGCCTTCATTGGTATAAGAACCTGCATCGGAACAAATACTCATGTAGGGAAGTTTCAATTTCTTTTTCACGTTTTCTTCGGACATGGAGAAATAGACCACTTGAATCCGACTGTCGTCCTCATAGATAAGATCTACCAAGGTTTCGTTGGCCGATTTTTGGCGTTCTTGCGCAACCTCTGCTAATGTCTTTCCAATAAGATTACGAAGTTCCTTATTTCTAAAACCGACCAATAGAATGTTTTCGGGTGGCACGTGAAAGTCGATCTCGTCCATCATTTTTTTTCGGGTGATCGGATTTTCCATCAACGCAATGGTGGACTTGTGACCCCCTTCCTTGGCCCACGCGGGCAAAACCACGTTGAGTCCCGTAGAACTGGCGTTGTACATGTACATATCCGTAGTAATGGCCAGGCCGTTTTCCCTAGCGGTGTTAACCATGGTGATCGCACTGTCCAACAAATGCCAATTCGCATTTCCCGATGCCTTAAAGTGATAAATTTCCGCAGGGAGCTTTGCTTCTCGTGATATGGTAATCAATTCATCTACCGCTTCCAATAGTCCACCTTCCTCATCCCTGATGTGGGAGATGTACATACCATTATATTCCGAAACAACCTTGGCCAATTCAATGATTTCATCGGTTTGTGCATGTCCGCTAGGAACATAAATCAAGGAGGTGGAGAGCCCCACGGCACCTTCTTCCATTCCTTGGCGCAGGAGCTTTTTCATGGTTTCCATTTCTTCGGGCGTAGGAGGTCTTTTTTCTATGCCGATGGTATATTCCCGTAAGGTAGCATTCCCAACAAAGGAAGCCACATTGGTGGATATTCCCTTTTCTTCCAAATAGTTTAAATATTCCCCAAGGGATGTCCACGGGATATCGTATTGGATATCGCCCTGGCCTTCCTTCATGTCTTTTTTCATTTCCTCGCTCAAAGGTCCCATGGATGAACCCTCGCCAAGCACCTCCAAGGTCACCCCTTGTCGTATGTCTCCTTGGGAACGTCCGTCTTCCAATAAGGCCACGTTCGCCCAACTTAACATGTTGATGAAGCCCGGCGCGACCGAAAGCCCGGTAGCGTCGATTTCAGCTTTGCCCACTGCATTTTCAAGGGAGCCTATGGCCGCAATGGTATCGGCATTGATGGCGATGTCACCGGTAAAGGATGTCTTACCGGAGCCATCCAAAATCTGTCCATTCCGTATTACGACATCATAGGTTGTTTTTTCCTGATGTTCACAGGCCGTACAGAGTGCCAGTAAAACCGATACTAGGAGAAGGAAGGGTCTTGTCATTTAGAGGTTGTTTAGAAAATCCATATTGTGCTGCATGCTTTCCAAAGGGGTACTGGCATATTCCTCTTGTTCTATCAAGATATGTTTGACACCGGAGGTTACCCTATTATTCATCATTGCTTTGATGTCCAATCCCCCTTTGCCAAACTCCGTACTTTCCTTATGTTTCATATCCATATCCTTTAGATGCCAAAGTGGGAACCGCCCGGGATATTTTTTGAAATAGTCCAAGGGATCCTTGCCGGCTACGATCACCCAGCCCAAATCGAGCTCCATGTATACCAATTCCGGTTCGGTATGGTCCATGAGCACATCGTACAGCACTTGGCCCTGATCCGATTCAAATTCATATTCATGGTTGTGGTAGCCAAATTTGATGCCCAATTTTTGACAGGCTTCCCCGGCTTTGTTGAATTCCTCCGCTACCTTTTTGTAATTATCCAAGGTTTGCCCATCAGAAGGCATGGACGAGCATATCAGGTAGTCCTGACCGGATGCAACGGCCTCCTCCATGGTCCTTTCAAAATCCTTGTCCAAACGAACATGCCCGCTTACCAATGTCATGCCCAAATCCTCGCAGGCCTGTTTCATGCTTTTTGGTGTTAAGCCATAATAATGTCCTTTACTACTCTTGGCCGACTCAATTTCCTTGATCCCAATAGCGGCTATTTGCTCAAGGGTTCCCAAGGGGTCCTTGGCCATTTCGTCCCTAAAACTATATAGTTGTACCCCGAATCTTTGATTGGTTTCAAAGGCAAAACTAAAGGATGGCAAAAGCATGGTACCAGCGGAAAATAGTGACGAACGGACTAAAAAATTTCTTCTTTTCATTAATCTGGTTAGTGGTTTAATTTGAATTCCGATGTAATCATCGTAGTCTCCTAAGGTAATAAAATTAACAACATCCCCTATGTGGAGAGATTCGTACTTTTGCGAAAACGAATGGAATGAATACTAGGGAAGAACAATTAAAGGCACTTGATCGTTTGCTAACCATTATGGAAGAGCTACGTGAACAATGCCCATGGGACAGGAAGCAGACCATGGAGAGCCTCAGACATTTGACTATTGAGGAAACCTATGAATTGGGCGATGCCATCCTGGATGATAATTTGAATGAAATAAAGGGCGAGCTTGGCGATTTGCTGTTACATATTGTTTTCTATGCCAACATAGGATCGGAAAAGGGGAGTTTTGATATTGCCGATGTAGCTAATGGTATTTGTGAGAAGCTGATCAACAGGCATCCGCATATTTATGGGGATGTAACCGTGGAGAATGAGGAAGAGGTAAAACAAAATTGGGAGAAAATAAAGCTAAAAGAAGGTAAGAAAAGCGTTTTACAGGGCGTTCCAAGAAGTCTGCCCGCGATGGTAAAGGCCAATAGGATTCAGGATAAGGTAGCCGGAGTAGGGTTTGATTGGGAGCAACCGGAACAGGTGTTTGAAAAACTACAGGAAGAATTGGGAGAGCTTCATGAGGAAGTTTCGCAAGGAAACAAAGATCGGATAGAATCGGAATTTGGCGATGTACTTTTCTCCATGATCAATTATGCCCGGTTTTTGGGAATAAATCCGGAGAATGCCCTGGAACGAACCAATAAAAAATTTTCCAAACGATTTCAATTTTTGGAAGAGGAGGCGGAAAAAACGGGAAATTCCCTGAAAGATATGAGCTTGGCAGAGATGGATATCTATTGGAACAAGGCCAAGGAAATGGATTAGGGTAAATCCCGTAAAATTATTTATATAAAAGTATCTTTGAGCTTCTAAATTTCCGCTCGTGTTCACCAATTACACCAAAGAATTCGCATACAACATAAAGCTCTCCGTGCCCGTAATTTTGGGGATGTTGGGACATACCTTTGTTCAGTTTGCCGATAATATTATGGTGGGCCAACTGGGCACTGCGGAACTGGCCGCCGTATCCTTAGGTAATAGTTTTGTGTTCATTGCCATGTCACTGGGAATCGGGTTTTCAACCGCCATTACACCGTTGGTCGCGGAGGCTGATGGGGCCGGGAATAAAGAAAATGCCAAGAGTGCATTAAAACACGGACTGGTACTCTGTACCATTTTGGGATTCTCTTTATTTTTTCTCATCCTTTTGGCAAAGCCGTTAATGTATTTAATGAAACAGCCCAAAGAGGTAGTTGAACTGGCCATGCCCTATTTGGATTTGGTAGCCTTTTCATTGGTGCCTCTTATTGTTTTTCAGGCATTTAAGCAGTTTTCGGAAGGATTGTCCCAGACAAGGTATCCCATGTATGCCACGGTCATAGCCAATGTGGTTAACATTACGCTCAATTATTTGTTGATTTTTGGTTCCTTCGAATTTCCCAAACTGGGTATCGTAGGTGCGGCATGGGGTACATTGATTGCAAGGGTGGTCATGGTTTTTTATTTATGGATGCTTCTTAAGAACAAGAAAAAGTTTCACGACTATGTTACCGGTTTCAATTTTAGAAATATAGAAAGGCGTGTTATTAAAAAAATAGTTTCCCTGGGATTTCCATCGGCTTTACAAATGTTTTTTGAGGTAGCCATTTTTACAGCCGCTATTTGGCTAAGTGGGGTACTGGGGAAGAATCCACAAGCTGCCAATCAGATTGCCTTAAACTTGAGCAGTATGACCTTTATGTTCGGCATGGGTCTTGGTGTTGCCGCCATGATACGTGTGGGCAATCAGAAGGGTCTTAAGGATTACAGGGAATTACGAAGGATTGCCCAATCTATATTTTTTCTGACCTTCCTCTTGGAGATTGTATTTGCCGCTTTGTTCCTGGTGGGGCGGGATTGGTTTCCTACCCTTTACTTGGACGTGGATGGCCTGCTTAATTTCACGGACAATACTGAAGTGATCATCTTGGCTTCCCAGCTGTTATTGGTCGCGGCCTTCTTTCAGATATCGGATGGTATTCAGGTAGTCGTTTTAGGAGCTTTGCGAGGTTTACAGGATGTTAAGATTCCTACCTTCATTACGTTTGTGGCGTATTGGTTGATCGGGTTTCCCATTTCCTATTACCTGGGTTTGCATACCTCCTTGGAGAGCGTGGGGATTTGGGTGGGGCTTTTGACCGGACTTACGGCGTCTGCGATTATGTTGTATATTCGGTTTAATTATTTGACCCATAAATTGATTCGCACTGCATAACTTTGTAAACACACATGTATCATAATCAAGTAATAGCATAACCATGGAATTACCCAAGTTTATATTAGGCGACAATACGGATTATCCTAACGCCATATATGTTATCCATACCGATTATCCGAGGTTCATCATTAACCTTGAGGACGATGAGGTGGAATGGTTGGAGGAATTTTCAAAGGAAGATGAAACAGAGTTGGAGTCCGAAGCCGAAAACCTAATCGAGGCCGCTTCGGCCTTTTATGACAGGGAAGTTTCCAGATACGAAGAATAGAATGCTTGATCAGCTACTTCAGTTTGATAAGGATATATTTATCTACTTAAATGGTTTGGGCAGCCCCTCATGGGATACCTTTTGGCAGTTTATTTCCAATAAATTCAGTGCCATTCCCCTTTATCTTTTCCTTTTAATTCTTTCCTATACAAAATTTGGTTTTAAAGGAACGTTGGTGTTGGTGATATCGGTCGGGTTGCTGATTACGGTATCCGACCAACTGAGCAACTTTTTTAAATACGGTGTGGCCAGGTTACGGCCCTGCCATGATCCGGAAGTGAGTTCCCTCATGCGTTTGGTAAAGAGCTATTGCGGAGGAAAATACGGATACTATTCGGCGCACGCCTCCAATTCATTTGCCTTGGCCATTTTCTTTGGTTATATGTTGCGTTCCCAAATCAGGTATATAGGTTTGGCTCTTGTTTTCTGGGCCTTTTTGGTGGCCTATAGTAGAGTGTATATTGGTGTGCATTTTCCTTTGGATGTAATGACCGGTGCCCTGATCGGAAGTTTCTTGGGATGGTTGTTTGCAAAGTTATTTATATTTGCACATCGGAAATTCTCTTTATGATATCCAACCTAAGGTATTGGTTTTTAGTGGTTCTCATTGTTTTGGTTTATATCGCCGGAAGCTTTGTGACCCTTTTTGAGAACGATTCCGCCCAATTCGCCGTCATGGCCATGCGCATGGTCAATGAGAACGATTTCATCAACTTGTTTAAGGGCCCCAACGAGTACTTGGACAAGCCGCATATGCATTACTGGCTGGCTGCGCTTTCCTATAAGATTTTTGGTATTCACGATTGGGCATACCGGATTCCCGGTATTTTGGCAACCCTCTTGGGCGCCTATAGCTGTTACGGACTAGGAAAATTACTCTATAACGTTCATACAGGTAAATTGGCAGCGCTTATTTTCATGACCGCCCAGACCATTGTTTTGGGAGCCATCGATGTACGTACCGATGCCGTATTGACCGGATTCACTGTTTTCGCCATTTGGCAATTGGCAGTGTACATAGAAAAAGGAACTTTACTGTCCGTTTTATTAGGAGGCTTTGGTGCGGGAATGGCCTTTTCTACAAAGGGCCAAATTGCCTTAGTGGTTATTGGGTTACCTATTTTATGTCACCTTGCATATACCCGAAAGTGGCACCGATTTCTAAGTTGGAAAGTATTTTTGGGGTTGGTGATTTTTGGGCTGACCATCGCGCCCATGTTGTATGCATATTACCTACAATTCGACCTACATCCCGAAAAAATAATACGGGGGAGAGGAAACCGCAGCGGTATCTTTTTTATTTTTTGGGAACAGAGTTTTGAGCGTATGAGCGGGGAGGGCATAGGCAAAAACAGTAGTGATTATTTTTTCTTCTTCCACACGTTCTTATGGGTGTTTCTTCCTTGGACCATCTTGGCATTGACTGCTTTTTGGTGTCGTACCAAAACCTTTTTCAAATTAAAATTCAAGCACAATCCAAAATATGAATTTTTGACCTTGGGAGGAATAACATTGGTTTTTATTTTGATAAGCTTCGCCCAGTTTAAATTGCCCCATTACCTAAATGTGACCATTCCCTTGTTTTCTGTACTTACCGCCTCCTATATGTACGATTTACATCGGTTTGATAAACAGAAAATGACAAAGATCCTCCTGTGGGTACAATACTTTATTTTGTGCGTAGTATTTATGGCCTCTGCCCTGATCTGTTTTTTTGTCTTTAAGTTCGATGGAGTGCTAATACCCATTCTCCTTTGTGTAGGCGGTTTGGTAATCGTCTTTTTCACCTTGAAAACGGAAAATACTTATGTGCGTTTGATAACGGTATCCGTCTGCGCCTCGTTGCTCTTAAATGCAGTTTTGAATCTACATTTTTATCCCAACCTCCTAAAATATCAGGGTGGGTCCAATATGTCAGAGTTGATAGCGGATAACAACATTCCGGTGGATAAAGTATATAAGATTGGAGATGACCATACCTGGGCACTGGATTTTTATAATAAATATCCGGTTCAAATAAGTACACTTACGGAAATAGGGAACAAAAAGGATATTTGGGTGTATGTCAATTCAGAAGAATTGGAAAAAATAAGGGAATCTCCCTTGGACTGGGATAGACAGTTAACCGTGGAGCAATTCAGAATAACACGTCTTCAAGGAAAGTTTCTCAATCCCAATTCCCGAAACAACGTGGTGAATAAAATGTACTTGGTACATCTGAAACAACCCTAAGGGATTAATGTTCATTCTACTTACTCTTACGAGTTAAAACTAAAATCATTCCATTTTAAACCGTTCTTGACGTTTCAAGACTGTTAAGCGACGGTTCAACATAAAGTCATTTTTAAAGTGATGGTTTGTCTACATTTTTGGGACATCATTATATCCAAAAAACTTTAAAATGACACCAACTACTATGTTCTCGCTCGCAAACTTCATCGTTATGCCCATGTGGCTATTGATGATATTCTTGCCGAAGTGGAAATTGACCAGATACTTGATCGATTTCAAGGTAATCCCTTTAGTGCTTTCTGCAGTATATATTTTTTACATCATCCAATCCATGATGGATACTGGACTTATGGACTTTGGGAGTCTTGGATCTGTAATGAATTTATTTACTGAGGAAAATGCCGTTCTGGCTGGTTGGATTCATTATCTCGCATTTGATCTTCTAGTGGGTATGTGGATGATAGATAAGAACAAGGAATTCGGAATTCATAAGGCTCTTATGGCACCTTGTCTTTTCTTCACTTTTATGTTTGGGCCTTTAGGTTTCCTTTTGTTCTGGACTATTAAAACCATAAAAAACCATGTGGGATGAATTACGAAAATTATTCAGGATTAACAGCAAATAATGAAAACGAAAATAATATGGACCTTTACACACAAACATTAATTGAAAATAGTCACGCCTCAAATTATGAAGTAACGCCTTGGGGTGGCTTTCAACAAACAATCGGAAAACTATTTACGAAAGTCAAAAAAGAAAGTCCGATATTATTCTGGGTAGCCATGGTAATCGCAATAATGGGAATAGGATGCTTAATTGGTCTTTTCATTGATGAACGAACCTTAATGGGAGTTAGTGTTTGGTTAAAGCCATTAAAATTTTCTATTTCCATATCACTCTACTTACTAACCGTGGGATATTTGATTACCAAATATCCATACTCCGAAAGGAAAAAGAATCTTATCAACCATATTACTATGTGGTCCTTATTATTGGAGTTTCTCATCATCCTGTACCAAGGTTCTAGGGGCGTACAAAGTCATTATAATATAGCAACTAATTTTGATGCTATACTATTTATGTTAATGGGTGTCTTTGTTGGTATTAACGTACTCACGATGGTCTTATTTATTATAGATACGATACGCTTAAAATTAAAGACAACGAAACCGCAACAATGGGCCATATTGCTAGGTTGGTTAATTGTTCTTTTTGGGAGCTGGGTTGGCGGACAGATGATCAGTCAGATGGGGCATAATGTGGCCATACCCGATGGGGAGGCTGGGCTACCTCTAGTCAATTGGAGTACAAAGGGTGGGGATTTAAGGGTTGCCCATTTCTTCGCATTGCATAGTATTCAGATAATTCCGTTATTCGCCGTATGGCTTGGTTATAAATGGAAATTTTCACAAAGAAAACAACTTATGCTTGTTACCTTATTTGCCTTGGTATTCTCATTTTTGATTGGCTATATTTTTTACCAAGCGAAACAGGGTATTCCTTTCATAGCATCTTAATAAGCGTACAGTGATACTTAACAAAGAAAAGCGTATTAAATATTTAGGATTTGACGACTTCTGGTTTTCCATTGTTGGTATTTTGATTCTTAGTGCTGTTACCACATATCTTTTCAGTAGTGCCTTGGAGTTGGTTTCTCTCACCGAAGCGGTTATAAGTTGGGTTGTTTCGCTACTTTTTACCATAATCGACTGGGTAATTAATAGAGGAGTAATGATTTATTTACGACGGAAATACCCTGCATTCCATGAGGATGTTAAGCGAATCGTTTTGTTTTTCCTTGCAATTACCTGCACGGTGGTTCTGGTCGATTTTATAGGCGGTACGTTATTATCCTTGATACCGGGTTTTCATTATGGCGATAAGGTGTCTAGAATAAAAATGCTTCTGCCCATTATCTTGATTACCATTATGACAATGGCCATATATGAAGCTATTTACTACAACATAAGGCTAAAAAAATCCATCAGACAGGAGGAGAAATCCAAACAGGCGATTGTACAGGCACAGCTTGACGCATTGAGAAATCAGGCTCAACCGCACTTTTTCTTTAATACCCTGAATACCTTACGCGATATCATTGACCAAAATTCAAAAGAAGATGCAAAGGAGTTTGTGGACAAACTATCCGATATGTATCGCTTTTTGTTAGAAGCTGGTAATACAAATCTCATTTCACTTAGGGAGGAGCTAAAGTTTGCCAAAGCCTATATTCACATACAATCAGAGCGCTTCGGTACTAATTTGAAATTGAATTGGGATATTCCTGAAACTTCACTTGAAGCTATGATAGTACCCATGAGCCTTCAGTTATTGCTGGAAAATGCGATTAAGCATAACGTCATATCCAAAGCGAAACCCTTACTAATAAATGTTGTTGTCAAAGAGAATAGATTGACGGTGGATAATAGGATTCAACCAAAATCCACACAATTACCATCAACAAAGGTCGGACTCGCTAATATAGAAAAGCGGTATAGGTTGATTTCCGGTGAATCCCTTGAAATTAATAATGACGGAAATCGATTTAGGGTAACCCTTCCCTTGGTAAAAGTGTCACATCAAAAAGATTATCCATGAAAATACTGATTATTGAAGATGAAGCCAGAGCGGCAAATCAATTGCAGCGTATGTTAAGGTCATGTGATTTTGAATACGAACTTTTGGTAGTAATCGACACAGTGGAAGATAGCGTACGGTGGTTTCAAGATAATGATTTGCCGGATTTGGTATTTATGGACATCCAATTGGCCGATGGCTTAAGTTTTGAGATTTTTCAGAAAATCGATATCCAAGCACCGATTATTTTTACAACAGCCTTTGATCAATATGCCATACAGGCATTTAAGGTGAATAGCGTGGATTATCTGCTAAAGCCAATTCAGCATGATGATTTGAAGAAGGCACTTGATAAATTTAAAAAGTCCAATAAATCGAATTCCATCGATCCCTCCATTTTGAAACAGCTTATTGATAGTTTTCAAACAACTTCTTCAAGGGAAGGCATATTGGTCAAAGAGGGTAGTGGATTTCTTCAGGTCAAAGTATCGGAACTACTTTACTGTTATTCCGAGGACAGCGTTACATTTGGCGTGACTTTGGGCAAACGTTTTATTATAAATGAAACCATAGATGAACTTTTCGATTCATTGGACCCCAATATATTCTTCAGAATAAACCGTGGGCAAATTGTGGCCAAAAATTCCATTGAAAAAATAGATTCCTATTTCAACCACCGGGTGAAACTCTCCATTACCAATTCACGCGACCAAGAATTTATTGTTAGCCGTCCAAAAACAAGTGATTTTAAGGATTGGTTGAATACGTAAGACAAATACTAACAGTTTAACCAGGCATTACGATAGTTCAAAAAATAGGACTTCCCCTAAACGATAGGAAAAATGATATTGCACCTATAATCATTTAAAAGCAATATATCATGAAGTCACAAAAACTCACTATTAGTTTATTAGCCCTGGTTATGGGATGCCTAATTTTTGGTCAGAACACATTAAAGGAGTTTACTATTGTAAATGAAAATGCACTCGAAATTCATATAAAAGTACAAAGTAGAACCAATGAAATTTTTGACAATCTAGTAAAGATTAGAAGGGATTTTCATAAGCATCCTGAATTGTCCGAACAAGAGAAAAGAACTTCTATGAAGGTAGCTTCATATCTGGAATCCTTAGGTCTTGAAGTCAAAAAGGGCATAGGCGGTTATGGCGTAGTAGGAATTTTGAATACCGGAAAGCCAGGTAAGCATATCGCTTGGCGTGCAGATATAGATGCTATAGCTACCGATATACCTGATGTTTTCGATTTTAAATCGAACAACGATGGGATACGGCATATCTGCGGACACGATGTGCACACCACAATCGGACTTGGAATAGCAGATGTTCTTTCAAGTTTAAAGCAAAATCTTACGGGTACGGTCTATTTTATTTTTCAACCTGCGGAAGAAAAATTTACGGGAGCAAAAGCTATGATTAACGATGGGTTGTTCGATATGATTGAACCTGACGAAATTTATGGGCTACACCTTTCTCCTTCGCCTTCAGGAACTATTTTGACCAAACCAAACAATATCTATGCGCATCGAACAAAAATTGAGGTAGCTTATAAAAATGCGGACCAGAAGGACGAAAAAATCAATTACACCAAAGAATTGCTATCAGGGCTACAGACATATGATTCTAAAAGTGGATTTTGGGACGACAGAAATATTTTAAGTCCAGAACTTGGCGTAAACAGTCTAAATTCCCTTTACAAAAACTATGTAGCGGTTAGAAGTGATTTTTACATTGACGAAACCGAGACCTATTTAAAAATAGGTGCTATTGTGGATGCCAGTAATTTGGATGAATTGAACGCATATTTAGAATCCATTAGAAAGGAGATAAAGCATTCCAAATTTTCAAATGACTTACTATCAGCAGAATTTTCATATGTTCTTGGCGAGAATAAATCGCCCATGAATGATGAGTTTTTGGCCAAGGAAAGCATGAACACTATCTCAAGGGTTTATGGAAAACAAAATGTACTACCCATGTATGGGGTAGCTCCGGGTAGCTTTGGAGACGATTTTACATTTTTTCAAAAACATACACCAGGTGTTTATTTTTTCTTGGGCGGTTCTAACTTTGAGAAAGGTATTATTGCCATGCCACATACGCCTAACTTCATGGTAGATGAGGAATGTATTGAAACAGGAGTAAACTATTTTTCCTCAATGATTGTAGAGCGATTAAAAAACTAATTAATCTGGAAAGATTTGAGGTCCTTGTATTTTTAAAGCCTATCAAGCTGTAATTATCAAGGACTTTTTTTAATGGTACTTTTGTAAAAAAGTTCGAGGTTTCTAAATTATTTTTTACTCCGGTATAGCGGTAGTTTCCAATTTTATCTTCCTAAAATGAAAAAATATTCCTGTGAGCGACACCAACGCAGTAATCAAAAAGAAAACAACACTAATCCCCACGGAGGTACTTTCTTCTAAGTTCAGAAAAGCGGCACCATAGAAAAAGGTAACTTCCCTACTACCCAAACCTCCAATGGTCAAAGGAACAACGGATACAATCGAAGAAACCAGAAATATTACGAGATAGGCAATGATATTTGTTTCTATGGAAAGTGCCCTCATGATACAGAGCACACAGAACAGCTGGGCAAATTGTACCATAGCGGAATATCCTATGGACTTCCAAAAAATAGGTAGTACATAATTGAAGAATTTCTTGTTCAAATAATAGAAAACACCAACAGACAGTGGTATTAAAATCAAAAACACCCACCAATAAGGTTCCAGAACCTGGTTTTTCAATGCCAACAGAAGAAAACAGGCATAAACAAAAAGCAACAGCAGGCCACTGAGTCTGTCCAGCACCAAAACACTAACAACGCGTTTAGTGGGCACCTCGAAAGTTTTTTTGATTAAGTAGCCCTTGTAGGCATCGCCTCCAATCCCGCCGGGAAGGAAAAGATTGTAGAACATCCCCAGTAAATAAAGTTTTAAATTACTTTTTTGGGATAGGGGGATTCCAAGCTTGTGGAAATAGGCGTTTAGCCGAAAGGAGGCGATTACTTTGGACATTAAAAACAAAAGTATCGCAGCAGTTAAATACAGCGGATTGCCTTTTTTCAACGTGTCCACCACTTCCGCGAAATCGATTTTGGTAAATATGAAGTAAACAAGCGCAACGCTTATCAACAACTTAAGAGCGGTGATAAGGGTCTTACGCGGATTGGCCACCTATGCTCACTTTTTTGATTCGGTACGGTCTTTTTTGTTGCGACTCGTAATAGGTGCGTATCAACAATTCCATCACGATGCCTATGGTAAACAATTGAATACCGCCCAAAATAAACATCATTCCAAAAGTCAATAAAGGCCTGTTCCCAATGTCCTCTCCCAATCCAAACTTTACGATCAATAAGTAAATATTTATCAGGACACCTAGGATGATCAAAAGAAATCCGAAAATACCGAATAGGTGAATGGGTCTTTGAAAATATTTCCGAATGAACAACAATAACATCATGTCGGCCACCACTTTGAAAACCCGTTCCAGGCCGTACTTGGAAACCCCGGAATGACGCGCGTGATGTTTTACAGGTACCTGTTTGATCTGAGCGCCTTCCAAATGTGCCAATAGGGTTATAAACCGATGCATTTCACCATATAGATTCAAATCCTTTGCAATATCCTTGGTAAAGACCTTTAGGGCGCAACCGTTGTCCTTAATATCCAATTTGGTTACCCTTCTCACCAGGTAATTGGCAATTTTGGAAGGAATTTTCTTTACCAGGGAATCCTTTCGTTTCTGTCGAATACCAGTAACCAAGTCATATTCGCCGTCTAGCGCAAAGGAAAGCATTTGTGGAATGTCACTTGGGTCGTTCTGCAAATCCCCATCCATGGTGATTATATATTCTCCTTCTGCATAGTCTATACCGGCGGCCAAGGCCAAACTCTGACCGTAGTTTTTCTTTAGTTCGATCAGATGGACCTTAGTGTCCTCCATTCCCTTTACAACTCTTTTTGTGTTGTCCGTAGAAAAATCGTCAACATAGATAATCTGATAATCATAACCGTTAAGGCTCTCATGGATTTTTTGGGTCAATAAAACAACATTTTCTTCCTCATTGTAAAGAGGCACTACAACGGAGAGTAGGGAAGGAGTAACAATATCCATTAAGCTGCTTTAGGATTATGTGGCAAAGTTAAGTTTTTATCCCAATAATGATAAAAAGGATTTTTTCAATAGGTTTTTCTGTAGTCCCTTAGTAAACTTTCCGCAGCTGTAAAGGGGGTAATTTCGTTTTTCATAACCTGTTCCTCCAAAAGGGATAGTGCTTTGGAAAGGTTTGGATTACCATAAAAATCTTGTAGCAGGATGTGGTTCAAATGCTGCCGGAGCCACTTTTTGCTCTGTAGTTTCCTCGTATTGCTAAAATGACCATTTTCCTTGGTGTGTTCCACAAATTTTTCAATACAGGACCATATAGGTTCCAAACCTGTGTTCTCCAATGCGGAACAGGTCATTACCTGCGGAATCCATCCGTTTTCCTTGGCCGAAAATAGGTGTAGGGCCCTGCTGAATTCCAATTTGGCGGTTTCGGCGGTTTGTATGTTCAGTCCATCGGCCTTATTGATGGCAATGGCATCGGCCATTTCCATGACCCCCCTTTTGATTCCCTGGAGCTCATCGCCTGCGCCCGGCAATTTTAACAAAAGGAAGAAGTCGGTCATATCCCGTACCGTCGTTTCGTTCTGCCCAACCCCAACGGTTTCTATCAAAATGATATTGTAGCCTGCTGCTTCCACGAGTATGATGGTTTCCCTTGTTTTTCTCGCAACTCCTCCCAATGAGCCGCTGGTTGGGGAAGGACGTATGAAGGCATTTTTTTCCTTCGACAGGGTTTCCATGCGTACCTTATCTCCCAAAATACTCCCTTTGGTTTCATTGCTCGAGGGATCTACCGTGAGGACCGCAACCTTATTGCCCCTCTTTAGCAAGAAATTTCCAAAATTTTCAATAAAGGTACTTTTCCCTACACCGGGTACGCCCGTAATACCAATTCGAACCGATTCTTTTTGATTCCCAAGGCACTTTTCCAGTAGTTTATCCGCCAAGGATTGATGTTCTTTCTTGGTACTTTCAATGAGGGTTATGGCCTTTGCCAGGGCGGTTCTATCGTTTTCGAGAACTTTTTGGAACAAGATATCTATGAAGTCCGCACCGGGGGTCGTATCAAGGCTGTTTTCCAATGCTCCTATGACTTTGGGTTTATGGGTTCTTTATTTGTTAATGGGGACGTTTATAATTGTTTTGTCCCAGGATAGGCTTAGGTATAGTTGGTCTTCATTGATAAAATCGATAGAAAAGTTTTCAATAGGTTCCTGAACGTTCCTTGATGGCACCTCTACAGTGATCAAGTCCTCACTGGCTTCCCGGGTTGTTTGGGTGCCACCTCCAAATAAACTGACCCCCCAATCCGGAACTTCCTTATTGAAAATTACCTTCCAACTTTCTTTATTGGGGATGGTCCAAAGGGAATAGGTTCCTGCAGGTAGGGGCTTATCGATTATTTTGATCGCATCTGAAGTTGTAAAAGTAGTGGGTTCATTGGCTCCCGTTCGCCACACTTTGTCATAGGGTACCAATTGCCCAAAAATCTCCCTTCCTTTTTTCGACGGACTTGAGTAATGGACTTCGAGTTCCGCGCCTTGAAGAACATAGGTACTGGTCTTTTCGGGACTATGTTTCTTGGTTTGTTTTCGCAAGTAGGGAAGGCCCACAAAGTAAAACAAACCAAATAGTACCAAAAGTACTACTATGAGTCTTTTCAATAGTTTCATGGGATACATTGGGTTTAGTTCGTTCTAAGGTACTAAATCAAATTTAAAGATGGTAATGTTGTTATAGGTTTCACCGGGTCTTAAAACACTGTTGGGGAAGTCCGGTTGGTTGGGGGCGTCCGGGTAATTCTGGGTTTCAAAACAAATTCCTGGAAAGTCCAAGGGGGTATAGACCACCAATGCGGGCTGATTGGTAAACACGGACATGGTAATACCTGATTTGGCCGAATGTAACTCCGCTACTTTTTCATTCCCCATATCCTTAATGAAAGGCGTGTCCAACCTTTGAACTCCTATTTCCTTGGGTAAGAGAAAGTCATAATTCGTTTTTCGTACCGGTATGATATTGCCGGTAGGCAATAGATTATCATCCGTTTCCAGTAGGTAAGGACAATTAAGCTGCAGTTCATATGCATCAATGAATGGGCTGTCGTCCAATTTAAAATAGGAATGGTTCGTCAGATTTACCACGGTGCTACGGTCGGTAATCGCCTCGTGTATAATTTGAAGGGCGTTGTTGACCAATCTATAGGTTACGTTCACTGTGAGGTTGCCAGGATACCCTTCCTCCAGATGTTTGCTTCGGTAGGATAGTTTAACCATAGGGTCATCTCCGTAGGACACTTCCTCAATATTCCAGTATTTTTGATGAAAACCTTCTTTTCCACCGTGTAGATGGACTCCGTCCTCATGGTACAATAAAAATTTTTCCCGGTCCAAAACAAAACTGCCATTGGAAATACGTCCGGCGTACCTTCCAATACAGGCACCCAAGCAATTTTCGTCCAATCTGTATCTACTTGGGTGGTTATAACCTACCACAACGTTGGTATAGTTGCCATCCTTTCCCTTTACCAGTAGTTTTTGAATAATGGCACCATAATCAAGGACCATCAGGGTCATAAATTCATTGGATATCGTAACTTGTTTCAAGTGAAATATTTAAAAAAGATTCGTAAAAATAGCAGTTTTTTGCAACATCCCTTTTTTTCTTTCGTCCTTAAAATAACAAGCACTAAAACAAACATCAAACCGACCCATGTTTCAAGCTGACATTTTAGAAAAATGTAAGGCCAATGACCGTTCTGCACAGTTAAAATTGTACAGGCAATATTGTGATGGGATGTACTGTGTGGCCATGCGTTTTTTAAAAAATGCGGATGATGCTGAAGATGTGTTGCAGGAAGCGTTCATCAAAGCGTTTCAGAAGATGCATCAGTATAAGGGAGAGGTCACTTTTGGAGCTTGGTTGAAGAGGATCGTCGTGAACAAATGCATCGATTTTTTGAAGTCTAAAAAAGAACATACCATCTCCTTGGATGAAACGTACATGAAACCGGTAGATGAGGACGATGATTGGAAGGTTGACGGGCATATTGACTTGGATGAAGTCAAGGAGGCCATAGGGCAGTTGCCCAATAAATACAAATATGTGGTGATGATGTATTTGATAGAGGGGTTTGACCACCAAGAAATTTCCGAGGTATTGCAGATATCTGAAACCGCATGCAGGACAAGACTTTTACGTGGTAAAGGTCAATTAAAGGAGTTTTTAAAAATAAAGGGTTATGGCACAGGATCTTAAAAAAATGTTCGACAAGGAACGTGAGGAACAAAATTTTATATTGAAGCAAGGTCACGAAGATCGCTTTTTGTCCAAATTGGGGGAAGCACTGCCTGAAACGCGTTCATCTAAATGTAATACATGGAAAATTGCCGCTTCCATTATTCTTTTAGTGGGGGTGGGGCTAATGGCCTATTTGCAATTTGATACAAAGGCGGATATGCCGGCCACTATTGTCGATAAGGGTGAGCCCGATGGGGAAAATAAAAATTTTTCGTTTGGCGACCTTTCCCCAGATTTAAAAAAGGTGGAGAATTATTACGTGGCGAATATAAACATGGAGCTATCACAATTGGATATTTCCGAGGCCAACAAAGAGCTTGTGGATAGTTTTATGGAGCGACTGGCGGAGCTCAATTCAGAATATGAAAGGCTTAACGGCGAACTGAACGAACTGGGTCCAAACGATCAGACCATATCGGCCTTGATAGAAAACCTGCAGTTGAGATTACAATTATTGCAAAAATTAAAAAAGAAGTTAAATCAATTAAAATCATCAAAAAATGAACAGATCACAGAAAATAGTATCTAAGCAACTCATCATTGCCTTAGGATTTTTAATTACTTCATGGGCTGCTTTTGGTCAAAAGGAAAGTAAGACTTATCAGGAAACGTTCAATGTGGACAAGGATGCCATTTTGGATATCAATACCAGTTATACCGATATTGAGTTCGAAACTTGGAACAAAAGCACCGTTGAAATAACAGCCACAGTAGATCTTGAGGGAGCAGGAAAAGAGGAAGCCAAGGAGTATTTTGAGAATGACCCCATAAAAATTTTAGGAAACAGCTCAAGGATCGAGATTACTTCAGGTTCCAATAATTTTGGACTTTTCGGCCCCCAAAGTTTTGAGTTCGAATTTGGTGATCTGGATATTGAGCTTCCTGAAATTGCCCCGTTCGTCGTGGAAATACCGGAGATCGCTCCTTTCCCTGAAATCGTCGAATTGCCCCCGTTACCGTTAACCGATGGCTTTAAGTTTGACTACAAGGCCTATCAAAAGGATGGTGAAAAGTACATGAAAAAATGGCAGGAGGAATTTAAAAATAGTTTTGATGAGAAGCATCAAAAGCGATTGGAGGAATGGGCCAAACGTATGGAGGAACGGGGTAAGGAAATGGAGAAGCGTTTAGAGGAGCAGGATAAAAGAAGGGAGGAAATGAAGAAAAGGCGCGAGGAAATGATGGAGAAAAGAATGGAAAGCCAGGAAGCCATGCAAGAAGCAAGGGAGGCCCAAAGAGAAGTGAGACGGGAAATGATGGAGCTTAGGGAGAAACATGAAGGCCCCAATATATTTTATTTCTCTACCGATGGGGAAAACAAGAACTATAAAATCAAAAAAACCATCAAGATTAAAATGCCAAAATCCACCAAGATAAAAATGAACGTGCGGCATGGGGAGGTTAAATTGGCCGAAAGTACCAAGAATTTGAATGCGACCTTGTCGCATTCAAGCCTTTGGGCCGCAACTATTGATGGGAACGAGACCATTGTTTCAGTCTCTTACTCACCTGTAAGTGTCCAAAATTGGAACTTTGGACAGCTCAAAACCAATTATTCAAGGGGCGTGGAACTAAGCGAGGTGCTAAATTTGAACCTACAGGCCAATTCTTCAGACGTCACCATTCATAGATTATTGAAGAAGGCCTTTATAAAAAATGATTTCGGCCCCCTAAAGATTATTTCTATAGATGACGGTTTTGAAGAAATGGATATTTCCTTAAAGAACGCAGAACTTCATTCCAAGCTACCAAGTTCTGCCACATCTATTTATATAAAGGGAACAGCCTCTGAATTGGCTTTGCCCAAAAGTTTAAACCTCAAGGAGACCAAAAATGGAAACACCAAAATTTTAAAAGGATATCATCTATCGGACAATAGCAATCGTTCCATTGTCATTACCTCGGATTATAGCGAAGTAACCATCCAATAAACATCCTTGCCCTTCCCTTCTTTTTACAATTTAGGTTCCCAGCCCTGCGTATACTCCCTTTTCCAGAATTTCATGGCCATTTCATTGTTCAATACCTTGCCTGTTGCCGTATCGATTTTTAAGGTCTCTCCCGCATCTTGGGCCATATTGCCCAAATGGCATAACATCGTCGTAATACTGGCATCCTGAATATCTGAATGTAGACTTTCGTCCTGCCGTATGGCGTTGAAGAAATTGGCGACATGGTTCACATCCAATTGGCCTTCCCCC
This sequence comes from Maribacter sp. 4G9, assembly GCF_002742265.1. GTDB lineage: Bacteria > Bacteroidota > Bacteroidia > Flavobacteriales > Flavobacteriaceae > Maribacter. The sequence goes on from NZ_MDGL01000173.1 coordinate 77,350, forward strand.
CGGGTGTTGGTCGTTTCACTGGCTCCACCTTCTTTTTCCTCTTTCAATAAATTTCCTTGCAGGTCGTACAATTGATAAAAGTTACGGTCCAGCATTATGGAGCCTTTGCTTCCATAAATGGTAATTCCCCTGCCCGGTCTTTCCGGTTTCATTATGCCACGGCTATGCCCTGTCCAAGTGATAAATTTATCATTGTCAAAAGTATAGGTGACCTGTTGGTTGTCTACAAATTCCCAATCATCGTCATAAGTATATTTACCACCGAAGGAGGTTACGCTATTGGGTAAGTCAACCCCAAGTGCCCACCTACAGATATCAATTTCATGGGTTCCATTATTGTGGATTTCACCCGTTCCCCAATTCCGGAACCAATGCCAGTTATAGGGGTGGACATTGTCCTTGTACTTCTCCCGTAAAGCGGGTCCCTGCCACAGTTCCCAATCCAGCGTTTTGGGAACCTCGATAACTTTTCCGTTACCTATGCTACCACGGTTGTTGGAGTAGTAGGCCTCACCTTTATACACATCCCCAATAATGCCTTCCCTAATATCTTTAATGGCACTAATGGAGGTGATGGCCGAGCGTTGCTGGTTCCCCATTTGTACTTTTTTGCCATATTTGCGTTGTGCCGCCGTTAGTAGTTCATTTTCGTGGGGGTTATGGCTACAAGGTTTTTCCACGTAGACATGTTTACCGGCTTGCAGGGCCAAAATGGCCATGGGCGCGTGCCAATGTTCTGGGGTAGCGATAAAAACGGCATCGACCTTTTTGTCCTCGAGGATTTTCCTAAAATCTTTTTCCACTTTAGGAACATACCCTATATTCTCTTGGCACCACACATTATGTTCTTCCAGAATAACATCATCCACATCACAGCTATAAAGAATAGTTGCATTGGGGTCTGCATGTATGGCCTTCACGTGTGCCTTTGCCCTGCTGCGAACCCCAATGACGGCACAGTTAATTTTATCGTTCGCTCCTAAAATATTGCCAAAGGAAGAGGAAGGTAATATCATCCCGCCTAAAGTAACTGCCGCAGTTCCTGCTGTGGTTTTCTTTATAAAATTTCTTCTTGTTGTCATTGCCTATTCTTTAGTGGTTGGTTTTATCTTGATATTTTTAAAGGAGACCCTGTCTCCGTGGTCCTGCAGAAGGATGTGGCCTTTTTCGGCTTCCCCAAAGTTGGGCCATGTCACATACTTGCTTTCGGATACCAATTTTTTGTATTCATCGCTTCCCCGTTCATATTCCAACACTTTCATACCGTTCAACCAATGCTCCACGTGTCCATCCTTGGAAATAATGTGGGCGGTATTCCATTCCCCGATTGGATTGATGGGTTTATCCTCACTGGCCTTGATGAGGTCATATAGTGAGGAAACCGTTCTACTGCCTTCATGCTTGCCCAGTTTGGCATCGGGATGGCGTTCATCGTCCAATATTTGGTATTCGAGACCAATGGAGGAGCCCGGACCTTTGTTGATATCAGTATCCACGTAATATTTAATGCCACTATTTGCTCCTTCGGTAAGTTTAAAGTCCACCTTTAATTCAAAATCACCATAGGTTTCCTTGGTAACGATATCCCCGCCTGCCGCGGATTCTTCACCCCCGGAGGAAAGAACGGTCAAGACACCGTTTTCTATTTCCCAGCCCTTATCGGGGAATTCATCCAAACGGGCACCTCGCCATCCATCTGTGGTTTTTCCGTCCCATAGCATTTGCCAGCCATTTTTTTCCTCGTCAACGCCTAAGGCGTTTTTGGTAATTATTGGTTCGATTGGGGTATTTTTGGAATATTTGGAAAGACTATCCGTAAGGATTTTGATGTTCTTCCAAATAATTTCAGTGCCTTCCTTTTGGTCATCACCAATACTGTGTACCTGTAGCGCAATAAAACCTTCAGAGGTTTTATCATCGATGAGGTGAGCGGCAGGAACTCCATTGATCCATGTTTTAAGGGTATCCCCAATGGCCTCAATTCTATAATGGTTCCAATCATTTTGTTTAAATGCTTTTTGTGCTTCGGGATTTCCGGTCAAAGGGTTCAACCATCCTCGTCTGGCCTCGTCATATATTCCGGCACTCCAAGCCCTGTCCGAAGGATCTATTTCAATTTGATAGCCATGGACCCTTCCATCCATATAATGTGGAAAACTGTTACTACGTATCTGAATTCCAGAATTCATGGTAGAGTCTACCTTATAATCCAGCTCCATGATAAAATCACCGTAAGTTTTGTCCGTGGTCATAAAAGAGTTGGGGGTGTCATGTACGGTACTCCCCACAATACTATTATCACGAACGGTGTAATTGGCCTTTCCTCCTTTTTGAGTCCATCCGTTTAAAGATTCCCCATCAAAAAGGGATACCCATGGAGTGTCATCAACTGGTTCTTGTTTGCAGGCTAAAATTAGAAGTGCTCCTAAGACAAGTGCCGTAAGGCTTAATTTGTGTTTTATCATGCTCTATCAATTGGTTAAATAAAAAAAGCGTCCATTTTGGACGCTTGAAGATAATGATTTTTGTGGTATTGATTTAATGAGCTTCTTCTTTTAAATATTCCCCAAAATTGGCCTTAAACCTATTCAACCTAGGAATGGATACATTTCTAATATAGGAATTATTAGGGTTCTTTCTTTCGTAATCTTGATGGTAGTCCTCCGCCTCATAGAACTTGGTAAAGGCGGTCACTTCCGTGGTAATCGTTGCTCCGCTATAAACATTTTGTTCCTTTAATGCCCGGATATAACTTTCTATAATCTTCTTTTCCTCGTCATTTTTATAAAAGGCAATGGAGCGATATTGCGTTCCCCGATCTGGACCTTGGCGGTTTAGCGTGGTGGGATCGTGGGAACCAAAAAAAACTTGGACCAATTCCACAAAGGATATGACTTTAGGGTCATAATATACTTCCACGGCCTCTGCATGTGAACTCTGTCCACTGCCCACCATTTCATAGGTTGGATTTTTTTCCGTTCCCCCGGCATAGCCAGATATTACTTCCTGTACCCCTCTAACACTTTCAAATATGGCTTCCACGCACCAAAAGCAGCCACTTGCAAAATAGGCTGTTTCATATTTGCTTAGGTCTTGCCGGCTTAATTTTTCAATTTTTTCAGGAGTTGCTTCTTTTTCCGAAGCATTTTCGGAAATCGTATGCTGTTTGGTTTTGGATTGACAGCTTGTAGCTAACAGAAAGGCAAAGCCTAAAACAATTAGTTGTATGTTCTTCATTATAATGGGTTTTATCCAGTTAGTAGGAAAAATACAAAGGACTTACCTCAAAAAAGGTTAAAATATGTTAAGGATATGGATTCTCAACTTATTTTTATCCGATGAACACTTTCGAGCAATTACTTTTTTCATGTTCCGAAGGGACAATCCCTATTTTGGAGCACACCTTTCCTGTATCAAGTTATGTTCCACTGGATCTATCCGTTGAGAATCCCCATTTGAAGGATTTTGACATTACCAACCCGATAGCCTGTCAATCCTATATAGATTCTGTTTTAAGGGAAGAGGATGGTGTTGTTGCTTATGGGGGCTATCTGGAACAAAGAAATTTATACGACGATAAAGGTAGTTTCAATAGTAGTGACCTGCAAAGGAATATCCATTTAGGAATCGATTATTGGGCCCCTGCCGGAACCAAGGTAATGGTTCCTTTGGATGGAAAAATCCATAGTTACAAGAACAATAATGTAATAGGGGATTATGGCCCTACCATAATTATGGAACACCAATTTAATGATTTGATATTTTATACCCTTTACGGTCATTTGAGTCTTGAATCCTTAAAGGGACTATCCGTTGGAATGGAATTTAGTGCCGGAAGCGAACTTGCTACCTTGGGCACTCCGGATATTAACGTAAACTATGCCCCGCATCTACACTTTCAAATTATTAAGGATTTACAAGGGAACATGGGCGATTATCCCGGTGTTTGTTCCAAGCAGCACTTGGATTTTTATAATATAAACTGTCCGGATCCCAATTTGCTTCTGAAAATCCATTAGTTTTGTTCGACAAACAACACCTTTTTTTCGGTAAGCTGTTTTTACCTAGGAACCCGTTCATCGAGCGAATTTTACACTTAATCCAGATCATTACCGGATAACGAGAAACCACTGTTTTTCAACGAATGGGAACCCCCTGAAATACGCTTGCGATAGTTATAATAGTGTAACGAAAGCAAGTCATGAAAACAATAGCGACCATCTTCTTCATCTTCTTCATAGGGACCGCGGCCAGCGCACAGGACAGGAACGAGACCGTTAAGGTCGAGACGATAGAGATGGGCATCGTTACCGAAACGGCTCCCTCAAAAAAAATAGAAAGTAAGCGGGAAGTGGCCCGTTTGTACAGGTTCAAGAACTCTAGAGTCAAAAAGGAACTTTCCTTCGCGACCAAAAGGAACAGCCCCAAAATGGTATAACCTACTCATATTATCCCCTCGGTGACCCTACCTGCCGAAAGGCAGGTTTGGGGCTACCCCTTCAGCTTTTCAAAGTAAATACTATCAAGGTCCTTATAACACTCTTAATCCATTTTAAGGATTTATTTGACCATGTTTGTGTAGGAATATTATCATTTTATCGATGAAATACACAAAAGCATCGATGAAATCAATAAATTAATGTAGGAAATTACTTATTAACCGAAGCAGTTCATCGAAAAGTTTGATTTTTATCGATGAAACTGAGCACTTCATCGAATCCCGAATTTAATATCGGCAATCTGTGAGTTATATACAGACCAAATCTACCTACTAATGAAAACCATTCTTTTTTTTATGCTTGTTATCTGCACGGGCGCTTTTGCCCAAGCTCAGCAACCGGTATCTGAAATGAAAGTGAGAACCATTTCAATGCCCATTACTGAACCCATGGACCAAACTAATTTGGGTGAAAAGCTCCCTGCTGTAACAGGTATTTTTGTACTTAAGCATTCAAGGGTAAAGAGAGCCCTGTCCTTTAGTGTAGCGGAGCAAGATGAAAAATTGGCCTAATCCCGTGATGGTCCTTCTGTTTTTTCCATCAGGACTGTGGGTCCTAGAATATCCCAAACATTTTCGGCTACTATTTTTTGGCCTTCCGCCGTTGGGTGTATTCCATCTTCCAGATTTAGTTCCGGTTCGCCCGCTACCCCTTCCAATAGAAAGGGAATCAGTAAAATATCGTTCTCTTCCGCAAGGTCTGAATACATACCCCTAAACTCTGCCGTATACTCCAATCCCATATTGGGGGGAATCTGCATACCGGCAAGAATAATGGTAGTTTCCGGGTTTTTTTCTTGGACGGCATCGATAATTTTCTGAAGGTTTTCCCTGGATTTATCCAAAGGAATACCCCGAAGGCCATCGTTGGCACCCAGTTCCAATACAAAGATGTCCACATCTTGGTTTAACACCCAATCCAACCTATTGAGACCTCCAGAGGTCGTTTCTCCGCTCAGTCCGGAGTTGATTACGGTATAGTTCAACCCCAAGGAGTCTATTCGCTGCTGGATCAAATTGGGGAATCCCTGCTCAGTTTCCAATCCATAGGCGGCGGTAAGACTATTCCCAAAAAACAGGATGACCTTTTCGTCGGTGGTTTCCACTTGCTCAATGGTATCCGTGGATTCGTCCTTACCTTCCCCAGAAGTTTTGTCCTGTTTTTTACCTTCACCGCAGGCAAATAGGGCTAAAAAGACCAAAAAATAACTAAACTTTAATACTTTGTACATCATGGTTTCTTCTAAAAGTAGAAATCATTTGTTTACTTTGTTAGCTTGTACCAAACGATTTATGGCAAAGATATTAAACGTACGGAATCTAAGGAAAACCTATAAAAGTGGTTCCAAGGATTTAACTGTTTTGGACGATATTTCATTCGACATTGAAGCAGGTGAAACTTTTTCGATTGTTGGCCCCTCGGGAAGTGGTAAAACGACACTTTTAGGATTATGCGCGGGTTTGGACCACGTAGATGAAGGAAGTATTGAACTCTGTGGAGTAGAACTTAGCCACTTGAACGAGGACGAATTGGCGTTGTTACGAAACCAAAAGGTAGGGTTTATTTTTCAGGATTTTCAATTATTACCTACATTGACAGCTATGGAAAACGTTAGTGTTCCTTTGGAATTGCAAGGTAATCCCAACGCCCAAAATATGGCCAAGGATTTGCTTGACAAGGTAGGTCTGGGTAGCAGGTACGATCATTATCCTTCACAGTTATCGGGTGGGGAACAACAGCGGGTCGCCTTGGCGAGGGCTTTTTCAACAACCCCTGATATTTTATTTGCAGACGAGCCCACGGGTAACCTGGACGAGGAGACCGGTGAAAAGGTCATTCAACTCTTGTTCGAGCTGAACAAGGAAATGGGAACGACCTTGGTTATCGTCACCCATGATTTGGATTTAGCCCAGCTAACCCAAAAAATTATTCGCTTAAAAGGCGGTAAAATTATTTCCAATCAAACCAAAACCATAGCTTGAACGGTTTAGAAACATCTACCAAAACCCCATTTAAATGGTTGCTTAAAATGGCTTGGCGTGATGGCAAGGCCAGTGGAAGACGACTCGTCCTTTTTATGGGAAGTATTATTCTGGGCATTGCGGCCGTTGTATCCATTCAATCTTTCAGTGAAAACCTTCAGAAGAATATTGGAGGGCAGTCCAAGGCTTTAATGGGGGCCGATTTTCTAATTGACAGTAATGAGCCTGCCAATGAACGTGTACTTCAAATCATGGACTCTTTGGGTGGGGCAGGAGCCAAGGAGGTGAAATTTGCTTCCATGGCCGCCTTTGTAAAAAACGGCCAAACGAAATTGGTACAAGTTAGGGGCGTGGAAGGGAATTTTCCTTTTTATGGGGAATTGGAAACGGAACCGGCCACCGCGGCCTTTGAGTATCAGGAAAAAGGCGGTGCCTTGGTGGATGCTACGGCCATGATCCAGTTCGATTTAAAAGTGGGGGACAGTGTAAAATTGGGGAGCATTACCTTCCCGATAGTTGGATCCCTGATAACCGCACCTGGAAGTACCGGCATTGGAACATCGGTAGCACCCCCTATTATCGTTCCTTCCGAGTATATGGAGCCTAGCGGATTATTGCAAAAGGGAAGTCGGTTGGAATATGCCTATTATTTTAAATCCCCGGATGCGGACCTGGAACAACTTGATAAGGAAGTGGACCCTATCTTGGATGAACAAAATGCCGATTTGGATACCCATACTTCTACCAGTGACCGATTGGGAAGAAGATATAACAATGTAGGTAGATTTTTAAACTTGGTTGCATTCATTGCCCTGCTTTTGGGTTGTGTGGGAATCGCAAGTTCCGTTCATATCTATATCAAGGAAAAATTGAAGGCCGTGGCCGTTCTCAAATGTTTGGGGGCCACTAGAAAACAGACTTTTTTGATATATCTCTTGCAAATTTCTGGAATGGGATTGTTGGGTGGATTCATAGGCACGGTCATTGGGCTATTGCTCCAGCAGACCTTTCCTATAATATTACAGGAGTTTTTGCCCTTTGAAGTCGAAATTTCTACATCGTATACTGCCATTGCCGTTGGTTTGATTCTAGGGATTTTGATGTCCGTTCTATTTGCACTTTCCCCTTTGCTCAACACATGGTTCGTATCCCCTTTGCAAGTTCTGAGGGTTCAGGAGAACTCTGGGGGGAAATCAAGAAAGTCCCAGATATGGGTCGTTTTAGCCATTGTACTGTTTGTCTTTTTGTTCGCTTTGTGGCTCTTGGATAACCTTAAATATGCATTGGGGTTTGTTGTGGGTATCTTGGTTACCTTCTCCATCTTGGGAGGAGTTTCCATCTTTTTCATGCGATTGGTTAAAAAGTATTTTCCAAAATCCTGGAGTTTTACCTCAAGGCAAAGCCTATTGAATTTATTTCGGCCCAATAACCAAACCGCCGTTTTAATCTTGGCCATTGGAATTGGGACCTTTTTGATCAGCACCCTGTACTTTACCAAGGACTTTTTATTGGCCAAGGCCGTTGTGGAGTCCAATGAAAAGAGTCCCAATATCATTATGTTCGACGTGCAGACGAACCAAAAGCAGGATATTATAAATACGGTAACCCCAAAAGGGCTGCCCATATTGGATAATATACCGATCGTTACCATGCGTATGGAACAGATTAAGGACCGTAGCGTTAATGAAATTCGTTTGGATACGACCACAAGCATCAATAAATGGATACTCAATCATGAGTTTAGGGTCACCTATAGGGATTCATTGATAGGGTCCGAAAAATTGGTTTCAGGGCGTTTTGATATGAAGGTGCCAAAAAATGGGCCTGTTCCCATTTCCTTGGCGGACAATGTGGCGAGGGATGCCCAAGTGGTGGTAGGCGATACGTTGCTATTTAATGTACAGGGCATGCTGATGGAGACGGTCGTAGGGAGTATCCGCGAAGTGGACTGGGGTAGGATGCAGCTCAATTTTTCCATTGTTTTCCCAACAGGTATCTTGGAAAATGCACCACAGTTTCATGTATTGACCACCAATGCCCCGGACAAGTCCGCATCGGCCAACTTACAGCGAGAATTGGTAAAGAAATTTCCCAATGTTTCCATTTTGGACTTACGGCAGGTGATTACCCTCGTAGAAAGTATATTGGACAAAATATCCTGGGTGATAAGTTTTATGGCTTTCTTCAGCATCCTTACCGGAATTATTGTGCTTATAGGTTCTGTACGAAATAGCAAATACCAACGGATTCGGGAAAGCGTACTTTTAAGGACCATTGGTGCAAAGAGCAACCAGATTCTTAAAATCACGGCACTGGAATACCTGTACTTGGGTATTTTGGGAAGTGGTATCGGGGTATTGTTATCCTTGATCGGGAGTCAGTTCCTGGCATATTTTATTTTCGAAACACCCTTTGTACCGTCTTGGATTCCATTTTTAGTGGTACTTCCTGGCATTACGTTGCTGGTTTTAATGATAGGGCTTAGCAATAATATTTCGGTATTAAAAAGTCCGCCACTTCAAGTGCTACGGAAGGAAAATAGCTAAGTGTTTTTCGTTGGATTTAGTCCTGGCTAATGTTTTTTTCCAAGAAAATGGTCGTTAAAGTGCTTCATTCATCGGTAAGCTGAACCAGACCAACAATCCGTTTACCGAGCTTTTTTTACACTTTGTCCAACAAAAATCCAAAGGCCGAAAAATGGTGTATTTCAGCGAGATATACCGATATTAATTTACTTGCCAAGTTAGCTTTATATAACCCAAATCAATGTTATGAAAGCTATTTTAACCCTATCCCTGGTTCTTTTTTTCGGAGGAATTTCCTTGGCTCAAGATGGTAAAGGCAACGTAAAGGTAGCCGCACTTCAAGAAAGTGTCATCTTAATAGACAGCACCGTTCAAACCGATAATATGGATGTTTTAGGGAAAGAAGGACAAACTGGAATTGCAAGGTTATATCGCCACAAGAATTCCAGGGTTAAAAGCGCGCTATTTTTCACAACAAAGAACGATACCCCTAAATTGGCATAAAATTTGACCTACTAAACACAAAAGGCACTTTTGCGTGCCATACACTTAAACCTTAACGCTATGTTACTATCTATCACACTTATTGCAGGATTATTGATTGCTACCTATTTGGTTATTTTTCCAAAATCAAAAGGAGACTTAAAACCAATTAAAATACCCGTGGACCAAAGCAAAAGTTAACACGGGCCCTTTAGGATTGTCCCAATAATGCTGTTACTGCTTGATACCAGGTTGTTTTATCGTATAATTACCCTTGGCCTTGGCTTCATCCACTTGTCGTTTTACATCGGCCAATAATGCCTTAGAATCATAGATTATCCCATCTTTGATGGTATATTTTACACCACCAACACGAACTACGTCATTGTCTTCGGTAAGTTTGATGGCACCTGTTCCGTAAAGTACTTTTAAGTTCTGAAGTGGATTTTCGGCTACAATGGCGAAGTCGGCCAATTTTCCTATGGCCACACTGCCTATTTTGTCATCCATTCCAAGGGCCTCGGCTCCGTTCAAAGTAGCGGACCTGATAATTTCCAAAGGATGGAATCCTGCTTCCCTCAACAATTCCAATTCTCGTATATAGGCGAAACCGTACAATTGAAAAATAAAACCGGAATCGGAACCTGTGGTGACCCTACCAGCCCTGTTTTTGTATTCGTTTACGAAGGTCATCCATAACTTGTAGTTTTTCTTCCAGGCCACTTCCTGTTCGGTACCCCAATCGTGCCAATAAGAACCGTGCGATATTTTACTGGGCTGATAAAACTCCCAGAGGGTAGGAAGTGTATAATCCTCGTGCCATTCTGCTCTTCTGGCCTTATGTAAATCCCTACTTGCCTCGTAGATATTGAAAGTTGGATCCAAGGTAAAATCAAGTTCCAATAGTTCGTTCATTACACTGTTCCAATGTTCTGAGTACGGCTCCGCAGCCTGTGACCATAGGTTGCCCGCATTTTCAAAGCGATGTTGCTCATTTTGGTAGTTGTAGTCCAAAGGGTAATCCTGTACAGTTCTACTGTCGAATAAGGCTTCTGGTAGTCCGTACCAGTGTTCCATGGATGTTAGACCGGCACGCGCAGAGTGCAGTACGTTCCATCTTGCAACACTCAATTGGGCATGATGGCAAGCGGAACCCAGCCCCAATTTTTTATTTTCGTCCAAGGCCGCTTCCATAATCTCTGGTTCTGCCCCAAAGAATTTTATGCCGTCCGCACCTTTTTTGGCATTGGCCCTAACCCATTCCCTTGCTTGTTCTGGAGTGGAGATAGGAATGTCATTGAGTGGATTGAATGATTTGCTGGTTTGCCCAAAAGCCGTATAGGCCATAATACGCGGGGCAATGATTTCATTCTTTTCGCTTTTTTTCTTAAGGTCCATGGTGAAGTCAACGCCCCTCCCGCTCGGTTCCCGTACCGTGGTGATTCCATGTGCCATCCATAGTTTGAATACATAATCAGGTTCTGCACCTTGGGCTTTTCCACCTATATGTCCGTGCATATCTATAAGCCCGGGCATGAGGTACATTCCGGTACAGTCCAATTCCTTGCCACCAGGTTTCAATTGTGGCCTATCAGATTCTTTAATCTTTACCCCGGGATACCCAACAACCTGAATTTCCTTTATAATATTGTTTTCTACGACTATGTCAATGGGTCCTTGAGGAGGTGCCCCATTTCCATTGATCAACATGACCCCGCGAATTATTAACTGTGGATAGGGACCATCACCCTCCAAGGATTGCGAAAATGAAATGTTTATACAAAGGACTAATAGGAAAATTGGGAAGAATACTTTTTTCATCTGGTTTTAGGTTGGTGAAAGCTTTGCGTTATAATAGCTTTCTAAATATAGGAAATATTGGGGGAGATCAGGATACCCAACATGCTGTTTCAAATAATATTTTGAAGTACACAGATTTGGTAGTGGAATCTATGCTACCGGTGACAATTGCTGTTTTATTTCCTGAAATTTGATAATATAATTGGTCCCTTTTTTGCTTGTATCCTTCTGTATGGACCCCTTAAGTTGTCTGGTAAGGTTGTGAATCAATTTGAGCCCCAAGGATTTTGAATTCTTATAGTTTATGGTATCGGGAAAACCTACGCCATTATCACCAATGTTCAGTACATAGTGTTTATCGATTTCCTTTTTTAAAGCAATGTAGATCTCACCTTCCTGATCATCGGCAAAACCATATTTGAGTGCGTTGGTGACGGCTTCGTTTATCAAAAGACCTAATGGAATGGCCGTATCGATTCCCAATTTAATTTCAGGAATATCGATTTTTAGTTGCACTTTACTGTCCAAACCCTTTATGGATCGGATCAAATATTCGCTAAGTTCCTGTACATAAGATTTATATTCGATTTGACTAATATCTTTTCGCATATAGAGCATTTCATGTACCATGGCCATCGAAATTACACGGTTCTGCGTGCTTTTCAAGAGATTCTTCATTCTGGTTTCCTCCACATTACGGGTCTGAAGGCTCAACAAACTGGATACCGTTTGAAGATTGTTCTTGACCCTGTGGTGTACCTCCTTTAAAAGCAATTCTTTTTCATTCATTTGTCGTGTGAGTTCCTTTTTGGACTTATAGAGGGCGTTGTGCGACTTCAATAAATCCTTTCCAAAGATGCTGCCCAATAAAAAGAGGGAAAACGACACGGAAAATAGGCTAAAAATACTTCTGTATTCAATGGGAACAAGGTTCTCCGTAAAACTTAGTTCAGGAAAGCTTTGCGAGAAAATAAAAATGATGATGGCAAATGTTAAGTACAAAAAAAACCTTCCGTGTTTTCGTGTATTCACATACCCAGCAAAGACTACCAAGGCCAACATAAAAATAAAGGAACTATTGATGCCTCCACTGTAAAGGGTCACTATCAATGCACTGGCCAAAGCCAACAAGGAGGAAATGTAGTACGTAATGCTAATATTTTTTGTGGACCGATAGAGATACGTATTTACAAGATTGGCAATTCCATAAATAATAAGGACGTGTGGAATAATCACTTTAATATTCAATAAGAACAGACAAACAAGCCCGAATACCATGGCTAGAATACTGGTAATGTAATTTACCTTTAAAACTAGTTTTGTTTTTTCCCTGAGGTATTCTTGTTCTATATGAGAATCTGGCATACTATCAACTTAAAAAATTGGTAAACAAAGTTTCCTTTGTAAATCTAGGTATGTTTTTAACACAATGCTAAGATATTTTGTTTTCTCCAAGAAAATAATGCGAAACTTATGATCTTCTTATCTGTGGCCTTAAATCCGTTAATTCGGATATTTTTATAGGGGTACCGGATTGAATACTCTTCCGCGCCGCTATTCCAATTAGTATGGACATGGCTCCATCCCTTATGCCGGCAGTTCTTCCGTAGGGGTCCGGTACTTTAGGGTTAACGAATATTTTATCTTGAAGGCGTTTATCACCACCGCCATGACCGCTTTCTTCCATATCCACTTGGACGGTTTCAAACTCTTGCCATAATTTATGAATTACAATGGATTTCTTCGCAACGATTTCCTCGCCGTTCTGTGCCATTTCGTTGGCGTGTTTTTCAGCTTCCTCGATAGATGTATTCTCAAAGTACGGAATATCCAACCAGGCCTCTATTCTGCCTTCGGTTCCGTTGAAGGCAACCCGCCATCCCTCAAACGGGGAATAGGTGGTCAAGGAATAATTCAGTATCGTATTGTCCGTGTATTTTACTTGGGCGGACATTTTATCGTAAATATTGATGTCTTCCCTAAAAAGGCAGTTGTCCCGTATGTATCCGTCCTCGTGTTCATGGTCCGCATATAATTTTTTGGAAAATTCATCCTTGTTGATGTCCCAATAAAAGGCACATTCGGTTTTATGGTCGCAGGTTCTACAGTTCTTTCCCCTAAAATGGCCATTTTTTCCGTAAAACTCCAAGTCGCCATAGGCAAAGACTTCATTGGGTTCAGAGTCGATCCACCAATTGAGCAAATCAAAATGATGGGTGGCCTTATGGACCCAAAGTGATCCACTACTCTCCATTTCACCATGCCATCTTCTAAAATACGAAGCACCGTGATAGGTATTTAGGTACCAATTAAAGTCGACCGAGACTAAGTCTCCAATCGTCTTATTTGCAATCAATTCCTTGATTTTCGTGGCATAGGGACTCCATCTATAATTAAACCCAACAATTAGGTTTTTGTTTGAGGCTTTTTCGGCATCGAGTATTTGCTGGCATTTTACCTCGTCAATGGTCAAGGGCTTTTCAGTAAGGACATCACAGCCCATTTCTAGACCTTTGATGATAAATTCATGGTGGGTTGAATCTTTCGTGGTTACGATTACAAGGTCTGGTTTTGTTTTTGAAACCATTTCCTCAAAGGAAGCAAAAGTAGGGCAGGTAGCTCCTATATATTGCTTGCCATATTCCAATCGGCTTGGATTGATATCACTTAGGCCTACAAATTCCAAAATGTCAGAATACTCGTCCAACAAACGTTTCCCCCAAAATGTAATACCCCTGATACCTGTACCTACAAGGGCAACTTTGAGTTTTTTTGATTTGTTAAAGGCAAATGCGTGTGCCGGGAACGCACTGCTTGCCGCCAACATGCTAATGGAGAAAATAAATTCCCTTCTTGTATTTTTCATGGTATAAATTCAAACGATCCTTTTAAAGATATTTAAAATTTATAAAGGACTCATATGTAAGGGTTCAATATTTGCGGCAAAGGAAAAAACAAGGAAACAAAAAAGGCGCCCATTTGAGCACCTTTTTTAAGGTTAATCAAGATTTAATCGTTTATCAGAACCCATTCCCCTTTGGAAATAAGTGGTTCTGCCTGTTTATATTTCACGGTTTTACTTTCGCCCGACATTACATTTTTAATGGTCACTTTTTCATTTCTACCAATTTTGGGTTGCTCCCTTACAATAGTTTCCGTAACCGATGGTCGTTGTCTTTGTGTCTGTCCTGCAGCCCTATTCTGTGCTGCCAGTTCGTCACTGTTGGGGATTTCTTCCTTTGAAGTCTGTATTTTTTCCTTGCGTTGTGGAGCGTTTCTGGCCTCCCTAATATCATTGGGATTTCCGGAAGGTAGTTCCCCTTTAAATAGGAAGGAAACAATTTCCTTATTTACCTTTTCAATCATTTGTTTAAATAGTTCAAAAGCTTCGAACTTATAAATCAACAAAGGATCTTTCTGTTCATGAACGGCCAATTGAACGGACTGTTTTAATTCATCCATTTTGCGTAGATGCGTTTTCCAGGAGTCATCGATGATGGCCAAGGAAATATTTTTTTCAAAATCCGTCACCAGTTGCTTCCCATTACTTTCATACGCTTCTTGCAGGTTGGTGACTACATTCAACGTTTTAATACCATCCGTAAAGGGTACTACGATACGCTCAAAATTATTTGCATTGTCCTCGTAAACCTTTTTGATTACGGGTAGTGCGGTGGCCGCATTGCGTTCCATTTTTTCCTTATAATGGTCGTAACCTGCCTTGTATACCCTACCGGTTATTTCCTGGGTACTGAGTTTGCCAAATTCCTCCTCGCTCACCGGTGAGGTCATGGAGAAATATTTGATCAATTCAAACTCAAAGTTTTTATAATCGTTGGCAGCTTTGTTACCCTCCACAATTACCTCACAGGTATCGTAAACCATATTGGCAATATCCACTTTGAGTCGTTCCCCCTGTAAGGCATGGCGCCTTCTTTTGTAAACAACTTCTCGTTGGGCGTTCATTACATCATCATACTCCAAAAGTCGCTTACGCACCCCAAAGTTGTTCTCCTCGACTTTTTTCTGCGCTCGTTCAATGGATTTGGTCATCATGCTGTGTTGGATGACCTCACCTTCCTCCAAGCCCATTTTATCCATCATCTTGGCGACCCTATCCGAACCGAAAAGTCGCATAAGGTTATCTTCCAGGGATACATAGAATTGAGAGCTTCCTGGGTCCCCTTGTCGCCCGGAACGTCCTCGTAACTGCCTGTCCACACGCCTTGAATCGTGTCGTTCCGTGCCAATTATGGCCAAACCGCCCGCTTTTTTTACTTCGGGGGTTAGTTTAATATCCGTACCACGGCCCGCCATGTTGGTGGCAATGGTCACAACTCCGGGATTACCCGCATCTGCAACAACATCCGCTTCCTTCTTGTGCAATTTGGCGTTCAACACGTTATGCGGAACCTTACGTACGCTCAGTAATTTTGAAAGTAATTCTGATATTTCTACCGATGTAGTACCAATGAGCACGGGTCTTCCGGCCTGACTTAATTTGGTTACCTCGTCAATGATGGCATTGTACTTTTCGCGCTTCGTTTTATAAATCAAGTCGTTTCTATCGTCCCTTGCAATAGGTCTGTTGGTAGGTATCTCAACGACGTCCAGTTTGTAGATTTCCCAGAACTCGCCTGCCTCCGTTATGGCGGTACCTGTCATACCGGCCAGTTTGCTGTACATCCTAAAATAGTTCTGTAGGGTAACGGTGGCAAAGGTTTGTGTCAAGGCTTCAATCTTTACATTCTCCTTGGCTTCAATGGCCTGATGAAGACCATCGGAATATCTACGACCGTCCATAATACGACCGGTCTGTTCATCCACGATCATCACCTTATTGTCAATTACCACATATTCCACATCCTTTTCAAATAGTGTATAGGCTTTTAACAACTGGCTCATGGTATGGATACGTTCGCTCTTGACGGTAAAATCCTTGAAAAGTTCCTCCTTCAATTCCGCCTCCTCCTCAATATCAAGGTTTTGTTGTTCAATTTTGGCAATTTCGGCCCCAATGTCGGGCATTACAAAGAAATCCCTGTTTTGTTCCCCTGATATATAATCGACACCTTTATCCGTAAGCTCTATCTGGTTGTTTTTTTCATCGATAACGAAAAGCAGGTCTTCATCCACCTTGGGCATTTCACGGTTGTTGTCCTGCATGTAAAAATTCTCCGTTTTTTGGAGCAGTTGTTTTACACCCTCCTCACTCAAGAATTTAATAAGAGCCTTATTTTTTGGTAGGCCCCTATACACACGCAGCAATAGAAAACCACCATCCTTTGTATTGCCCTCCGCAATTAATTTTTTGGCTTCTGCCAAGACCCCGGTCAAGTGTTGTCTTTGTTTTTGAACAATTTCGCTGACCTTGGGCTTCAACTCATTAAATTCATGTCTGTCACCTTCAGGTACCGGTCCAGATATAATCAAGGGCGTTCTGGCATCATCCACTAAAACAGAATCCACCTCATCTACTATGGCGTAGTTATGCAGACGCTGCACCAGGTCCTTAGGGGTATGGGCCATATTGTCCCTTAAGTAATCAAAACCGAACTCGTTATTGGTTCCGTAAGTAATATCCGCATTGTACGCCGCCCTTCTTCCGTCCGAGTTTGGCCTGTGATGGTCGATACAATCTACCGAAAGTCCATGAAATTCGAAAATTGGGGCCATCCAGGCACTATCCCTTTTAGCCAGATAGTCGTTTACGGTCACCAAGTGGGCACCATTACCTGTAAGTGCGTTCAAATAGAGGGGAAGGGTAGCTACTAAGGTCTTTCCTTCACCTGTTTGCATTTCCGCAATTTTTCCTTGGTGAAGGGCGATTCCCCCAATCAACTGAACGTCATAGTGTACCATGTCCCAAGTGACCTGTTTTCCAGCGGCGTTCCAAGAATTTTTCCAAACGGCATTGTCGCCGTCCAGGGATACATATTCTTTTTCACCGGATAATTTTCGGTCGTTCTCCGTAGCTGTAACCGTTATCGTTTCATTTGCCGCGAAGCGTTTGGCCGTTTCCTTGACGACCGCGAACGCCTCTGGTAAAATAGTGTTTAGGGCGTCTTCGGATATTTTATAGGCATCTTCCTTTAACTTGTCAATTTCCGCATAGATTTCCTCGTTTTTGTCGATATCGTTGGATTCCTGAACTTCTTTCTCAAGTTCCTTGATTTTATCCGTAATATCTTGGTAGGAATCCTTAATGGTCTGCTTAAAACTTATCGTTTTGTTCCTTAGTTCATCATGGCTTAATTTCTCGAATTCGCTTTCAAAGGACTTTATCTGGTCTACCAAAGGCTGAAGCTCCTTTACATCTTTCTTGGATTTGTCACCTACAAAAGCCTTCAGTATAGAATTTATAATACTCATAGTCTGTGTTTGTAATTTGATTTGTAAACAATTTCAACAGGATTACCTGTGCCGTTTACGATCCATTTGCCGTTATGGACAATTAATTCGACAATTCACTTGTTCAAAAGCTGTTCCAGTATGAAAAAACACTGGTTTTCTTTTTTAGACTGCCAAAATTACATAAAAAAAAAGCCTCCAAGGAGACTTTTAAGTAGTTATTGTGATATGGGAATATTAATATTCGTCCTCGTTCCAGAGGTAATCTTCTTCAGTTGGATAATCTGGCCAAATCTCTTCGATAGATTCATAGATTTCACCACCTTCTTCCTCCATGGACTGTAAATTCTCCACAACCTCCAAGGGAGCACCGGTTCTGATAGAGTAATCTATTAACTCATCTTTACTTGCCGGCCAAGGTGCATCGCTTAAATAAGATGCTAATTCTAATGTCCAATACATGGTAATTGTTTGATTTTAAAATTTTTGCAAAAATAAATTTTAATTGGAAACGGCCAAGATAAATTGTGATTATTTAGACCGAGTTATCAACATATTTTTTGCATTGATAAATTGATAACGCATAAAATGTGAATTTATTAGTCCCTTTTCTCGGGAATCCATTTTATTTCCTTAACTCCCAAATCCATTGACAACTTTCGTGCCAACACAAAAAGATAATCTGAGAGTCGGTTTAAATAGGTAAGAACGTTCGTGTCAAAGGGTTCGTTCTCGTATAGAATGGTCGTTTTTCTTTCTGCCCTTCTACATACCGTTCTCGCAATATGACAGTATGACACTGCGGGATGTCCACCTGGTAATATAAAATGTGTCATTTGTGGCAACTCTTCGTCCATGCTATCCATGGACATTTCAAGGGATACAATGTCATCACTGCCAATTCGTTCAATATTCAGACGTTCTTGTCCATTTTTGAGTGTTGCCTTTTGCGGTTCTGTTGCCAAAATGGCTCCAACGGTAAAGAGTTTTTTCTGGATTGTCTGTAGCTCGTCTTTATATTTCTCAGGTATTTCCTGTCCCGCAATCAGCCCAAGCCAAGAATTCAATTCGTCCACGGTTCCGTAACTATCTATTCTAATGTGATGTTTGGGAACCCTCGTGCCGCCAAAGAGCGATGTGGTGCCGTTATCTCCTGTTTTGGTGTAGATTTTCATTTTTGACAGTATGTTGTTACTATTTTAATAATGTTTAAATAGGGCAAGGGAATAGCTTTAATCCTCTTTTCTTTTACGCTTGTAATCCCCCATGAACTTACGGGACTTTCGTTCCTTGTTTTTTCTTTTGTTGGTAATGGTGATTACCAGATAAATGGCGAAAACAACCCCTAAGACTATGTAAATTGAATTATCCATAATAGGCCATTGAGTGTGTTAAATTCTAATTTTAAAGTGTTCCTTGGCCTGTTCACGTCTAAAAAAGACCAGTCCGCAATGGAACAAATCTATGGTGACAGTTACTTCTGGCAGTTCCTTAATGTTTTGCCATGCTACTTTTCGCTGTTTGTTTTTGTAAATTCCGCTTATCATTAGCATCGTATCGTTATGGTAACTTTCTTTGGAAATGGAGGTAAATACCTTACCATTTTCTTCAACAAAAATTACATCCAGTGGCAGCGTGTCAAATTCCAAATGGCCAAAAATAGCAACTATCCGATTTATAATATAGTCGTCTGCACAGACAAATGCAATACTTTTATAATTAAAATAAGAAATTGCCGTAGTTAGCACATGCTCCTTAACACTCACACCCTGTTTCTTTTCGCTATATAGACCCTTGGTCAACAAATTGTATACAAATGGCGAATGTACCCCGTGTTGATTGGTGGAGCCAATGAGAAATTTTAAATACGAAAGAAACTGAAACACTTAAGGGCTTTCAAAATTCCCCAAATGTACTAATACCTTTTATTTTTCCGATAACGACCAACCAGGTTGGGGTTTTGACTATATCGTGATTTATTTTTGGGAATGGGGTAGCCCCAAACCTGCCTTTCGGCAGGTAGGGTCACCGAGGGGATAATATGAGTGTTTTATGCCATTTTGGGGCTGTTCCTTTTGGTCGCGAAGGAAAGTTCCTTTTTGATCCTTGAATTCTTGAACCTGTACAAACGGGCCACTTCCCGCTTATTTTCGATTTTTTTTGAGTAAGCCGTTTCGGTAACGATGCCCATCTCTATCGTCTCGACCTTAACGGTCTCGTTCCTGTCTTGTGCGCTGGCCGCGGTCCCTATGAAGAAGATGAAGATGATGGTCGCTATTGTTTTCATGACTTGCTTTCGTTACACTATTATAACTATCGCAAGCGTATTTCAGGGGGTTCCCATTCGTTGAAAAACAGTGGTTTCTCGTTATCCGGTAATGATCCGGATTAAGTGTAAAATTCGCTCGACAAACGTACCTTACACAAAAAACAGGTTATCGAAAAAAGGTGTTGTTCGTCGAGAGGTTCCTTTATGGAATATAATTTTTTTGGGGTTTATCATCCCATTTGGTCCGCAAGTTCAAACCAACGTTCCGTTTTTTTTTCTATGGTATTCGAAATTTCTCCAAGTTCAATGGAAAGTGCTTCTATTTCCTCTCCCGTTAAGGAAGTATCCGTAAACTTTTCCTGTAGTGCCACTTTTTTGGATTCCAATTGTTTTATTTCATTTTCCAAGTTTTTGTACTCCTTTTGTTCCAAGTAGGAAAGTTTGTTTTTTTCGGGTTCTTTCCACGTGTTTTTCTCAGGTTCCAATTTTTCCTTTTGTTCGCGCTGCTCAATCACCTTGCTGTCTTCATAGGCCCTGTAATCCGAATAATTTCCGGGGAAATCCTCAACGACGCCTTCGCCCTTGAACACAAAAAGGTGGTCTACGATTTTATCCATAAAATAACGGTCATGGGACACCACGATAAGACATCCGGGGAAATCCAACAAGAAGCTTTCCAGTACATTTAGGGTCACGATGTCTAAATCGTTTGTAGGTTCGTCCAGTATGAGAAAGTTTGGGTTCTGAATCAAAACCGTACATAGATAAAGCCGTTTGCGTTCCCCACCGCTTAATTTTTCAACAAAGTCGTATTGTTTTTTTCTATCAAAAAGAAATCGCTCCAATAATTGCTGGGCCGAGATTTGTCTTCCTTTCATCAGCGGAATATAATCCCCAAATTCCCTTATTACGTCAATGACCTTTTGGCCGTCCTTGATTTGAATCCCTTTTTGGGTGTAATAACCGAATTTAATAGTGTCGCCTATAATTACCTTGCCGCTATCGGGTACGTCCTTTCCGGTCAGAATATTTAAAAAGGTAGATTTGCCCGTGCCGTTCTTCCCAATAATGCCCACACGTTCCCCTTTCGTAAAGGAATAGTCGAACTTGTCAAGTATCATCTTGCCAGGAAAGGACTTGGAGACTTTATGGATTTCGATGATCTTATTGCCCATCCTTTCCATATTAAGTTCCAATTGAACCTCATGGTCCTTTCTGCATTGGCTCGCTTTTTCCTTAATAGTATGGAAGTCATCTATTCTGGACTTTGATTTGGTCGTTCTGGCCTTGGGTTGTCTGCGCATCCAGGAAAGTTCTTTTTTGTAGAGGATTTCCGTTTTATGCTGTTCAACCGATTCTTGTTCTATTCGCGCTTCTTTTTTTTCTAAATAATAGGAGTAATTGCCTTTATACGAGTAGAGTTTGCCATTTTCCAGTTCCAGAATCTCATTACAGACCCTTTCCAAAAAATAGCGGTCGTGCGTAACCATGAACAAGGTGAAATTTTCTTTAGCAAAATAGGCCTCCAACCATTCAATCATTTCCAGGTCCAAATGGTTGGTAGGTTCATCCAGTATGAGGAGATCCGGTTTGTTTATCATGGCATTGGCCAAGGCCAATCGTTTTTTTTGTCCTCCGGATAATTTGCCCACCTTTGCGTTAAGGTCTTCCAATTTTAACTTAAAAAGAATCTGTTTGTATTGGGTTTCAAAGTCCCAAGCCTCAAAACGGTCCATGGCTTCAAATGCCTTTTGATAGGCGTCCGTGTCCTCTGGATTGTTCAGTGCTTTTTCATAACTGGCGATTACCTTTAGAATTTCATTGTCCGAAGCGAATATGGTCTCCTCAACCGTTAAATTGGGATTTAAATTGGGTTCCTGGTCCAAAAAAGAAGCCCGTATACTTTTACGGTAGTTCACCTGTCCGGAATCAGGTTGGTCATCCCCGGATAGAATATTAAGTATCGATGTTTTTCCCGTACCGTTTTTGGCGATAAGTGCTATTTTTTGGTCTTTGTTGATACCAAAGGACAAATCTTGGAAGAGCACCAGCTCCCCATAGGATTTAGAAATATTTTCAACGGTAAGTAGGTTCATTCTATAATATCTATGAGTTAGGGGTTAGTAGTTAGGGGGCAGGAATTATTCCGTTTTCTTCAAATGATCTAACAAAAATAGATATCTAAGCGCCAAACTCAGCAGAATAAATATTACGAGTATGGAAAAAACCTGAAATTTTATCAACCACAATATAAAAGTAAGGACCAGCAATCCCAACAATACATAGATATAGGGCCGAATCCAGTTGGGTACCGAGTTTTTAATCAAAAGAAAGGCCACGAAAAGGTTCGGTGCAAAGGCCCATAACAGATTAAAATTCGTTTTGGTGGCGTCATGGTCCGTAAAAAACCAAAGGAATACGATAAGAGTACCGGCCAAACCGGTACTTAAAAATAAAAATAAATCGAGCCACTTGGTTCTTTTTCTATTTCGATAGTCTTTAATAGTTACATAGCCAACAAGCAATAACAGCGTAGAGAGCCAGAAAATGGGAGAAACTAAGAATGGGGTGGAATAGGACTGTGGGGGGATATCGACCAAAACCGACTCCTTCTTCACTATGGGCGTTCCTTCCAGCGTGGTATGTTTCATTTGTTCATATACATACAGTGGTAGGAACATAAGTTCATAAGGGGTGGCATTTCTATCTATGACCGCGCCAAGTGCCAAGTCGATGCCAAAATTCGACCATGAGTTGAGCTCTAAATTCTGGTGAATCAATTCCCTAAAGGTATACGACTCCTTTAGTTGGGAATAGTCGAACTTCAAGGAAGGGCCCAGTGTTTTTTCAAAGACCAACGGTATTTTGGTCGCACAGTTATCGAATAGAAAATCATACTGGTACTTTCTGTTTTCCGGTAGGAGATTGTTTTCCAGAAAGACCACAATGGCCGTTCTTTGATCTAGGTTCAAATCCAGTTCCTGTTCCCTAACCCAACGTTTTTCAATTTCATAGCTTCTCTTAAAGTAGTTGAACGGCATTCTAGAAATAGTATAGGCCAATTTTCCCCGTATGAAGTTCAAATAAAAGTTGGGGTCCTCAAAATCATAGGTCCCATAGCCGTAAACTTCATCGATTCCCAAAGTAGCATCCTGAAAACGGATGGCGCTATGACCAAATTTGGCGGCAAGTTCTTCCCCTGTTCCCACGGTCAACAGACTGATTTTGGATACCGGTGAAATCTGGTTTTTTTGGGAGAATCCCACAAAACCAAAAAACAAAACCAGAAATATTGGTACGCTTCTTTGAAACATAGTTGAAAAGAGTAGATGCTTGCACAAAGATGCGAATAATAACCAATTTATCTTATTTTTACTCGAAATCGAGGTATAGAACTAAATATTGATTCCTTTCATTCATGCAAAAACACCTTCCCAATTTTATTACCTTATTGAATGTCTTTTGTGGCTGTGTGGCCACAGTTTTTGCCGTATTGAACAAGTTGGAAATGGCAGCCCTATTTGTGGCATTGGGCATTTTCTTTGATTTTTTTGATGGCCTTGCCGCCCGGTTGTTGAATGTAAAAAGTGACTTTGGACTTCAATTGGATTCCCTGGCCGATGTAATTACCAGTGGACTGGTGCCCGGCGTCGTCATGTTTCAGTTGTTGGCAATGTCGCAGAGTGGTGGATGGAATATAAACGGAGCGCCATTTTTTGGGGAATCAGGGGTTGATGTGATTTCCTTTTTTCCCTTTTTCGGATTTGTCATTACCATGGCGTCCGCCTATCGTTTGGCCAATTTCAATTTGGATGAAAACCAGGTATCATCCTTCATCGGCCTGCCAACACCAGCAAACGCATTACTCATCATTTCCTTGCCCCTTATTCTTTTTTACAATGGGAGCGACACGGTCAACGCCATTATTTTGAACCCTTGGTTTTTGGTCCTGCTTACCCTGTTAAGTGCCTATTTGCTCAATTGTAACCTCACATTGTTTGCGCTGAAGTTTAAAAATTGGAGTTTTAAGGACAATGCATTGCGTTATATTTTCTTGATTATAAGCTTGGTCATGATTATCACCATGAAATTTCTGGCCATTCCATTCATCATCCTGTTTTATATTCTCAGCTCCTTAGTGCAGGAAAAATTCTCTGGGTAATACATGGGGAAAACAGAAAAATGCGATACTATCGAGTATTGGTTGCGAGGGTCCGTGGAAGGAATTCCTTCACTTCTGCAACCGGCCGCACACGCTTTGTTGCAATCCAATAAGGAGATCCATGATTATTTGAGGGATTTTCCTGAAAAATTGGTTTGGGAACATTTGGAGGGTAGGGCATCGGTTGGGTTTCATACACAACACATGACAGGTGTACTAGATAGAATGATTACGTATGCCAAAGGAGATTCACTTACAAACGCCCAGTTCGAATATCTAAGAAACGAAGGTGTGCCCAAGGAAGGATTGACACTAGAGGGATTGAAGTTAGGTTTTAAAGATCAGGTGGAAGGGGCGTTGGCTTATTTTAAGGGCCTTTCTGAAGATATTCTAATGGAGCCAAGATTCGTTGGAAGAAAGAAACTACCCTCAACGGTTTTGGGGCTCCTTTTTCATGCGGCGGAGCATAGCCAGCGTCATATGGGACAATTGCTCGTGACCGCAAGCGTATTAAAATCCCAAAGGGGTAAGATAAACTAAATCCAATTCAAAAATTTTGAAGATCACACCAATAATTGAAGTAATAAAGGCGAGAAAATTGATTGGTGTGTACTGCTACATGAGTATTTCCAACAACAAGACTAGGAAACTTTGGGAAGGATTCCGGGCCGGTGTTCCCACGATTTCCCATAGGATTTCAACTGATTTTATCTCACTTCAAAACTATCCCAAAGACTTTTTCAGGCAATTTGATCCAACCATGCCATTTGAAAAATGGGCTGCCGTGGAAGTATCGGAGGTATCTCATATCCCCCAGGGAATGCATTCTTTTGATTTGCCCGCGGGAAAATATGCGGTTTTTGAATACAAAGGGGCAAGCAATGACCCCGGCATATTCCAATACATCTTTAGCGAGTGGTTGCCAACTTCTACATATCGGCTGGACCGTCGACCCCATCTTGAGGTACTTGGTGAAAAGTATAAAAATAACGATCCCAATTCCGAAGAGGAGATTTGGATTCCAATTCAAGAAAAGTAATGGATACCGAAAAAAGAGCACCTTGGTATTACTTGGCCTTACTTATTTTAGCCGGAGAAAGTGTCTTTATTTTGCCCTTTGTCCTACAGCGAGTTTTCCGGCCTACGATATTAAAGGTGTTTGAACTTAACAATACGGAATTGGGTCTCTGCTTTTCGGTCTATGGGGTGGTTGCCTTGGTCTCCTATTTTTTTGGCGGGCCCTTGGCAGATAAATACCCGCCACAAAAATTGATTGCCATGGGTCTTTGGACGACAGCCATTGGGGGATTTTACTTTGCCACCTTTCCTGAGTTTCATTATTTACAGATACTATATGGATATTGGGGCTTTACTACTATTTTCCTTTTTTGGTCCCCCATGATAAAGGCCACGAGGGTTTGGGGAGGAAGAAATTCCCAAGGAAAGGCATATGGGTTCCTGGACGGGGGAAGAGGACTTGTAGGAGCGTTCTTTGGCACTTTGGGAGTCGTGGTTTTTTCTTGGTTTATGGCCGATAATTTGGAGGTGGCCGACCTTGGCGAAAGTCGGTTCGCGTTTCGAAAGGTAATCTTGGTTTCGTCCGCTATAGTCGCAATAGTGGGTTTTTTGGTCTGGTTTTTTATGAAATTGCCAAAGAGCTTGGAAAAGGAAATCGTTCTGGAGAAAATATCAATAGCACAAATTGGTCAGGTGCTTAAACTACCATCGGTTTTGCTATTGATGGTCATCATACTCTGTGCCTATGTTGGCTATAAACTTACGGATATCTTTTCCTTGTATGCCAGTAAGATCATGTTGTACGATGAAGTGGATGCAGCCAAAACCGGAGCCTTTTTGTTTTATGTGAGACCCGTGGTAGGGGTCTGCATCGGAATAATCGCAGACCGTTCGCTACCAAGTTTTTGGCTATTTGTGAGTTTTGTTGTGTCCTTTCTTGGCGCCATGCTATTCGCCTTGGGGTTTGTGGTGGACACATCGGTCTTCTTGTTTCTTTTTTCCATTTTAATCGTCACCTCCGGGATTTATGCGGCTCGGGCCCTGTACTTTGCGGTTATGGAAAGTGGCAGGATACCCTTGGTATTGACGGGGACCGCAGTGGGACTTATATCGGTCATTGGCTATACCCCTGATATTTTTGCCGGAGCTGTTATGGGGGTATTGCTGGATTGGAGTCCAGGGTTGAAAGGGCATCAACATGTATTTTATATGATTGCCGGCTTTTCTTTTATAGGGGCTCTGGCGGCCTACAGGTACTATAAATTATATAGAAGGGATGGAAAGAAAATTTCCTAGGAACCTACAATTGTTGCTATCCGGAACAATCGTCATAGTGGCAGGATTCGCGTACGGTCTGCACCCGTCGTATGTCATGCCTCTGGCATTGGGTTTTGAGGTAGAAGCATTGGCCTTGAGGAATATCTTCAGGGCTATTTTGGGAATTTATCTGGGACTGGGCACCTATTGGCTGTTGGGAGCCTTCCGGCCAACTTTGTGGAAGCCCGCAACGCTCAACAATGTATTTTTTATGGGTGGAATCGCTTTTGGAAGGTTTTTAGGCCTATGTATTGATGGGTTTTCCTTGGCTTTTTTCATTGCCATGGTCTTAGAACTGCTTTTTATGGTTTGGGGTCTGTACAATTTAAAAGCATATAAATCATAAATCGGCTTTAAAATAAAACCCTTAATGTCATAACTTCGTAAATCATGAAACGTCCAAAATATTATATTATGAAAATCGCATTCCGAATATTTTCCCTACTCGCTGTTGTGCTACTTTGTTCTTCCCATGAACTTTTTTTAAAGACCGATTCCCATTTTTTGAAGCCCAATACATCGGGTTTGTTGTATCTGTTCAACGGTACTTTTGACAAAAGCGAAAATGAAATTACCAGAGATCGTATCGTAAACGCCAAAATCATTGGTCCAGGATACCAATTTGCACCATCGGACAGTGATTATTACGGTGAAAACAATAGCACCTATCTTAAATATACTACGGGCGAATCAGGCACCTATGTAGCCGGGATCTCCACTTTGCCCAGGATATTGGAAATGAACGCCAAGGATTTCAATGAATATTTGGAACATGAAGGCCTGGAAAGTACCATAGCCGACAGAAAACAAGCAGGAATTTCAAATAATGGCGCAAAGGAACGGTATTCAAAACACGTAAAGGCTCTGCTACAGGTAGGTGAGAATACCTCCATCGACTTTATGAAGCCTTTGGGCTATCCTATTGAGTTCGTTCCATTGAACAATCCTTTTGAAATTACTTTAGGGGATAGGGTCGCCTTTAAATTGCTGCGAAACGGTAAACCTTTGGCCAACCATACGGTTCATTTCAGTACTTCCATGCCTGGCCAGGATGCCCATGCCAACGAAAATTCCGTAAAGTCAAATGCGAATGGAATGGTTAGTATTCTGCCCACATCAAAAGGAAAGTGGTACGTGGCCACAATTCATATGGAAAAGAAGGAAGGTGATGTCGTGGATTATGAATCCAATTGGGCTACCTTGACCTTTGAGATTAAATAATTGTTAGGTTTTTATTCCGATGTTATTTTCTTGACGACGGCTTCGTACTATTGTCCTTAAATTTTAAGCAGTGGTTATGTTCAAGGAATTAAAAAGTCACATAAAGGAACTTAGGGGATACATGCCCGATGCAGGGCGTTTGGCCATTTTACAGTCGTTAATTGAATATATTCAGGAAAAAAGGGATGAGGGCGAACCTATCAACTTGAACTTTGTGTGCACCCATAATTCAAGGAGAAGTCATTTGTCCCAAATTTGGGCCCAAGCCATGGCGGCTTATTTTGATATCCCCAAGGTATATAGCTATTCAGGAGGTACGGAGGCAACTGCTTTGTTTCCAAAGGTTGTCGATACTTTGGAAGGTTCTGGATTTAGAATAAACAAAATATTAGAGGGTGAAAACCCGGTGTATGCCATCAAATATGGAGCCAATAGCTCGCCCATTGTTGGATTTTCAAAGACTTATGATGCGGCCTTTAATCCTGAATCCAATTTCGCGGCCGTTATGACCTGTGGGCATGCAGATGAAAATTGTCCCTTTATTCCCGGTGCCGAAAAGCGCATACCCATGACCTTTGACGACCCAAAGGATTATGATGGTACCGAGCTACAAACTCAAAAATATAGAGAGCGGAGTTTGGAAATAGCATCCCAATTGTACTATGTTTTTTCGAAGATTGTTTAAATGTTTTACCAAGTTTTTCTTTTTTTATTATTGAATAACAGAAATAAGAATTGAAGTGGTTTAAACTTTTTTTGGATCGAAAGACAGGGTTGCAGAGATTTGTGTTGTGAAACATAAGTCAAACCAAAACAACCCTTTATGTACTTTATTCTTGACAAAGATATGATAGAAGAATCAATAGTCGCATACCTTCCTTCACCTAGTCGTGGCTTTAACGTTACGGTACCCATGGC
>NZ_MDGL01000174.1 GCF_002742265.1 Maribacter sp. 4G9
TGGGGCACCTGTAGCCCCCGTCCCACTTTAGCCAGGCCAGATGCGACAGGCAGCTGTCCGTGTCCGGGAATTTCTCCATAAAGTCGAAAAGGGACATGCTCTTGAATCTTTGCTCCATGTTCTTGATGTTTGTTTCCCCGAATTTACTACTTCTATCGTTATTGATTAAGTACCTAAGTCAATTGGTTTTTAAATACAAGCCAGTATGCAAGCCTTTTAGGTTTAGGGCCTCATTCCCTTTGAAGTTGGGCATAAAATGTTCCTTTCCATTATCGTCCACAACCGATATTTTTGAAACGTTCAATATCATTTCAGACACTCCCCTGTTCAAGGCCATGTCGTTTACAAGGGTCAAATCAGGTATTCTGTGCCCATTCGTGTACCAATAATCCATCATATCCAATGAAAATGGAATTGGTTGCCAAATTGTTGGGTATACTTTTCTTTGTTTCATAACTCCGTATATTAAAATTATACGGTACAAAATTGATGATCTTTTTTGCCGGCGAAAACAAGAATTTTCACCAATTTCTATGCTATTTTACCCTAAATAATGCATTTTCATAGCGTATTGTATCAATATAACATTATTTCAATCGTTGTAGTACTGCCATATGAATAAAGGAAGCGTAAACGTTAAAGACTCTTAAAAAGGTACTAAAGAGAATTTTTAAGGCATTATTTGTTTAGCTTCCATATCGCCTTTAGTCCTATGAAACGAATAGCACTTTTGTCAATTTGTTTGTTCACCAACCTTTTATTTTCACAACAAGAAAAAGGTTTAGACCAGAATTCATCCGAAAAGGAAGTAAAAGTCTTTCCCAACCCTGCTACCAATGTCATAAACGTGCTTGGCCTATGGAATAGCAAGAAGGCCTCCATCATAATCACGGATACCTATGGCAATACTTTAATGGGGTATCAATGGGAAATTAAGAACAATGCCTTGAATATTCCCATAGCGCATTTAGGACCAGGTATCTATCTAATCTCCATCCGGTCAACGGAGCAAAAAGTCCAAAAGAAATTTTTGAAGCAATAGGTCTAATCGAAAACAAAATTGTAGGTCAACGCAAGTAAGGGGCTATTCAATACAGAGAGCTCATAGGAGCCCAGAGGACTATCCAAAAATATGGCACCATCCTCTACTCCCTGTCTTTGTGTGTAATACACATTGAAAGGGTTTCTCCTTCCGTACACATTGTAAATGGTAAAAATCCAATCACCTTTCCATTTTCTGTTTGGGTTTTTACCATAGGATACCTTCCAAGAAAAATCCAGCCTGTGATATGGGCGCAATCTGGCATTGTTCCTTTCCAAAAAAATGGGAACGTCCAGATCTTCTATTTTAAACACACTATTTGCTACCGTATATGGTCTGCCCGTCTGGGCGGTAAAATTGAAACTCCAAGTATTGTAGGGATCTCCCTCAAAATTTACGGTCCCGTTAAATACATGTGGTCTATCGAAATCTGAGGGAAACCATTCATTATTGTTTATTCTATCGGCCAAACGCTCATTTTGGGACCGCAATAGACTTCTAGACCAGGTATAGTTGAACCATCCGTTGAACTTCCCCTTGGGTTTCCTGAAACTCAATTCAACCCCATAGGCCTCACCTTCGGCCTGTACGATATCCCTTTCCAGATATTCCTGCAAAAAGAAATCTGCACCGGGCTTGTAGGTAAGATTGTTATCGGATGTTCTATAATAGCCCTCCAAACCCAGTTCAATGCTATTGTCAGCAACGCCCGTATAAATACCAAAACCATAGGCGTCACTGTTTTGGGGAAGGATATTAGGGTCCGAAGTTTTCCATCGTGAAGTGGGCAGAGGAGTTGTTGAATTATAAACGTTTTGAAGGTATTGATTCAATCTGGCATAACTGGCCTTGATAGAGGTTACCTCTCCCAATTTATAGTTAAGTCCTATCCTGGGTTCCAAATCGTTGTACGTTTTAACCCCGGCACCTTTTTCAAAAACGGTAGTTCCCAAAAGTTCGCCCGTAATGTCGTCAAAAGAACCTTGAGTATAGGGCCCCACGAATACAAAATGGTTAAAACGCAGGCCGGCGGAAAATTTAAGCTTTTCGCCCAATAACCAATTTAAATTTCCAAATCCTGAGAACACATAGCTATTTTCCTGTGCCAAATCCACTGGTAAAATGCTGTTGCCGTTTCCCGGATTCAAATTACCAGGTTGAATGGTATACTTGTTGACCTGAATCCCACCGTAATAGTCTACTTTATCGCTTATAGTATTTGACAATTCTGAAACAAAGCTCAGGTAATTGATGCCGGAGTCAAACTCTATTTCATTATCGCTCTCCTGTTCCGGGAAAATGGTTTTGGGATTATAATCACTCGTCACGAGCATGGTCCGTAAAATTAGATCATTGCTAAAACTGTGGGTCCAATTAAGGGTTCCGTTCAATGTCCTAAAATCAAATTGGTTATTCTCCGCATTGATATTTTGAATTTTTGTTATCAAATCCAGCTGATAGAAATCCTTTGAGTAAAAACCCGTAAAGGATATTTGGTCGTTATCCGTGGGCAAATACAATAATTTTAGGGTCGCATCCTGAAAATTGGCCTTAGTATTTTTTAACCTTTCTGAAAAAATGGGCAAAAGAAAATCGGTAAAGCCTGCCCTTCCTCCAAGACTGACCATTAATTTATCCTTTATTATAGGGGTTTCAATGGCCAAGCGACTTGAAATAATGCCCACCCCACCACTCAACTTAAACTTATTGGTGTATGGATTTTTAACTTTTACATCGAGCACTGAGGTAGTCCTACCTCCGTACCTTGCCGGAATATTGGCACGATACAAATCCACTGAAGACACGGCCTCTGGGGTAAACACCGAGAACAATCCAAAAAGATGCGTAGGATTAAAAACTGGGGCGTAATCATAGAGCAATAGGTTTTGGTCCAACGACCCACCCCGTACCGATAGCCCGTTACTGAGCTCACCGGCATTATTAACGCCCGCTAATAATGTCATGCCCCTAAGCACATCAAATTCTCCAATCGCGGCCGGTATTTTTTTAAGCTCTTGGGCATTCAGTTCCAATGCCCCCATTTGCGGGGTTTCCACATTGTCCAAGATACGCTTGGCACGGACCACAACTTCGGAAAGTTGTTCTTCCTGTGGCCAAAGTTTTACCGTCATCACTTTACTCTCATTCAATTGAACATTCAAAACCTCCGTTGTAAACCCAATGAAATTGACTGTTGCCCTGTATTCACCACGAGGTAAATTGATTGAAAATCTTCCTGCCTCATTGCTTATTCCCCCGCAGTTACAAGGTGTAATGGAAATTTGGGCATTTTCTAGGGGAATATTCGTCTCCTCGTTTATAACAATTAAAGACAAGGTATAATCCTCTGCATAGGATGAAAAACCAGAAAGGAGTAATACTACGATTAAAAAGTAATGGTTCTTTATGCTCATTTGTTCGTTATTACTGCCAACCCTCGGGTTCAATTGCGGTTCTATATCTAGATTCCTCACAAGGGGCCAAATTGGTTGCCGGTGGAGGATAGGGTGAACCTATCGTAGGCTCCAAGGAAACTGCAGGAGGTTGCCTGGTCGCTATGGCAGCTTCGTTAATAAGCTCCCTTTCCACAAACACATTGACTACCGATGAAGCGGCTGCTGTAAACCTGCCCAAGACAAATTCCTCTGAATCGTTTACATTGTATAAATTTCCAATTAAGGCTGCAGGGGGAGGGGCATTGAAACCCGATGCATTGTCCACAATATCCTTTAATACTTTGTAATATTTATAGGCAGCAGGTGTCAAGGAAAATTGTTGAACCTCCACTACCATATTTTCCTTCGTGTATAATGGCAATGAACCCACTTCCAGACCGGTTACCGTTTTACCATTGGAAAAGGTATCATCAAATATATTTACCGATTCGGGATACCTGATAGTCCAGCATTCCGTTTCGCAGATATAGTCAAAATATCTATAAAGCCTCCCACTTAAATCATAGGGGATACAACCTCCATTTCTATAGATACCCTCGTTACAACGAATACAATAATCCAAATTTTCAAAAGAGCGATAGCTCCAATAGTAATTATTTTCGGATCCAATAGGATCCTCAAAACTCACTGATATTCTGTGCCCAGGTATGAATCCGTTAACCGAGGGTCTAAACTCCAACTCCGCGTCATAATCGATTGACACATTGGAAATAGGAACTGGCGTTAAAACAATTTCGGGCTCCGACTCATAAACCGTTCCATTGGGCATGACCACGATGAGTTTCCAGCGTTCCCCGGGCGAGACCTTAAAATCCAAAGGTGCCAAATAGGCATCTTCAGATTCTTCAAAACCAATGGTTAGGCCGCTATCCAGATTTTCGACATTTACCGAAGCCCCTGTAATAAATTTTAAACCCCTAACACCAAATTCCGTTACGGATTCATTGATGTCTACATATGAGGCACCGCTATTGGAAGTTGCAAATCCTTCGATAAAAATAAGCCCTTCCTCATAATCAAATTCCGGAGAAACCGGATCGATGCAACCGTAAAGCAAAAAAGAAATGGCAACAATTCTGGTAAATGGCCTTAGCAAAAAATTATTGGAACAAAAATTATCAAGGCTACTAAAAAATGAAGGAATCCACATACTTACCGAAGTGGTTTAAACTTTTATTTTTTTCTTTTTCTTGAATTTTTTCAACGCTATCGCAATGAATGCCAAATAGTTGAATCCTTTCCAGCTTTCGGTGGTCGTATCGAACCTGTTGAGCAGGGAACGGTAGCTGTCCATCCATGCATTCGCCCTTTCCACGGCATATCTTTCATCGTATAGGT
>NZ_MDGL01000175.1 GCF_002742265.1 Maribacter sp. 4G9
CAAGGCATGGCTTAGGGGGATGCACCACCACGTGGGGGACCTACAGGACTATCTCGACGAATATTGCTACAGGTTCAACCGCAGCTTCATGAAGGAGGGCATATTCGACAACCTGATGCTCAGGATGGTAAATACCCCGCCATGCTATATCAAAAATATTAGTGGTTAAATGCCTAAGTCAATACCTTAAATATGCCATTGGTGAAATTATCCTTGTTGTTCTAGGTATTTTAATTGCCTTACAATTAAACAATCTTAATGATGAACGAAAAACTGAAAATTTAAGGCAGGTTTATTATAAACAATTATTACAAGATTTTAAGAATGACAAAGCATATATAGAGAATACATCTTTAGCCATAGATTCTAATATGGTAAAATTTAAAGCCTACAAAGAAATTTATAATCAGCCAAACTTGCCAGTATTCCAAATAATTTCTCAAGTTAACAATTTAGATTGGCGATTATTTAATGTTCAATTCAAATCTAACACCATACATACATTACAGAATACGGGTGACATCAAATTAATACCACCAACCATTAGAGAACACTTAATCCGTTTAGATAAATATCAAGAAGAAACAGAAAACTTTTCTAAATACAATAATGATGAAGCTGCTAGAGCGGGTTCAACGGCAGCTAATAAATATGGGAGTATAGAATTTGCATTTAAAAACATACAAAATCAACCCAAACTATTGGAATATGTATTTGAAGAAAAAAACTTAATCGAGCTTCTTATTATAATAGAAAGGCATCAATTTATGAAGGTTGAATCGGAAAAAGAAAGTCTTATAAGATTCAAGAAAATTCTATCCGATATGGAAGAAATAAAAATTCTTATTAATAAGGAATTGAAAAAATAACGAAAGCATGACAACATGTATAATTCATTGCTAGTACTCGCCTACTTACGAAAATCCTCACGGATTTTCTATTCGATTTGTATTTGCTAAATTAGTTGCTGAAATACGCAACGAAATCATACACAAACCGATGAAGTCGAATACGCCTGCGGTGTACTTTTGTCGCATTGCTGGCGCAATCACCGCACCAAAAGCCAGTCGACATCATCGCCGCGCCATGCCAGATTACATGGACCGTAGGATAAGGGACCTATCTCCAAAGACCGCCGCTAAGGCTCAATTACCCGACATATCAGGACGCTATATCTTCCCGATAGCAATCGGGATTTTTTCCAATACCTTGAAAATCAATATATACGGCCACTCCATGGCCGTATCGATGACCTATAATCCGGTTCATAATATCTACAACCAGCCAGATAACCGAATCACCGTTAACGGTTTTCACTATATTTCCTAAAAATCTATGTTTTTACCTCCATTTCGCATACTACTTTAATAGTTCGAAAGACGGTAAATGCCCATAACGAACAAAAATGAAGGAAAAAACCAAAATAGCGAACGCACTCCAACACTTGAGCCCAGATCTGGTTTCGGAAATAATGGCATCGGCCATAGTCAAGCAAATTCCAAAGGAAAATGAGATTTTAAGGGAAGGTCAATATATCAAAGTCATTCCCATAGTACTGGAGGGGCTCATCAAGGTCTTTACCAGGCACAAGGACAAAGAACTTTTGCTGTATTATATACGACCTAACGAAAGCTGTATCATGTCCTTTTCCGCTAGCTTAAAAAACGAGCCCAGTAAAGTGTTTGCCATTACGGAAGAAGATACCACGGCCTTGCTGCTTCCCGTAGAAAGGGTTGCCAATTGGATAAATCAGTTTCCTGATATAAATACGCTATTCTTTCAGCAATACAATTTACGGTACACTGAATTACTGGACACCATTCACCATGTGCTGTTCGACAAAATGGACAGCCGCTTGTTCGAATATCTAAAAGAAAAGGTTCTCGTTACAAACAATAATCCTCTAAGGCTTTCCCATAGGCAGATAGCCGATGAATTGGGGACCGCACGGGAGGTAATTAGCCGGACCATGAAAAAATTGGAAACCGAAAACTTGGTGAAACAACATCCAAACGGAATAGAGATTTTATAGTGGTGACTTTGGTCACTGCACAGCTTAAAAAGCATGGATACATTTGACAAAAGAATCTTGAAGAACAAAGCAACAAAACTTGTGCTCGTATGTTTGACCTGTATCGCAACGATATCAGGTTTGGTTCTTCTGATTCAATATTTGTCTAACTAAAAAGCATCCATTATGAAAAAAAACATGGGAAACGCAGACCGAATTATTAGAGTTATCATTGCCGTATTGATTGCAGCTCTTTATTTTACTAACGTTATCACGGGAACCTTGGGCCTTGTGCTTTTAGTCCTTGCAGGGGTATTTGTACTAACAAGCGTCATAAGCTTCTGCCCATTGTATGCACCCTTTGGAATAAGGACATGCCCAATGAAGAAGGAATAGTATTCCAGCAGCGGCAAAGTATTTAAAAAATGGCGGTTTACCGCGTAACAGCGGTAGGCCGCCTTATTTATTTCTTAGTGCCGAATAAGAAAATTACATAACCCGTTTGGCCCTTAAGGTATTCATAGAACTGAATTAATTCCCATATTTGCTATATTTCAGCTTATTTAACCCATAATCCAATTTTTGGTCTTAACACAATTACCCATGAATACAACCCAAAAAAAATTTGTCCTCTTTTCATTTCTTTTATGTTCGATGCATTCCTTCTCCCAAGCCATTTTGGAAGATGAACGCTATGTACCGGAAACGGACCCCTTGGTCCTGGAAAAACTGGATCAATGGCAGGATATTAAATTCGGATTACTTATGCATTGGGGAGCTTACAGCCAATGGGGCATCGTGGAATCATGGTCTATTTGTCCGGAGGATTATGGTTGGTGCGAACGTACCAAAGGGAGCAATCCCCAAAACTATTTTGAATATAAAAAAGAGTACGAGGATCTAAAAAGGACTTTCAACCCCGTAAAATTTGACCCGGATAAATGGGCCGATGCCGCCAAGGCCGCCG
Source organism: Maribacter sp. 4G9 (assembly GCF_002742265.1). Classification (GTDB taxonomy): domain Bacteria; phylum Bacteroidota; class Bacteroidia; order Flavobacteriales; family Flavobacteriaceae; genus Maribacter. The sequence continues at coordinate 2,979 of NZ_MDGL01000175.1, forward strand.
GAATGCGTTACGTTGTTTTTACCACAAAACACCATGATGGCTTCTCCATGTTCGACTCCAAATACACCGATTATAAGGTTACCGACCCGGAATGTGCCTTTAGTGATAACCCAAAGGCCAACATCACCAAGGAAATTTTCGATTCCTTTAGGGCCAAGGATATGTGGGTAGGTGCCTATTTCTCCAAACCAGATTGGCACCATGAAAATTACTGGGATCCTTATTTTCCGCCGCAAGATAGAAATGTAAATTATGACCCGGCCCTGTATCCTGAAAAGTGGGAGAAATATGTGCAGTTTACCCACAATCAATTATTGGAATTATTGACGGATTACGGCGACGTAGATATCATTTGGCTCGATGGGGGTTGGGTAAAAAAACGTGACCAACAGAACCTGGAGGAAAACTATGCGGAAAAATTTGCGGAAAACACTTCTGGGAACGGATTCATAAAACACAGGATGGTCTCCCAGGATATCCGCATGGACGAACTGGTTGCCAAGGCCCGTGAAAAACAACCCGGACTTATTGTGGTGGACCGTGCCGTTTATGGAAAAAACCAAAACTACCTGACCCCAGAAAATAGGGTGCCGGAAAAGGAACTTCCCTATCCTTGGGAATCCTGTATCATTTCGGGCGATGGATGGTCCTATACGCCTGATTCCAACTACATGACGGGTAAGGAAGGTGTACAGATGTTGGTGGATATTGTAGCCAAAGGCGGAAACCTTCTATTGAACATAGCCCCATCTCCTGAAGGGGAATGGGACCCGGGGGCCTATGAGCTGTTACAGGAATATGGAAAATGGATGGATGTCAACAGCGAGGCCATATACAATAGTCGTACCCTAGCTCCCTATAAAGAGGACAATATCTGTATGACGCAACAGGATGATGGGACCACCTATTTCCTCTACTTGGCAAAGGACGGGGAAACGGAAATGCCCTCGAGCATCACCATAAAATCCCACCGACCTGCCAATGGTAGTAAGGTCACGCTTTTAGGATATAAAGAAGGATTGAAATGGACAGCCAAAGAGCAAGGGTTTGTTGTGAACCTTCCTAACTCCGTCAGAAAGAATCCACCTAGTGTTTATGCATGGACAATTAAGGTATCCAAATTGGAATAATTCTTCAATATGATTTTTTAATAGGAGGTATTTCATATCCTAGGCTTAAATTGGTTTTTACCCCGAAAAAAACGAACAGATTTGGTATCTTCCTCGTGTAAATATTTTGGGCAGTACCTTTTTAAATAGTAATGTTTGAAAAATCTAAAAGAAACACTATGATCAATACATTATTCAATACCAAGCACTTAAAAGGCGATTTTACTGGAGGATTGGTAGCCGGTGTAGTGGCCCTTCCATTGGCCCTGGCCTTTGGTGTACAGTCCGGACTGGGCGCAACGGCGGGATTGTACGGAGCCATTGCGGTAGGAATATTCGCGGCCATGTTTGGGGGAACGGAAACCCAGGCAAGTGGTCCAACGGGCCCCATGACCGTAGTATCCGCGGCCTTGGTGGCTGCGGCCATGCAGATGAACGCCGGTATGGATGATGCCATGAACGTTATTTTATTGACCTTTTTATTGGGAGGTGCTTTTCAGGTAGTCTTTGGATTTTTGAACATTGCGGGTTATGTAAAGTATTTCCCCTATCCGGTAATCTCGGGATTCATGAGCGGGGTAGGCCTTATCATCGTAATTTTACAGATCTTTCCATTTTTGGGCATGGACTCGGCAAAGTCGACCATATCGGTCATAAAGGATTTACCAAGAATTGCTTCCGAAACCAATCTATACGCCCTCTTGTTGGGGGCTATAACCATAGCGGTCTATTTCATTTTTCCCAAAATCACCAAAGCCGTTCCTAGTGCCCTTGTGGCCCTGATCGCAGCAACGTTGATCGCGTATTTTGCCAAATGGGACGTTCCCTTGATAGGTGAGATTCCGTCCGGATTGCCAGCTTTCCAGCTTGGGGGCGTGTTAAGCGTAGATCCAAGTGCCTATCCAAAAATCATTGAATATGCTTTGGTTTTGGCCGTACTGGGTAGTATCGATTCCCTCTTGACGTCGGTCATTGCAGACAATATGACCAAGACCAAGCACAATAGCAATAGGGAACTTATTGGGCAGGGCATAGGAAATATGTTGGCAGCGGCCATTGGCGGGATTCCCGGTGCGGGTGCCACCAAAGGGACCGTTGTAAATATCAATGCCGGAGGCAGGACACGTTTATCGGGAATATTCCATGGTCTTTTCCTTTTGGCCGTTTTGTTGGGCCTTGGGCAACTTGCGGCTCATATACCCTTGTCTGTTTTGGCCGGATTATTGATTCCCATCGGATTCAAGATCATTGATTTCAAGGGACTGAAGCATTTACGAAAAGTTCCAAAGGCCGATGCGGTCGTACTTTTATTGGTACTGTCCGTAACCACCTTTGGTAGCCTGATCCACGCGGTAGGAATTGGAATTGCCCTCGCATGTCTGCTGTTTATGAAAAAATCCGGTGACATAGGAGAAAAAGGGCTAGAAGTAGGAAATATTTCCGAGATCGACGGAGAGAAACCTTGGCAGGATGAGATCGAATTCTACGATAAATACAAGGACAAGGTCATCATCAAACATTTATATGGACCCTTGTTCTTTGGTTTTACATCGTACTTCAAAGACCAGATCAAGACACTTTCAAAAGACGTAAAAGCTGTAATCATCCGTATGGACAGGGTGCCCTACATGGACCAAACCGGCCTATATACCTTGGAAGAAGTGATTTTGGACCTTGAATTGGAAAATATTAAGGTCATTTTGGTGGGATTGAAGGAGCAGCCCAGAGATATGTTGGAAGCCGTGGATATTATTCCAGACCTGATTTCCCCAGAAGAAGTTTTTGAACATATTGGAGATAGTTATTCCTATCTAAGGGAGAAGTTGAAAGAAGGCGAAATGTCCAGCTGATTTTGAAATTTGAGGTTAAAATAGCTTTTAGCTCAATAAACTGCTCAATTGGGCTTCATATTACTACATTTATTTACAGTTGGAATTATCAGTTAAATTTGTCCGCTCGTTCAACCTAAACTAAAAAACGTGCCCAGAAGGTTAACAACATATATTCAACTTCATAGACTGCCCTTAGTTTTTGTGCTGTTCTCATTGGTATTCTACTATACCCTGGCCTATCAACTTGAACGAACGGACTATATAAAGCTTTTTACGCTTTTCGCGGCCCTTTTCTTCTTTTCTTGGAAGCTTATCCAATTTGAAAAATGGAACTTTCGATTTCTTTTGGTTTCCGGGGTTTTATTCAGGCTCGTATTTATTGCTTTGGAACCCCATTTATCCCAGGACTTTTATCGGTTTATTTGGGATGGAGAACTGATTATCAACCAAATAAATCCTTATTTAAGCGTCCCGAATACCTTGATTGAAAATTTGGAATTGCCCATTTCAAATGCCCGGGAACTTTATCAAGGGATGGGTAGCCTAAGCGCTAAACATTACAGCAGTTATCCTCCTTTACATCAGCTGTTTTTTGCCCTGGCCGCCTTGCTTGGTGGTAAAAGTATCATGGGCTCCATAATCGTCATGAGGGTCTTTACCATACTTGCCGATCTGGGTATTTTTTATTTCGGAAGAAAACTATTGAAAAAGCTAAACCGTTCCCCACACCTAATCTGCTGGTACTTTTTAAATCCGTTGGTTATCTTGGAACTAACAGGGAACCTCCATTTTGAAGGTATTATGTTGTTCTTTTTGGTTTGGTCGCTCTATCTGCTTTCCCAAAATAAATGGCAATTGGCAGGAGTCGTACTGGCTTGTTCCATTTCGGTAAAATTGGTTCCGCTTCTTTTTATGCCATTGTTCCTAAATCATCTTGGTCTAAAAAAGAGTCTGTTCTTCTATGGTATCATTGGAGCAACTTCCATCCTATTGTTTGTTCCTTTTTATCACCCCGATTTTATTTCCAATTACTCCCAAACGGTGGGACTTTGGTTTTCAAACTTTGAATTCAATGCCGGTTTCTACAATGTGGTAAAACGCATTGCCATTGCCATGGATGAAAAACCTTGGGAATTCATAAAGGAGTATGGCAAAATTGTTCCCTATATAACCTTAATTACGGCCCTACTCCTAACTTTTCTAAGAAACAACAAGGACCTCTTAATACTCATGGCCTCCATGATGTGGCTGCTCACCCTATATTACATGATTTCTACAACGGTCCATCCTTGGTACATCATTTCCGTACTCGTACTGGGCGTCTTTAATTCATTTAAATTTCCTGTGATTTGGACAGGGGTGATCGTCCTCAGTTATTTTGCCTATTCCCAAATGGACAATAAGGAGAATTTACTTTTATTGGCTTTGGAATACACTGTGGTAATTGGATTTATTGGGTATGAGGTTTTTGCACAACTTAACAAAAAGTAGCCATTTTGTAAAAATTCCTCCCTCGTTTAGATAGGTTGGATTTAATTTGTACTTTTACTTTCATAATGAACGAGAACAATTATATTTCGATTTCCAAGAGTATCAGTACTCCGATCAGTCCGTTCGTATCTCGCCGTAGACGCCCGTAAGGGTTATAAACTTTTAATGGAATTAGGTGAGTCCATTTCCGCACGAGCAAAATCTTATTATTATTTCTTATTTAATCTTAAATTATAGCAATGAAGCTAGTTGTTGCTAACGAATCACACTTTAAATACGCACAGATTATTTGCGATACCATCGCGGAATCAGCCAAAGTGCGGGGAACAGGTATTGCAAAGCGCACTCCAGAATACATCCAGAAAAAACTATCCAACGGTAATGCCATCATCGCCTTGGACGGGGAGAAATTTGCCGGTTTCTGTTACATAGAGGTTTGGGGACATGAAAAATTCGTAGCCAATTCAGGATTGATCGTGCACCCGGATTATAGGGGGCAAGGACTCGCAAAAGCCATAAAGGCCCGCATTTTTGAACTGAGTAGGGAGAAATTTCCCAATGCCAAGATTTTTGGGATAACTACGGGCTTGGCCGTGATGAAAATCAATTACGAACTTGGATACCAACCTGTTACGTTTTCCGAACTTACGGATGACCCTGAATTTTGGAAAGGATGCCAAACCTGCAAAAACTTTGATATTTTGACCCGTACGGAACGTAAAATGTGTCTTTGTACCGGAATGCTTTACGACCCGGAACGTAAAGAAAAGGACAAAAAAAGGACGGAAATCAACAGTAAATCGTTCAAGCGGCTCAAAAGTATTAAGGAAGCCCTGTTTTTGAAGAAAAAGAAATAAGTAAAAACCAATATTCCCAAGTCTGGGAACAAAAGAAAAACATATGAAATGAGCCATAACAATTCTTGATACCCACCAAGATGTTTACTGGCGAATTACATCTGACTTTTAAAAAACACTTAAATTAAAAAGATGAAATTAGTATTAGCCTATAGCGGAGGATTGGATACCTCCTATTGCGCAAAATATTTATCAAAGGAAAAAGGATTTGAGGTCCATGCCGTAAGTGTAAATACCGGTGGTTTTTCTCCTGAAGAGATTAAGAACATAGAAGAAAAGGCGTTGCAATTGGGAGCCACCACCTATACCTCCATCGATGCCGTGCAGACCTTTTACGACAAGGTAGTAAAGTACCTCATTTTTGGAAACGTGTTAAAAAACAACACGTATCCGCTTTCAGTAAGTGCGGAGCGCATCGTACAGGCCATAGAAATAGTCAACCATGCCAAAAAAATTGGCGCCAAATACATCGCCCATGGCAGTACGGGTGCAGGCAACGACCAAGTGCGTTTTGATATGATTTTCCAGATCATTGCTCCTGAAATAGAGATCATCACCCCTATCCGTGACAATAAACTGGCACGGGAAGTCGAGATCAAATACTTACAGGAAAACGGGGTGGATTATCCTTGGGAAAAGGCAAAATACAGTATCAATAGAGGCCTCTGGGGAACATCCGTGGGAGGTGAAGAGACCTTGACCTCTGATAAAGCCCTACCGGATAGTGCCTATCCAAGCCAGTTGGAGGAAAAAACGCCAACCGATGTTAAACTGACCTTTAAACAAGGGGAGCTGGTTGCCATTGACGGAGTTGCGGATACCCCCGTGAACAATATCGAAAAATTGGAAGCCATGGCCTCCAAATACGCCATTGGGAGGGATATCCACGTTGGGGATACCATCATTGGGATTAAGGGAAGGGTAGGATTTGAAGCTGCTGCCGCTTTGATCATTCTTAAGGCACATCACCTTTTGGAAAAACATACCTTGACAAAATGGCAACAGTTTCAAAAAGAGCAACAAGGAAATTTCTACGGCATGCTTTTGCACGAAGGGCACTATTTGGATGCCGTCATGCGGAATATTGAAGCCTTTTTGACCGATACCCAAAAAACGGTTTCGGGTGATGTTTTCGTTAGTCTGTATCCCTTCCAGTTTCGATTAAATGGCATTTCTTCCCCGCACGACCTTATGAACGCCTCCTTTGGAAGCTATGGGGAAATGAACAAGGGTTGGACGGCCGAGGAAGCCAAAGGCTTTATCAAAATCCAGTCCAATGCAGGTAAAATATACAACCATGTAAACCAAGGCAATGATTAAAGCGGGTATTATTGGAGGCTCAGGGTATACTGGTGGGGAACTCATACGGATCTTATTGAACCACCCTGCCGTGGAAATCGATTTTGTCTATTCCACTACACGGGCAGGAAAAGGTTTGTCGACCGCACATCCAGACCTTTTAGGACTGACGGAGTTACAATTTACGGGTGATGTAAACCTACAGGTTGATGTGGTATTTCTATGCTTGGGACATGGAAATTCCTCCAAGTTTTTAATAGACCATGCCTTTTCCGAAAAGACCATCATCATTGATTTGAGCAATGACTTTCGTTTACAGGCCGATGCAAATTTCCAAGGAAAGCAATTTGTCTATGGCCTACCCGAACTCAATGCATCGGATATAGAATATGCCCAATACATTGCCAATCCCGGTTGTTTTGCCACGGCCATTCAATTGGCCTTGTTGCCATTGGCCAAGGCGGGCAGATTATCGGAACATATCCATGTAAACGCGGTCACGGGAAGCACGGGTGCAGGTATAAGTCCGTCGGATACTTCCCATTTTAGCTGGCGAAACAACAATGTAAGTTGGTACAAGCCCTTTACACATCAGCATTTAGGGGAAATCAACGAAAGCCTGCGCTCCTTGCAGAACCCATTGGGGGAACTATTCTTCCTGCCAAATAGAGGAAATTTTACAAGAGGTATATTCGCTACGGCCTATACCCATTTTAACGGGTCTTTGGAAGATGCCAAGGAGCTTTTTAATGACTATTATACAGATGCCGCTTTTACACACGTATCGAAGGACCCAATTAGTTTAAAACAGGTGGTGAATACCAACCATTGCCATATCCACTTGCATAAACATAACGATACGCTTTTGATAACTTCGGCCATCGACAATTTATTGAAAGGCGCGTCTGGGCAAGCGGTACAAAACATGAATTTAATTTTAGGTTTGGAAGAAAACCTGGGATTGAATTTGAAGGCAGGTGTGTTTTAAGGATAGTGAGATAGTGGAAGAATGGAATAGTGAATAAAACCGAAGGGTTCCAGAGCACTATCCTCAACCAACAACGAAAAAACAACAACGAATAACGAACAACGAATAACGAACAACGAAGATGAAAATAGCGATTATAGGTGCGGGCAATCTGGGACTCGCCATAGCCAAAGGTATTTTAAACAGTAACGGCGCCACAAGTATGTACCTTACCAAACGTAATTTAAGATCTATTTCAGAGTTCGAAAAATATGGAAACGTTACCGTAACATCTGATAATAGGGAAGCGGTAGCCAAGTGCGATATCCTGATCTTTGCCGTACAGCCAGGGCATTTTGTTGGTATCTTGGAAAATGTCAAGGATTTGTTTACGGACAATCATGTCATCATCTCCACCATTACGGGTTTCGAACTGGACAGGATAGAGGAGGTAATTGGTTCAGACCGTTATATTATACGAAGTATGCCCAATACGGCCATTTCCGTAGGGGAATCCATGACCTGCATCTGCAGCAATGAGAAAGGAAAAAAACGGATCGATTTGGCCAAAGCCATTTTTAATAGGATGGGCCATTCCATGGAAATACCGGAATCCCAAATGCAGGCGGCAACGGTAATCTGTGCCAGTGGTATCGCCTTTTGGATGCGCTTGATTCGAGCTACTACCCAAGGTGCCATTCAATTGGGTTTTGACGCGAAGGAAGCCCAGGAGTTGGCTATGCACACTTGCAACGGCGCCGCAAAACTCTTGATAGAAAGTGGCAACCATCCAGAAGAGGAAATAGACAGGGTTACCACCCCCATGGGGTGTACCATACAGGGACTGAACGAAATGGAACACCAAGGATTAAGTTCATCCTTGATCCAGGGTATCGTTGCCTCTTATGATAAAATAACCGAGTTTAAGAAACGATAAAAAGTGAAATAGTGAACTGGTGAGTTAGTGAATTAGTGAATTAGTGAAAGAGTCAAATAGAACGTAAGAAACTACTCTTGACATTTGAACTTGAACTTGAATCAAGAAAGAACAACCAAAAACCAACAACCAGAAACGAACAACTATTATATGAAACTATTCGACGTATACCCATTATATGATGTAACACCCGTATCCGCAAAGGGAATCGTGGTTACAGATGATAAAGGACAGGAGTATTTGGATTTTTATGGCGGCCATGCCGTGATTTCCATAGGGCACTCCCATCCGCATTACGTAAAAAGGATCAAGGATCAGTTGGACAAGATTGGCTTTTACAGTAATGCCGTTCAAAACCCCATTCAAGAAGAATTGGCCGAAAAATTGGGAAAACTTTCAGGTTGTGAAAACTACAATCTTTTCCTCTGCAATTCAGGTGCGGAAGCCAATGAAAATGCTTTGAAAATGGCTTCCTTTATTTCGGGAAAATCCAAGATAGTAGCCTTTAAGAATAGTTTTCATGGGAGGACTTCCGCGGCGGTAGCGGCAACGGACAACGCATCCATCAACGCACCCATAAACAAGCAGCAGCAAGTTACCTTTTTGGCCTTGGACGATGCGGAAGGCTTGGAAAAGGAATTGAGCAAAGGCGATGTATGTGCCGTCATTATCGAAGCGATCCAAGGGGTAGGTGGCCTGGACGAGCCTTCCACGCCATTCTACCAAAATATCGCCTCTCTTTGCAAAGAACATGAGGTGGTACTCATCGCCGATGAGGTACAATCGGGTTACGGCAGAAGTGGAAAATTCTTTGGTTTTCAGCATCATGGGATACAACCGGATATTATCAGCATTGCAAAGGGAATGGGGAATGGATTTCCGGTGGGTGGAATCCTTTTGCATGAAAGCATTAAGGCAAGTCATGGGCTGTTGGGTACCACATTTGGGGGCAATCATTTGGCCTGTGCCGCTGCCTTGGCCGTTTTGGAAGTGATCGAGGAAGGGAATTTGGTGGAAAATGCGGCCAAACTAGGTAGCTACTTTACAAAAAAAGCCAAGGAAATCCATCAAGTTAAAAGGGTCAAAGGAAGGGGATTGATGCTGGGGTTGGAATTTGATTTTGAGGTAGGTGCCCTTCGAAAAAAACTCATCTATGATCACTACTTATTTACGGGTGGTGCCAAGGACAAATATGTGCTTCGGATCCTTCCTGCACTAAACATAACCGAAAAGGATATCGATACATTTTTTGAGGCCTTAAAAGCAGCGTTGAAATGAATAAACAGTTGGACATAAAAGTGAGGAACGCCGTGCTAACCACCATGGCACGATTGATTTCCATTGAAAAATCGGCCTTGCTATCCGCCAATAAAATGGATATGGATGGGTATGAAGGGGCAGATTTGGCCATGGGCGACCGATTAAAAGTGGATGATATAAAAGTAGCCTCCATGATTTCCGCTTTGGAAAAATTAGCTAAGGAACCGGACCCCTTGGGTGTTGAACGCTTTTCCTTTACCCATGAAAATGGAATAAAAGTGAGCAATAAAACAGCACCTTTTGGTACCATTTTGATCATCTACGAATCCAGACCGGATGTAACCATTGAGGCGGCAGGAATCGCTTTTAAATCGGGTAACAAAATATTATTGAAGGGTGGTAAAGAGTCGGTGCACAGCAACCTTTTCTTGGTAAATCTTTGGCACAAAGCCCTTGAAGAACATGATTGTCCTAAGGATTGGGTAACCTATTTGGAGTTCGACCGTACACAGACCCAGGCTTTTTTGGAAAACCCAACACAAAAACTAGACTTGATCGTACCTAGAGGCGGGGAAAAATTAATCGCTTTCGTAAAAGAACATGCAACTTGCCCGGTCATTGTAAGCGGTAGGGGAAACAATTTTACCTATGTGGATACGGATGCCGATTTACAGATGGCCTTGGACATTATCATCAATGGAAAGACCTCGAAAATATCGGCCTGCAATGCCTTGGACAAGGTGCTTATTTCAAGGGATTTACCTAGAAAACAGGAGTTTTTACAACATCTGATCCAATCCTTAAAAAAGCATAAGGTTGAAATTCTGACTGACGCAAAACTGGAAGGATTGGAAGGAACATTCGTAATGCCCGATGTCCAAGTTTGGTACGAGGAGTTTTTGGACTATAAGATATTGATAGGGCAAGTTCCAGATTTGGAAGAAGCGGTACGCACCATCAACACCTACGGAGGTGGACACTCGGCAGTGATTGTCACGAACAATGAGGAAAAAGCGGAAGCGTTCATGACGTCCGTGGATTCGGCGGCCGTATATCACAATGCCTCCTCTAGATTTACGGACGGTGGTGAATTTGGGCTTGGCGGGGAATTGGCCATTAGTACGGACAAATTACACCAAAGAGGACCCATTGGGCTACAGCATTTGGTAACCAACAAATGGTATGTAAAAGGGAACGGGCAGGTAAGGTAAATGGTTGATGGTTGATGGTTGATGGTTGATGGTTGATGGTTGATGGTTGATGGTTGATGGTTGATGGTTGATGGTAAAATAAAAAATTCTGTCAGGTCGAGCGGAGTCGAGACCTTAGTTATTAATGAGAGAAATTATTAAGCAAACGACTAAAAGCTAAAGGCGAGTAATGTAATGTTCAAAAAAAGAATTTTATTAAAAATAGGATCCAACACCCTTACCAAGGAAACCGACCAAATTTCCAGAGGTAAGATCGAGGATATAGCTCGGCAAATTGCAAAGCTAAAGAACGACTTTGAATTTATATTGGTAAGTTCCGGTGCTATTGCGGCCGCCAAGCAATTCGTAAAATTGGAGCATAATGGGCAGGAAATTACCGTTAAGCAGGCCTTGGCCGCTATCGGGCAGCCCCACCTCATGCGCATTTTTCAAGAAAATTTTAGGGAGTTGGGACTTTTTACCTCCCAATGTTTACTTTCTTATTCCGACTTTGAAAAACCCGAATCCAAGGAAAACATAAAGAACACCATTAACGTGCTGGTAGAAAATAATTTTATTCCCATTATCAATGAGAATGATACCGTTGCTACGGATGAAATAAAATTTGGTGATAACGATAAACTGGCCGCCCTAACGGCAGGCCTACTTAATGTTGATTTATTGATCATCGCAACAAACACCGATGGTATTTATTTAAAAGAGACCATTAACGACACTTATCCAAAAACCATTTTGGAGGTTAATGATATTAGTGATTTAGAGAAAGAAATCAGCATGGAAAAATCGTCACATGGAACCGGCGGCATGGAGTCGAAAATGGAGGCCGCCAAAATTGCCAGAAAAGCCCAGATTGAGACATGGATCGTGAACGGTCTCAAAGATAATTTTATTTTGGATGCGATTGAAGGTGCATCAAACTTTACAAAAATCAAAATATGAAGAATTACTTGTCCATTAGTGATATAGATAATCTATCTGAATGGGTGAAAGAAGCTCGGATATTGAAATCCCAACCAAGGGCCGACAAACATCTGGGAGCCGACAAGACCATTTGCTTGCTATTCTTTAACAGCAGCCTTAGAACGCGTTTGAGCACCCAAAAAGCGGCCATGAATTTGGGCATGGAAGTCATGGTGATGAATTTTGGCAGCGAGGGTTGGGCCTTGGAATACGGGGATGGTACCGTCATGAACCAAAACACCTCGGAACATATAAAGGAGGCCGCGCAAGTAGTCTCACAATATTGTGACATTGTGGCCATACGGGCATTTCCTTCCTTGACTGACAAAGAGCAGGATGAAGCGGAGGTAGTGTTGAACGGATTTAAAAAATACACCTGTATCCCAATCGTAAACATGGAAAGTTCGGTGGGTCATCCATTACAAGCACTGGCGGACGCCATTACCCTAGATGAGCAAATCACAAAGAAAAAACCAAAAGTAGTATTGTCATGGGCACCCCACCCCAAGGCGCTACCGCATGCAGTTGCCAATTCCTTTGTAGAGATGATGCAGAAGCAAGATGCCGATTTTATCATTACCCACCCGGTAGGCTATGAATTGAACGAGGCGATTACCAAGAATGTGACCATTCAATATGATCAACGAAAGGCGTTGGAAAATGCGGATTTTGTCTATGTGAAAAATTGGAGTAGTTATACCGAATACGGAAAGGTATTAAATAAAGATCCCGACTGGATGATGACCATGGAAAAATTGGGTTCGGCCAAATTCATGCATTGCTTACCAGTTCGTAGAAATGTGGTGGTAGAAGATGCCGTTTTGGATAGCGACCAAAGTTTGGTGATTGAACAGGCCAATAACAGGACGTATTCCGCACAAATCGTTTTAAAGAAAATTCTGGAAAACCTACAACCTTGACTGAATCAAAACTGAAAGATAAAGTATGTATCGTTACCGGTGCCACCAGTGGTATGGGAAGAGCCATTGCTAAAAAATTCTCAGAAGAAGGGGCCAAACTTATTTTATCAGGCAGAAATAAAGAGCGAGGTTCAATACTAGCAGCAGAATTAGGGAATGCCGTTTTTTTGGAGGGTGACGTTTGTGAGCCAAGCTACAATGAACAATTGGTTCAGATGGCAATATCAAACTTTGGAGCCTTGGATATAGTCGCCTTGAACGCTGGAATTTTAGGGCTAGGGAACGTAATCGACCTCACTTTACAAGATTGGCAAAAAACGATGGACACCAATCTGGGAGCCATTTTTTATCTTAGCAAATATGCCATACCGCAATTACAACAATCAAAAGGGAACATATTGATCAATGCTTCCATTGCCGCGTTTAAAAGTTTTCCAAACCACCCAGCTTACTGCGCCTCCAAGGCAGGTGCCATAGCCTTGATGAAACAAATGGCGGTGGAATATGGCCCTGATGTACGGGTAAACGCCATGTGTCCGGGACCCGTGGATACACCATTACTGTGGGATTCCGCAAAAGCATTTGATAATCCGGCGACTGCGGTGGAAAATGCGGCTCGATCCACTTTATTGAATCGATTGGGAACGCCGGATGATATAGCAAAATTAGCGTTGTTCATGGTTTCTGAAGATGCTTCCTGGATAACGGGAACGGCTATGACCATAGACGGGGGTATTTTAAATTCATGATATGAAGAAGAAACTATCGGTAGTGAAAATTGGGGGCAACGTCATTGAGAACCAAGCCGAATTGGAAAAATTCATACGGTTATTTTCGGATTTGGAAGGTCTTAAGATTTTGGTTCATGGGGGTGGAAAATTGGCAACGCAGCTCGCTTCAAAATTAGGGGTCGAATCCAAAATGGTAGGTGGACGCAGAATTACCAATAGAGAAACTTTGGATATCATTACCATGGTCTACGCGGGTCTTACCAATAAAAATATTGTCGCCAAATTACAGGCCAACCATTGCAACGCCATTGGTCTGAGCGGTGCCGATGCAGATAGCATCCAGGCCCATAAAAGACCTGTAAAGGATATCGATTTTGGATTTGTTGGTGATCTCGATGGCGTAAACACAAAAATCATTTCAAATCTAATGGATGCAGGCCTTACACCCGTTTTTTGTGCCATGAGCCATGACGGAAAAGGGCAGCTCTTAAATACGAATGCGGACACCATTGCCTCTGAATTGGCCATTGGATTGGGAGATAAATACATGACCACCCTTTACTATTGTTTTGAAAAGCCCGGAGTTTTAATGGATGTTGCGGATGATACATCCGTAGTAAAACATATTGATAACAAAAAATACAAGGAACTTTTAAGCACCGGTATAATTGCGGATGGAATGCTGCCAAAACTGGAAAATTGTTTCCACGCCCTCAAGAATAATGTAGAAACGGTTTGTTTGGGAAATATGTCCATGTTGGATAAAAACAACGCCCTTTATACGACCATAACCTTATAACATGAACCAGCAAGTACTTACAGAAAAGGCTATAGAACTACTCAAGGAATTGATATCGATACAATCCTTCTCAAAAGAGGAAGAAGGTACCGCTGCAGCCCTGGAAAATTGGTTCAAGGGTTTTGATATTCCTTTTGAAAGGATACATAATAATGTTTTTGCCAAAAATAAGTACTGGGACGAATCCAAACCTACCCTACTTTTAAATTCGCATCATGATACGGTTAAACCGAACCAGGCATATACCAAAGACCCTTTTCATCCTCATATAGAGGATGGTAAATTGTACGGACTTGGGAGCAATGACGCGGGCGGGTGTTTGGTATCACTTTTGGCTACATTCTCCTATTTTTATCATGCCGAAAACCTGAACCATAACATTTTGATGGTCGCTTCGGCAGAGGAGGAAAATGCGGGAAAGAATAGTTTACGTGGACTTTTGCCGAAACTTCCAAAAATTGATGTGGCCATTGTGGGCGAGCCTACCCTACTGCAATTAGCCATTGCGGAAAAAGGACTTGTGGTTTTTGATGCCGTGGTGAGGGGAACACCTTCCCACGCTGCCCACCCCAACGATAACAATGCTATATACAATACAATAGAGGTTTTGGAATGGTTTAAAAATTATTCTTTTGACCGAACCTCGGAAGCTTTGGGCGATGTTAAAATGACCGTGACCCAAATCAATGCCGGGAGCCAGCACAATGTAGTGCCCTCACAAGTGGATCTGGTGGTGGATGTACGTGTCAACGATAAATACACCAACCAAGAAATTGCTGATTTGTTGAAGGCCGAAGCCCCCTGTGAGCTAAAGGAGCGTTCCTTGAGATTGAACTCCTCATCCATAGACAAGGACCACCCTTTGGTAAAATCGGGAATTGCCCTAGGTCGTGAAACCTATGGCTCCCCTACCCTGTCAGACCAAGCGGCATTGAGTTGCCAGTCCTTAAAATTGGGGCCCGGGGACAGCACGCGATCTCATTCCGCGGACGAATTTATTTATGTAAGGGAAATTGAAGAAGGCATAGATTTGTATATTAAGATATTGGAAGGATTTCTTCTTTAGTACATAGTTAATAGTTATTAGTTTTTAGATGTATAATTATAGGGACCTTATTGTTTGGCAAAAGTCAATGGACTTGGTTGAATCTCTTTATAAACTGACCTCATCATTTCCAGAGACGGAGAAATTTGGATTAACCGGTCAGATTCGTAGGTGTGCAGTTTCGATACCAAGTAATATAGCCGAAGGTTCTGGAAGAAAATCTAAAAAGGCATTTCGAAGTTTTTTGGAAATCTCAAATGGGTCTATTAACGAACTAAAAACTCAGATTGAAATTTCCAAAAGAATTGGAATTTTAAAAAATGATGATATGGAGAACATCTTTAAACAATGTGATGAAATTCAAAAAATGACATTCGCCTTGATTAAAAAATATAGTGACTTTTAACTATCAACTTATAACTAAAAACTAGTAAATGAAGCTCTGGGACAAAGGATTTAGCACGGACAAAAAAATAGACCAATTCACCGTTGGAAACGACAGGGAACTGGACTTACAACTCGCAAAATATGATGTGATCGCCTCCAAGGCACATGCCAAAATGCTAGGAAAAATAGGCCTTTTGACCCAGAAGGAAACCCAGGAGCTAGTTAAGGAACTGGATGCAATAGCCTCCAGAATCGAGCGCGGAACCTTCACCATTGAACCTTCCTTTGAAGACATGCACTCCAAAATAGAATACATGTTAACATTAAGCTTGGGCGATACCGGCAAGAAAATCCACACCGCAAGGTCTAGGAACGACCAGGTTTTGGTAGCCATGCACTTATACCTAAAGGATGAGCTATCGGAAATAAAATCGATGACCAAAGCATTGTTCGACCTTTTATTGGAAAAGGCCGATACGTATAAGGACGTCTTGCTCCCTGGATATACACACTTACAGATAGCGATGCCCTCGTCGTTCGGACTATGGTTTTCCGCCTATGCCGAAAGCTTAATCGATGATCTTTATTTTATAGAAGCAGCCTATAAAGTAGCCGACCAAAATCCGTTGGGGAGTGCCGCGGGATACGGAAGTTCCTTTCCCATAGACCGAAGCTTTACCACCAAGGAAATGGGCTTTGAGACTTTAAAATATAATGTTGTGGCGGCTCAAATGGGACGTGGCAAGGTTGAAAAGGCAACCGCATTCGGGATGGCTAGTATTGCGGCCACCCTTTCCAAAATGGCCATGGACATTTGCCTATATATGAGCCAAAACTTCAATTTTATTTTTTTTCCAGACGAATTGACCACGGGAAGCAGTATTATGCCGCACAAAAAAAATCCGGATGTATTTGAGTTAGTACGTGGAAAATGTAACAAATTACAGGCCGTTCCCAATCAGTTGACTTTGGTCATCAACAACCTGCCCAGTGGCTACCATAGGGATTTGCAATTGGTAAAGGAAATCATTATGCCGGCCATCCAGGATATGAAAGCGTGTTTGGAGATCCTAACGTTCAGCTTGTCGAAAATTCAAGTGAACGACACTATCCTGGAGGATGAAAAATACGATTACCTGTTCAGTGTGGATACTTTGAACGAGTTGGTCCAAAATGGGATGCCATTTAGGGATGCATATAAAAAAATGGGACAAGAAATTCAGGAGGGTACCTTTTCGCCTAAGCGGGATATTTCGCACACCCATGAAGGGAGTTTAGGCCATCTCTGCCTGGCAGAAATCAAATCAAAAATGAATAAAATAGGTTAGTTTAAAGTAACGAACCTATCCGAATAAATTTTGGTAAACTGCGCTCCAAAAGTTACGATCAAACTGGAGTAGGAAACCCAAAGCATCACTAAAATAATGGAACCGGCGGCACCATAGGTAGAACCGGGTTCCGCTTTACCAAAATAAAAGGCCAAGGCATACTTACCCAATAAAAACAACAATGCCGTAAGAGCAGCGCCAATTTTTACAGCGTTCCATTTGACGGCTTTGCTTGGCAAAAATTTGAACATGGCGGCGAACAGGAAGTAAATAAAAACCAATGATAATAGAATATCCATTACAAAGGTCCAGCCTACTACCCGTGTGGACAATAAGCTTGACAATTGCCTGGAAAATGCCGATAGTAAGGATGTAATTACAAAGCTTATCAGTAACAGAAATCCAAAGATCAAAATAAATCCAAAGCTTTTCAACCTACCAAAAATGGTCGCCAACAGTTCATTGGAGTAATTGGGAGTAACGCCCCATATCTCATTTAAGGCATTCTGCATTTGATAAAAAACACCTGTAGCACCGTATACAAGTACAGAGACCCCTAGAATTGTCGCCAATGTAGAAGTGTTTTCACTACCGGTATTCTACAATATTCCCTGAATGGACTGCGCCGTTTCGGGCCCCATGGCAGAGGATATCTCAGAAAACAATTCCCCGCGTACGATTTCCTTTCCCCAAAGGGAACCTACGATCTCTAGTATCATGATCAAAAGTCCTGGTAAAGAGAGAATTGCATAGTAGGCTATTACGGCACTTATTTTAAAGGGCTCCTTTTCAAGCCATGCATTAAAAGTCGCCCATAATAATTTTGGAAACTGTTTTATAATAAACTTCATTATTTCCTATTTGAGGTTATCAGATGGCCTATTTTATCTTTTATTTACATGAACCCACCCTCTTCCCGCTATCGATAATATTTTAGGTTCACGTCGATTTTTCGCTATCCGTGTTCCATCTTTTTGAAGGTAAATTGTACTTTTCAACTTCCTTGACCCATATCGCAATTTTACTATCCCAAAACCCGAAAACCCTTTAAAATTGCCAGTTAATCTCCCTTTACATCTGATAATGGGCAACTCACATCATTTTTATTCCTCCCTAAAATAATTCCAAGTTGAGAACGTTTTCAGCTAACATTATAATGTCGAATTATGTTCAAGAAGTTCTTCCCACTTTTCATACTATTTCTAATCGGTATAAAAGCCAACTCGCAATCCTTTACTTCCATTTGGAATACGAACAATACCAGTAGTGGATCTTCCGCAGCAAACGAAGTTACCATACCTACAAATCCAGCGTATACCACCTACAATTATGATATCGACTGGGGCGATGGAAATACGGATACCGGTGTTACTGGCAATATAACCCATACCTACGCAGCTACAGGAAATTATACCATTAGCATTACCGGTACTTTTCCGGCCATATATTTCAATGCCACTGGGGACCTACTAAAAATCATTGAAATACTGGACTGGGGAAACATTCAATGGCAAACGTTCGAAAATGCATTTATGGGGTGCGAAAATTTGAACTTTGATGCCATCAATTCGCCAGACTTGTCCCAAGTGACAAACATGGCCCAAACCTTTAGAAATTGCCACAGCTTTAATGGTATCATGAACAATTGGGATGTAAGCAATGTAACTACCATGAGGGGATTATTCCAAGGAGCCTCTATTTTCAATAGACCGTTAGATGCTTGGAATACGATTTCCGTAACGGACATGTCCAACACATTTAATGGTGCCAATGCCTATAACGAACCATTGGACAATTGGAACGTGGCCTCCGTCACTACCATGGTAGGTATGTTTTCCGGTGCGGGTAATTTTAACCAAAACATCAATAATTGGGACGTAAGCCAGGTTACCAATATGGCCGGAACCTTCCAAGCTACTGGCAACTTCAATCGTCCCTTGAACAACTGGAACGTAAGCAATGTAACCGATATGTCCAATATGTTCTATAGTTCTGGATTTAACCAACCTATTGGAAACTGGAATGTAATCAATGTGACCAACATGTCCGGTATGTTCGCCCAAGGGCAGTTCAACCATCCTATTGAAAGTTGGAACGTGAGCAATGTAACCAACATGAGCAACATGTTCTATAGGCACAGAACTTTTAACCAACCCCTCAACAATTGGGACGTGAGCAATGTAACCAATATGGCGGGCATGTTCGATGGATGGATTTGGAACGTTACATTCAACCAACCCTTGGACAGTTGGGACGTGAGCAATGTGACCAATATGAGCTATATGTTCCGGGATACGGACAACTTCAATCAGGATATAACCGGATGGGTCGTTAACAATGTCACCAATATGAAAGGAATGTTCAATGGTGCCCATATGTTCAATCAACCTATTGGTAGCTGGGATGTAGGCTCTGTTACGGATATGAGTGAAATGTTCCAAAATGCCCCACTATTCAATCAGCCTTTGAATAGCTGGGACGTTAGCAATGTAACACTGATGAACAATATGTTTTTGGGGGCATTGGCCTTTGACCAACCCTTGAATTCCTGGATGGTGGATAACGTTACCAATATGAACGGTATGTTCCGGGGAGCATTGATATTTAACCAACCCCTATCCAATTGGAATACGGCCAATGTAACCAATATGGGCAGAATGTTTGAGGAAGCTACCACATTTGATCATAATATTGGCATGTGGCCTATTGGCAATGTATCCAATATGGACCTTATGCTATCCAATTCTGGATTGTCCCAGACAAATTATGACAACACCTTGATCGGATGGGCAGCCCAAACGGTTCAATCAAATGTAAGCCTTGGAGCTACAAACCTCACCTATTGCGATGGCCGTGATGCCAGACAGGAATTGATGGATACTCATAATTGGAACATTACAGGGGACTCCATAAACTGTACCTTCGTACTTTGCGCGGATATTACAATGCCGTCCGCAGGCGACACCCAAGTACCTGCCAATAGTGATGTACGTTGGAATCCGGTCCCCAATGCCACTGGGTATCGGGTAACGGTAACTAGGGATGCAGGCTTAGGTCCTATAGAAGTTTACAACCAAACCTTGGCAGCGAATATCGTAGGGGTCGATTTCACTAATGAATTTACGCCCGGAGACGAGGTTTCTGTTTTGGTTATTCCGTTTAACGACGAAGGTGATGCCGTGGGATGTTCTCCCATTACGTTTACCGTAGTGGAAAGTTGGGTCAATAGTCCGGCTGCCTTTAAACTGACCTACAATACCACCTTGACGGACTATAAGAGTACACCGGCCAATCAGTTAAGAATAGAGGCAAATACAGGGTATCCAGGCTATTTAGTATATGATTATTCCATCGACTGGGGTGATGGACAATACAACAATAATGTTACAGGAACTATTACGCACACCTATCTTACACCTGGTATCTATACAGTTTCCATTATAGGCACTTTTCCGGCACCCCTTCATTACTACTCTAATTCAGATAGTATAAAACTGATCTCCATTGATCAATGGGGAACGCAACCTTGGGAATCCATGGAACTTGCCTTTTATGGATGTGAAAACATGGAATATAACGCAACCGATGTTCCAGATCTGTCAAACGTGGCCAGTATGAGAAGTATGTTCGGTTCATGTTATTTGTTCAATGGAAACATTGAAAACTGGGACGTAAGCAATGTGACCGATATGTACGGGGTTTTCCTTGGTGCTACTGATTTTAACCAACCTTTGAACAACTGGGACGTAAGTAACGTGACAAATATGAGCGCCATGTTTTTGGTGGCAACCTCGTTCGGCCAACCCTTGAACACTTGGGATGTAAGCAATGTCACCAATATGGCCGATATGTTCCGTCAGGCATCGATATTCAATCAAAATATAGATAACTGGGATGTAAGCAATGTCACCAATATGTCATCTATGTTCGAAAGGGCAGAATTGTTCAATCAACCGCTTAATTCCTGGGACGTAGGCAATGTAACGGATATGAACCAAATGTTCGATGGCTTTGTGTTTGATATGGCCTTTAACCAACCCTTGGATAATTGGAACGTAAGCAATGTTACCAACATGCAGGCCATGTTCCGTAGAAGTACCGCTTTTAATCAAAATATCAATAGCTGGGACGTATCCAATGTTCTGGACATGAGCTATATGTTTAGGGATACGGATAATTTTGACCAGCCTTTGAATAGTTGGAACGTGACAGAGGTTACGAACATGCAGTCCATGTTCTACGATGCACAGGTCTTTGACCAGAACATCAATACTTGGAACGTTACCAATGTTACCAATATGCGTAGTATGTTCCAATTGGCGGGCGCTTTTAACCAGCCATTGGGAAATTGGGACGTAAATTCCGTTGTGAACATGCAATCCATGTTCCAATCGGCCTCCGTTTTTAACCAACCTTTGGATTCTTGGAACGTGAGTGCCGTGGCCAATATGGCTTCTATGTTCGAGAGTGCGGCGCTGTTCAACCAACCCTTGAACAGTTGGGATGTCTCTTCGGTTACCTTGATGAATTCCATGTTTGAAAATGCTTCCGTTTTTAACGGTGCAATTGGCAATTGGAACGTAGGTTCCGTTACCAATATGGAAGCCATGTTCAGGGATGCTCTAGTTTTTGACCAACCATTGGCAGATTGGAATACGGGTGAACTTTTGAATGCACGTGAAATGTTCAGGGGCGCATTGGCCTTTAACCAAAATTTAGAGGCTTGGAACACTTCCTTCGTGACGACCATGGAGGCCATGTTTCAAAATGCCACCTCCTTCAACCAACCCATCAATGCCTGGAACGTAGCATCGGTCACCACCATGCAATCCATGTTGAATGGGGCTACGGCATTTAACCAACCTTTGGACAATTGGAACGTGCGCAGGGTCACTACCATGCAAAGTATGTTCGAAAATGCATCGGCCTTTGACCAGAATATAAACACGTGGCGTGTTTCCGGCGCGGGGAATATGAATTTTATGTTCAGAAATGCATCGGCTTTTAACCAACCTATGGACCAATGGGACCTTGGAAGCGTTTCCATGCAAGCCATGTTTGAAAACGCATCGGCATTTGATCAGTATTTAGGGGATTGGGCAATGGGCAATGTCAACAACGTGACCAATATGCTCAACAATACGGCCTTGACCCGAATAAACTATGACAACACCCTAATAGCCTGGTCCGAGCAGAACCTTACACCCGGCCTATCACTCGGTGCCCAGGGCTTGCTTTATTGTGATGCCCTTGAGGAAAGACAATCCATGACAGATAATTATGGATGGTCTTTCTTTCAAGATGTTCTGGATTGCCCCATACCGGAATGTACCCAACTGGTTGCCCCATTGAACGGTGCTGTAGACGTACCGGTCAACACGAACCTAAATTGGGAGCCGGTACTATACGCACGTGAATACCATTTGACCGTAGGCACTACCCCGGGAGGTAATGATATCTTGAACAATGAAGTCGTAGTCAACGCCACAACCTATGAATTCCCAAGCGAATTTACAGGAGGTGAAACGGTGTATGTGACCATAGTTCCTACCAACGATACGGGAAGTGCGACCGGATGTTTGGAAGAAAGTTTTACCATAGCAAGCAACCCGCCTACACTACCGGAATGCACCCAATTGACGGCGCCCTTGAACGGGGCCTTGGATGTACCCGTGGATACCGATCTTACCTGGACTCCCGTTTCCAATGCGGATGGATACCGATTGACCATTGGCACCAGTTCCGGCGGCAATGAAATCTTGAATAATATTGATGTTGGAAATGCCGCTAACTATGACCTGGCAGCCGATCTACCCGAGGATACCGATATCTACATAACCATTGTACCCTATAATGAACAGGGCGATACATTGGGATGTACGGAGGAAAGCTTCCGTACGGAGTTGATACCCGTACCTCCGATATGTACAAATCTTACGAGTCCTCTATCTGGGTCCACTAATGTACCCATTGATACGGACCTTACTTGGAATATGGTAAGCGGAGCAACAGGTTATATCGTAAATGTGGGCATAACGCAAGGCGGTATTGAAATCGCCAATGGCATAGACGTTGGAAATACCACCAACTATGCATTCGCACAGGCTTTACAGGCCAACAGAACGCACTATGTGACCATTATACCGTACAATGAAGTTGGAGATGCCCTTGGTTGCGCTGAGGAAAACTTTAGGACCGGTACATCAACACTGAACAACCCACCCCTTTGTACCTCGCTTTCATCCCCTTTGAATGGGGAAGCGAATGTAGCTTTGGATACGAATATTAGTTGGAACGCTTCCGCTAATACGGATGGATATTATCTTTCAGTAGGTTCGGCATTAGGAGCGAGCGACATTTTAAATTCAATGGACGTGGGGAACGTTACAATGTACGACCTGCCCAATGATTTACCGGAAAATACGACCATTTTCGTAACCGTTGTTCCGTACAATAGTTTTGGTAGCGCTGCCTCTTGTACCGAAGAAAGTTTCGTTACGGAAACCTTACCTACCGTACCCAATTGCACCAGTTTAACGGCTCCGATGAACAACGCGACCGATGTCATCCTGTCCACCAATATTTCATGGAATGCCGTTTCAAATGCCGATGGGTATTACCTGACCATAGGCACAACATCGGGTGGAAACGATATTTTGGACACTATCGACGTGGGGAACATAAGTATGTATGATCTGGCGACAGATTTGCCCGAAGCCACCACAATCTTTGTGACCATCGTTCCCTATAATGCCGTCGGTAACGCGGTGGGCTGCTTGGAGGAAAGTTTTGTTACGGAAACCTTACCCACCGCCCCCAACTGCACCAATATGACAGCTCCGATGAATAACGCTACAGATGTCATCCTGTCCACCAATATTTCATGGAATGCCGTTTCCGGTGCCAATGGATATTACCTGACCATAGGGACTTCTTCCGGAGGAAATGATATATTGGACACTGTGGATGTGGGGAACGTAAGCATGTACGATTTGGCGACGGACCTGCCCGAAGAAACCGCTATTTTTGTCACAATAATTCCCTACAATGCCGTTGGAAACGCAACAGGATGCACAGAGGAAAGTTTCACTACCGAAACCGTATTAAATGTTCCAAATTGTACCGAACTCAGCAGCCCGTTGAACAACGCTACCGATGTTATACTATCCACGGATATTTCATGGACTCCCGTTGCAAACGCCGATGGGTATTACGTAACATTGGGGACCTCATCGGGTGGAAACGATATTTTGGACACTATCGACGTGGGGAACGTAAGCATGTATGATCTGGCGACGGACCTGCCCGAAGCTACCTTAATTTTTGTGACCATTGTCCCTTATAATTCCGATGGAACGGCAATGGGATGTTCCGAAGAAAGTTTTACCACGGAAACCCTGCCCACCATCCCAGATTGTACATCACTACTAACTCCGAGCGATGGAGATATCAATGTTCCCGTTGATGTAACGTTAACTTGGGAGGCATCGCCTACTGCGGATGGATACCGACTCAGCGTTGGCACCACTTCCGGTGGTACAGATGTTGTCAATAATGAAGATGTAAGCATCCTTACATCCTATTCGTTTACCGAAAGATTGATGGAGGATACCAGATACTATGTCACGATTACCCCATATAATTTCTTGGGCGATGCCATAGGATGTTCGGAATTTAGGTTCACGACCATCAACCAAGATGATACCCTCTACGGTTTTTCACCCAATGGAGATGGAATAAATGACTATTGGACCATTGACGGTATAGAATTACATCCGGATAATACCGTTTCCATTTATAACCGTTGGGGAGATCTTGTATTCCAAATCGAGGGATATGATAACCAGTCCAATGTATTTAATGGTACTGCCAACAGGAAAACCCAGCTCGGGGCCAGTAACCTCCCAAGTGGAACCTATTTCTTTAACATTCAGGTTACTGGAGAGCACAACCTCAATAAATTACAAGGGTTTTTAGTCTTAAAGAGATAATACATGAACAAAACAATATACCGATTCGCTTTATTGGCGATACTTTACATATTTCAGCTTGGCGGTAACAACATGTGGGCACAACAGACCCCTTTGTTCGCCGAATATAACTACAATCCCTACCTGATAAACACGGCATATGCCGGACTGGCCCCAAGTACGGAAATATCCATAAGCAACACTGGTTTTTTTAACCAGGTTGAAGGAAGTCCCCGAAGCTTTGCATTAAGCTTGCACACCCCTTTGAATCGAGGAAAAGTAGGATTGGGGGCAGGGTTCATTCGCGATGAGATTGGCGTAACGACCTCCACCAATGCGTTCGCGACCTATTCGTACAAAATATTCTTCGATACGAAGAAAAACAGGCCGTATTGGCAGGTTTACACCCCCAACTCCCTCTCTTTTGCCATTACCGGGGGGATACAACAATACCAGGACAATCTATTGGACTTGGGCATTGTGGGTGATCCAAATTTTGCCCAGAACATCAATGCTTCCATACCTACCATAGGTTTGGGAATCTTGTTGAACCTGGCCGATTTTCACTTAGGCTTTTCGGCACCGAATATCTTGGGGGATACCTTGGCTACGGATGATAATCTAGATCTCTCCAATGCCTATTACGGATATTTTGGCTACCGATTTTATTCGAACATTTTTGAGGAAATCATGATCAAACCCAATGTGCTGGCCAAGTATGAAAACGGAGCTCCTTTTCAATTAGATTTTAACGTGGCCATGAGCTATAAAAACAGGTTTGAACTGGGCACCGGCTACCGAACCAATTCGTCCATCAATTTGTTGGCCGGGGTCTATCTCTTAAAAAATATAAGGGCGATATACAACTACAACTTGGCCTTTAATGATAATCCGCTTGGAAATACCCATGGTATTGTGGTAAGCTATCTTTTTGGCCAAGGGTATCATAGGGATTAATAGCCCTACTTTGTTCATTGTACAGACACCTACATCGTTTCCAATTACATGAATTTTGGTCATCAGTGTCCACAACCCAATGGATAAAATGGATATATATTCTATCTTAGGCCCTTATTTTAGCGCCTATTATATTCATGAAAAAGTCTATTCGTAAAACCGTTTGCCTTCTAGCCCTATGTTTTTTATCGGCCCATTCCCTACGATCCCAGGACACCTACCCTAGAAATGAATCGGTCGATATAAAGAAATATATATTCAATTTACAGCTAAACGATACTACCAATGTTATTGCAGGCGAGGCGGAAATCCATGTGGATTTTGAAAATGAAGCGGTTCCCTTTCAATTGGACCTTGTAGGATATTCGGGCAAGTACGGAATGAAAATTTCGAATGTTTCCGAAGCAGGAAAACCTGCGGACTATGTTTTTGAAAACAATAAAATTACCATCACCCCTAATCAATCCATGCCCTTATCGCAGGTATATACGGTAAACTATCAGGGCATACCTGAAAGAGGCTTGGTGATAGACACTACCAAGTTTGGCCAACGTTCCTTCTTTGGTGACAACTGGCCCAATTTGGCCAGACATTGGTTGTCTTCCGTTGATCATCCGTACGACAAGGCATCCGTTGAATTTAGGATAACCGCCCCGGACCATTATGATGTGGTAGCAACGGGCGAAAAAATAGAGGAAAGCTATCTTAATGATGGAAACAAATTGACCATTTACAGCGAGCCTGCACCCGTTGCCATGAAGGTGGTAACCATTGGGGTCACAAGATTTGCCAGTAGATTGTTGGGAGAAGTCTATGATATTCCGGTTACGGCATGGGTTTATCCTGAGAATCGGCTGGAGGGCTTTTCGGATTACGGTGTTGCCACGAAAGTCCTCCGATATTTTATTGAACAAATAGGTCCGTACTCCTATGCCAAACTCGCGAACATGCAGGCGAAGACCCAGTGGGGAGGTTTGGAAAATGCAGGAACCATTGCCTATTTTGAGAATTCCGTGAACGGCAAAAATGAGGTTGAGGGCCTCATTGCCCATGAGATAGCGCATCAATGGTTTGGAAATTCCGCTTCGGAAAAGGATTGGAACCATGTATGGCTTAGCGAAGGTTTTGCAACCTACTTCGCCATTTTGTACCAAGAGCGTGTTTACGGTGATGAAAAAAGAAAAGAGGAACTGATTTTAGATCGGAATCAGATCATCGATTATTACAAGAAGAATCCATCACCCATTGTGGACCCCAGCATTAAGGACCCGTTGAAAGTATTGAGTGTGAACACCTACCAAAAAGGTGGCTGGGTTCTTAATATGCTCAGGCGTGAATTAGGGGACACACTGTTTTGGGAAGGCATTGTGGCATATTATAAAAAATATCAAAACTCCAATGCCTTGACCGAAGATTTCAAGGCTATCATGGAAGAGGTTTCGGGAAAAAACCTAGATACCTTTTTTCAACAATGGATATTTACCAAGGGATATCCGGAGATTAAATGCTCTTGGCATTATGAGAAAAACAAACTCTTTGTGGATGTTGAGCAAGTGCAGGACCACTTTACTTTTTCCTTCCCTTTGGAAATACGCGTAGGGGACGATATAGAAAAAACTTTTACTTTAGATGTTAAAGGCAAAAAGACCATTTTCGAAATACCCATGAAAGAAGCTCCTAAATTACTTACCATAGATCCTAATACTTGGTTATTGTTTGAAGAAAAATTGTAATTGGGTTCTAAAATAAATTTTCAGAAGTATTAAGTTAATCGTAACTAATCAGTGCTGATAAAGTTGTCAATTCATTTGGATCCTACGAAAGATTATCGGATCTTTCGGTTATCGAAAAGGATAAGTTCATATCGGAGTTATTGGTTCGTTTGGAGAATCTTGAGCGTGCGAACCGTCGTTTGGCCGACCGTGTTGTTGAACTTGAGGGACTTTTGGTCAAG
>NZ_MDGL01000176.1 GCF_002742265.1 Maribacter sp. 4G9
CAAGCGATTCGAAATGTCAAGGTAAAACAAAAAATATCGGGCCAGTTCAAAAACCCCAGAAATGCTCAGAATTTTGCCAAAATCCGATCCGTAATCGATACCACCATCAAAAACGGAATGAACGTGATTCAAGCATTGAACCTAATCGCTAAATTTGAATTTCAAGTAGACTGATTAGTTACAGTTAATCGTTTCATGGGTAATTTAACTCCATGAAAAAAATCAGTGTAATTTTAGGGATAATTGTTCTAGCTTTCATCTTACTTACCTATATCTCCATTTCCTCTACCCGTCAGGAAAATAAGACTTCGTCCATTGTTTTAAATATGGAGGATGTGAAGTCCATTGATTTCTCACGAATTGACTCCGTACTTGTTGCACCTAGCACATTGTACAAAGCTAACGCTGTAAAAAAGATGATGCAAGGGCAACAGTATCGTAAAGCGTGGTCTACACCAGTAAGGTTTCGAGTACTACATTTGGATACCCTGCTTGGGGGTGCAGAGATTTTAAAGGAAGGGGGTGGAAAACAAACACACAGTCTTAAGCTAAAGACCGAAGGTGGATATATCTATACACTTAGAAGTATAAATAAAGATCCTGAACCACTGGTCCCAGAATGGGCCAGAACCCTTGGCTTAGAGAATATTATTGTTGATGGGATTTCTGCTCAGCATCCCTATGCTGCCTTAGCGGTAGCTAAATTGGCCGAAAAATCAAATCTTCTTCATACTGACCCTAAGTCTATTTTTCTCCCAGAACAAAACGCTCTGGAAAAGTTTAACAAGGACTATGGTAATAAAATTTACTTATTGGAACATGAAACGGATGGAGGAAAAAATTGGACCCACTATAAAAATGTGAAGGCCATTTTGGATACGGAAGACTTGCAAGAATTGAAAAAGGATGTGGGCCCTAAACTTAACATAGATAAATCCACATTGATTAGGGCGAGACTATTTGATATTGTCAAAGGTGATTGGGACCGTCACTCCAAACAGTGGGGATGGGTTGTAACTCAAAAGGATACCGAATATATGGCAATACCAATTGCCGGGGATAGGGATAATGCATTTTTTAGTGTTGATGGAATCATACCCTCTATCATTTCTAACAAACTTATATTACCGGACCTCCAATCATTTAAAGAGGACATAGATTACCTGCCTGGATTGGTCATGCCTTTTGATATTTATTTTTTAAAAAATACGCCAAGGGAAAATTTCATTAATGAGGCGAAGCTATTACAAGGCCTACTTTCGAATTTGGCTATTGAAGAAAGTTTCAAAGCCTGGCCACCAAGTTTAGTAGAACTGGATGGTGAAAAAATCATTAAATCAATTCAAACAAGAAGAGATAATCTTCCTCAAATAGCAAACGACTTTTATGAAATCATTGATAATAGGGATTATCTTACCGAACCACTCAAAGGTTCTGAAGATTTAGAACTTCCAAGTTCCCTAATCGGCTGTTTTGACTGTTTTTGATTTAGATTTTGGGTATTTTATCTTTCTGTTTTTCAAGTATTTATAACCAACATATCCTAGTTGGGCCCCAATCAATAACAATTTAGTCTTTCTGCTCTTTACCAATAGTTTTGCAAAACCTAACACGGGTGATATATTCATAATTTATGCTTTGATTCAATTAACCGTAATTAAACAAAACAAGATGCCACATTCAAATCAAAATTTGGTTCAAAAACTATTTCTTTCAAACAAGAGATTGTGAATAAAAGCCAGTTTTGTCTTTACGGGCTCTGATATTATGAATGGGTAGGGATCATCTTTCCCCATAGATCGATTCATACTGTTCATTGTGTATAATAATGGGATACCAGTCTCAAGAATGGTTCGTAAATCACTTTCATTATATGGATCAAAACTAGCATTAAAATTTAGTTTGTTTTCACCTTCCAGCTTTGGTTCTGTCCTAATCCCAAAATTATGAGCCGTTTCTAGAGCATCCATCAGGTGAAGATAGTGTGACCAAGTTTCTGCCCAATCTTCCCAGGCATGGGAAGAGGCATATTTACTTATGTAGAAATTCTGCCAATTTTTCCGGGGACCATTCACGTAGTAGTTGCGTAAGGAATCTCTGTATGAAACCGTATCGTCCCCAAATATTTTCCTGAATTTTGATAATATATCATTATTGTTCTTAACCAATATATCCCAAAAATAATGCCCTACCTCATGTCTAAAATGTCCTAATAAGGTCCTATATCGCTCTTTCATTTCGTGCTTTACCTTTTCCCTAATTACGGAATCAGCCTCAGATATGAGAATCGTAATAACGCCATTGGCATGCCCGGTCTTAATATTGTTGGAGCTTTTTGGAGATACAAAATCAAAACATAACCCATAAGCCGGGTCATCCGTTTTACTAATAATTTGCAACCTTAATCTTAAAAGTTGATATATCAATCTATGTTTGGCAAATTCAATTTGTTTCCAATGAGAATGATTCTCCGGATTATCCAAGTCAGGAATAGTTCTGTTCAATGAACACGCAAGACAAAATTCCGACGGGTTTTCCGAGGGTACAAGCCAATTGCACGTTCCATGCAGGTTATTGGCGCAATACTTATATTTTCCACCATTCAAAGTGGGTAAAGTCCATTCGAAAAAATCTGGTTTCAGAGAAACCATCTTATTGTAAAATGATGAATATCCTAAATAATGCCCGCAGGAAACACAGTAATTATTTTCAAAAACAACAGTATTTCCGCAATTGGAACATTGGAATAGTTTCATAATATCCTAATCGACGCTACTTAACCATCTTAAAGTTGATGACTTCCTGCTCCGTCAAATATCGCCAATGACCACGGGGCAAATCCTTTTTTGTGAGTCCGCCGTACACCACACGGTCCATTTTTACAATTTTATAGCCCAATTGTTCAAAAAGCCTTGGGACAATTTTATTTCTGGAACTGTAGATTTCTATGCCTACCTCTCTTTTTGGGGCATCGTCAATAAAACTGATTTCCTGTACTTTGACCACTTTCTCGTCCACTACAACACCTTCCTGGATTTTAACTAGATCCGCACTCCTAAGGTCCTTGTCCAATATCACGTGGTAAATCTTTCTAAGACCGTTGATGGGACTCTTTAAACGCTTGGTCAAATCACCATCATTGGTAAAAAGTAGCAGTCCCGTATCTTCCTTGTCCAACTTATCCACTGGAAGCAATTTTGATTTGGAGGCACTTGAAATCAATCCGGATACATGACGCTTCCCTTTTTCGTCCCGTATGGTGGTCGAAAAGTCCTTTGGTTTGTTCAAAAGCACATATTCCCTTTTTACGGGATTTAATAGTTGCCCATCAAACCTGACCTCATCCGTTAATTTCACCTTGTATCCCATTTCCGTAACCGGTTTTCCATTTACGGTAACGTTTCCGGCAGCTATAAAGATATCTGCATCCCTCCTGGAACAAACCCCAGAATTGGCTACATATTTATTCAACCGAATGGAATTTGGGTCACTCACCTGTTTGGGCGAAGTACTTTTTTTTATTGGCGCATTGCCCCTAGCGTAACTTTTTTTTCTAAAAGAACCACCTTGCCTCCCAGAAGCCTTATCTCCTTTGTTTGAATCCCCCCTGCTCATAACTGTCTTATTTTAAGCAAAGGTAAGAAAGGGATATGGTATTTCTTCTTGGTTTAATTCATTCCTTGCTTTCTGAAGAAACAAATTGTGTCATGGGGTGAAGATTCTGAAAGTAGTGGCTATAGAATTCGATTAAGGACCAAATCAACATCTATCAATAAAATGCTGAAAACACCCACTACGATGACAAGTTTGAGGATATTATGAAGCCATAAAAAATGCTTCCTGGTACTAGATTTAAAAAGAATGATCAAAAAGATTATAAAAAGAAGGATGCAACCCGTAAAATAATAGTTCATGTAACCAACATCGAACTTAAAAATCAATAATAGGGCAGGCACCAAGGTCATCAACATCAAAGTTCCAATGAACGATTTGGAAACACCCACACCGTAAATGATGGGTATCGTCCTGTAATTTTGTGCCACATCGCCAGAAATATTTTCCAAATCCTTAATCAATTCCCTGGCCAAAATCAACAGAAACAGAAACATCGCATGAACAAATATTACGGTTTCAAAGTTTTTGTAATACACGAAAACCGCAAAAAAAGGTGTAATTGCCAAAGTAGCGGAAACAAAGTTTCCAACAAAGGGTATTTTCTTTAGCTTATGGGAGTAGAACCAGATTCCAAAGATATAGGCCGAGAAGAAAAGTACTGCCCGAAAAGAAACATAACTAGCTGCAAAAACGGCCAAAAAGTTCAATATGAAGTATGAAGACAACTTGAAACGCTGGCTTACCAACCTATCCAGCATGGTCTTCCTAGGTTTGTTGATAAGGTCCTTTTCAGCATCGTAAAAATTATTGATAATGTAACCGGCAGCTATCACCAGAACGGAAGCAACAACGATTACAAATAGATTGACATCAAAAACAACTTGCCTTAGCGGTAGATTTGGTGAGAGAATATAGATGGACGCCAAGTATTGGGCCAGTACGATCATTAATAGATTGTACCCACGTACCACTGAAAACAGACTCAATACCTTTAATAGCAGGAGTTTGTTTTTTCTACTAAGCATGAATATGTTGGGTATATACTAGAAGTTGTAGACCACTTCCAATTTGTAGTCTTTTAGGACTTCCTTCGCTTTTTCAAGATCTTCGGTAAATCCAAGGAAGTATCCACCACCACCAGAACCGCAAAGTTTCAGGTAATAGTCGTTCGTTTCTATTCCTTGCTTCCACAAATCATGAAATTTGGCAGGAATCATCGGCTTAAAATTATCCAATACCACGTGGGACAACTTTTTCAAGTTTCCAAAAAGGGATTTAACGTTGCCGTTCACAAAGTCCTCTACACAGGCATCGGTATGCTTGATGAATTGATCTTTAAGCATATTCCTAAAGCCTTCGTTCTTCATTTGCTCCATGAAAATTTGAACCATGGGGGCAGTTTCACCAATAGATCCACTGTCCAATAAAAAAACGGCTCCCTTACCTTCCAAATTTTGGGAGGGTATACTGGTAGATTCAATGTTGTCTTGTGAATTGATTAGAATAGGCAGGCTTAAATAACTGTTCAAAGGATCCAATCCAGAAGATTTGCCGTGGAAAAATGATTCCATTTTACCAAAAATGGCTTTTAAGGAAAGGAGTTTTTCCCTGGTCAAGTTTTCCAGTACCGTTATCTTATCCTTGGCATATTTATCATAAATAGCCGCGACCAATGCTCCACTACTACCCACTCCGTAGCCTTGGGGAATGGAACTATCAAAATACATACCTCCTTCAATGTCTGCATCCATTGCGATGAAATCAAAGGCAACCAGTTCCGGTTCCGTAATGGCCAATCCCTTTAGGTACGATGCAAATTCACGTAAAGCCTGATTGGACTTTTTCGCCTTTTCAGAGTCGCTATTGGTTTTCAAAGCGCCCTTTAAAAAATTATAGGGAATGGAAAGCCCTTTGGAATCCTTGATGATTCCATACTCCCCAAAAAGAAGAATTTTTGAATAAAATAATGGTCCTTTCATTTGTTTAAATAAAACGGATATGGCTTAAACACCTATAAATATAGATAACTAAAGTGCAAATTTTAATCTTTTTGCTTAAAAAAAAGGCCTATTGCCAAAAAACCTATGCAACTAACGCTTTT
Organism: Maribacter sp. 4G9; assembly: GCF_002742265.1. Taxonomy (GTDB): domain Bacteria; phylum Bacteroidota; class Bacteroidia; order Flavobacteriales; family Flavobacteriaceae; genus Maribacter. The sequence continues at coordinate 5,717 of NZ_MDGL01000176.1, forward strand.
TAAACAATAAAAGTATTTATTTAAACCTTTAACCTTATGGCACCTAAACCAATTCGGTCGCAAATATACTGCTGGTTTTCACAGTATGCAACCAACTCGTTTACAATAAATTGATGCACTTGTTCCTTTTCATTTTCCGGGTAAAGCACATGCACGTTGGCACCAGCGTCCAAGGTAAAGCAGACATGCGAACCTGATGCCTCCCTAAAGGCCCATATCCTATGGATGATTTCCAGGGTATTTGGCTTCATTAAAACAAAGTAGGGGTCACCCGTCATCATAATGGCGTGCAAAGTCAATGCCTCACTTTCCACTACCTTGATAAATTCCTTTAAGTTTCCTGTTCTTAAAATCGGTTTTAATAGGGAAAGATTTCTGTGTGCCTGTTTAAAACGTTGTTCCGAAAATGGATGGCCCTTGACCAAATCATGACCCACCGTACTACTGACCTGTTTCTGTCCTTTGTCCACCAAAAGGATGGTATCATGAAAGTTCTTGAAAACAGGATGTACTTCAAAATTATACCTGATACCGTACAAATCAGTACTATCCGGAATTTCCTCTTGGCCACCCCAAACTACCAATGGGCCTTCGATACTCCTACAGGCACTACCTGAGCCCAATCTCGCGAGAAAAGAGGCTTTTTTCACAAAGAAATCAGGATCCATTTCTGGTATATGCATTCTCTCAATTTCCATAAGGCAGAGGGCCAATGCGGACATACCACTAGCGGATGAGGCAATCCCACTGCTGTGCGGAAACGAATTGGAGGTTTCCATAATAAAATGATAGCCCTTTAAATATGGGATATAGGCCTCTATACGCTTGAAAAATGTCTCGATTTTAGGTCTAAAGCTTGGTTTGGGATTTCCCTCGAAGAAAAAATCAAAGGAGTATTGTTGGGTGGGACTATCCAGTTTTTTAAAACTTATTTTGGTGGTAGTTGCGCATGCACTCAACGTAAAACTGATGGAAGGGTTTGCGGGAATTTGTCCTTCCTTTTTGCCCCAATATTTCACCAGTGCAATGTTACTTGGGGATTTGTAAGCTACTTTTCCCTTCTCAATTAATTCTATGGACTTTGAAGGGATAAAATCTTTTTCTGTCATGAAGCCAACTATTTCCACAAAGATAGTTTTTAGTAAGACCAATAAAAATAAATGATTATTTTAGGGCATGGACACGGCCCTACTAAAAAAGAGACTTCCCAATGTAATTATAAGTGTTGCCGTTTGCCTTGTCATTGGGTTTGTATCCAGTGTGGTCACCCAAAGTTCCGTAAATGATTGGTATCTTACGTTGAATAAACCAAGCTTTAATCCCCCTAATTGGTTGTTCGCACCGGTCTGGACTACTTTATATGTCCTGATGGGCATTTCTGCCGGATGGGTCTGGGCCAAAGGCTTTCATCATAAATGGGTAAAGACCGCTCTATATCATTTTGGATTTCAGCTTCTGTTAAATGCGCTCTGGAGTATCGTTTTTTTTGGTCTAAAATCCCCCTTTTGGGCCTTGTTGGTCATCTTGGCCCTACTGGTCATGATCATCTTTACCATCAAATGGTTCAAGTTGGTGAGCAAAGTGGCGGCATTCCTTCTAATTCCGTATTTGGCTTGGGTTTGTTTTGCTGCCGTTCTCAACTACAAAATCTGGGAACTTAATTAGTGGTACCCATTTCCAATAATTTCATTAGGGTCCTATAGTTTCGGGTAGTGGCTCCCACCTTTAATTTGCGTTCCACAAGATTGTTGTTCAATTTGGCATTCCCATATCCATTTTTGCAAGACAAATACAGGCAATCGTCCACTAGCTCCCATGATTCGTTTGGATAGTTTTCTTTTTTAAATGAAGTCAAAAGTCCATTTTCCGGTAGGCCGAAAAGCATAACGAAATATATCCTATTGGACTCTAAATCCTCCTTATTGGAAAAAGGATTGTTCTCGATTATTATTTGTAAATCCGAAACGGACTTGACCAAAACGGGAACATCGAAACCAAAATGGGTCTTTATTGTTACCTCCAAGAAAGCTTTCGATTCCGAATCCGATGCATCATCATCCCTTTCAAAAATAACATTGCCACTTTGAATATAGGTTTTTACACCCTTAAATCCATTATTGGAAAGGAGTGAACGCAAATCTGCCATAGGAACCTTTGTAAGCTTCCCTTAAAACCGAACTGTTTAAAAGTAGAATAATAACCTTAATTTTAAGCAGTATTATGAGGAAGAGCAAATTTTCACCAACACAGATCGCAAGTATCTTAAAGGAGTTCGACAACGGAAAGTCCGTTGCCGAGATAACCCGTGACCATGGGGTCAGTTCCGCCGCGTTCTACA
>NZ_MDGL01000177.1 GCF_002742265.1 Maribacter sp. 4G9
GATTACCTGTCCGTCCGTGAATTTCCTGTTATTGTGTTCGCTATGGTTCATTTCTTTCAATAGGTCGTCGACCAAACAATATATTGCTATAACTTTGTCCTGGAGCATTTTGAGATGTTTTATAGTTCGCACCATAAAATTACAAACTCATTATGCTCCTTCTTTTTAGGAAACTCGGGTTAAATAGTTTGTTCAAAAAGGTCAGTTCCAGATACCCAACGAACATCCCGACCAAGAAAACGGCCAAACTAGCAAATAAAAAAATTTTTGGAGTTACCTCAATAGCTTCTTGTTGAGAAGTCTTGGCATCAATAAGTGCCGATTGTTCAATAAATAGGAATAACCACCCCAATAGAGTCCAAATAATACCAAAGGATAGAATTTTTCTAAATTTTCGTTTGGTTTTATAGGAAAGCAAATCTGGTAATTTAGAATGTTGTTGGAAAAACTGTAATCCCTTTCAATTTAACGATTCTTTTGGAAAAGGAGGTACGGAACCTTAGGGTATGAGCAGGACGTTTTACTATTTCACCCTATTCTCAGCACAACATTGCCCTTTTTGTGACCTTGGTCCACATAACGGTGGGCTTCTACAACTTGGTCCATAGGAAATACTTTGTCTATAATAGCATCGTACCGTTCCATTTCAAATAGCTCCTTAAGTTTTTCCAGTTGGCTTGTTGACTCTGAAGCAACATCCATACCTTCAACGGTCTTGAAAACCCCATCCTTCTCCAACAAGGACCTACACTTTTTCTTTGAGGCCTTTCCCACGGCATCAAAAACAATATCGTATTTGGAGGTATGTTCCTCGAACTCCCCTTGGTCGTAGAAAAGCACTTTTTTCACGCCCAATTTTTCCATGAGTGCTTTACCCCGGGTGCTGCACACCGCGGTAATATCAGCATTGTACGAATGTGCAATTTGAACGGCCGCTGCTCCTACAGAGCCGGTCGCCCCATAAATTAGGACCTTTATATTCTGCTTTCTAGCAATTCCCGCTTTCTCCAAAAAATAAATGGCGGACTGTCCACCAAAAATAATGGCGGCAGACTCCTCAAAACTGGCATTCTTTGGAGCGGTAATTACAGGCTTATTTTCATTGATAGTGATATACTCCGCATTCGAACCAAATGTAAGGCCGGTCATTCCAAAAACGTTTTCACCAATCTTAAAGCGGGTGACCTTACTACCAACCGCTTCAACACAACCCGAAAAAACGGTTCCCAAAATGGATTTACGGGGTTTGTTGAAACCAATGACCAATCGCATGACCAGTTTCATGATACCTTCCACTTTGAGTCCCCGTATCCTAACATCTGCCGAATTGATGGTAGTTGCCATTATTTTGACCAGAATTTCATCGTCGTTGGGAACAGGTTTGGGTAAGGTAACTATTTTTAATACCTCCGGTGGTCCATATTTTTGGCAGATTATCGCTTTCATCCTGTTGTCTTTTTTTTATTTTTATGGGATATATTTTGGACTTTCCACCTTTCAAAATAATGATTTTAAAATCCGCACGAATTTATAAATCAAAAAACATATAAGCATTAAAACCAAACCGACTATAATAGGGAGTATTCCTCCAAACGTAAAAAGCATTCCAATTACAAACCCCAACAGGTATTCCGGTAAATGAACTGGTTTAAAAAGAGCAATGGGAAGGGGCAAAAGAATATAGTATTGGAGGATTTCATCCAACTTGAATTCCCATAACAAGGAAGCTAAAGCCCCAAAAATGAAGGCTGCCAGAAAACGACGTATTACCATATTTTCGGTGCCTTGGTTTTTGTTTTGTCTTTCTAATATAACGGTTAGGGAAATCCATGCCAGGGTAGGCAGGGTCAATAAACCCCACCAATTGGAAATGCCCGGCAAATCCTTCCTTGCCAGCAAATGGTGCGTAATCACTCCGCCATTGTAGTATTCCCAAAGTATACACAGTAATGCAAGGAGACCTGTGCCCAATACTACTTTGAACTTGTTTTTTCGTAAAAGAATCATGTTTGATTGGTTGATGAATTTGATTATAGGACGTAAACAGGGCCTTATTGTTACGTTTTTTATTAAATCCTTGGATTGGATCTAAGCGCACCTTTACGGCCAGGTTCTTTTGAACAATGATTTGAAAGTAGTCTCAAAATATCATAAATATGTGTTTTTGGATATCCACAAAAAAAGACCCTGTTATAAAAACAAGGTCTTTTCCTAACAATCAACCAACTAAACAACCTATTTCTTTTCCGCTTTGCGGTTCCTGTCCTGTCCTTTTCTATGTTTTCCTCTTTTATGGCGCATATTTTCCCATTTGTCATATTGTTCGTTGTTCAAGATGGATTTCATCTCCTCCTTATGGGCTATCTGTTTATCCAAGCGTTCGTTTTTCAGGGCAAATTTCTCATCATCGGAGAGTGTTTCCCCACGTTCCTTGCTAGCTTTATAGGATTCCATTTTAGCCTTTCTCTCGGCCGCATTTTTGGCGAACATTTCCTGTATTTTGGATTGCTGATCTTCGGTAAGGTCCAAGGCCAAGGTCATTCTTTTGGTCTGTAGAGTTGCCATTTGTTCTGGGGTTAAATCCGCCATTTGTCTCCTACCTTCTTTTCTGTTCTGTTCTTGCGCCATGGCAGTAATGCCTACCAATAAAAGGGCTGCTAATACAATTTTTTTCATCACGTTATTTTTTATGGATTTTGTAGATAGGACAGATCGTAACTCGAATGGTTTAAAATAAGTAAGGCATTTAAGAGGAATTTAACTTCACTTGTACGATTGGGGCAAAAAAAAAGCGCGACCGGTAAGGTCGCGCTTTTATATATTTTAGGTGATGTTCTTATTGGACAGCTTCGTTGCTGATATTTTCAGAAAAAGGTTCTACAACGATATCCGCTTTGGCCATTTCTTCATTTTGAGGTGCCAATTGACGGGATTCACCATGGATTTGAAAATGATAAAATACGGCAGCGATGATAAAACAACTTAGGTAGACTAGACTTTTGATTTTATTATTCATGATTTGGGGGTTTTGATAATTTTGATTCTAAACTATAAAATAAGAACGTACAAAAAAGCCCATTGTTGTGAAATGGGCTTTTTTTGATGGCAAATACAATTCTAATGTGGTAAAACGAATATTTTCGTCGGATTTTTTGGTATTTGGTCGATGATGGCCAAAAACACCATTTTTTATTCCGGGTCTAAAATGTGGTCAATTCGCTGCGCAACATCCTCTAAATGATACCTGCTCATTCTATCGGAAGTTTTGCCAACGGCATTCCTAATATTTCTTTTTAATAGGTTCAGTTCGGCCCTTGCAACGGAGCGTATATCGGACTGACTGGTATTCACTTCGGTCGATTTTCTATAGCCGCCAAAATCCGATAGTTTTTTCTGGTTCTCTGCCGTCATCAAATAGGCCAAACGGTCCACATGGGCCTTTTGTAGATTTCTTCGATACGTATCTATGGTTCTTCCCGATGATAATTCAGACCAAATTGCTTTTCTTAAATCGTCCATCATTTCCACCAAAGTATATGCATCGTCCCCATTGGCCGCCTCATTTTCTACCAAGCGCGCCATTTTTCCAAGACTCATGATGTTGTTCAAGGTACGTTCCTGTATGGAGCGGATACGTTCCACGAATCCGGAATACTGTATCCTTCCAAAAATATCTTGGTCCAATAACCATTCAGGGGTTTGGAACAATTCCTCCTGTAGGAACTCCATACAGTTTTCCTGATGCTCCGCAGCTACATGGGTATATACCGCGCCCTCTTGGTCGTATGTTTTATGATATTCATAGACCCCGCCAATGTTGTTCGAGACATGGACCATGTACCGGTTGTATTGAGCGATTACCTGTCCGTAGAGTGTTTCTAGGTCGTCATAGTTTTTACCGTCTTCTTGGGTCCACTCGATTAATTTAGGAACGATTCTTTGCAAATTGGCTATGCCATATTGGCTCGCCTTGATGGCATTATCGCCCAAATCCTCCGTTTGGGAACTGGGATCTACGATATCGCCCACTTGCTGATGGCCAAACCTGTACAGAGGGTCACCTGCATGCTCTAAAATCCATTGGTCCAAAATGGGTTTTTCCTCGGTCGCCGATTTGTCCAAAATCGGCTTATATCCCCATTTAATGGCATATTTGTCATAAACACCAATGCCCGGCATTAGGGCAACGCCCTCATCACCGGGTTGGGCCACATAATTAAAACGAGCATAATCCATAATCGAAGGTGCGGTTCCGTACTTTTTTGTGAAGCTTGCGGAGCGCAAAGAGTCTACAGGATAGGCAACGCTGCTTCCCATATTATGAGGCAAGCCCAACGTATGGCCAACCTCGTGAGAAGAAACAAAACGGATCAACCTACCCATGACTTCTTCATCAAACTGAACTCCTTGGGCAGACGGATTGATCGCGGCGGTTTGTACAAAAAACCAATTACGTAATAGGCTCATTACGTTGTGGTACCAGTTGATGTCAGATTCCAAGATTTCCCCACTTCGTGGATCGCTTACGTGCGGCCCATTGGCGTTGGGAATAGGAGAGGCCAAATATCTGACCACGGAATAACGAACGTCCTCCGGGGACCACTCCGGATCCTCCTCGGGTGTAGGAGGGTCCTTGGCTATGATAGCATTTTTAAAGCCTGCTTCTTCAAAGGCCGCTTGCCAGTCCTCGATACCCTTTTTTATAAAAGGCACCCATTGCTTGGGTGTTGCCCTGTCCACATAATACACAATCTGTTTTTTAGGTTCTACAAGCTCCCCCCTCTTGAATTTTTCAATGTCCTCATCCTTTACCTCCAAACGCCATCGGTCCAAAAAGGTGATGGTTTTGCTCTCTTGGGCATTCAGTCCATAATCCACCTGTCCCCTGGCGAACCAACCAACCCTTCGGTCAAAATAGCGCCTTTTCATAGGTTCCTTTGGCAGCAGTACCATGGAATTGTTTATTTCTATGGATATGGAACCTAAACTTCCATTGCTGGGAGGTTCTCCGGCCAAGTATGTTTTTACATGTCTGGCCTCCACGTTCAAGGGATAACTTTTTATGCTTTCGATAAAACTTCGACTATCATCCAAGCGAGAAACCTTATAGCGTTTTCTATAGGATTCCGGCATTCCAAAGGCCTTGGTATCTTTGGTAAAGATTCATCTATTTCGATTACAGTTGCAGGGTTAAGGGAATCTTTTTTGAAGGCCTTGATATCAAAAGCATACAAAACAGGTTCAAAGTTTGAATTTACCACGGCTTCATGTACCGGAAGGGAATCGGCCGCAACTACGTCGTGGGATACGACACGTAGGAGCACTTTCTTATCCTTTTTTTCCCATCTCAGTACTTGGGTATTAATCTTTCCCCCTCCAAAACCTATTTCCGAAGCGGTTTTTGCAATTCGGCTTACCATCAACATTTCCCTATTGAACAGGGAATCTGGGATTTCATAGTAATGTTTGTCGTCCACTATATGCACATCGAAGAGCCCTGTATCCGTTTTCGCCTCCTTTGTGATCACTTTATCATAAGGTTGTATTTTATCCTTGCTGGGCTTTTCCGCCGGTGTTTCAGTTTTCTTGTTTTTCTTTTTGAAAATTTGTGCCTCGATAGTTTGAAAACTAAGCAAACAGACTGCTGTGAGTAGCGTAAACAGTAATTTTTTATGCATTGATTTTTGGAATTTGGTCAATTTTTCAAAGAACCGAAAAATTAATTTAAGGCCTTGTTAACAAAATCATAAGCCTATTTTGTAACAATCTTGATTTTTTGGCGTCTTCTAAGTAGGCAATATCATTTTATAACCCGTTTGCCATCGGGACTGAATTAGTTAGGTATAAAGCCTTTGCGCCAGCAAGGGCTTTATCTTTTTGTGGTATTTTCAAAAGTTTCAGGTTTTTTTAGGTCAAGTTCCTAAAAAAGCAAGGGCAGGATAAATTGAAACAAACCAACTAATAGAAGCACTGCGATTAGGTTTAGAACAATGCCTGCTTTGGCCATTTCATGGACCTTAATATATCCACTGGCAAAAACGATGGCATTTGGTGGCGTAGCCATGGGGAGCATAAAGGCGCAACTACTTGCCATCGTAATAGGTATCAACAAGTAAACAATGGGTAGTCCCAGACCTATGGCGATTCCCGCGACCACAGGGGCCAATACGGCTACAAGGGCCACGTTGCTCATCAGTTCCGTCATGAACAACATTAAAAATATCAATAGGGCTGCCGTAAAGAGCACGCTAATGTCACTTTCCGCAATGGCTCCCGCCACTAGGTCCACAATGCCCGTTACGGACATACCTTTGGCCAGGGCCAATCCTCCACCGAACAATACAAGTATGCCCCAAGCCAATTTTTGGGTATCCTTCCAATCCAAAATAAAATCACCTTTTTTTAGATTAAATGGAACTGCAAAAAGGGAAATGGCCGCGAACATGCTTATCATGGCATCCGACAAGCCCAGAAATGGAAAAATGGAGTTGATGACGGTCCTAAAAACCCATAGGAAAACCGTAATCCCAAAAATCACCAATACCATTTTTTCTTTTGCCGATGTTGGTCCTAGCTTTTTCAACTCATTATTGATAATGCTTTTGGAGGCATTGAATCTTAGGGCTCCGTTGGGAAACATTAATTTTACCAAAACAAAGTAGCAAAGGGCTATCATTATCACCGAAAAGGGAAGCCCTATTATCATCCATTTCAAAAAGGATATTTCAATATCATATTCGTTTTCCAAAAGACCGATGAGGACGGAATTTGGAGGAGTTCCAATGACCGTGGCAATACCCCCGGCGTTGGCGGAAAATGCGATTCCCAACATCACGCTCAGGGCAAAATTACGGTCACTTTTGGTAAAACCATCTTCATCATTTATCAATAATTGTATGACAGACATGGCAATGGGCAACATGACCACGGTACTGGCCGTATTGCTGATCCACATACTCAACGTTGCCGTGGCGATCATAAAGCCCAAAATGACTTTATTGGGCGTAGTGCCCGTGATTCGTATGATGGACAGGGCTATGCGTTTATGGAGGTTTACTTTTTCCAAAGCCAAGGCCATCACAAAACCACCAAAGAACAGAAAGACAATGGGGCTCCCATAATTGGCACCCACATCCTCCATAGGCATTATTTTTAATAGGGGGAACAGCAGCAAGGGGAGTAGGGCCGTGACCGATATAGAAACCGCTTCCGTAATCCACCAAACGACCATCCAGAGGGCCACCGCCACAACGGCATCGGCGTTTTCTGAAATCAAGTCAGTGGGCAGGCTGCTCAGAAGTAGAAAAAGTAAGGGGCCTAAAAACAGCCCCCATTTTTTGCTTAGTCCCATGGGTTTTATCAATATGGGTCTAAACTATGATTTTTTGCCCGAATAACTAAGTATAATTATTAAGCACTACCGTCAGCAGGAATAATAACCCTTATTCCATTATTGAAACTAGAAGTGCATCATTTTCCTTTTGGACTTTGGCCAACTTTTGACCTGTTAAACCTTTGATTCCCTTGTCCCAGGCCTTATTGCTTAACCCGGATTGGGATTTTAAATCATCCAGTGACAAGCTTTTTTCCTTTTTGAGGATATCGAAAATGGCCTTTTCATTTTCGGAAAGTTGAATAGGTTTTTTCTCAGGTCGCATCTGGGGGAAGAACAAAACCTCTTGGATAGAGGAATTGTTGGTCATCAACATCACCAAACGGTCAATACCTATTCCTATACCCGAAGTAGGGGGCATGCCATATTCCAAGGCCCTTAAAAAATCCTGATCGATAAACATGGCTTCGTCGTCTCCCTTTTCGGAAAGTTTTAGTTGATCTTCAAAGCGTTCGCGCTGGTCAATAGGATCGTTCAACTCAGAATAGGCATTCGCCAATTCCTTACCGTTCACCATCAGTTCAAAACGCTCTGTAAGCTTAGGGTTAGTTCTATGCTCCTTGGTCAACGGGCTCATTTCCTTTGGGTAATCGGTGATAAAGGTTGGCTGAATATAATGATGTTCACATTTCTCCCCGAAAATCTCATCGATCAATTTACCTACGCCCATGGTGTCGTCCACTTCCAACCCTAATTTTTTGGCCGTTGCCCTAAGTTCATCCTCCTCCATTTGGGAAACATCGATACCCGTGTGGATTTTTATCGCCTCCAAAATAGGTACCCTGGCATACGGAGCCTTGAACTCAATTTCGTTGGGGCCCACTTTTACCTTGGTAGATCCGTTGGCATCCATGGCCACTTTTTCCAGCAATTGCTCCGTGGTGTCCATCATCCAATTGTAGTCCTTGTAGGCCACATACAATTCCATCACCGTGAACTCCGGATTGTGCGTACGGTCCATGCCCTCGTTCCTAAAATCCTTCGAAAACTCGTACACACCATCGAAGCCGCCTACGATCAAGCGCTTTAAGTACAATTCGTTGGCGATACGTAAATATAACGGGATGTTCAGCGCATTGTGGTGGGTCAAAAATGGCCTTGCTGCCGCTCCTCCTGGGATTGGCTGTAAAATAGGCGTTTCAACCTCCAAATAACCCCTACTGTTATAAAACTCGCGAATGCTGTTCGTAATTTTGGTTCTTTTGATGAAGGTTTCCTTCACCTTTGGATTCACCACCAAATCTACATACCGCTGGCGGTATCGTAATTCTGGATCATTGAATTCATCGTACACTTTTCCTTCGGCATCCTGTTTTGGAAGTGGCAAAGGTCTCAAGGCCTTGCTCAACATTTTGAAGTTCTTTACCATCACCGTTTTTTCACCTACTTGGGTGGTAAACAATTCTCCTTCAATTCCTATGATATCTCCAATGTCCAACAGTTTCTTGTAAACTTCGTTGTATAGGGTCTTGTCCTCCCCGGTGCAAATCTCGTCTCGGTTGAAATAGACCTGTATACGGCCCTCACTGTCCTGAATTTCTGCAAAGGAGGCTTTTCCCTGAATTCGGCGAGACATCAACCTTCCGGCAATCGTTACCTTTTTTCCTTCTTCATACCCATTTTTGATTCCTTTGGATGTGGTATCAACGGGATATAATTCCGCAGGATAAGGATTGATGCCCAACTCCCTTAATTTCCCCAACTTCTCTCTTCGTATTACCTCTTGTTCGGATAATTGCATGACGTTTTGTTTAAAGCCGCAAATATAGGTAAGAATGCGCTAATCTTTAAAACGTTCCACCACCAAAGGAAAGATGCGATCCACAAATTTACTATACGCATCTCCAGAGGGATGTAGACCGTCACTCGCTACAAGTTGGGGCTGCTCCAACCCCGATCTGGTAATATCCGTAATTTCAACAAAGCGTACCTTGTTTTCAATTGCGATGGACCTGGCAAACGCGTTATATCGATCAATTTCCCTTGATATTTTATCGACATCCCTAGATTGACCAAAAGGGGTAAAAGCATAATCCGGAATGGAGATGACCACCAACTTTTCAGCATTACCTTCCACAAAGTCAAGGGCAGTGCTTAGTAGTTCTGGAAATTCCTTTTCATATTGTTCAAAAGGTTTGCCCTGGTATTGATTATTGACCCCAATCAAAAGGGTGACCAAATCTTGAGGTTTGTCTATTCTCGTATTCCCAATGCCGTTTTGAAGGTCATCGGTTCGCCAACCGGTTTTCGCAATTATTTTTGTTCCTACACTTGTATTTAAAACATTTTCAAGGCTTTCTGAGAGTTGCATAGGAAAACTTTGATTTGACGAAACACTTTCTCCAACCGTATAACTATCGCCCAATGCCAAATATTTGAATTCTTTTTGCTCTTTTGAACTTAGTTCTTCAGAACTGACTAAAAATTCATCCTCACTAGTCGTGCAGTTAATAAATAATAGAATGAGGGCTATAATCTTAAAAGTGTTCATTTTCCTAATTTGTATTTTCATACACTAGTTACGAAATATTTGGGTTATGGTTTCATTTTTATCGCGGTCAAATAAGTAAAGGGTATCATTTTTTTATCCATGAAGTACATGGTTGTAACAAATCATATACTTTAGCAACTAATAAGTACATCAATCAAAATCAAAAATCAAAATGAGTTTAATACGGGTCATATTGGCAATTTTATTTCCTCCCCTTTCCGTAATTGGAAAAGGGTGTGGATCTTTTTTAATTGTTCTGTTATTAACTTTTTGTGGCTGGGTACCAGGGGTTATCGCTGCATTGGTTATCTTGAACAATCCAAACTAAAATATACTTTATATGGGAGCAAGAAGGGTATTGTGGTCCTTTATTTTAATGGCCCTGTTCGTTGCCTGTAATTTTAACGAGGAAATATATTTCAATGCGGACGGCTCCGGAAAATTGAGTATTGGTTTCGATGGAAGCGAAATGATGTCTATGCTACCGGAGAACGATAGCCTTAAAATGGAGGAGGTTATGGACTCTACGATCGTTTTCAAGGACCTTTTGCGAGAAAAACGTGATAGTATCGCTAAATTGCCCTTGGAAGAACAGGAAAAATTGAAAAAATTGGAACCTTTTAGCTTCCATATGGTGGTAGATGCGCCCAGCGGAATTATGAATTTTGAAATGTTCTCAGATTTTAAGGATGTTTCCGATGTCAATGACGCCTTTAATACTTTTCAAAACGCCAGTTCCATGGGTCCCTCGGCTGACGATCAACCTGTGCCAAACAATTCTGGAAACGATGCTACCGAGGTTTCCTATTCCTTTACGGGAAGCCGTTTTGTTAGAGCGGCCAAAATTAAGGACCAGGAATTGTTTCAGAAAAGTTTGGATAGCCTACAGAGTACGGAAATGTTTTTGGGCGGTTCCACGTACACCTTTAAGTATCATTTTCCAAAAAGGGTGAAATCCACCAATGTTGAAGATGCCACATTTTCCATGGATGGTAAAACCATGATTTACGAGGTAAACTTTTTGGATATGCTAAAAGACCCGGAGTCCATCAATATTGAAGTGGAGCTGGAAAAATAGATAGGTGCCTTTTCGTATTCGTATCTTTGCACCATGAACAAAACCGTTTTTTTGGAGGACTTGGGCGTCAAGGATTATAAGGAGACTTGGGATTACCAGGAACTTTTGTTTCAGCAAATATTGGATTTGAAGATCAGGAACAGGAGGGAGGAGACTGCTTTGGAAACCCCCAACCATTTCATTTTCGTGGAGCATCCGCATGTATATACCTTGGGCAAAAGTGGGGATATCCAAAACCTTTTGGTAAACGAGGAGGAACTTAATGAAAAAGGTGCCAAATTTTATGAAATCAACAGGGGAGGGGATATCACCTATCACGGGCCGGGCCAGATTGTAGGCTACCCCATTCTTGATTTGGATAATTTCTTTACGGATATACACAAATACCTCCGTTTATTGGAAGAAATGGTCATTTTGACTTTGGCCGAATATGGTTTGAAGGCCGAACGTTCCAAAGGGGAAACGGGGGTCTGGCTGGATGTCGGCACACCTTTTGCCCGAAAGATTTGCGCCATGGGCGTGCGTGCCAGCCGATGGGTGACCATGCACGGTTTTGCATTAAATGTAAATGCCGATCTGGGCTATTTCGATATGATGATACCCTGCGGTATCAAGGACAAAGCCGTAACCTCTTTAAACGTGGAATTGGGAAAAACAACCGTTGATATGGATGAGGTAAAACAAAAACTCATCGGACATTTTGAAGCCTTGTTTAAAGCGGAAATAAAACAAAAAACCTCGGTGTAACCGAGGTTTTTTGTTTTTCATTGGAACCTATTTACTATACTTAGTCAATTCCATTCTACTCATAAGCTTGCCGTTCTTTCCGTAAGACTCCTGCTTTATCATTCCCACACCTTCAGAAATCCAAACCTTATTACTCATTTCCATATTAGCCATCATCACTTTGGATTTACTTTTTTCGGTAATCAAATAGCAATCAAAGGTGCCTGCTGGTGTGGTAACGGATTCCATTTTTTCAACTTTGCGGTCAAAAGTATCTACGTTGATCTTCATTTTCATGGCCCCCATATCCATGGAAACGCTAACATTGGCATCGTCCAAGGTTTGTCCGGCTGACAGATCATTGGGTATTTCAATATCGGTACCGGTAATCTCCATGTCTATTCCCATATCCTCATATTGCTTTTTCATTTCGGAAGGGAACAGACTTTCATAATCTATTTTGACACCGTTACCGGTACAGGTAATATTATAATCGGATTCCAGGACATTTTTTCCTTTGTCATCAGTATAGGTCAATTTCATGGTTGCTTTGGTATTTCCTCCATCATTTTCTACGTTGGAAACAACATAGTCCGTAACACCTTCTACCTTGTCCTTTTTGTCGTACATGGTGTATTGAAAAGTACTGCCCTCTTCCATGGGATAGTATTTACTGCATGCATTTTGGCTGAATAACACGGAGGTGCCATAAAGGATGACAAAGCTAAATAGGAACGTAATTTTCATTTTATTATAGTTGTTTTAAAGTTTGATAAATTCTACTCTTCTGTTTTGCGACTTTCCATCGCTTGTTTTGTTGTCCCCTACAGGTTCTGATTCTCCCTTGCCATCAGTGGAAAGCCTACTGGCATCCACTCCGTACACGGAAACAAGGGCGTTTTTTACGGCATCGGCACGGTTTTTTGAAAGTTTCATGTTCGCATCTTCGGCGCCATCACTGTCAGTATGACCCACTATTTTAAGATTGATGCCGGAGTCTTGTTCCAGTACCTGGAATATTTGTCGGATAACTCCCATGGATTCGGGCTTTAATTGGTCCGATCCAGAATTAAAAAGGATAGCGTTGGTAGATATTTTTCCTTCGGACAATAACTTCCTTCTTAAATCCTCACCGCCTTTGGCAACTTTCAGATTTCCAATGAAAATCCGGTCCTTACCGTCTTCGAGGCCCGTTGGTTCGAAACGCAGGTAATTGAGTACACTGCCCGGAGCGACGAGTTTAGGAATGTCCAAGTACTTGACCTCGTTAATCCAAAGGCGATAGCGCTGGCCGTTCACGGCGATCGATACGTGCGGGGTTTCCAATATTTCTGCCCTTATATCGGTCTCCACTCGGTTGTTGATGATCGTTTCACCGTTTATCTTGTTCCATACCGATATATTGGCATCGATATATTGGCAGAACGGTATTCTTACGTTTACTGCGTTCTTTCCTGCCTTGTAATAGTCATAAGAGTTGTTTTCTTCAAGGTTGATATTAAGGAAAGCTTGGCTTGATGTTTTGCGGTCGATTCCTTTGGTAACAAGATCGAACTCAATGGTATAGTCTTCGGATAGCTCAGATATGTTGGGAAAATAGGTGCTGCCCGATTTGATTTCGAACCACTTTTCGGAAGCCCCGTCAATGGTTACTACCTCCCCTGTTCCATTCGTATCCCATTTTGAGGGGAAATCCCCCACAAAGTCATTGGCAAAATCATCAAAGAAAAGTTGCACATCTCCGGGAACATAATCGAATTTACTGTAAACCTCCAGACTCTTTGGCCCTTCTGAACTCGCCATTGAGGCGTTTTCTGGGCTATTGCCATTTTCAGATGTATTTTCTTCGGGTTTCCCGCTTTTAGGAACAGGGGTATTACCTCCTTTTTTGGATCCCGGTTCTAAAATACTGTCCAAGGCCTGGTCTGTTTTTTCTGTAGTCTCTCTGTCCACCCTTCGTTCAACAGCCCTCTCAGCCGCCCGCTCTGCCGTTTTTCCTAACTTTTTTAGGAATTGTGCATTGGAGTTGGTCGCACAAAAAAATAAAATGCCCGTCACCAAAAATAATTTTCGGGGCCAATTCATGATTTTCATAATAGTGTAATTAGTTTTTTATTAGCAAATGATTCGCATAAAACATGCTATTAAAATTAACGGAAAAGCTGGTAAATAGCAATAGCAATTGTATGAGTGGTCACTCAGGGATTACGGACCTGTTTGAAACCTGTATTACTGTATTTTATAGACTATAATGGAGTTGTCCTGGTCTTTGAGTACCAGTTCAGGTTTTTTGTCATTGTCCATATCGGTCATATCTATGGCAGAAGCTCCATATATGGGGAACCCAGCTATAGGTTCTGCCTGACTATCGAACATGTAGGTCTTTAAATTTTGGATATCGGTAACCGATATATAAATCTTATCGTTCAAATAGAAAATAGTGGGTTTGGTATAAACCCCAAGATCCAGGGTTACTTCCTTGCCACGGATAGAAAGTATATTATCGTTCATGATTACCAAAGTTCTTGATGTAGCATCAAATCCATGATCTGCATTGAGCTGCAAATTGGATTTTCCAATTTTTCCCGTGGGTTCTATTTCGTGAAGCAAACCGTCTTTGGAGGTTACTATGAATTTATTCTGGTGAACCTTAACCTCATTCTCCGAAAAGGAAATTTTTTCCTTAATCTTTATCCTGTCATTTCCAACCCGGTCTAGAATTTTTAAAAGGCCATTGGCCAATTTGAAAACCAAATAATCCTTGGTTCCAATTACAAAATGCTGGGGAGCCCCGGTAATGGTATCTTCAGCGTTAGTATACTTAAAGCCGCTAACGATTTTCCCTTCGTTATTATACATAAAAACCTTCGCACCTTGTGTGACCACAAATCGATAGTTCTTGTTGTTTGAATAATCAAAGACCGCCAAGGGATTCAGGTTTCCTCCATCATATTTAAAGGTAAATGGTGCCACTTCCTTACCATTCCTATCAATGATGTAAAACCGATTATTGGTCGTGAAGGCCAATTGATATTTCCCGTTCCTATAAATGTCCACTTCGTGGATTTTGCCCTGAACGGCACTTTCCAGTTCTTTTTTCCAGATGACCTTTCCTTTGTTTGTAATCAAATACAGCACATTGTCCTGGTCTTGTACGACGATGTCCTTTCCTTGGGTTCTGTGATTCGTGAAAAATTGCGGATTTAGGTAGATATCGGAATCCAGCTGGACCTTGAACATTTCCAAAGTGCCAGATTTGGTTCCGGTAGCGTTTATCTTTTTTATTAAATAGTTGGTGTGTAGAAAACCGGCATCTGATACTATCTGTGAGCTAAATAAAAATTCGGTCAAGTCGGTATTTTTAAAAAGATGCGATAAGCTTCCCAGTCCGGTTCGGTTTAAATTGCCCTCAATACCTTTGCTATTGGCTACTGATAATAATGTGGATTCTTCCGTGATTAGATCTTTGATGTTTTCAAATAAGAGAGATTTGTCAAAGGTCTGCCCAGATTTGTTCGAATCAATAAACCTTTCCAATCCTTCCCGTGTCCCTGAAAATACAAAGGTGTTTTCCATAACGCATGCAAAATTGGGTTCAAAATCTTGGACTAACGGATAGAAACTTTGACGGAGCAGGCTATCCTTTCCTAATTCCGTGATCTCGCTACCTTGATATTCCATCGAGCTGGTCTGGATACTCTGTATATAATCCGAAATATTGGCTGTGCCGTACGCTTTTAGTAGCAGTACCCTATTTGTGTCCATTTGGCCAATCCCAATTTCCTCCACGGCCGTAAATAGGGAATCCCTTGTTCCCGTATCATCAAAAAAACGTTTTTGGTTCTTGCTGAAATTTTTAAAGTCTGTAAACGTAAAGGAAATGAAAGAATCCAAACCATTTGGTGCAAGGGTGTTCGTTTTATTGGACAGAGGGCCGGTATTTGAGAATAGACCCAAAAAGGAAGGTAGTGAATCATTTACTATAGCTAGGCCATTTAGAAGAAGCACATCCTTTTCCAGCGACACATCAAGCGAAAGCCAGTCAGAATACTTCTCTTTCCCGGTTTCGCTTTCCTCTCCAAAGACCCTATTCAAAAGATTCCGACCATTGTTTAGGTCCAACCAGATTTGTGCCGATTTCGCAGGATTTCCAATCTTATCGAATTTAAGGAACTGCCCTTTAACGGGTGTCTCATTTTCCACATGCTTCCAAACCGACTCGATGGCGGCTTCCGAAGACCCCACTACTTCCTTGTTTTGGATGACCGAACTATAGAAAGCACTACCATCCACCTCGTATCTAATAAATTTAAAATCCCCTTTTGATATGCTTTCAACACTTTTGTTCAGAGTACTATCCAAAGCGACCTGCGGAATACTATCCACGGGAATATAAACAAAACCAAAACTGTTATTGCCTTCTTCCATGAGTCCCAGATACCCTCCCAATGGAGATTTCATATATCCCAAGGGCTTGAGCATGTCGATCAATGGGGAAATATCCTTGGAATTCCGTATCTGCTGAAGTATCTCATTCCCATCTATTTCAGATAGGAAGGTATCCATGTCATTTATTTTAACAATTACAGGAACGTTCCCAGGTAGGAGGGCCAAAGAAGAAGTCGTGGTATCCTTTTCAGTAGAACAATTGATAAATAAGATGGAACCTAGAATTGTAAGCAGTAGCTTTACCTTCATGAAATGCCTTTTGGCAAATTTATGATTTTTAAAGATCTAGCGTAAGTTGTTCAGACAATAGCCTAAAACTTTTTCTATGGAACTTGGTTATTCCATACTCCTTAATGGCGGCCCTATGTTCTTTGGTAGGATAACCCTTGTTCTGTTTCCAGTTATACATAGGGAATTCCTCGTGGATTCTTTCCATATAAGCATCCCTGGCCGTTTTGGCCAATATAGAGGCCGCTGCAATATTAAGGTATTTTGAGTCCCCTTTGACGATGCAGGTATGTGGTACTCCTTTATAATTTTTAAATCTGTTCCCGTCAACTATAATATGGGGCGGTACTTCCTTTAGTTGATCGATGGCTTTGTGCATGGCTAAAATGGATGCATTGAGAATATTAATATCGTCAATTTTTTTTGGGTGGATATGTGCTACGCCGTAGGCTAGACTTTGCGCTTCTATAATTGGTTTTAAATGGTCGCGATTTTTTCTGGATACAAGCTTGGAGTCGTTCAGCAAGGTATGATGAAAATCCTCCGGCAATATCACGGCCGCGGCAGTAACCGGACCGGCAAGACAACCTCTTCCTGCTTCATCTGTTCCGCATTCGTTAAAAAAAAGGTAAAATTTATTCAATATCTATTGATTTGATTAGCAATATTTAGAATACGCAAAGAAAACTTACAAATAAGTTAAATCGTTGTATTTTAAGGACAATGATTGATTACAAACTTAGGTTCACCAAAGGTATTATTTATTTTACTGAATAACTTTCACATTTACTTAGGAACAAAAAAAATTAACTTTGCGCCTGATATAAGTACGCATGAAGTATTTCCTCATAGTATTCTTTGGCTGTCTTACTTTTCCCCTATGTGCCCAACAAAAGGAGAGCGCCGTAAAAGTCAAGGATTCCATTACCCAAAAAGATTCACTTTCAATAAAAAAAAAGGAAAAACCCCT
The DNA here is from genome assembly GCF_002742265.1 of Maribacter sp. 4G9. Taxonomy (GTDB): domain Bacteria; phylum Bacteroidota; class Bacteroidia; order Flavobacteriales; family Flavobacteriaceae; genus Maribacter. The sequence goes on from NZ_MDGL01000177.1 coordinate 17,336, forward strand.
GCCGAAAGAAAAATCCAAAAGGGATAGCATCAATGAGATTACCATAAAGAACTATAAAATCATATCCTTTGCGAGAGACACGACCTTTCTGGATACTACCTTGACCATTCAAAAAGAGTATAAGTACAATTATTTAAGAAGGGATGATTTTGAGCTGATGCCGTTTTCCAATATTGGACAAACATATAATAACCTTGGTTTGGATTTTGAAAGGTCTACCATGTATCCAAATCTGGGGGCAAAGGCCAAACATTTTAATTATTGGGAAGTGGAGGACATTATTTATTATAATGTACCTACTCCCATGACCGATATACTTTTCAAAACAACCTTGGAGCAAGGTCAATTATTGGATGCCATGCTTACATTCAATACTTCTAGAAGGTTAAATTTCTCCATTGGCTATAAAGGCCATAGGTCCTTGGGAAAATACAATTCAAATCAGATACGTTCCGGGAATTTCACTACGACCACCAATTATCAATCCAAGAATGGCAGATATAGCCTAAGGGCTCATATAGCGGCCCAAGATATAAAGTCCCAGGAAAATGGCGGACTAATAAATAAGGAGCTTCAATTTGAATCTGGTGACTCGGATTTTAGAGATAGGCCAAAAGTGGACGTTCGTTTCGATGATGCGGATAATGTTGTTCTTGGAAAACGATATTATTTAGAACACGCCTATAAATTGATTAGAAGGAACAGGGATTCCAGTTACGTGGAAAAGACCTCTTTGTCTTTAGGCCATACTTTTGGGTATGAAACCAAGTATTACCAGTTTTTACAAACGTCTGGGGATGCTTATTTTGGAGATATTATCCTATCGCCCGTAAACGACAAGGCAAATCTTAAGACAACGTATAATCAAGTACGCCTTGAGTTTTATAATAAGACCTTGGGAAGGTTACAGGGCAATGTAAACATGTTCCACTACAACTATTTTTTTAATAGTGTTTTTTTTACCGAAGGCGGACAGGAAATCGGTAGTCAACTTAATGGAACGGAAATGGCCCTAGGTGCGGATTATGAAAAGACAATTGGCGGTTTTGAACTCCAAAGTGCTTTTAGGTATAATCTATCAGGTGATTTATCGGGCAATATATTGGATGCTTCGGCGACCTATAGATTAAATGATAAGAATCGGTTCAAAGTTCACTTGCATTCATCTTCAAGGATGCCCAATTTTAATTTTCTATTGTATCAAAGCGAATACCTTAATTATAACTGGCAGAATATGGACAGTTTTAAAAAGGAAAGGGTCAATAGTTTGGAAGTAAGCTTTGATTCGGATTTCATAGGAAATATATCGGCCAAATACACAAACCTGGACAATTACGCATATTTCGCGGCAGACCCCTTGATAGATGTGACGGAAGGAGCGGAACAAGCCGCCATAAGGCCTTTTCAGGAAGATACGGGCATTTCCTATTTAAAGGTAAAGTATGCTAAAGAATTCAAGCTTGGCAAGTTCGCGTTGAACAATACGGTCATGTATCAAACGGTATCGCAGGAATCCAATGTTTTGAACGTTCCCCAACTGATCACAAGGAACAGTTTATATTTTTCTTCGGATGTTTTTAAAAAGGCCATGTATTTGCAAACAGGGGTGACATTTAAGTACTTCACAAAATATAATATGAACGGCTATAATCCTGTTTTGGGTGAATTCTTTGTTCAGGATACGGAAGAATTGGGAGGTTTTCCCCTGTTGGATTTCTTCATAAATGCCAGGATCCAGCAAACCCGGATTTTTTTAAAGGCAGAACATTTCAATTCATCCTTTAGTGGATATAATTTTTATGCAGCTCCAAATTATCCATATCGAGATTTTGTGATTAGATTCGGTCTCGTTTGGAATTTCTTTTCCTAGAAAGCATCCATTTTAACTAGTTGTAATATAAGCTATTGTGCTTGTATGTATTTAACGATTTCCAATAGATAATTGATATACAGGGCCTTATCGGTTTATGATAATTATGGTCAATTTTTTAAAGTTTAAAAAATTGAAAATCAGTTATTTATAAAAATAATTAAAATTATTTTATTTTTTTTTGATTTAGTTATTGTAGAATTAAAAAACAGGCTTACATTTGCAGCCCGTTAGCCGTTGGAGGATTTTTTTGGCGGCTGGGGGAGTATAAGGTGCGGACGTTCATTGTTGTTTTTTTGTTTTGCTTCGGGGCCGGAAAAAAAGTATTTTTTTCTTTCCAAAAAGTTGCCGGGTAAGGAAACAGTCGTATATTTGCACCCGCTTAGCGAAACGCTGGGCGACAAAAAGTTGGTTCATTGAAATATTGTGGAGAGAATTTCGGGACGGTTTTTACCGTTTTGAAAAAAAGAATATAAAGAATTAGATCGATACGATCGGGGCCGGGGTTCGGATTTTTTGGTTCGTTGGGAAACATATAACAGAACAACGATGAAGAGTTTGATCCTGGCTCAGGATGAACGCTAGCGGCAGGCCTAACACATGCAAGTCGAGGGGTAACAGGGAGCTTGCTCCGCTGACGACCGGCGCACGGGTGCGCACCGCGTATGGAACCTGCCCTCTACAGGGGAATAGCCCAGGGAAACTTGGATTAATGCCCCGTAGTACCGTTATATGGCATCATATTACGGTTAAAGCCTTCGGGCGGTAGAGGATGGCCATGCGTCCCATTAGCTAGTTGGTAGGGTAACGGCCTACCAAGGCTACGATGGGTAGGGGCCCTGAGAGGGGGATCCCCCACACTGGTACTGAGACACGGACCAGACTCCTACGGGAGGCAGCAGTGAGGAATATTGGACAATGGAGG
>NZ_MDGL01000178.1 GCF_002742265.1 Maribacter sp. 4G9
CAAGGCATGGCTTAGGGGGATGCACCACCACGTGGGGGACCTACAGGACTATCTCGACGAATATTGCTACAGGTTCAACCGCAGCTTCATGAAGGAGGGCATATTCGACAACCTGATGCTCAGGATGGTAAATACCCCGCCATGCTATATCAAAAATATTAGTGGTTAAATGCCTAAGTCAATATTTCTATTTGCTTGGTTAGATTTTTTTCAAAATTAAGCCCAACGGTTTTGGCTATGGTTTCGTTACGGAATGGTACGCGAGTATCATTCCGCCGTAACCATAAATTTAGCAAAAAGGCTCGAAATTCCGATTAGGAATTTCAGCCGTAATGAACTATAGCCGGTGTGCCTGTTGCACAAGTTAGCGAAAAAAGTCGTTGATGATCATTGCCGATCGGGGGATCGATCGTACCTTAAGGGTATGCAAGGCAAGAAAGATTATCAAGAAAAACTGTTCGCCCATTTTCAACTCAGCGAACGTATACCGAAGGACAATTTTTATAGACGCTTAAAAGGTGCCATCGACCTTGACTTCCTCTATCCGCTGACCAAGGGTCATTACGGGGAGAGTGGTCAAAAAAGTATCGACCCGGTTGTGTTCTTCAAGCTTTGCCTTGTGGGCTATCTCGAGAATATCATCAGCGACCGAAAACTCATCGACCATTGTTCGCTGCGTTTGGACATCCTATATTTCATCGGTTACGACATCGACGAGGAACTGCCTTGGCACAGCACGATAAGTCGAACACGGAATCTTTTTCCTGAAGCCATATTCGAAGAAGTCTTCACAGGAGTTTTGAGTCTGTGTGTTGAAAAGGGCATGGTCAGCGGTCATACGCAAGCTATCGATAGTGCACCTGTCAAAGCGAACGCTTCAATGGATACCTTGGAACTAAAAGTGCCGGAAGAAGATCTGGAGGAACATCTTCGAAGGGTTCGAGCGATCAGTTCAATGGATAAAGGAACACCCCATCGTAAGAGTAAAGGCGATAGGTCGGATAAAGGTCAACGCGGTATTACTGCAAGCAAGAAGGAACTTGACGCGATAAAGGGGCGCAACAAAAAATGGTCGAAGGACCAGGACCAACGTCCCGGGGCGGGCAACAAGGGGAGCAAGTACACCAGCAACAAGACGCATTACAGCCCAACGGACCCCGATGCGAGGATCAGCGTCAAGCCCGGTAAGGCGAGAAAGCTGAACTACCTAAGCCAGTTAAGTGTGGACACGGCCCATCATGTGATTACCGATATCAGGGCGTACCATGCCGATGGCAAGGACAACCAACAGCTTCCCGATATCGTGCAACGGCTGCAAAGAAGGTTATGGAAACAGGGGCTGGTCTGGGAGAACTGCGTGGCCGATACCGGGTATAGCAGCGGAGAGAACTATGCCTTTCTCGAAGCGAAGGGGCTAAAGAGTTTCATTCCGCCCCATGGCACCTACAAGGGCGGGCCGACGGGCTTCGAGTAAATTGAAACGGCGGACCACTATCTTTGTCCACAAGGAAAGGCGATCCCTTTCAACAAGGTCTTCAACGATCATCGTACGGGCACCAAGAAGAAGGAGTACCGTGCAAGAAAGCATGTCTGTACCGATTGTCCCATACGAAGTGCCTGTCTTGGCAAGAGCGCACAGGAGAAGAAGTTCAGCGTCACCTACTACCGCGAAGAATACGAACGCAACATCCAAAGGGTGGAAAGCCCGCAGGGCAGGTACATGAAGGGCAAGCGGCAAAGCACCGTGGAACCCGTTTTCGGCACGCTGACCCAGTTCATGGGGCTGCGAAAGATAAATACGATAGGGCTCGCACAGGCCAACAAGGTGATGCACCTCTCCGCCATTGCCTACAACATTAAAAAGTACCTGAAATTCGAACAAAAACGTTCCAAAAGTGGGGCGGGGAAACTTACTTTGACGGCATTGGTGAAAAGGACCGTCCAATCCCTATTTGGCCCATCCGTAAAGCTTCGAAAATTGACGTTTCAATATGATCCGGAAAGAAAAAAGCCCTTTGAAGAGGCTTATAATGATCCGTTTTTTGACGGTCAGGGGCTTGTGCCACGGTTACCGTTGTTGTACACAGTGCTTTTATTTTCTATTATTAAATTCAAAATTTCCAAGTTTTAAAAATGCACAAATCAATAACCACACAATAGAAGCAGAATAATCATTTGGTTTGTAAAAGCAATGAGCAACGTTATTTCTTAAGTTCAATTTGTCTTTAGAAAATAAGAATTTAAAAAATGCAATATCGTCAGCGGGAATAATACTCGTCAGCTTTTCATTCTCCAATAGTTTATCTATTGATATTCTTTCTCGTGTACCATTTTCTTTGATATCGATAGTTTGTGCACCAACTTGTCTTGAAAATGCTCTTAAAACACCCTCAAATTTCAATGTTAAAGAATCAACACTTAAAATGTAACCCATTGGATTGTTTTTATGCGTTTTGAGGTCGATTTCAGATTGCTCAAAAAAACTATTTAATGATGGCAAAATTAAATCTATCCATTTAAAAACTACTTTTTTTCCATCTGGATTTATGATTGAAAAATCTATTCCATACCAAGTACTTTGTGTCAAAAAGTCCTTTAATGATTGAAAACTAATTTTACCATTTTTAGTTCCCTTTGAAAAAACAAGTAGTAAATGTCTTAACGAAAAGTTTTTAATATGGATATAATATGGATTTAATGAACTTATACTTGATTCACTAACATTTCTGTTTAAATCGAAATTCATAGTGCTTACTAAATCCATCAAAGGTGTTTTAAAAGTTTCATCCAGCACCTTTGATTTAGGGAAAATATGTTCTGATAATATTAAGTATTCATAAATGGCTTTACTTGGATAATTGTCAGTGAGTTCGGTTGTAAGTCTATCTAGTGATTCATACCATTGCTGTAACTCATCACTCGAATGTTCTACTTTTATTTCTTTAAAATTCAGATTGTCTTTTTCTTTTTCAATGAGTACAGTTACGTCTTCAACTTTTCGTGAATTTCCTGCTAATTGAAATTGTTTTAACGCCTTAATATAGTAATCGTGGACTATAAAACTTTCTTTATGTTTTTCAGATTCTTTTAGGTGAGTTTCAGCAAGTAAATTATGGTATGGTTTTGCGTCTTTTCCTGTTTTTTTTGCAAGAAGAATTAATAAGTCTAAATATTCTTTTTTAAGTTCTTGATAAAGTTCATTTTCAATGACATCATTTGAATAGTCGTAAAATTCTATTAAAATATTTTTTTCAATTTTCTTGCCTTGTTCGCAAACAAATTTCATCAAATGAAATTTATTGTAACCGTTGATATTATTTAAAGCTAAATTAGCTAGTAATAATGAAATCGTTTCTTCTTTTTTAAAATTTATTGTTTGTGTTAAAACAAATAAGTTCTCGTAAATCGATTGAATATTTCGATTCTCGAGAGTATCATTTTCTTCGGAAATAACAAGATTTAAAAATTCCAAATAGTTGGTAATAGCCAGTTTACAGAACTTATTGTTCTTTATTGGGCTTTCCCAAAGTAAATGATTGTATTTGGCTTTGTGTTTTGGATTGTTTGTTTCTTTAGCTCTTTGGATAATATATTTCAAGTCATCATCGAATAATTCTAAACTTGGATAATGATTTCCGTTAGCATATGTTAATTCGGGTTTGAGCTTTCCTTTTTCAAATCGAAAATCATTACAGTAAATTTCAAATGAGCATTTCTTTTTTTGTGTATTCTGTTTGTATTTGTCTCGCAGTGAAATTAAGTATTTGTTTAAATTGAAATCAAAAGACAAGCTATTGTCATTTTCGATGTAATCGTAGTAGTCTTTTAATTTTTTAAACATTAAACTTTGAGAGGTTTACTGAAATTAACATTTATGATATTAATTATTTCAGAGAGTCTTTTTTAATAACTGTTTTTAATACTTTCTCTTTCTCTAAAAGAATCTTGTTTAAAGAAACAATACTATCGTTCAAATTCGAGTTATCTTTTTTCAATTGCTGAATTTCTTCTTTGTAATCAACTGTAATAGTTCTGTTCGTACTTTTCTCAATTTGAGAGCCACACCATCCTGCAAATGCTAATATTCCGATAATTATACTAATTAAACCTACTATTTGTTTAACTGGTAAATTTCCCAAAAGCTTAAAAAGTTTTATAATAGTTATGTCCTGAAGTTGTACTGTGTTCTTTTTTAATGAAGCGATTTCAGAATCTTGTTTTTTTAATTCATCAAAGTTGTCATTTGCAATTGTAATAGCCTCATCGAGTTGATTCATTAGTTGATTGACCTCCTGTTGGCATTCCTTATATTTTTGCTTGTAAACTGTTTCCGATTTAATGATATTTTCCTCTTGAATTTTTGAATACTCTTTAATCTGTTCGATAAAGGTGTCCATAAATCCAGAAGCCTGTTTTCGTCCAGTCTCAAAGACCTTTATTTTATCGGATTCAATATAGGTGTCAAATCTAATTTGGCTAATTTTTAGCCATCTTGAGTCAAGATAACCAAAGATTGCTTTTAAATCCTCATCTACTGTTCCTTTCCAAACACTTGGTTCAAAGTCAGGCCTATATATTTCCGATTTCCGTTTTTCTAAAATTTCAATCGCTTTGTCTTTTGGGATATTTAGTTTCACTTTTTGATTGTATTTGGTTGGATTTCTTGCATTGTGTACAACGACCTGCTAAACGCAGTTCGATGATTTTTACGGAAATATAATAAAATCGATTAACTATGAAATCGGAATTTGACTTCCTATGTCTCTGATTTTATAGTTTGTCAAGAAGACCGCGTAGCGGTTGTATCTTGGAGATTTTATGTTATTGGGAGTATAAATTATCGGTATCCCTCCGAGCAACTACGTCTTTTATGACGTGATGGGGCTTTTTACCTTTGGCATAAACTATTTGAGTTATGACAAAAAAGGACAATGCTTTGCGGATGCGTAGACTGGTAAAGAAGTTTCGGTTCTCTGGCCAGAGCCAAAAGGAGTTTGCTTCCGCCCATGGGATCAAGGAGAGCAAATTCCATTATTGGATCTCAAAATTATCGGCGCCTGCGGATGTACCGGCCGACAAGAGGGCCCCATCACATTTTTTACCAATTGAAATTGCCCCTATCGGCGAAGGCCGGACTATTTTGATCCGTTGCAGAAACGGGGTCGAGATAGAAATCCCCGTATAGATGTTCGCACTCGGCACTTCCCACCGGTTCCAACTCTACGGCCTCCCCACCGATATGCGCAAGAGCTTCGATAGCCTGCGGGGGCTTGTCATCAACGATCTGGACCAAAGCCCCGATGACGGTACGGTATATATCTTTATCAATAAGGTCCGCAACAAGGCAAAACTTTTGCACTGGCAGTCCGGAGGGTTTATGCTATACTACAAAAGGCTGGAATCCGGCACTTTTGAACTTCCCGATTACGATGGATCGGTCGGCAGTCTACGGCTGGATTACGCCCAATTGGTCCTGCTCATCGATGGGATCGCCATTACCAATATGACCAGGCGAAAACGTTACGAAAAAACGTAACATCAGGTTGTTTTTTAGTAGGGCAATTTTTATCTTGACCCTGTAATGACCTATCAAGAGCTGCTTGTCGAGAACCGGGATCTTCAAAAAAAGGAGAAGGCCTCCACGGCCAGGATAGTTTCCCTGGAACATCAACTGGCACAACTCTACAAACTCATAGGTGGATTCAAATCCGAGAGTTTCATTTCCCAAGCCGTGGTGGATCAGTTATCGCTCTTTTCAGGGGACGATACCTCGGAAACCTTAGAACAGGCCCCACAGGAGACCATTTCCTATACCAGGGACAAGAAAAAACACAATGGGCGCAATGCGCTACCGGAACATCTACCAGTCAGGGAAATCATCATCGAGCCCGAAGAGGATACCACGGGACTGAAGAAGATCGGGGAAGAGGTCACCGAGACCCTGGAATACACTCCCGCAAGCCTTATCAAAAGAAGGACGATCCGGCCCAAGTATGCCAGGGCTGATGGGGAGGGCGTGCTGATCGCACCGCTCCCGACCCGCCCCATCGACAAATCGATAGCCGAGGCCTGTTTACTGGCGCACATCCTGGTGGGCAAATATATCGATCACTTGCCGTTCTACCGCCAGATCCAGATATTCAAACGGGATTTTGGGTGGGAACCTGCACAGAGCACAATTGGCGACTGGATGGCCAGTTGTTGCCAGCTGCTGGAACCGCTCTATAATACACTGAAACAAAAAATACTGGCCTCCGATTATATCCAGGCCGACGAATCCCCGATCAAGGTATTGGATTCCGACAAGAAGGGCAGTACGCACCAGGGATATCAATGGGTCTATCACGATCCCGTTCAAAAGCTTGTACTTTTTAATTACCGCAAAGGCCGTGGACAGAACGGACCCAAAGAATTGCTTGCCGATTATCATGGGTATCTGCAATGCGATGGCTATACCGTGTACGACAAGATCGGTGCCGATCCCAAGATCACCCTTGCCGGATGTCTGGCACATGCCAGGCGCAAGTTCCACGATGCGCTGGACAGCGACAAAAAGCAAGCAGAAAAAGCATTGGCCATCTTTAGGGATATCTATTTGGAAGAACGTAAGATCAAGGAAGAGGCCCAAGATGATTATGAAGCGAGGAAAATACAGCGCGACATAAGGATCAGGCCGCTATTGGCACAGATCAAAACGTGGATCGAAGGGCAACAGTTCAAAGTGCTGCCACAAAGCCCCATCGGCAAGGCGATGGCCTATTACATCAATCAATACCCAAAACTGGAGGCCATCTTTGATGATGGGCGCATCGAACTGGACAACAACTTGATCGAAAATGCCATCCGCCCCATGGCTATCGGCAGAAAGAACTACCTCTTCTGCGGATCCCACGATGCAGCGCAAAATGCCGCCATGCTCTATTCTTTCTTCGGGAGCTGCAAGATGCAGAATATCAATCCAAGGGAATGGCTGGCCAGCACCCTTGAGCGGATACCTGATCATAGCATACAAAAACTCCAAGAGCTTTTGCCCGGATATCAAAAACAGAACAGCATATGACCAAAGAACAGGTAAAGGAAAAGGAAAAACAGCTATTGGAAATAACGGGGACCTTCTGCGCCCAGAAACTCAATGATGAATACTTCGCGCTTTGTGAAAAACTCATCAAAAAGATGGGCAGAAAAAGGGATGTCCCCTTCACAAGGGGAAAATTGGAGATATGGGCTGCAGCCGTGGTCCATGCCATAGGATCGATAAATTTTTTGTTCGACCGATCCTTCGAGCCATATATAAGTTCCAAAGAAATGAACGAATACTTCAGGACCAAGGGGACTACGGTCTCGAACAAGGCCCGGGCCATAAAGGATATGTTCGACCTATGGTATTATAGCCCTGAATTTTCTACAGGCGCCATGCAAGAGAACAGCCCTTTCAACAATATGGTAATGGTAGATGGCATGATACTGCCCCTGAACAACCTTCCAGAAAACATGCAACAAATGGTGCTCCGGGCAAGAGCGGAAGGCAAGGATATTGAATTCACTACGGAATATGAAGATCAATAGCTAATGTAGTTGCTCGGACGGATACAATTATCGGGCCAAATTGAGTTTTAGCTTATGTTATTGCACGTTGGCCGCTTGAGCGGACAGCTGAGAGCTGTTTGTAGTTATAAGGTACTGTGCAATTTGGTTTAGCAGGTCGTTAGAGCACATTTCTTTTTGGGCGGGAGTGCGCAGCACGTAGCAAAAAAAGTCAGCTTCAGCTGAATGTGCTCTAACGGTTCGTGTATGATTAGTTGCGGACTTTTCCAACGGAAAATGTCCGCCTGTACCGAAGATAGATAATTGCAAGGATTTCCATTTAGGAAATCCGCCCGCAATTAATTATACACCGTGTTGGCAAACGTTATTTATAAAGTCCAAATGTATCAGTTATCAGTCCTTTGTATTTTTCAGCGTCTTTTTTAAACTTTCTTTTTGTAGTAATCCAAATAACTATTCCCAAAGCGATAATTAGTCCACCTACAATATAAGTCGATGGCTCGTTTTTTGTTGTTATGAATAATCCAAGAATAAGTCCCAATCCCAAAATGATGTGAGTATAAATTATCAATCGAATCAAGAAATGTTGATTAAAGGAGATTTTTACATTCGTGGTATTATCTGTGCTGTTACTTGATAGTTTTCCATTGACAATGGTCCAATTTTGAAAAGCCATATACCAAGCGTAAAGAACTCGTTTCCGAAAGCTAAAAGTTGTCGGATTTTTTTTATCAAACACAAAACCACCGATAGAATTAAGTTCCGATTCTAATCTTTCGGTAATTTCATTTGGTCTTTTTTCTATTTTAAAATTCCAACTTTCCATTTTTTCTGTTTTTAATGTTTGCCAACGTGTTTGTATATGGTTTGTTGCGTGTTTCAGCACCTAATTTAGCAAATACAAACCGAATAGAAAATCCGCAAGGATTTTCGTAAGTAGGCGAGAACTAGCAATAAATTATATACGGTGTTGGCATTAGTGTTTTACTCGTTTATGATTTTATAAATTCCGTTTACTATTTTCTTCGCATCTCTAAATCCTACTTGTTGTTTTGAATGTACTGCTTGATTTCTAATATGCATCCATTCCTTTATTTCAGCTGTATTATTATTAGAAATAATTTCAAATTCCTGTGCTAATTGAACAAGAGAGTATAAAGATTTAGATTTAATCATTCTCGTATCAGTATAATCTAAAATTCGACTTCTTAAATGGTTTTCAAAAAGTGATACAGCTGATATTACAGCAGCTCGATATTCTTTTTTCTTTAATAATCTTTCAGGTTCGTCTTGATAAGATTGTTTAAGAGGTTCTAATGCTTGCATAAACCAATGTTCAATCTGCATTGTAATATCCTCTGAATTGTCGTACGGATTTTCTGGTCTTGTTATAAATAGATAATTATTCAAATCCGCAGGTAATGGGGATAATTCATCTTTGATTATTAAAATCCTTGCAGTCCTTTCTTTATTTGATAAAGCTAATCCAAGTTCAAAAAGAGTGTTTTGAGTTCCGATATCAGCAACAATAAATTCAGATTTTTTAATTAATGCTGTAACTTTAGCCATCCAATTTTCTCCTATCGTTATTACATCATCCGCACTTATTGGGATAAGTCCTTGTCTTTTCACTACAGGGAAAACGTATTTTTTATAAAATGGTAGAAGTCTTACTGGAATACTAAAAAAGCAAAGTCTGTTACTAGAATCCTCTGGAAGAGATAATTCAGCCATTGCATTATCCTCTGTAACAATTTGATTTTCTATTAATGATTTGTTCCAATAATCTCTCAACTCGATGAAAACATCTTTTAGAATAGTTGGATAATCTGAAGGATTTCCTTTTATATTAATCACTTTCACACCACGTCTTTCAAATCTTGCTTTTTCGTGTGAAGAACAATCAATTTTAATAACATAAGCCTGTCTTCGTAACGAACCAAGTCTGTCTTTTATTAATTGCCAAATTTGTCTAAAGTCGGCATCATCTAAACTATATCCTATAAACAAAGGCGTTCTTGAAATTAACAAATTGGCTAAATAAGTTGATAGCATTGGATATTTATTCAAAAAACTATCATAATCTTCCTCTGTAGCAACTAATCTTTTTGGGTGATGAAGGTCTCCGTGAAGTTTTAGAAGTACAATGTTTTCACTTGCTCCAGAAATAGATAATTGGTCTTCGTCAATTATTGGTCTACAATATTTGTTTACTAGTTTATATCCATCTTCGATTAAGAATTCAAAATTTGTGGTACAGACAATGTCAAATTGTAATTCGCAAAATGCCTTATGTGCATTGCCAGGTTTAACGGAATTTATTAAAAGTAACGATGTTAACTTTTCAACCATTTTGGTACGAGAATACTCGTGACTATATGCTGAAATCGCATCTATCGGATTGGAATATTTATAATCCTCAATTTCTTCTGCGAATTTTATTCCTAGTTCGTCCCAAGCCAACATTTTTTTGTTCGGTGGAATGTCAGCATTCTTGGAAAATCCAGCACCAACAATAGGTAGTGTTTTTCCTGTAACCAAGTCTTCCAAAAATGGTTTCGGAAAATATTTTATGTATTTGTAGTTCTTCATTTTACATTAATGCCAACGGTCCGTGTATGATTAGTTGCGGACTTTTCCAACGGAAAATGTCCGCCTGACTTTAAAGATAATTGATTGTAAAGGATTCCGTTTAAGGAATCCGCCCGCAATTAATTATACACCGTGTTGTAAGCCGTTTTTTATTCAATTTCAGAGACTTCAATTCCGTTTTCCGTATATGTAAGTAATTCGGTTGGGAATATGTCGCTTTGTTTTATTTCCGATTCTATTTCGGCGAGACTTTCTTTTAAAAATTCCAAATCACCTTTCTTTGAAAGATAAACTGGAAAATTTTTATTCAGAATAATATAAAATGGGTAACCCATATTCTTTGAGGCTTCTTTTTTAAAACTTTCACTAAAAATCAAAGTATGTTGATGATGTTCACTATGACACTTTAAATGAAGTAATTCCCTGCCTTTGAAATTTATTTTTACCAGTTCGGATTGTTGGTCATAGAGAAGATTTAAATGATTCCATGACCAATCTTTGAATTCCTTTTCAGTTATTCCCCAGTGATTTAGTAATCTCTTTCCAATTGTGCTAGGCCTGTGCGTTTTGGTGTTGCTATGATTAAATGTCAAAATGTAGTTAGGAGTAAGTCGATGTTTATAGATTTCAGACTGCGGGTCATTAAAATTTTTTCTTAGCCAGGGAGAGAAAATATCCCTTTTATCGTTCCATTCAGGTAACGCATACCAAGCCTCGAGTTTATCAGCTTTTCTTGAGATAAGTAAGTCCAAAGAGTCCTGATTTTCTACATCGCTAAATTCGTAAAGAGGTACTACTGTACCCATTTCTTTATTCTCTTTGGGGCTAATTATGATTTCGGTGGTATTGTGTGTGATAATCGTATCAATTTCCAACCCTCTTGTCTCAAGTTCGGAGTTTAGTTTTCTAATAATTCTGTCTTCTTTGCTTTCTAGACAGGAGACAAAGATTAAAAAAATTAATATGGTAGTATACTTTTTCAAAATGGCTTACAACGTCTCTGTATATGGCTCGTAGCGTGCAAATTAGCATTATATTTGCGGTTAAGCACGAGCCGAATTTTTTAATTTTTCTTATTATCTTTTCTCAATAAGCCAAATTAAAAAATTTGGCGGACTAGCAAATATACCTTAACTTCTACTAATCAACTCACTAGCTATGAGCTATATGCGTTGTTGCCCACAGTTATTTTTCGTTCTGTATTTTCTCTCCTTTAATCGGTGAATAATCCTTTTTCATTTTTCCGTCAACGACTATTTGGTCGAAATAACATTTTACGCCAGTCGCTACATTCATATCTTTTACATTCTGAATATGAAAATGTAAATGTGGTTCAGACGAATTCCCAGAATTACCACAAAGTCCTAAAGTTTCTCCTTGTTTTATTTTTTGACCTTTCTTTACTTTAATTGAGTTTTGCTTGAAGTGTGCAAAAAATAAATATTCGTTATTGGCTGTTTTAATTATTACTGTATTTCCAGGTACATAAATTGGATTTAATTCTCCTGGAACGTTATCATCAACACCATCTACAACTAAAACAATTTCGCCATCACAAGGTGCAATTAATTCTTGGCCAAATGCGTAATAATCTTCGTTGGTTTTTCCATCAGTTTTATAGGACTTTCCATTTTCATCTGTTACTACGAAATCGAATGCGTTTTTTTGAGCCTTACTTTCAACGTGGTAGTTCAATTCCGCTGTATCTCCGCCCCAAGTTACTGTCCATTTGTCTTTGAATGGAAGGATTAATTTGGTCAAGTTCCGTTCTATTTTAGGCAAATTATCTTCTTTAAAAGGCTCTATATAAAGTCCGTTTATTTTTAATTGATTGTCTGTTGATAAATTGACTGCAAAAATTCCGTTATCGAAAGTGGTTTTGTAAGAAGCAAAACTGCCTCTGAGATATTTAGTAAATTCACGAGCATTTATTTTTCCAGCTTGCGTTTTTAGTCCAACAAAAAATTCTTCCGCTTTTTCTTTTGGAAGAGCATTTTTCATATCGTCTGAAAACAATTCAAATATTCGGTTATAATCGCTTGAATTGAAAAAGTTCTCAAACTTTTCAGCGATATTTTTGTCGTTTTCTTTCTCGGTTTGAGCAAAACTTAAAATTGAAGTGAAAAGTAAAATGATAAGTAACGGTGTTTTTTTCATAATTGTGGGCAACGGTCTCGGCTATGAGTAGTTGCGTGGGGTAGCACGTAGCTTTGCAAGTACACACCAAACTGAAAATCCGCGAGGATTTTCGTAAGTAGTTGATGACAAGCAATTACTTATAGCCAATGTTGTGTTTAGTATTTTTATAGTTCTCAATTATTTTTATGCCAAAATCATTTACCCTTTCCCATTCAGTAAATTCAATTGGTTCTTTCGATTTTGTTGGTCCATTCGTAATGAGCATAATCAATTTTATCATTATTTTATCCAAAAAAGAATATGAGTTATAATCTAATTTTCCTGCAAATACTTGCAAAAAATCTGCTTTCCATTCAGTCTTATCTAAAAATTTAATCATGTATGGATTCGTACTTGCCGAATTCTTATCTTTTTTTCTTGCAACAAGGTTTACAGAAAAAAAAGCAGTTTGAATTTGATTTAGCTTATTCAAATTATCCAAAATAAATTCTGACACCTTATTGTTATGTTTCCCATACCTAATGCTTGCTCCGATAATAAGTGTATGGTATTTCAATAAATCATCGCTAAAATTATCAATTGAGTGTAATTCTGTCTTAATTTGTTGTTTTTCAAAAATTAAGCTCAATTCTTGACAAATCTTTTTGGTTTGTCCATCTACTGAAGAATAAATTAGTGCAATCTTTTTTCTCATTCTTTAGAGATTACTACTCGTTTCTTTATCAAAGCATCTTTTTCTAAACTTACTAACAAATAGTCCGCAACGCTTTTTCTGCTTATTAAAATACTTGGTTTAGGCTTATTATTAAAAGTTTCCCTTATTCGGTTTTCTCGTTTTGAATTCGTTAATCCAACAGGTCTTACAATTGTCCAGTCAATATTTGAGTTGGAAAGTATTTTTTCTTGTCTTTCGTGGTCTTTATAAGCAACACCAATATTACTGTTGTTAATGAACCATTTAAACCATTTCGGAATATCATTTTTTGTTTCAGCAACTCCCCAAGCCGAGCATATGGAAATTCGTTTTATATTATGTTCTTTAGCAATTGGGACGAGCTTGGTCATTACGTCAGAAAGGTAAGTTTTTGGTGTGCTTAAATTCGCCCAAGGAAAGTCAGATTTTCTTGAAATATTTAGAACACTAATTATTTTGTCACAATCAGAAATTGCCATATTCAAATCACTCTCATTATTAGGATTTCCCTCAAAGATTGTCAATCCATTGCTTTTCTGAATACGTTCAGATTTTCTTGATAAACAATTCACTTGATATCCTTTGTCGAGTGCTTTCTTCAGCACTAATTTGCCAGTTCTCCCTGTTGCTCCAAGTAACAATAGTTTCATTTTTCAATATTAAACACAACGGTCCCGGCTATGAGTAGTTGCGTGGTTTAGCACTTAACTCCGCAAGTACACTCCAAACTGAAAATCCGCAAGGATTTTCAGAAGTAGGCGAGAACAAGCAATTACTTATAGCCATTGTTGTAAGCTGGCTTTATTCTTTTAATTTTAGTGCTTTTTCATTTGATACTTCTTGTATTTTAATAGGTGTATCTCCAAATCCTGGTTTTCCAGATATTGACCACAATCTATATCCAATATACCTCGGTTTGTCCATAGACAAAACACTATTTCCGTTAACTTCTTTAACAAATGAATTATCAATATCTATCTCATTAAGAATATCAACATCCACAGGTATTTGAATTCCACTATTATTAAAGAATGAGACTTCAATTTCGTTTGCTCCTAAAACTCTTTCAATAAAGTAATTGTTCTTGTCGTAACTTTTTTCAACACAAAGAGCGTTACTCTCAACGATTCTTTTCAATTCTTTTTCTACTGTTATACGAGTTACTCTAACTTGAAAAACGTCTTTAAATTCGACTTTTACCGAATCAACCTTAGTGCTTTTAAGAGCGCCTTTAAGGTTTACTTTATCTCCAAATATTTTGCCAGCATCAATAGATACTGAATCTGTTTTTGAAAGAACATAAGTGTAATTTGGTAAGTCAGATGGCAGTTTTTCGATATTCAAATTCCCCTTAACAAAGCAATCTGATAAAGCGGCAACAACTGCTTCACTACCATCTTTATTGTAAGTGATTAAAGTTCCTACACCATCTCCATCCCTTGGGATTTCGAACGGGACATACTTATATGTTTTGACAAACTTATCTAACTCTTTAGATTTTCTTAAATTCTTTTTTGCACCGCAGCTTATAAGAAGAAGTGTTAGAGTGAATAATGATAAAAGCTTATTTGATTTCATAATAATTGGTATTTAGTTATGTGAATATTCTAATAGTTTTGTTGAGACAGTCATAAATAAGGCATCTACACCTTGCATATTTACCTTTTCCAAAATGAATGAAACTCTTTCTTCTAATGGAAGATGAATTGCGCTTCCTTTTTCAAACGGTGTCTTTTGGTAGGTTTCTTCAACAATATCATAAATCTCCCTTCCTTGAATAAAGCGAATAGTATTACTTGCAACTACGTTTTCTTGTAAGTCTCCAAATAGTAAACCTGCTATTCCCTCAGGATTGTTGTTTTGGTTTTGGAAAAGAAGTTGGTATACCACAGAACCAAAAATGTCTGCTTCAATTTCTATTTCTTTGCTTACTTTACAATCTGAAATTTTGTGATATGTTTCGTGAGACAGAATAAATAATAATGATTTTAGATATTCCATTGATGCGAAATTAGCCGTTCTTTCTAATTCTAACGCTGTTTGTACATTGTCGAAGTACCTATCGTCTGCGTCATCGTCATTAAAGGCGTTAAAAATAGTCAGATTTTTACCTTTTAAATTAAACAAACCTGTAAAATACTCTGTCTCATTATTAATCTTAAACTCCATAAAATCACTGCCATAATCATCTAACATTTCAGTGTTCATTTCGAATGTTTCTAATAATGATTCGCGATAAATTTTTTGTAGCAAGCCAGTTGAGACAATTACTTTATTATTATCACAATCGGTATTTGCTGATAAGTTTGTATTTGCCTCTATTTTTACTTCAATTGCAGGCACCAATTCATTTCTAACCCCAAAAGTTGATGAATACCAGTTTTGGTCTCCAATGGTCTTAACTAAATCGGCAATTCGCTGTACTTCATTCTTAATAAACTTTAGCTCACTATTACTAAATAAAGTTTTGTCTACAAATTCAGAGTTTTTATATTCAAAAAGTGTTAGACCAAGTTTTCCTCCAATAGATTTTTTCCGAACTCTTTTTAGAATTTTTTTAGAATTTTTTTCATTTGTAACTAATCCTCCGCCGAAATTACCTCCAGCTTCGGTTTTAATAGTAATACAAGAGTTAAAAAGTAATAAAATTAAGATGATTGTTAAATTTTTCATATTGGTTGGTTTAGCTTGCTTACAACGTAGGAGTATAGATCATATGATCTATACTTATTTTATGTGCGGAACTAAGATAAGAGATCTTTTATGCTATTGAAGGAGGTTTCCGCCACATGGGTGTAAATTTCCGTTGTTTTGGTCGAGTTATGTCCCAATAGGAGCTGGATATGCCTGATATCCGTACCATCCTCCAATAGATGAGTGGCGAAACTATGCCGAAGCATGTGCGGTGTTACCTTTTTATATATACCTGATTTTCTACCGGCACTGGAAATTATTTTCAAGACGCTGGATGCCGAATAAGGCTTGTTTCCAGGTCCTTCAAAAAGAAAACTCTTCGGCCTATATTCAATGTAATATTCTCGAAGACCCTTCAGCAGGGTAGGGCTAAGGATGGTCATTCTGTCTTTATTGCCCTTAGCGGCCCTGACACGGATGAGCATTCGTTTTCCATCTATATCCTCCAATTTAAGGTTCAACAGTTCGCTTCTTCTTAGGTGGAAACGCCGGACATAGTATACCACCCTCGCCGGGTTAAAGTGACCATAGCTGGCCGGAGGAAAGTGACCCACTCCCGCCGGGCCAAAGTGACCCACCTTTAGATTAGATCTATCTGTAAAAAGTCTAAGTGCTTTTTTTGTTAAAAAGCACCATGGCGAACAAGCAGATAGACATGCGAAA
>NZ_MDGL01000179.1 GCF_002742265.1 Maribacter sp. 4G9
TAATGACACCAGCTTTGGCAAGATGGGCCAAAAGTGCCCTTGAAC
This sequence comes from Maribacter sp. 4G9, assembly GCF_002742265.1. GTDB lineage: Bacteria > Bacteroidota > Bacteroidia > Flavobacteriales > Flavobacteriaceae > Maribacter. The sequence goes on from NZ_MDGL01000179.1 coordinate 46, forward strand.
CGTTGTTCGGTGCTTTTGTAAGGCATCCAAGATTAGCGCTGCCAATCTAAGGCGGACCAAAAAAAGCCCCGTAAAGAGGCTTGTACGGATCCATTTTTTCACGGATTAATATCTTGTGCAACGGTTACCATTGTTGTGCTTTCGTTATTTTTTTATTTCCAATTCAATGTCAACCAAAATTTCCTCTATTTGCTCTTTTATTCCACCAAAAAATCTTGGTCCATTAGTCGCCTGAATTGTTAAATAGTAATCTAAAAGATTGTTTTCAAATTCAATTAAACCGAAAACTCCCTTATTGCTTGAATTGTCCGAAATTGATTCATACTCAAAATTAAGACCTCTGTTAGCTAAAACTCTTCGTACACTTCCATTTTTATTTAATTGCTTTAGCATTATATCTTTCGTTGCAAGAGTATAGTTTTCTTGTATTTTTAAATAATCCAATGTGCTCTCGAAAGATGCGATTTTTTGTCTTAATCCTTCATTTTGAATTAGATTAAGATTCCCAGAACTAATAATATCTGTCAAGACTCCTTTTGAAGGGGTGTATGTTGCATCTCCTTTAAAAACTGAATATATAATTTCAGACACTATTTTTTCACTAATGGTGTCGCGAATATTAGTATCAAATAATGATAGCATATTTTCAACTGAATTTATTAGATTTTTATTTTTTGTGAGACAATCATCAATTTTATTTAGGTTAGTTTTAAATTCAGATTTTAGTGATAATAAATAAGTTTGCTCTATTTTTCTTTGCTGTCTATTATTATTGAGATTATTTATTTGTAATGCAATCAAAATCCCAATAACAACAAGTATTATTTCCCCAACTGCATATTTAAAATACTTTCCAGTTTTGTTTTCCATAAGCAAGTTTTGGCGGATTTTTCTAAAGATTTTTATCATTGGTTAGCGGTTGGTTATAATGAAGCACAACGCAGGGCTATGTGAAGCCACGTTACGGGTTTTAAATTTACGCAACTTGTTGGGATAAATTTACAAATACGTGTTGAACGTGGCCAGGTTGCATATAGCCGTTGATATGTACAGTTTTCCTCGATGGCGCCTAAAGGTGATAGGTTGGATGGTCCCTCATCCTACGGATTATGCAAACTGGCATGGCCCTGCGATGATGTACAAATCCCAAGGGGCGGGAATTGGAGCCTTTGGCGACAATGTAGCGACTTGGGTTCACCTTTAGGTGAATTGTACATCATCGTGATTGTATAAGATTAGTTGCGTGTACTAAATATTAACTTTAAAAATAAGCAATACAAAAGAATCACGCAATTAGTTTCCAAAAAGGAAACAACTAGCAATTAATTTTATACTGTGTTGTGTGGCGTTTTTTATGTTTAAGTCGGTTTGTAATTTTATTATTTCGGTTTTAAAGGCAGATAATTTTATTCCTTTTAGAATAGATTATAAGCGTGAGTTTAAATATTATAAGTTCTTTTTCATTACTATTGCTAAAATCATTCGTTAAGGTTCAACATTAGGAAGCGCAATGTTTAGGCTAAACTTTATTCTTGAAACTGATTCATTTATCTCTTTGTCAGATAATTTTCCACCAAGTTTTAACGAATAAACATTAATTCCGCCTTCTCCACCTGTTTCTTGTGAGCTTGATGTGGTTACAGCTATATCAAAATCTATTTTAGATACAGCTCTTGCGCCTTCTTCGTTTCCGAAATATGTTGTTTGGTTTTTATCAAAATCCCACTTTCCGACATGAGGATTAATTCTCGCACCGTTTTCATTTGCGAAATCTTGCGATTCTTTAATTCCTTTTATAATTGATTTTAGTGTGTTTGAAATGAATACGTCGAGTTGCATTTGGTATGGATTTAGTATTTGAAAAATTAAATAAAGCGAAACAAGTTCTTAATTTGTCTGATGATGAATTTAAAGGTGTTTGTTTAGCTATTGATGAAATGAAAAACAAGCAAAAAGTTAATCAAGGTCAGAAGGAATAAAATAATTTCCGTTTAGCTCGTATAGATTTTCTTTTATGTGTTTTAGTTTATCGACTTGTTCTTGTTCTAAATATGTATATACTGAAATGTCAGATATATTAAATTTAGTAATATCATCAAGTCCGTTTACTTTAATAAATCGGTAAAGATTGGTTTCTTTGTCAAAATTGTTTTTCATAAGTCCAAAATATTATTATTAACGTGTATTAAATGACACACAACGCAGGGCTATGTGAAGCCACGTTACGGATTTTAAATTTACGCAACTTGTTGGGATAAATTTACAAATACGTGTTGAACGTGGCCAGGTTGCATATAGCCGTTGATATGTACAGTTTTCCTCGATGGCGCCTAAAGGTGATAGGTTGGATGGTCCCTCATCCTACGGATTATGCAAACTGGCATGGCCCTGCGATGATGTACAAATCCCAAGGGGCGGGAATTGGAGCCTTTGGCGACAATGTAGCGACTTGGGTTCACCTTTAGGTGAATTGTACATCATCGGTCTTGTATATGAAAAGTAGCGGGTTTTACAAACTAATTTTTCAGTTTAACAATGACCTATAATTTATTCATTTTCTTTTGTTTAAGCGACTAATCCGCTATTTTTTATATACGTTGTTGGCAACTGGCTTTTCTTTTCAGACGCTATGTTGCAATTCTATTTCTGGCATTTCGTCATAGGTTCGACCATTTAATTCTCTGCCATTTTTCTTTTTGTTTTTTCCGCCCCATTGTTTGAAGAAAAACGCAACGTCTGCCTTTTCACATTGTTCTTGAATATCAATTACCCAATCAGCATCCATTGGTCTTGGATTGTGTCCACTTTCTCCACCAACAATTACCCAATCAATTTTTTTCAAATTCAAATTCGGAAGTGCTCCAATTAATGGTTCAAGCGAGAGAAATTTTACTCTTGCATTAGTTTTTCTCAAATAGTCAATTCTATTTTCAACTTTTTGCTCCTCAACTGAAACACCCATCCAAATATTATGACTCCATTTTAATTCTTTGTGCAATTCCAATAATCTTTCCGCTCTTTTTGTCAAGACTTGAAAAACGTGTTGCGGATTATCGTTCATTACCTTAAAAACCTTTTTTATAAATTCTAGTGGTATTTCTTCGTGAAATAAGTCACTCATCGAGTTTACAAAAACTACTTTTGACTTTTTCCAAGTATAAGGCACTTTTAAGGCAGATTCGTGTGTACGAACTTTGAAATTGTCTTTATATTTTTCAACTCCCATAGCTTGAAGTCGTTTAGACATAATTTCTGCATAACAGAATTTACAACCTTGGGAAACTTTAGTGCATCCAGTTGTAGGATTCCAAGTCATTTCTGTCCATTCTATACTTGATTGAGCCATATTTATCTATTATATTTTTTTACAATATCGTTAGCAATTTTCACTGCTGTTTTATTGTTGGAAGTTAAGAATAAATGATACATAACTGAATTACTCGAATTTTTTAATTCGTAAGGTTTAGAAACGTGTTCAAAAACTTCTTTTAATCTGTTTCCATATAATTCAGCCGATTTTTCAATTGCTTTATCTTCTTTTTGAATATGAGTAAATTCCTCGAATAATGTTGGGCTTTTAGTGTAAAATAAATCTGTTATATCGTTTTTGCTTATCCCAAGAAATTTTTCGAGTCTAGTCAACCAAGCCTCTGAAATTTGTCCATTCTTTTTTAGTAAACGATTAACGCCTAAACCTGTCGGGACTAATATCCACATATCAAGATTTAAACCTTTTAAAGATTCAATAGAACGCCATTCAACTTGCATTCCGCAAGGGTCAATGTAGGCTAAAGTCCTTACTGATTTGTTTTTTTGGTCTCTTAAAAAGTTTGAAAGGTCTATTAGCTTTCTATTACAATCTTCGTTAGCTAGAAATATTTGTTTTTGAGGAAATAAATCTTTTGTAACTTCTTTTAGACTCTCCAAATTTTCTTCGTCCTTTTCTACGAAGTAGTAGATATCGAAAGGTCTTGGATTGTCAATTTCAACAATTCTTTTAGCGGCACCAACGGTTATGTCAATATCTACTTTATCGTCTTTGATAATTGAGCCTGAACCAGCGAAACCGTCAAAATAGAGAAGCTCGAAGAAGTGTTTATCTTTCATTATTTGTAGATAAGCCTTTGCATATTCTACAAGAATCTCAATTTTTATTTTAGTCCAATTTCCACCAAATTCATTCATTTTTCGGTTGTTTTATCAGCTTGTTGCCAACGCAGGGCTATGTGAAGCCACGTTACGGATTTTAAATTTACGCAACTTGTTGGGATAAATTTACAAATACGTGTTGAACGTGGCCAGGTTGCATATAGCCGTTGATATGTACAGTTTTCCTCGATGGCGCCTAAAGGTGATAGGTTGGATGGTCCCTCATCCTACGGATTATGCAAACTGGCATGGCCCTGCGATGATGTACAAATCCCAAGGGGCGGGAATTGGAGCCTTTGGCGACAATGTAGCGACTTGGGTTCACCTTTAGGTGAATTGTACATCATCGGTCTCGTGTATGAGCAGTAAAGGTTTTTATTTACTGCCTTTTCGAGCTGTTGTTGTGATTGTTTTTGCGACTACTTTAAGGATTGTCGTTTAGCCTTTATTGCTTATACACATTGTTGTGCTTTCGGCTTTTATTTGTGCGTTCTGTTTGTCAGTCAGAATTAGTTTGTTAAATTAGTCAAAAACTTTTTATTATGAAACCGAAAGTTATTTTAAATGAGATTCCTTTTTCAGACGATTTTATAAAATCAATACCCAATGAAGGTATAAACTCTCAAGGAAGAGACGCACAAAAAGATTTTAATTCTATGGATGTGTCTCAAACACTTGATGGGGAAAGTCCTTGGGTTATTATTGTTTGTACTCCTAATGGGCTTTTAATTGATAAAAATTTTTAGTCACTTAAACTTGGTTTTATTTTTGGAAGGTTGTCCAAGTCAATTATCCAACCTATTCTTTTCTTACATACTTCTTTCAATCTGTTTATCTCATTGTCAAGACCTTTTTCTCCATTCCAACGTTTTTCCATTGTCTCATAAAGGTTAGCTAAAGCTGTTCTAAAATAAACACTTTTTATAGATTGGTCAACGACATCTAAATATGTATTACTTGGATTTTTATTAGGTATTTCTGATGGGAAATGATATTCTTTTTTTGTGTCCATTTGTTTTTTAGCTGAAGCACAACGCAGGGCTATGTGAAGCCACGTTACGGATTTTAAATTTACGCAACTTGTTGGGATAAATTTACAAATACGTGTTGAACGTGGCCAGGTTGCATATAGCCGTTGATATGTACAGTTTTCCTCGATGGCGCCTAAAGGTGATAGGTTGGATGGTCCCTCATCCTACGGATTATGCAAACTGGCATGGCCCTGCGATGATGTACAAATCCCAAGGGGCGGGAATTGGAGCCTTTGGCGACAATGTAGCGACTTGGGTTCACCTTTAGGTGAATTGTACATCATCGGTCTTGTGTATGAGCAGTAGCGGGTTTCAAGCGACTACTTTTCGGATAACAATATACTTTTTTAAAATGAAAAAACGGTTCAGGTTAGTACCTAAACCGCTATTGCTTATACACCGTGTTGTGTGCCGTTTTTTATTCATTTTCAAGTTCGTTCTGTATCTTTTTCGGTAGTCCCGAAACCACTAAGTCGTATGAATCTTTAATCCATTCTTCCATCTGTCCGTTCGTTATTTTTCCATTGGTCAAAATACTGTTCCAATGTTTTTTGTTCATATAATAGCCTGGGATTACTTCTTCGTGCTTTTCTCGAAGCAACAGAGCCTTTTCGGGCTCGCATTTTACATTGATAAGTTCAAAGGTCTCAATGTTGGTCGAGGAAAACATTTTGCCTTTAACGGAAAATACCAAAGTCGTTTTGTCAAATGGCATTTTTTCTTCTGCACCTTTTAGGGAAAGGCAGTAGTTTCGGTAGGTTTCTATGTCCATTACTCACTTTTTTCTGCAAATCCAAGTATGTAGCCGTTATTGTCCTTTAAGTAAAATTCACGCATTCCGTACCAAGCCGTTTTCAGTTCGGTCGGGTTCAAGCCTTTGTCCTTTATTTGCTCGTAAAAGTTGTCAATTCCGTCAATTTCCATATAGAACGAAACACTCGCTCCCATTGAAAGTTCTTTTGCAAGACGAACATCTTCTTTAAAACTATCGGTTCTTTGGAACATCATTTCTACGCTGTCCTTGCTTACCAAGGCGTAAACGTATTCCTTTCCGTCCGTTAATGATTGTTCAATTCCGTCCTGTGTTTCGGGAACTGCCATTACCAACGAAAAACCTAAAGCATTTTGATAAAATTCTATGGTTTCCCTAATGTTCTTTACCTCAAAATTGGGCGTTAATTTGTTTGCTTTCATTTCTCTGTTTTTTAATTGAAAGCACAAATTTACGTTTCCTGAATGGTGGTCAATTGTAAAAATCGGTCGTTTTTGTTGAGGTACAGATTTGTTGGTGTCGAACCCGTGATTTGCTTTACTTGCTTGATAAAATGGGCTTGGTCGTAATAATCGTTTTCTGGGAAAAGTTTGCCGTTCGCAATATGCTTTAACGAAGAATGACATTTTAGGATATTGCAGAATGTTTTGAGCGAAAATCCGAAACGGCTGTTGAAATATCTGTTAATTTGCCGACTGCTCCAAAAAATCCGCTCTGAAAGTTCTTGGACTGAAATTTCGCCTTTTCGTTCGTAAAGAATCTTGAAAAGTTCAAATTTTCTGCTGTCGATTTCTTTTAGGTTTTTGAGTCCGTATTGCAGTTTCTCGGTTATCGAATCGGTAAACTTCTCAAAACTGCAAAACTCAAAATTTTCGAAGCCAAAAAAAGTCAATGGTAGTTCCGTTTTTGTGTTTTTGATTTCTTTGATTGACTGTTTGAAAACATATTCGGCAGAAATCAGCTTAAAGCGAACTCCAATCAGTTTGGTGTTTTTTGGTATGGAAATTTGGATTTGTTTTGTCCAAACTCCTGTCAGCGAAACTTTAGTAATTTGCCCATTTTTGATTTCAATAATCAAGTCGAAAAATCCGTCTGGAAGTATTTCGTAGTTGCATTCATTTTCGCAAGTTTCAAACTCCCAAAAGCTTTTTATGAAGTTGGAAATAAATCCTTTGGTATGTTTTTCTTGGTAGTTCACGCGTTTTTTTCAAATGGCACACAACGCAGGGCTATGTGAAGCCACGTTACGGGTTTTAAATTTACGCAACTTGTTGGGATAAATTTACAAATACGTGTTGAACGTGGCCAGGTTGCATATAGCCGTTGATATGTACAGTTTTCCTCGATGGCGCCTAAAGGTGATAGGTTGGATGGTCCCTCATCCTACGGATTATGCAAACTGGCATGGCCCTGCGATGATGTACAAATCCCAAGGGGCGGGAATTGGAGCCTTTGGCGACAATGTAGCGACTTGGGTTCACCTTTAGGTGAATTGTACATCATCGTGATTGTATAAGATTAGTTGCGTGTTTAAGCACCTAATTTAGCAAATAAAAACCGAATAGAAAATCCACGTGGATTTTCGTAAGTAAGCTTGCACTAGCAATTAATTTTATACGGTGTTGTGTGCAGTGTTTTTTATTTTTTCATTAGTATCACTTTTCCAATTTACAGTTTTTGGCTTATATTTTTCTTTCCATTTGGCAATATAAAAATCAATATTCCTCATATCTTTTAGTACGAGTTCTGATAACTCTTTCAGCCTTTTATTAAATCCATTTTTCGTAAAATACCTTCCAATTTTATGTTCAGGTAAAAACAACATATAAAACAAAGGCATACAGTCATAAGTGTCCGAACGTAATCTCATTTCGGTCAAACTATTTGGTGGTAAATGGAATTTTAATCCGTCAGATTCTTTCAGTTCTTCAAGAGAATTGATTTCAGGTCTTATCTTGAAAATGTTTAATCTTATCTGAATCCAATTTTCATTTCTCAAAATATGAGTTTCTATTTTTTGCAACTCATTTTCTTTTTTTAATCTGTACATTGTGTATGAGAAATCATTATGGTTTGTTCTTCCATACCAATCTGTATTAAATGGACTTTTTTCAAATCCTTGTTTTTTCAAGGCTACTATTCCTTTTTCAAGAAACAATTTATTCCTTAAATCCAGATTTTCTTTCGGTTTGAGTTTGTAGAACATATTCTATTTTGATACTCGATTTTTGTTTTTTTACGGTAGTTCCGACATTGCACACAACACATAAATATCTCTGTATTTATGCTATTTTTTTACAAGATACCATTTATTGCGCATCCACTATATACAAAGGGGTGAATAATTTTTAGGGGTCAGGCATTTTATATATCAATTGGGTACTTTTCAAATTGTTGATATACAAAATGCCCGTATATGGAATGCCCGCTGTGCGAAGTTTGCAAACCTCGCACTTCATCAATGCATCACCTACTTTAAAACTTCGAAGAGCGGGATGACCGAGCGTAGCTACCGATGAATACCTTTGAAAAACAATAAGAATTAAATGAATATTTGTACATCAACAATTGTGTTTAGATCATTAATAATCTATATTTCTTTTACATGAATAATATAACCAATAATAACATAAGGGCATAAAAAAGGACGGCCATCGCCGTCCTTTATATTTAAACAAATTTGTCTTTTATGCCCGGGCCGTTAAGCTTTTAAAGAATACAAAGCTAAAGCCTAGGAACAACATAAAGTGGAACGGGAAGAGTCCAAAATCGTTCAACGGAACTGCACTGTACATGCCAAAAAGGAAGTACAACATCAAGGCGAATTCCAAGATCATATTGGGGGACAATTTCTTGGCCAAATACTTGTTGCCCTTCCAACTCTGGGTCAGATTGTTTATATTGAATTTGGGCGTACGTACAAATTCACTGCGCTTGCCCATATGGCCTTCCAATACCGCAATGGAGTTGTGCAGGGAAAAGCCCAAGGCCACTGAGAAGAAGGTAAAGAACAATTTGATATAGTCTACAAATCCATCAAAACTACTGCCCTGTACGCTCTTATAGGTAAACCAATAACAGATAAAAAGAATGATGGTGCTTACCACAAATAGATTCAACAGTGAGAATACCCAATCCAAGTGCCCAAAAGTGTTTTTGATATATAGCGCAGGGATGCTTAAAAGGGCTACCAAAAACACACATAGGAACATACTACTGTTCAATAGGTGCATCACCCCATGGAATTTGGTCTTGAAAGGAATGTTCTTGGCGGTGATGACGCTCCAAACGGTCTTTCTAAAGTTTTCCGCACCGCCCTTGTTCCAACGGAACTGTTGGGAACGTGCCGCACTGATTACCACGGGAAGCTCGGCAGGGGTTTCTACATCCTCCAAGTATTTAAATTTCCAGTTCTTTAACTGGGCACGGTAGCTAAGGTCCAAATCTTCGGTCAAGGTATCGCCCTCCCAGTTACCGGCATCCAAGATGGTCTCTTTTCTCCAAATACCTGCGGTACCGTTAAAATTGATAAAGTGTCCTTTGGCATTTCTACCTACTTGTTCCAAGGTAAAATGGGCGTCGAGGGCAAAAGCCTGTATTTTGGTCAAGGTGGAATAGTCACGGTTCAAGTGTCCCCAACGGGTCTGTACCACGCCAATTTCAGGATCTTTAAAATAGATGACGGTTTTCTTTAACCAATCGGAAGATGGCATAAAGTCGGCATCAAAGATGGCAATGAACTCGCCCTTGGCAATCTTTAGTCCTTCCTTGAGCGCTCCGGCCTTAAAGCCCGTTCTATCGGTCCTTCGAATATGTTGTATGTCCAACCCGGTTTCCTGTAGTTCTGAAATGCGTTGCGCGGTAACGGCAACCGAGTCATCGGTAGAATCGTCCAGTACCTGGATTTCCAGTTTACTTTTTGGGTATTCTATTTTGGCAATGTTCTCCAAAAGGCGTTCCATGACATATTCCTCGTTGTACACGGGTAGCTGGATGGTCACAAATGGAATTTCCTTGGGATCTAATAAATTGAATTTTGGTGCTGTCTGGTTCTTTCTTTTTTGGGTAAGGTAATTGACCAAAAGATTCAATTGGGCCAAACTGTAAAAGAAGATCAACAGCAGTGCAATACTATAGATTGCGATGATAATGTAAGAGATGGTAAGTGCCATATTATTTTAAACTGTATTTAAAGATCCAACCCAATATTTTTACTCCGGCAAAGATAGTACCTTTTACCGTACCGGACACTTTTGAAACGCCAATTCTTTTTTTGTAACGTACTGGTACTTCGGTATATGCCATTTTTTTTCGCAAAATTTTCAATTGCATTTCCACCGTCCATCCGTACGTTTTGTCCTCCATTTTCAATTCTTTGAGACTTTCGTATTTTATCGCCCTAAAAGGTCCTAAATCCGTAAATTTCGACCCAAAAAACAAGCGCATTAAAAATGTGGCCAATTGGTTGCCAAAAACCTGTTGCGGGGTCATGGAACCCTCTTCCCGCAAACTTTTTTTTCTGGCCCCTACAACAAAATCAAGATCGTTTTCAATAATGGGAGCTACTAACTTGTCCAATTCCTCCGGATAGTCAGAATAGTCTCCATCGATAAATACGATAATATCCGGTTGTTTGGATTGTTTGGCGATGTAGTCCATACCACAAAGACAGGCATAGCCATAGCCTTTTTTGGTCTCGGTAAGGACTGTAGCCCCGGCTTTACGGGCGTTTTCTACCGTTGCATCCGTAGAGGCATTGTTAATAACTATTATTTCTGAAACCGATTTTGGGAGGTCCTTAATGACATGCGCAATGGAATCTGCTTCATTAAAGGCGGGAATAATAACCTTAATGTCTGTCATTATCTTAAAGGGAAATAGCGGTTAGCCTTGTTAAAGTGAAATCAGTCGCAAAAGTAACAATAACTTACAAGCTTTTGGAATACTTCTTATTAATGAGGTTGAAGTTTTGGTTGTATAAGCTGCGACCAGCTCAGCGTGACATTTCGGTTTTTATTTGTCAGTCCGAGCTGGTGGAGAACCGATTACATATGCCTTTTGGACACCTTTTTGCGGTTGAATGGGCTCAGCGTGACAATTGGAAAGGAATTATTCTCCTTTTCCAAACTGCGTGTAATTTTTAGAAAACTTAATAAGGTCGCTCCAGTTTTCATTTATCAAAGCCTGTTTCTTTCGGTGCGACCAACCCTTTATCTGTTTTTCGATTTTTATCGCTTCGGATGGATTTTCACATTGAATCTGCCAAACCAATTTTACAGGTCTTCTTAAATAGGTATAACTATCTTTTCTGAAGCCATTTTGATGCTGAATTACTCTTTTGTCCAAGTCATTGGTCACGCCAGTGTACAACGTGCCGTCCGAACATTTTAAAATGTATACGTAGTAGAATTTCATTCAATTGAATTAATGCGCTTCGACAGGCTCAGCGTGACATTTATCATACGATTGTCAGTCCGAGCCCTTCGGCTACGCTCAGGACAGGCCTGTCGAGGACCTAAAACATAAAATTGTAGCCAACTTTTTTATTGACCTGCGCTTCGACAAGCTCAGCGTGACATTTCGTAATTCGATTGTCAGTCCGAGCCCTTCGGCTACGCTCAGGACAGGCCTGTCGAGGACCCATATACATACTTATTAAGACCTACTTTCTATTCACCAACTCCATCAAATCAACATCATTGCCCAAAAGAACTTCAGTAGGGTTTATGCGACCTTCCTGTGGACCGTTTTCCAGTTTTAATACACCGCGGGGGCATACGGCGGAACAGATGCCGCAGCCTACACAGCTGGAACGTACTATGTTCTCGCCTTTTTGCGCGTAGGCACGTACGTCGATACCCATTTCGCAGTAGGTGGAACAATTGCCGCAGGAAATGCATTGGCCGCCATTCGTGGTAATCCTAAATTTGGAAAATAAGCGTTGCTGAAAGCCCAAGATGGCCGCCATGGGACATCCGAAGCGACACCAAACCCTGCTGCCAAAAATGGGATAGAAGCCCGTTCCAATAACACCCGAGAAGATGCTCCCTATTAAAAAGCTGTAGGTTGTTCTTAAGGTACTCGACTTGAAAAGGAAAATGTTCCCCTCCCCGCTAAAAAAGTGCATGCCCAAAAGCACCGCAATGATCGTGAAATAACCTAAGGCCCCATATTGGGCATCTTTTTGCAACTGATCTCTTTTAAAAATCATCGCCCAAGCAAAAACAGCCGTCAGTATAACCGCAACCCCAATTAGGAAGGATGTTTTGGTCAACCAGTACTTACTGGTGTCGTTCCCCAAATAGGAGTAGATAACGGCCGTGGTCATTAAGGTTACAAAAACCACAACGCTATGAACGACCCATCTTTCTACCTTCCAGGCGAACTTGGATTTATCGCTCAATTGTCTGAAAGGATCACCCACCGTTTCCGCCATGGCACCGCAACCGCAAACCCAGGAGCAATACCATCGTTTCCCGAATTTATAGGTCAATATGGGTGAAATCACGAAAATGGAGAGGATGCCAAAGAGCAACATGGCCAAGCCAACATCCCCCGCATCAATAAACCCGTTGATTCGATAGCGTTCAAAATTGTAATAGTTCAAGGGCCACATATTCTTAAGGTCGTAATAGGGAAGGTCCCCGTTCAACCGTGCCATGATTTCCGGAATGATGAAGGCGAAGGCGGTCTGGAAGAACATGACGCTGAGTGTCCGTAGCTGTTGATAGCCGTTATGCCGGTATTTCCACATAAATTTTATCCCAAAGGCCAAAATACCTACGGTGTACAGCGTTCCATATACGAACCACTGACTGGCCGGATTCCCGCTCAAAGCCCTGCTCAGCGGGTCAAAGAGGGCAATCAACCCCCGGTTATCACCGTCTTGGACCAAGCCCAAATACTCCGGATAGAAATAGAGGACAATGTAAAACCCAGTCAGTGCTATCCCGGTCAGCCAGCCCATAAGTCCCCTACTTGAAATGGATTTGAACCACACCCCGTCGTTTTTTATACCCTCGTGTTTATGGGCATAGGCTGCTTGGGAAAATAGGAACACGCCCAAGAAAATCAACAATAGGGAGATGCTCAACCAAAGGGCACTGTTGCCCAATTGCAGGTTGAAGAGTTGCAGGACAAGAATGCCAAGACCGGTCATTCCGATCAACACGGATATTTTCTGGTTGGTGTTCAAGGCCTTTGGTGGTTCCCCGGATAGGGACATGCTTTTATCTAGAGTACTCATGGTCGTTGTTTTTGAATGTCGGTCTGTGTCTAGTGAAGGTTTAGTATTCTTTTCCAACTCTTGTTTTTAGGTTGGATGTTCTGGCCAAAATCTGCATTGAACTTTGAAACGATGGCGTCCTCATAGGTGGCATATAGTTCAGGGTCAAAATTGGCATCCTTTAAATGTTCCAATACATATTCTACGGGTCGTTTTTCGTTCAGCCATCTATCGAACAGTTCATGCCGTAGACGGATGCCGAAGTTATTGATACCCAAAAAAGCATGACTTTCTTTATGAAAAGCCATGGTAATGCAAATTTTCTCCTTGGGGTGCCTCCAGTGAAAATGTTCTTCATATTCCTTTTTGTTTCGCTCGCTGAACACCCATCCATAGGTCTGATATTCGATGTCCAAGAATTTGGCCGAGTTGAACCAGTGCCCAGGATTGTATTCGGTGGGGTTGCCGCAAAGGGTCTGTGCCAAGGTTTCGCCCATCATGCGTCCGGTATACCAAACGGCCTCTATAGGTCTTCGCAGTCCAATCCCTTCGTGTTGTTCCGCACAGTCCCCAATGGCGTAGATATCTTTAATGTTGGTTTCCAGCAATCGGTTTACCTTGACCCCTTTGCCCAGTTCAATACCGGAATCCTTAAGGAAATCTATGTTGGGCGTTACGCCAGCAGTCAATCCTACCACATCACACGCAATAGTTTCTCCCTTATCCGTCACTACGGCTTTGGCTCTGCCATTTTCATCCGATATAATTTTCTCTAAATTGGTATCCAACCGCAAATCAATATGGTGTTCCCTAATGTGCTCATTGATCATTTCCGATTCCCCATTGGGCAACACCCCGTTCCAAAAACTTGTCTCACGCACCAAAAAGGTCACCGGGATGTCCCTGCTTCGCAACATTTCTGCCATTTCGATGCCAATGAGCCCACCACCTACTATAACCGCTCGTTTACAAACATTCTTGTTGGGAGCGTTCTTTTCCAATTGCTCTAGGTCCTGTTTCGAATAAAGTCCCTGTACGCCTTCCAGATCTTGCCCGGGCCAGCCAAATTTATTGGGTTTGGAGCCTGTGGCGATAACCAGCGCATCGTAAGCAATTTTGCTTCCATTGGAAAGGGAAACCGTTTTTTTATCGGCTAGCACTTTTTCTACATAGCCCTTCAATAGTTCGATCCTATTTTTTTTCCAAAAGTTGTTTTCGTAGGGTTGCGTGTGTTCAAATTTCATGTGGCCCATGTACACGTACATAAGGGCCGTACGGGAGAAAAAATAATCGGATTCGGAAGAAATGATGGTGATTTTTTTGTCGGATAATTTCCGTACATGTCGGGCCAGGGTTACGCCCGATATTCCGTTTCCAATAATGACAATGTGCTGCATGGTTGCTATTTATAGTTGCTTGGTCGCAAATGTGATTTAAAACTTAATGGCGGCAAGGTAATTTAGAAAGATTACAAAAAACTAACAAGAAAGCTTATAAAAACGTGATTATTCTGTGATTCTTTTCCTTGAATTTTGCTCCGTTGATAGAACACAGCTAAGCTTTTTAAATGATTTAGGAAGTTTTTGTAGGATATGTACCGAATATACGACCTAACCCAAAGCCAAGTGCAACTAAAAATTAAATTGATTATGAAACTAAATGTCCCAACGATACTGCTTTTTTTGATACTAGCATACAACCTTCCGGCACAGGAATTGACCAATTTTTTTGATACGTCCGATGCTTTTTTTAAGTCCTATGTGGAAAATGGGCTCGTCAACTATAAGGCCATTAAGAAGAATCCTGAGGTTTTAAAGTCGATATTGAAGGATGCCGAAGATATTTCGGTACAAAAATCCAATGCAAGCAATTACCATGCTTTTTGGATCAATGCTTACAACTTACTGGTAATAGACGGTATCGTTACTGGGTATCCAATAAAATCGCCCTTGGACATTCGGGGTTTCTTTGACAAGAAAAAGCATAGTATTGGCGGAAAGTCGTTGACTTTGAACGATATAGAAAACAAAATGTTACGTGCAGAATTTCCAGGGGAGGCTAGATTCCACTTTGTATTGGTCTGTGCCGGATTGGGTTGTCCACCCATTATCGATATGGCCTATGTACCCGAAAAACTGGAAAGCCAGCTACAGGCCCAGACGGTACTCGCCCTGAACAATCCGCAATTTATACAGATCAACAAGAACAAGGTCAAGATCTCACAAATTTTCGAGTGGTACAAAGGGGATTTTGAACAAAAAGGAAGTGTACTTGATTTTATAAACCGCTACCGAAATGAAAAACTGCCTTCGGATTCAAAGACCTCTTATTATGCCTATGATTGGGCCCTTAACGAAGTAAAATAAAACTTAAAGAACTGAAATGACAATTAGGAAAGCAATCATTGCGCTCACATTATTTTTATGTGTCTTTCTTGGTCTAAATGCCCAAGATAGTGTGCAGACCAGAAGTAATATACAACAGTATACCCCGTCCAAACTCATCGGTAAAGGACAATATGACCTTAAATGGTTCAATAATTTATATACGGAAACAGAAAGCACCTTTGCCGTGGGTAAGCAGCCTAGACAAACATTTTTTACGACTACTCTGGAAGCGTATACCGGTGTTGGAAACAACAAGAGATGGAACGTGGGGGCCATTTTTGAACTACGGTCCAATGTAGTGGGCGGAAGGGACGCCCTCGAGGTCTTTAAATTTGATGGCGAGGAAAATACGGCCCGTTCCGGTCTAACTTCCATAGCCCCTTCCATAAAATTTGTACCAATTGCTTCCTTGAACAACTTTTCCATTCAAAGCTCCTTTTTTATACCCTTGGTAGATAACGAGGTGGAAAATGGGGTATTTTTGGACCAAAAGGGATATATCTGGCAAAATAGGTTCTTTTATGATTACACTTTCCCCGGGGATAAATGGCAACTTTTTAGCGAAATCAATTCCGAATTTAGTTTTGGCGACCAAAACGAAAGTTTTGCAAATAATAGTTTGAACCTCACTCCCGGCCTGTTCCTAAGTTATTTTCCCTCCAGTAAATTTACGGTGTTGGTGCTGGCGCAACATTCCCAACGCTTGGATTTGGGAAATAATTTTCCACAGGATTTCACCGCTTTGGGAGGTGGTGCCAAATATCAATTGACAAGAGCCTTAAATCTGGAAGTGTTGTATACCAATTTTGTGCGTGGAAGCAATACGGGTCTAGGGGAAACTTTTAATATTGGATTGAGAGGTATTTTTTAGATGGAGTTTTATAGATTGTCCAAGGCCTTTTTTAATGTTAAACTAGGCCTATTTTGTTTTTTACCAGTACTTAAAATGTTGGTTACTATAATGTACTTTTATATTTAAATATAGCACCAACCAACACCATGCAGTTAACCAAATTGAAAGAATGAATAGTAGAATACAGGTGCTTTTCTTTCTATTTTGTTTTGTCGCTTTACATGGCCAACAATCCAATGTAGTAAAATTGCAGTTCAAAGGAACCAAGCGTACCAAAGCATCGTTCATCGATAAATTTGTTGCACTTGGGCAGGGCATGGCGTTGGACTCCGCACTAATGGAAAGCGATATGTTGCGTTTAAAGCGATTGCCTTCCGTGGCGAACGCTTATTATCTTGTTGTGCCGTCGGAAAATGGAAATTATCAGGTACAATACGTTATCGAGGAAAATTTCACGTTGATTCCTTTTGCCAATTTGTTCAGTTCTTCCAATGACGATTTTGCCTTTAGGGTGGGGCTTCAGGAATTCAATGCTTTTGGACAGAACATTACCTTGGGTGCATTTTATCAGTTGGATGTATATAATTCCTACGGCTTTGCCGTACGGGCTCCCTATCTCTTTTCCAATAAACTGGGCCTAGCGTTCAACTATAACAACTTCTCAACCTTGGAACCTGTATTTCTGGACAATGGTACGGCAGATTACCGATATGGGAACACAGGGGCGGAGCTTTTGGGACTTTATGAATTCGACCTAAAAAATAGGATGGAACTTGGTTTTAGTTTCTTTGTGGAGGATTATGAATATCTATCCGGCGCCACAAGTCCTCAAGTGCCGTTGAACTTGAATGTGGACAAGCATTTGTTTAAACTTATTTTTGACCATGATGGGCTGGACTATTTCTATTATTATGTGGAAGGCTTTAGAAGCCAGTTGAATTTTCAATACGTGGGAAGTTCAGATGTCAACCTCCCCGAATTCTTTATCGGCTTTAACGATTTTACCTATTACAAAAGAATTGGGAACAGGGGCAACTGGGCCAACCGACTCCGTTTGGGTTTGGCAAGTAATGTGAATAGTCCCTTCGCACCCTTTACCGTGGATAATAATTTGAATATTCGCGGGGTGGGCAATACCATAGACAGGGGAACAGGGGCTATTGTCCTCAATACCGAATACAGACATACCATACTCGAAAAAAATAACTTTGCGGTCCAAGGTAATATTTTTGTGGATGGCGGTACCTGGAGAAACCCAGGGGGCGATTTCAATGATTTCCTTGATTCCAATAACCTGAGGGTATACCCTGGATTGGGTTTACGGTTTATACATAAGCGCATTTTCAATGCTATTTTTAGGATAGACTACGGATACGGAATTACACCGGACGGGGCCAACGGTATTGTCTTTGGCATCGGTCAATATTTTTAAATTCGTATACATGAAAATAGCGTACCCCCTAAAGGTCCGCTTCCTTAGGATAATTACTTGATGTACTTTAACATAATATTTGGACTTCCCCATAGTGGGCAATACATAAAATCCTCTAATTTAGTTTTCATAATCTTTAATTATGAGGAACTTAGGCCTGCTATTACTCTGTTTTCTTCAGTTTTGCTGTACCAGTAAGGCACAAAAAAAGTTTAATGGTGTCAGTTTTGTCGCCTCAAGGGAAGAGGCGGCCCAGCCCCACGTGGACGAGATTATAAAGATCCATGCCAATAGTGCCGCAGTAATGCCATTTGGTTTTATTCGCGACCTTACTTCCCCCAACATTATTTTTGATACGGAAAGACAGTGGTTCGGGGAAACCAGAAAAGGTGCCAAGCAATACATCGAACTGTTGAAAAAGAACGGCTTGCAGGTTATGGTAAAGCCACAGATTTGGATTGGGGGCGGACAGTTTACGGGCACCATCAACATGAAATCGCCTGAAGATTGGAAAATCTTAGAGGCTTCCTACGATAAATTCATCCTTAATTATGCCGAGCTGGCCGAGGAAACCAAAACACCTATTTTTTGTATCGGTACGGAACTTGAAACCTTTGTGAAGAATCGGCCTGAATACTGGAACGAACTGATTGACAAAGTCCGAAAGGTCTATTCCGGTAAATTGACCTATGCGGCCAATTGGGACGAATATGCCAGAACTCCCTTTTGGAAACAATTGGATTTTATAGGTATCGATGCCTATTTCCCCCTGTCCGAATCCAAAACACCTTCGGTGGAAGAACTGAAGTTAGGTTGGCAGCCTTGGAAACAGAAAATTTCCGAATTGGCCTTGCAGACCCAAAGACCTGTACTTTTCACGGAATACGGTTATCGAAGTATGGATTTTACGGCCAAGAAACCATGGCTGGTAGACCGTACCGAGGAAGGAGTGAACATGGATGGTCAGTCCAATGCCAAAAAGGCCATTTTTGAGGAATTTTGGAATGAGGAATGGTTCGCCGGCGGCTTCGTCTGGAAATGGTTCATACAGCATGACCGCTCTGGGGGGGAAAAGGACAACCGATTTACGCCCCAAAACAAACCTTCCCAATCCATCATCGCCAATTACTATAGATTGCATAAGGATTAGTATGGTGTTTATGCCTGTTTTAATAAGTTATCCGTCCAAAACCACCTGTTTTTGAAATAAGTTGTGCCGCCGCTTTGACAAGGCTATTATTTTTGATAATCTTTGTAGTAAGAACACTATCAACATGTACAGCCAAAAACCAACCTCCCTTTTAAGGATTTTATTCATTTGCTTTCTGTTTCTGACCAACCATACCACCTCGGCCCAAGCATCGACAAATACCATCGTGGCCAAAACGGGCGATGGCATTTTTTCCGTTTTGAGGAAATCAGGAATCCATCCCATTAAATATTATGAGCAGTTCCTAAAATTGAATGCCGATAACATCAAAAACGGAAGCGAGCTGATCGTGGGTAAGGAGTACATTCTTCCCGATGCCCCCGATTCGTTTAAGGGAACCGGAGTCCGAATTGACACGGGCGAAGGTGTGGAAGCGCCCATTTTCAATGAATCGCAGTTGTCCTTGATGGGCCAAAAGGATACCACCTTACAAAATATGGTCTATTACTTTTTGCATTCTGGCGGAAGGGAGTCTAAAAAACGATTTGATCAACTGACCCTGCAATTGGCCAATGACCTCATGGTAAGAGGGGCCAGGGTGTATCTACTGGAAGACTCCAAAATAGGGGGGTTGGCATTGGATTCGCTTCCCAAGTTGGAAAAGAAGGAGCTCTACGGCAATTATTCCAGCGCAATCAACAAAAAGTATTTAAGGCACAACGGTGCTTACCAACGGGTGATTTTGATGGAGGACTCTTTTGGAACCCTCGAAAATTCTGTCGTTAGTATAAGTCACAACGCCAAAAGTAGGGAAGGGCGACAGCTGGCCTTCGTTTTGGAGAACGTACTTCGAAAAAATGGCGCGATACCCTTGAAGGATAATAAGGAGCCAAATCCCTTTAAGGATGATGCCAGTCTATACTTGGCCAACAACTTGATTCCGCCCATAGTCATTTTGAACTTTAACGATGGCTCCAAAACCCTGCAAGGCGGGTTCAGCCTAAAAGCTGGAAAGAAACCTTTGGTGGGTTTGTTGAACGATAGTATTTTGGAGGATTACTCCCATTTGGACCTTGAAAACTAAGAGGTTTTTTACGGATTCTTCGGCACGGACTTTGATTTTATGAAAGGTATGATGCGTAAGTCTTTCTTGTTTGTTTTTCTTTTTTTAGCACAATGCGTTCTTTTGTATGGGCAGGATACCTTGGCCACCGTTACCGCAGAAAAGGGCGATGGTATTTATTCCCTCTTGAGAAAACATGGGGTAAATCCCTATGAGTACTACCATGATTTCATAGACATCAACATGGATAACCTCCGGGACAGCCTACATCTTTTGGAAGGTAGAACCTACATTATTCCCAAAATGGAACTTGACACGGTGCCCGTTGTGGATTCTATTCAAAAGCAAGCCAAGAAAGTGAAGGAAATAGCTTCTAAGACCTATGATATTTTTGGTGAGGACCATAAAACGGTAGTTTCTAAAAGTGAACGGTTGAAAGGGGCTATCTACTACTTGGTTTCCGGTCATGGTGGACCAGACCCCGGTGCGATGGCCGTATATGCTGGCAAATCCATATCTGAGGATGAATATGCCTATGATATCACCTTGCGTTTGGCCAAGGAACTTTTGGCCCATGGAGCTACGGTCTATATTATCATCCGGGATGAAAACGATGGCATTCGTGACGAGCGTATTTTGGAAATGGACCGTGATGAGGTCGCCTATCCGGATACCGAAATCCCCTTGAACCAATTAGACAGATTGCAACAGCGCGTGGATATCGTGAACGATCTGTACAAGCAGAACAAGGGCGCTTACCAGCGACTCATTGTTACCCATGTGGATAGCAGGAGCGAGGGGCAAAACATAGATGTTTTCTTTTACCATCACGAAAAGAGCCAAAACGGGAAGCGCTTGGCAGAAAGTATCCATAAGACCTTCGATGCGAAATACAGGCAGTACCAGCCCAACAGAAACTATTCCGGTACTTTTGAGGACCGTACCTCGCTGTTTTTGGTAAAAAAGACGCATCCGGCCATGACCTTTATTGAAATTGGGAACATACGCAATGAAAAGGACCAGCGACGTATTTTAGATCCTGATAATAGACAGGCTTTGGCCAAATGGATTTCCGAAGGCGTTATTTTGGACTTTGAGGAACGATAGTTACAAGGCGATATTCCTCCTGTAATAATCGTACAAGGTGTCTGGACCCTTGCCCAAATAGTGTTTTAAGTGAATGACGGCAAAGTGGTATTGTAAACTTATCATACCTTTCTGCATGTACCTACGTGCCGAGGTTACCACATAATCGTTGATGATTTTGAACGAGGTCCTTTTATACAGACGCCCGATGAACTCGTTGTCCTCATAAACCTTATAGCTTAGATCAAATCCGCCCAGGGTTTCAAAAAGTTCCTTTCCAACATACAGGGATTGGTCCCCACCGCGACAAATAGGCCGATTGATTTTGGTACACCATGCGAAAAACCCAAGAAAAAGACTGGGCGTATCAAAACGGAGCCTAAAGCATCCTGCCTTTTTCCCCTTGGTATAGGAATCGATGATCTTTTGGTCAAAACCAAAAGGAGGCAAGCTATCAACATGAATAAAATATAGGATTTCCCCTTGGGCCTTTTTGGCCCCCAAGTTCATTTGCCGGGCCCGTCCTTTGGGACTGGAGATTACAGGGACCCCCAATTTTTTGGCAAAGGAAACGGTTTGGTCCGTACTGCCACCGTCCACGACCAAAATTTCCTTTATGCGGGTCGTGGTCGAATGCTCAAAAATTTTTCCCAATACCCTTTGTATATAATCTTCCTCGTTCAATACGGGGATGATGATACTGATATTGGGAACCTCTTTTTGCATTTCTAACATCAACATTTGGGGAACCCCTTTTACAATTGTTTGATAAGTTCCCTGAAGAGTTTTACCATTTTGGGCTCTGTCTTTTCGGCAATCGAGATTATTTCGGATATGTTTACAGGCTCCAAATGGTCCGGATCACATTCATCGGTCAAAACGGATACGGCCACAATGGGCAGTTCCAAGTGGTTGGCCACAATGACCTCCGGCACGGTGCTCATTCCCACGGCATCGGCCCCTAAAATTTTCAACATTCTGTATTCCGCCTTGGTCTCCAACTGCGGGCCCACCACGGAGACATAGACCCCTGTTTTTAACGATATGCCATGTTCGTTGGCAATGGCGAGCAATTTTTGCCCCATGTCCCTGTCATAGGGCTGCGACATGTCCACAAAACGGGGTCCAAATTCGGAAACGTTCTTAAAGGCAAGGGGAGATCCCCCCTGAAGATTGATGTGATCCTCGATCAACATCATATCGCCCTTTTTATAATCGAGGTTGATGGCCCCCGCCGCGTTGGAAATAAAGAGTTTGGTAATACCGAGCATGTGCATCACCCGGATGGGGTAGGTGATATCCAGGAAATCATACCCTTCATAGAGGTGAAAACGGCCTTGCATGACCACTACTTTCTTATCCTCGATGGTTCCAAAAACCAATTTTCCCGTATGGAATTCTACCGTGGCCAAGGGAAAGAAAGGGATATGGTTATAGTGGGCCTCAATGGGGTCCTTGATTTCATCGACCAACCTCCCCAGTCCGGTGCCCAGTACAATTCCTATTTCAGGGTGGTCAAAACCCTTTGATCTCAAGTGCGCTACGGATTCTTCCAATTGCTTTTTTTGCATACTCATCTATTTTTTAAAAATGGGGCAAAGGCCGGATGGTCCTTTATATCCTCATAATGATCTACATCGTTTCTGATATCTAAAAGTTCTTTTTTTTCGTTTTTCAAATCGAAAAGGGTCGCTTCCAAAACGGTATCCGTTCCCCAATCCTTATCCGTAAAAAGTTCGGGTTTCAGCTTTTTCATCCCTAACAAATAATATCCTCCGTCCGCTGCCGGGCCTATCACGAAATCGGTTTGCGATAAAATCCTAAAGGCATTTTCCAGGTCATCTTGGCTAAGGTCGTACATATCACTGCCAATGATTATTATCTTTTCATAACCGCTGCCAAACCCGTCCTGAAAGGCATGGAGCATCCGGGCACCTAAATCGGTACCTATTTGTCGTTTTTTAGTATAAATACTTTGGTCCCAAATGTCCTTTTCCCAGATTTCCTCTGAGTAGTAGACTATTTTTTCGGCATATAATCCAGAAGTGATCTTTACCGTATGGTCCAGCAGAAAGTTGTAAATGTCCAAGGCCGTTTGGTCGCCTACCGTGGCCGCCAAGCGTCTTTTTCCCTTTCCAAGTTCTGGATTTCTGGTAAAGATTAGTAGCAAATTCTTGCTGTTCGCCAAGGTAAAGTCTATGGTTTTTTCGTCCTTTACGTTTTTATTGGTCTGTAGGATGCCCAAGGGTCAGAAGTGTTTAATGTTGTTAAGGAAACAGCTATTTTAGGTCTTTGGTCGTTCAAGGTTGATACACCTTAACACCTTTCTTCAATAATCTTCCCCATAAGCGATTGTACGCGTGAACACTGTCCGTCGCAACGCCTTTGGGATTATAGACGGTTCCATTTTGATTCTTCCATTCAAAGATGCCCCCGTAGAGATTCTTTACATTGGTGTAGCCTAATTCCTGTAGTTTTTCACCAATATCCTCGGAACGTACGCCTATGGAGCAATACACTACAATGGGTTGGTCCTTTTCAGGAATCGTTTGCAGCACGTTGGCAGGGTCGAAATCTGAATTTCCTACCCAAATGGCATTTTTTAAGTGGCTTACCTCAAATTCGCCTAGTTCCCGTGCGTCCAATAGGACGATGGAATCATTCGTTTCCAAGTTCTCCGGTTGGATGTAGGGTACGGATTGCTTATTCAACAATTTCAGGGTATTGTCCAAGCTGCGTTGAGCCATCATGGCATTGGTTTGCATAAGAAACAAGAAAGGGACCGGTAGAAAGGATAAAACTTTTTGTAACATCCCTACAAAGGTAGTATTTTAGGCGCGAAGGCCGCAAACGACGGTATCATAAATTGTAAGGAAATGCTAAAGTTCACCACCCCTATTTTTTCGCTTCTATTGTTATTGGGTTTCTGTAAGGATGCCCCCAAAAACGAAGTTCTGAAAAACACCGAAGGTACTCCCTATTATACGGAGCCCTACAGGCCGCAGTATCATTTCTCTCCAGAGGAAAAATGGATGAACGACCCAAACGGTTTGGTATATCATAAGGGAATCTACCACTTGTTCTATCAATATTATCCTGATGATATCGTCTGGGGGCCCATGCATTGGGGGCACGCCACAAGTAAGGACTTGATACATTGGGAGCATAAACCCATAGCGTTGTTTCCTGATGTCCATGGCTATATTTTTTCAGGGTCCGCAGTGGTGGATACCAACAATACATCTGGGTTTGGCACGGAAGAAAATCCGCCCTTGGTGGCCATTTTCACCTACCATGACATGGAGGGCGAGAAAGCGGGCAAGAACGATTATCAGACACAAGGTATCGCCTATAGTTTGGATAACGGCGATAGCTGGACGAAGTACGACGGAAATCCGGTAGTTCCCAATGATGGTATGCGAGATTTTAGGGACCCCAAGGTTTTTTGGAACGAAATCAAAAACAACTGGACCATGCTTTTGGTAGCGGGGGACCACCTACAGATTTGGCAATCCAACGATTTAAAGGCATGGGAAAAGGTAAGCGAATTTGGGAAGGACAAAGGTGCCCATGGCGGGGTTTGGGAATGTCCGGATATGTTCAAATTGAACGTTGTGGGAACCGATACGGAAAAATGGGTTCTCCTTATCAGTATCAATCCAGGTGCGCCAAACGGGGGAAGCGGTACGCAATATTTTGTGGGTGATTTTGACGGAACCACTTTTACAACGGACCAGGAAGTTGCAAAATGGGTCGATTTGGGCAGGGATAACTACGCAGGTGTCACCTACAATGAAGTGCCTGATAACGAGCGGATTTTTATTGGCTGGATGAGCAACTGGGACTATGCGCGTGACACGCCTACTGAAGTCTGGCGAAGTGCCAACACGATACCCAGAAACCTTTCGCTCCATGAAAATATCGGAACCTTGGAATTGTATAGCTACCCCATTGCTAATTTTGATGAAATCGTGGAGCATTCCTATGCGGAGAAACCCGTGGCACTTAAACCGGGACAAAGGACCCAAATCCCTCTAAAATATGGTAACCAATCCGAAATCCGTTTTCATATGGAGGCCTTGGACAGCAAATGGATCTTTAGCAACCCTGAAGGCGATAGTTTGGTACTTCAAGTAAATCAAAAGGATAAAATATTTTCATTGGACCGTTCCAAATCTGGCAAGGTGGCTTTCAAACCCGAATTTGTCCTCGGAAAACAGCATATGCCCATTCCCAATGTACCGGATAGCGCCATAGAAGTTCGGATGCTCTTGGACAAGTCTTCCTTGGAAATCTTTTTGAACAAGGGTCAATATGTGATGACGAACCAAATCTTTCCCAATGCCGATTATACGGAACTCACCTTGGAGAATACATCGGACACCGAAATAAAAATCGACAGCCTAAAAGAGAGCAAAGTGATGCGGATTTGGGATTAGGGGTATTTTAACTCCGTGATTTCCTGGGCCATGGCCTCAAGGTCTATACCCAAATTATCACGGTTTACCTTCAAGACTTCTTCCTTAATATCCTTTGGTAGTTTGTTGTATCCTGTCTTGGCACCTAAAACCATACCGGCAATCGCAGCGACCGTGTCGTTATCCCTACCATAATTTACGATATATTGTATGGTATTCAGGAAATCGCCTTCGCCAAAAGCCAGACCGGTAATCAGGATTTGCCAGATTTCCCCGGCATGAAAGGGAATGGCTTTTTGCTCCCTTTCCAAAAAGGCATAGGACGTTTCCTGTTGTTCCCAATCCAAGGCAGATCCAGGATACTGTAGGGGCATCGTAGTCCTATGGGATTTTTTTTCATTCAGCGTATCGCCGGCTTTGACCATCTTTTTTATACCCCGAATTTGATCGATGGAAGCCGTCCAAATATTGTAGGGTATACGGCCAACCAAACGGCTGTCTTGGTAACCTGCCGTATCGGAGAAGGGAACAACGTTTAAAATGGAATCCAAATCCTGTGTGCGAAGGGCCATATGGGTCATGGCCGATACACTGGCGGTAATATCCTTGGCATAGCCAATGTCAAAGATGGAATGCTCATACCCTAGGGCATAGGCATCCTCGGTATTGTTGGCAATCAGCCCGAACATGGGCGCATACAACTGTCCGGCACAGGACATTTCGCCACCATAAAATCGGTTTAGGGCTCGGGTATACTCGGTCATGCCATTTTGGTACGCCAGTGAGACCCGCGCCCACTCCTTGATCCAATCGATCTGTTCCATTTTTTCGTCCAGAAGGTCGGTTTGCGTGGCTATTCCGGTATCTGAAAGATTTTTGGTGAGTTGTTGGTAATACGCGTTTATAAATTGGGAAAAGCTATTAGGGTCTGGCTTCCCTATGTTTTGTGTGAAGTATTGGGTCATGAGGTACTTCCATCGGGTATCATCGGTGGTGGCGCCTTGAAGCAGGTTATTTTCCCACGTACCCTCTGGGGATTGCACGCGTTCCGCCGGGGTAAGTCCGGTGATATAACCGTATTTCAGCTGAATGTCCTTTCGGTGCCACATTTCCGTACTTGCGCCCATGGCATCGCCAATGGCGGACCCCACCAAGGCTCCCAAAACCTTGTCGTAATAGATCTCCTTGGAAAGTTGAAGGGTGTCCGAGGTATATGCGGCATTTTTGGGTGCCGGGATGAGTGGTGTTTTCTTTTCTTTCTGATTACAGGAAAGGGCGAAAACCCAGAAAAGAACAAAAACGGCTTTCAAAAGGGTGTTTACAATAATTTTAAAGGACTTATCCATACAGATTTTCATTTAGAAAGAATCAATTCTTCGGCCATCGCCAAGAGCGCTTGCTTTTCTTGTATGCTGCGTTCCAAGGGGAGCTGTGCCAGACCTATAAGCCGTCGCATGATTTCCACGCCGGCCAGTTGAGCCACCAAGTGTTTGTCAAATGGACCGGGATAGGTCTTACCGAGGGTATCCAAGTAACGGCGTTCATGCGTAGCCATAATGAGGTGGGCGGCCATTACCCCCAAATCGAACTCCGGGAAGCCTACAAAACCAAATTCAGGGTCTAGGACATAGACCTCCTCGTTTTTGGACATCCAGCTACCGGGATAATAATCCCCATGCAGTAAGGTGTCTCCTTGGCTGAGGTATTTATTTCCAAGTCCGGCAATGACCGACTTTAACGCTGTATTTCTTTTATAAGGCGCTGCCAAATCCTGTAATCCTTGTTGAACGGTATCCAGTGAGAAGCCGTTGTCTTCTAGAAAAGGAAGCACAAAAATGTGCTGGTGGTTCAAGGTTCGCATTTCCATATTTTGGGGAAAATCACCGGGAGCCTCGCTCGTATGTATTTTGTAGAGCACTTTTACCAAGGCATCCAACTGATTTTTTGGGATGGTCCGTTGGTGGTATAAAAAGGTCATGTCCTTACAATCGCCCAAATCTTCCATATAAAGTACATGGGCGTCTTTGTCATAACCCAAAATTCTTGGAAAATGCGCTTGCAGTTTTTTATTGCTTACCGCTATATAAAAGGCCTTTTCCACGGCAATCCGTTCAATGGGTGCTGGAATATCCTGATACTTTTGTACGTACTCCCGGGATTGCTTTAGAATGAAGGAACGTTGATCGGTTTGCACTTTTACGACTACGTTCATATTTCCCTCACCCGCTTTTGATAATTGTTCGATATTTTCCTTGGGTTGCAGCCATTGACGCTCGGCCAAAAATCCTTCCAGCGTTTCAACGGACATTTCATCATGTATCAGCATCAAAATAAATAGTGTGTTTAATGCATACAAGATACGGTTAATGTGTGGATGGTGGTAGATGGGGTCGGAATCCTTGGTAAACTTAAGGTTATTTAAGTATTTATCTCTCCATACCTCCAGGAGATAACTTCGCTCCGCTCGTTGTTCCTTTGTTCCCAAAAGTCAATACACAAACCCAACAGCCTCAACGGCTGTTGTTTTTTTATCTCCAAAACCTGTTAAGCGTAAACGCTTACGGTTTTTCCCATAAAAAACCCATCTCACTAAAGTGGATGGGTTTGTGTATATTGTGGTACCTCCAGGAATCGAACCAGGGACACACGGATTTTCAGTCCGTTGCTCTACCAACTGAGCTAAGGTACCAAATCCCGATAGCTATCGGGAAGGCGGGTGCAAATATAATTTCAAATTTCACATATACCAACTAAAAAACAAAAAAAGCACCCTTTTGTTTTTTGGCCTTTTTCAATTTTCTGGTTCTGAGGTCGTTTTGACCAGATTCAGGGTGCCACAAGCCGCGACCAATCATTTTTCATATTCCCATTAAATTTTAGCTAATAATGGGAATTTCATAAAATGTTCTTAATAAAATCTAAATGGGAATCGGACTTATATCTTTAATTCCCTATTTTTAAAGCTATTCCTAAAAGTAATGTGAAACTAAAATCACCATGATATATGGTTACTTATGGAATTCTGACTAAGAAAAAAATTAACTCAAACAGATGAAACGAAGAAACTTTGTACAATTGTCCGGCATGGGTGCGGCCTCCTTATTGGTGCCTGCAAGTATGATGGGCAATGTAATTGAAACAGAAGCGCTTTTGGAACCGGGGATGGACGTCCTCCTAAAAAAGAAAATGGCGGACGTTGCCTTGAACACCGCTAAATCCTTAGGTGCTACGTATGCGGATGCCCGTATTGGCAGGTACCTGAACCAATATGTGTTCACTAGGGAGGATAAGGTGCAAAATGTTGTAAATACGGAATCTTTTGGTATTGGTGTACGTGTAATCGCCAATGGAACGTGGGGATTTGCCTCTACCAATAATGTAACGGAGGACGGAATCCAAAAAAGCGACCCAGCAGGCCGTGGCCATTGCCAAGGCGAATTCCAAAATTCAAAAGGAACCCGTAAAATTGGCTCCGGTACAGGCCCATGGCGAAGTATCTTGGAAGACCCCGTTGACAAAGGACTTTAAGGATGTGCCGGTTTCGGAAAAAGTAGATCTGTTGTTAAGCGCTAATGCCGCGGCCATGGAAAATGGGGCCAACTTCGTGAACTCGGCTTTGTTCATGGTCAATGAACAAAAGTATTTCGCCTCCACAGATGGTTCTTATATCGACCAAGATGTACACCGTATCTGGCCCACCTTTAGTGTGACGGCCGTAGATCGGGAAGCAGGGAAATTCAAGACCCGCCAGGCGATGAGTGCCCCAATGGGAATGGGCTATGAATATATGGACGGACTGGCCTCCGAGAAAAAGGAAGGCTCCGCCGGAATTACACTCTACAGTAAAAGTTATGATATTGTGGAGGATGCCGTACAGGCGGCCAAACAGGCCAAGGAAATGCTCTCCGCAAAATCCGTGGATCCAGGAAAGTATGACTTGGTGTTAGAGCCCAATCATTTGGGACTAACCATACATGAATCCGTAGGGCATCCCTTGGAGCTAGACCGCGTTCTTGGCTATGAGGCCAACTATGCGGGGACCAGTTTTGCCACGCTGGATAAATGGAAATCGGGTGACTTTAAATATGGAAGCGACCTGGTTAACCTGGTTGCGGATAAGACCCAGGAGGGCAGTTTGGGTGCAGTTGGATATGATGACGAAGGTGTGAAGACCAAGAAATGGGATTTGGTACGTAATGGAATCCTAGTTAATTATCAGGCCATTCGTGATCAGGTGAACATCATCGACCAAAACGAATCGCACGGATGTTGCTACGCCCAAAGTTGGAACGATGTACAGTTTCAACGAATGCCAAACGTTTCCTTGGAGGCAGGAAAGGAAAAATATTCTATTAAGGACATGATCAAGGATGTGGAAAAAGGAATTTATATAGCCGGGCGAGGTTCGTATTCCATTGACCAGCAACGATACAACTTCCAGTTTGGGGGTACGGTATTCTACGAAATTAAAAATGGTGAAATCGTGGGTATGCTGAACGATGTGGCCTATCAATCCAATACCCAGGAATTTTGGAATTCCTGTTCCAAGATTTGTGATGAGGGGGATTACCGTATGTTCGGTTCCTTCTTTGATGGAAAAGGGCAACCTTCACAGGTGAGTGCCGTATCCCATGGTAGTTCTACTACAAGGTTTGACGATATCAATGTAATCAACACAGGTCGTACCATTTAAACCAGACCTAATACAAAATTTCGAAAATGGCAATATATACAGAAGAAGAGGCTAAAAAAATAATGGAAAAAGCGTTAAGCTTTTCCACGGCCGATACATGTGAAATAAATTTAAGTGGAGAGGAGAGCGGTAATATCCGCTACGCCAGGAATACGGTTTCCACCGCAGGTCATAGATCCAATCAATCGCTAGTGGTGCAATCCAGTTTTGGTAAGCAATCTGGAACGGCGACCATCGATGAGTTTGATGATGCCTCCTTGGAAAAGGTGGTGAAAAGAGCTGAGGAATTGGCAAAACTTTCCCCCGAGAATCCTGAGTTTATGGAGCCCTTGGAGCAACAAACGTACGACAAGGCCATAAATTTTGTGGAAGCAACGGCAAACATCACCCCAGAATACAGGGCATCGGTAGCAAATGACAGTATTGAACCCGCGGCTGCAAAGGATGTTACCGCTGCCGGATTTTTGGACGATTCCTATGGTTTTAACGCCATGCTGAATTCCAAGGGGCTTTTTGCCTACAACAAATCGTCCAATGTTGATTTTACGGTCACCATGCGTACCAATGACGGAACTGGCTCCGGATGGGTATCCAGGGATTATAACGATATTGGAAAGTTCGATGCGTCCGAAGCATCCAAGGTAGCTATCGACAAGGCGGTCTTGTCGAGGGAAGCAAAGGCTATAGAACCTGGAAAATACACGGTTATCTTGGAACCTGCCGCGGCAGAGGACCTGATCAGCAATATGGCCCGATCCCTAAATGCCCGTACAGCGGATGAAGGCCGAAGTTTCATGTCCAAGGAAGGTGGCGGGACAAAATTGGGCGAGAAGATCGTGGACGAGAGAGTAAGTCTTTGGTCCGATCCGTTGCACCCCGAAGTTCCTACAAGTACATGGAGCGGTGATGGGCAAGCATTGAGAAAAACAGTATGGATTGAAAACGGTGTGGTCAAAAATTTGGCCTATGATCGTTTTTGGGCCAAGGAACAGGGTGTGGAACCAGTACCGTTCCCCAATAACATTATTATGGGCGGGGGCGATGCTTCCTTGGAGGATTTGATTAAAAGTACCAAGAAAGGCATTTTGGTTACCCGTTTGTGGTACATCCGTACCGTAGACCCCCAAACTTTATTGTATACCGGACTTACCAGGGATGGAACGTTCTATATTGAAAACGGTCAAATAAAGTATCCGGTGAAGAACTTTCGCTTTAATGAAAGTCCGATCATTATGTTGAACAATTTGGAAACCTTGGGAGAGCAGGTCCGTATCAATGGTAATTTGATTCCCTACATGAAAATCAGGGACTTTACCTTTACGAGCTTGTCAGATGCCGTATAAAGCTTACAAGTTAAAAAGCTGGTTGCCTTATTTTATTAGAAGGCAGCCAGTTTTTTCTTTTTGCGAGTATTGGAATGAACCTTGAGGTAGTTTTTTAAAAGTGGAACCAAAGTTGAGCAACGATTTTTTCTTTACCCGACTACAATATGAATCCGGCGATTGGGACGTGGACCAACGAATGCCCTCCAACCTGCTCAATTCCTTGGTCGAGTATACGACCCTGCAGGTGAATACCGTAGAGAATATAGTTCCCTTGGCCAGTGATGATATTTTCAAATGTCCCTTTTGTTATCTATCGGGCCATAAATTGGTGCAGTTCTCAAAAAAGGAAGGGGAAAACTTTAAAAAGTATATTGATAATGGCGGATTTGTTTTTGTGGACGATTGTAACCACGACATCGATGGGCTTTTTGCAAAATCCTTTGAGCGGCAAATGGGGGAGCTGTTCGGTAACGATGCTTTGGTGAAACTTCCCAACGATCATGAACTGTACACCATCTTTTTTGATTTTGAGGATGGGCCTCCCACCACTTCCCAAGAATTGAACGGTTGGGGAGACGATTTGGTACATGAATACCTAAAGGCGATCGAGGTCAATGGAAGAATAGGCGTCTTGTATAGCAATAAGGATTATGGCTGTGAATGGGATTATGATTTTAGAAATAAACGGTGGTACAAAAACGATAACACGCGCTTTGGGGTCAACATTGTAATGTATGCACTAACATCTTAAGAAAAGTACATGGATAAAAATTTAATGGCGGCGGAACAGGAAATAAAGAAATTGACGGATAAACTACCGTTGCTTAAAAAGGAAATAGGAAAGGTCATTGTGGGGCAAGAGGAAACCATAGAGAATATGCTGATCACTTTTTTGGCGGGAGGGCATGCCCTATTGGAAGGCGTACCCGGACTGGCCAAGACCCTCTTGATCAAAACAATTTCCCAGGCAATCGACTTAAAGTTTAATAGAATTCAGTTTACGCCGGACCTTATGCCTTCTGATATTGTGGGTACTGAAATATTGGAGGAAGACCATACTACCGGAAACAAGTTCTTTAAATTCAACAAGGGCCCCATATTTGCGAATATTATCCTGGCGGATGAAATAAACCGGACCCCTCCAAAAACACAGGCCGCTTTGTTGGAGGCCATGCAGGAATTTGAAGTGACGTACTCCGGGAAGACCTATGAAATGGACTGACCCTTTTTTATTCTGGCGACCCAGAATCCAATTGAACAATCGGGTACGTTCCCGCTTCCGGAAGCACAACAGGACCGCTTTCTTTTTTACATCAAAATTGGGTACCCATCTGCCAAGGAAGAAGAAACCATCTTGAAAAACACCACTGGGACCCATCGCCCAAAGGTGGAAAAAGTCATCAGCGGACCGGAAATTATCCGCTTACAGGAATTGGTACGCGAAGTTCACATAAGCGATGACCTTATTGGATATGTGAGCCATCTGGTGCGCGCCACCCGTCCGGAAACTTCCAATTCCGAATTTGTAAAAAAATGGGTAGGTTGGGGCGCAGGTCCAAGGGCCGGCCAGGCAATGATCTTGACAGCCAAGGCCAGGGCCTTGCAGGAGGGCCGCTTTTCGGTTACCATACAGGACCTAAAACATGTTGCCTTCCCGGTATTGAGACATAGGGTCATCGTGAACTTTAGGGCAGAGGCCGAAGGCATAGATTCAGACAAGGTCACCCAAGAATTATTGGAACAAACTAAATTAAACCTCAAATAGCTTCTCTTTGAATACGGACTACAGGGAACTTTTTCAACCGCAAATAATCAACAGTGTATCTGGCTTGGCGTTGATCGCAAGGGTCATTGTTGATGGTTTTATGTCGGGTTCCCATCAGAGTAGGCGGGTAGGCCCTGGCCAGGAATTTAGCCAGTATCGCGGGTATCAACCGGGGGACGATATGCGCCTTTTGGACTGGAAAATGTTGGCCTGGTCTGGACGCTATTATATAAAAGAGGCCGATATTGACACCCAGGTCAACGTAAAGTTCATTGTAGATACCAGCGCCTCCATGCTGCACGAGGAAGCGGGCCTTAGGAAAATCGATTTTGTACGGGTCCTCGTCGCATCGCTGGCCTATCTTTCCCATAACCAAGGCGACATGGTGGGGCTTTATGCGCTTAACAATTCAGGATTACGGAGTGTCTATCCGGCAGCGCACAAAAAACATTATAATCGGATTTTATATGAATTGATCGAAATGAAGGTGGGAGGAGCGTGGCCCGAAAATCTGGAAGATCTTGAAAAAGTCCATCAAAGAACCCAAAAGGAATTATTGTTCGTCATCACTGACATGCATGAATCGGGTACCGAATTGACCCATTGGATCCAAAACCTGAAGACTTCCAGAAACGAAGTGGTGGTATTGCAAATACTTGGTGAAAACGAACTGGAATTCCAGTATGCCGGGGCATTGGTTTTTGAGGATTTGGAAACTGGAAAAAAGGTGAAGGTTGATGCTAATAGTGCGAAAGATGCCTATCTAAAATCCTTGGAAGCAAATTTATCGGGAATTAAGAACGAATTCCTTTCCCGCAATATCAGTTATGAATTGTTCAGCTTGAACAGTCCAATATCCCAGGCACTCCAATTATTTTTAAAGAAAAGAATCGCATTGAAATAAATGACGTTCCTACAACCTACATATCTTTGGGCCCTTTTTTCCTTGGCAATTCCGTTGGTTATACACCTGTTGAACAGGGGGGACATAAGGACCATAAAAGTGGGAAGTGTCAAATTTCTTAAAGAGTTCGATACCAAGCAATCCAGAAAAATAAAACTCAATGAGTTGTTATTACTCCTTTTGAGAATGCTTTTATTGGGTCTGGTAATTTTATCCATGGCAGAACCTCAATGGAAAATAAATACCCCAAAAGCACCAATTTCCTATTTCATTGAACCTGCATTGGCAGATGAAGCAGGGTTTATGTCCTTTTTGGATTCCCTTCCCCAAAACAATATGAAATGGTTTTCCCAAGGTTTTCCAGAATTTGGGGTTGAGGTGAACCCACAGGAAACGGTTCATTATTGGCAACTTGCCCAGAAGTTACACGAAGTTCCTTCCGATAGTTTTGTGGTCTTTACAAAAGGACTTGTTAAAGGCATACAAGGCGCCAGACCCTTGTTGGCCCAGAAGGTTCGTTGGGTCGTTGTAGAAAATGAACATAGGATTGACGAAACTATAGCGGCCAGGAACGTTGGGGATTCCGTTCAATGGTATCATGTCACGAGTAGTTCCCTTTTGACAGATTTGAAAATAGAGACCTTGGCCAATACGGATAGCCGGATAGTTTTCATGGACGGGGATAGCCTTGGGTTGATGGAATCGGGTAGAACCTTTAAAATTCCAGCCCTAAAGAATGACACCCTTGACGTGCTCATAGCCTATGACGAGGCGCATATGCGGGAGATGCACTATTTTTCGGCCTCCTTAAAGGCCATTGGGCAATACGGTATGCAAGCGATCCGTCAGCAAAAACTGGAAAGCGCGGTGGAGTTTGAGGAACAAGAATCATTGGACCTATTGATTTGGTTGCGGAGCGATAAAGTGCCCAGTATAAAACAGCCCACGATAGCAATGGTAGAAGATTCCTTGGCCAGTTCATTATTGGAAAAAACGGAGTTCAAAAACAGGTACCACCTTACAAGAAAATTGAACATACAGAATAGCCTGGAAGGCAATCTGACCAATGCCTTGGCAAGTATACTGCTACCAAATGATACGGTATCGCAAAAAATGAACGCTTGGGATGGGCGTGTAGTGCCGGAGGCTGCAATGGCCACTAATTTTTCCAATGAAGAGATTGGACAACCACGCTCCAAAAACATGGATATTTCCCCTTATATCTGGTTGTCCATTGTTCTGGTATTGGTAATGGAGAGAATACTTGCTAAACTAAGGAAGCAATGAGGGAGCCTAAGGAAATATTACGGAGGGCATTGAACACATGGCGGTTGATCAGGGGTGCCGAGGTGCTCGTAACGGGCTTGGCCGCCGGTATGTCCACGTATTTTCTCTTTTCAAATGCAATGGTGGCAATGGCCTGTTTCGTAGGGGTGCTTTTGGTTGCGATGCTCTATGTAAAACCTTGGAAATACACCCTGGAGCATATCTGTTCCCGTGTAGATGAAACCATTGCGCCTATGGAACATAGTACGGCACTGATATTGGCAAATGAAAGCGAATCGCCCCTCTTGTCCAAAATTCAACGGATACGGGCCGGCGAAACCCTTAAAAGGCACCAAGGGGAGATCCGCTTCAAACATTCCCTCCTGCCTATAACCGGACTATCACTGATCGCTGTTTTGGGGGCTTGGTTGCTCCATGTTTCGGGTGTTTTTCAGATAGGTCATTCAGCGACACAGATACCAGAGGCCGATGTGGTGAATTTTAAGAGATTGGATGCTGTCAATAATGAAATGACACCACCAAAAATCAGCAAACAAGAAATTCGCATTGCCTATCCAAACTACACCCAAATGCCCGATGAATTTACGACCCAAATGAACTTGCGTGTCCTGGAGGGCTCCAGGGTATCTTGGAACATCGCCTTTGACCAGCCTTTGAAAGGGGTACAACTACAGATCGGTGAAGATTCGCTCCGCATGGATTTTAGAAATAATTCCTATTCAAAAACCATGGTGGTCGATTATGCCAATTTTTATGCCATCCAATTTGAGGATGCCCTTGACAAGGTCTATCTATCCGATTTATTTGCCATGGAGACCTACAAGGATGAACCTCCGATAATTGAAATCGAAGGTCTGCCCCAGTTCAGTTCCTTCGAATTCGAAGGTCCCCAAAAACTCGCATTCACCACAAGTTTGAAGGATGATTTTGGCTTGACCGATGTCGCCATCGTTGCCACGGTGAGCAAGGGCAGCGGTGAGTCCGTCAAATTTAGGGAGGAACGGTTGGGATTTTATACCAAGTTGATTCCTGGGACTAAAAATCAGGACTTTTCCAAGATCCTGAATTTAAGGGGGCTTAAAATGGAACCTGGGGATGAGCTTTACTTCTATGTGGAAGCGACTGACAACAAACGACCCAGACCCAATATTTCTAGAACGGAAACTTTTTTTTCTGTCATAAAGGATACCGTGACAGATCAATTTGCCATAGAAGGCACCTTGGGTGCCGATTTAATGCCCGATTATTTCAGGAGCCAACGTCAATTGATCATCGATACGGAAAAATTGATTGCGGATAAACCCACCATTGAAAAAAAGGAATTCAACTTTAGGAGCAACGAATTGGGTTTTGACCAAAAGGCCTTGCGCATAAAATATGGTGAGTTTATGGGCGACGAAAGTGAGGGAGGTCCCGTGGTTACTGAAGTAGAAACCGTGACGGCAGAAGATCCCTTAGCGGAGTACACCCATGACCATGATGGGTCCAATGAGCACAACCTAGTTGCCGAGGAACACGATCATGAAGTTCATGCCGATGAAGGCGACCAAGAAAACCCCTTGGAAGCCTATGTGCACAATCATGAGGACCCTGAGGCATCTACCCTGTTCGCCCAGTCCTTAAAGAGCAAATTAAAGCAGGCCATGGCAGAAATGTGGGATGCCGAACTATATTTGCGACTTTTTCAGCCGGAAAAATCCCTGACCTATCAGTACAAAGCCCTCAAGCTTATACAGGAAATAAAGAACAGCGCGCGTATTTACGTGCATAGAATCGGGTTTGACCCGCCTCCTATAAAAGAGGACAAACGCTTGACAGGTGACCTAAAGGAAATAGGGAATTTCACCAAGGACGAAACCCTGGAAATGGAAGACCTTTACGAAGGCATACGAAACGCGGTGGCACGCCTAGAAGTTTTGTTGGATACGGATTTGAGGATTAAAAAAGCAGATAAGGAATTGTTCAACAAAGCTGGAAACGAACTGGCGAGGAAGGCCATTGAGGAACCGGGCACGTATTTGGAGACCCTGCAAATGGTCAAATGGTTGTCCCAATCCGAAAACAGTACTGAACAGCAATTGAAAAGTACCCTAAAAGGCTTGTATCAGGCCCTGCCTAAAAGGCAAAGATTGCCACACAAGGATGGGCGTTTTGATAATCAATTGAACAATCTTTTTATAGAAGTGTTGAATGTGGAGTAACTTGTCTTTTGAGAATAGCGAATGGTTCACGGTCGTGGTATTAACGGCTCTATTACTTTGGGGCATATTTGTTTGGAAGACCTGGAACGGAAGGGCGGAAACGCGTTTCTATTTGAACGGTTTCGTTGGTTTTGTGGCTGTTCTGTGTTTATCACTGTTGTTTTTGAGACCTACCTTCCTGCAAAAAGCCAGGGGCGAGGCCATCTTGTTGACCAAAGGGTATCAAAAGGAGACCTTGGACAGTATAAAAAGAACCAACCGTAGGATTTCCGTTTTGGATTATAGACCGGGAATGGACCTTTCACCAACATTGGATTCCATGGACCATGTATTCATTTTAGGTCATGGGGTCAGGGAGTATGATTTATGGCAATTTACAAGGGGCCACATTTCCTTTATCCCCTCAGAAGTTTCCGAAGGAATTGTTAGACTAAACTATAATCAGAGGGCTCAGGTGGGGGATGATTTAATGGTTGAAGGGATTTATAAAAATCAAGATCCGCAAACGAAATTGATTCTAAAGGGGCCCGGGGGCGATGCATTGGATTCCGTAATGGTATCGGGTACAGGAAACCAACGATTTCAATTGAAAACAAACCTGAAGGCACGCGGAAAGTTTTTATACCATGTACAGTCGAACAATCCTGCTGATACCATCAAGACAAATCCATTGCCCGTATATGTAGATGGCAACACACCTTTAAATATTTTGATTATCAATGAGTTTCCATCCTTTGAAACCAAGTATCTGAAGAATTTTTTGTCCCTGGAAGGGCATCGGGTAATCGTAAAAACAAAACTTACCAAACAGAAGTACAAGTTTGAATATTTTAATTCGGATAGGTTGCCCATCTATTCCCTGAACAGGGATAATATAGCATCCATTGATTTGATCGTTTTTGACGATCGATCCCTGAATAATCTTTCCAAAACGGAACAAGCAGTGTTGTCAGAAGCCGTAAACACGGAAGGATTGGGGCTTTTTGTGCAACAAACTGGAAATCGGTTTCAGACTAAAAATGGTGTAGGGGATTTTGACGTGCTTCCCGTTGAAGAAAACACCCTTAAAATTGAAGCGGGAACAAAACCTCTTTTGGAGAAATATCAAGTAGACTTTACCACCACCGGACTAACAGCAATGCGCTTTGGGAATTATGGATATTCCAAACAAATTGGGCATGGTCGTATTGGAACCACTACCTTAAAAAATACGTACCAATTGGTCTTGGACGGGAAGCATTCGGAATACAAAGAAATATGGACAAGCATGATCAATGGAGTTCGAAAACTGTCCAGGAAAATGACCATGTTTCGTTCGGATTTCAATTGGGCCTTTGTCAACGTACCTTATGAATTTTGCTTGTTTACTTCGGAAGTGAATCCCAATGTAGGTTTTGGAAATCAATATCAGGTACCGCTTATAAAAAATCCTGTTGTTTTTGAGGAATGGCAGGGTACGGTCTATCCTAAAAATAAGGGTTGGCATCAATTAGTGCCCCAATGGGATAGTATTCATACCCAAAATTTTTATGTAATGGATGAAGGAAGGTGGAATGCTTTGACAAACCAAAACACCTTAAAACTGAACAAAAGATTCTTCAATTCCGCCGTTTCTAGTTACCAAGATAAATTTTTACCGCAAAGAATCCCTTCGATTTGGTTTTTTGTGGTTTTTTTATCGGCCATGGCGTATTTATGGCTAGTGCCCAAATTAAGGTAGTTCCATGCGTGTTTTTATTCATAAAGCCATTCCGTTTTATAACTTTACAGCATGAATTTAGTCGTTGATATTGGAAATACCTTTGTAAAATTTGCTGTTTTCGACAATAGCACCCTTGTTTTTGATGAGCGCTTTAAGTTAGGGGAATTTACCACTAGGGTCAAAAAACTATTTAAGGGGTATCCTGGTATTGAAAGGGCGATTTATGCATCGGTAGGCGCTATGGACAAAAAATACTGGAACGTTCTGACCTTGTTCTGCAAGGTACATGTGCTGTCCCACCAGTCCAAAGTACCGTTCAAAAACAGTTATGCAACGCCCCAGACCTTGGGTATAGATAGAATCGCCTTGGCTACGGGGGCATTTTATCATGCACCCCGTAGTAATACCTTGGTCATCGATGCCGGTACCTGTATCACCTATGATATGGTGAACGATTTTGGCGAGTATATTGGTGGGGCCATCTCACCGGGGTTGGAAATGCGATACAGGGCCATGCACCAACAGACTTCGGCCCTGCCACTTCTGCAAGTAGAGGCACCCTTGGACTTGATCGGGAATACCACGAATAGCAGTATGCACAGCGGAGTCGTCAACGGCGTCTGTGCCGAATTGGATGGAATTATTGATCAATATGCAACCCGATTTAAACATTTAACAGTTATTTTAACAGGGGGTGATACTCATTTTTTGTCTAAAAGACTAAAAAATACCATCTTTGCGGATTCCAAATTCCTACTAAAGGGACTTAATTATTTGCTGGAATACAACAAGCACTAAATGATCAAGAAAATTGTAATTGCAATAGTGTGCATAGCCTCAGCGAGCATGTACGCTCAAAATGGTACTGTTTCTCCCTATTCGTTTTTCGGTATTGGTGACTTAAGGACTTCGGCAACGGTTGAAAACCAAATGATGGGTCATATAGGAGTGTATGCGGATAGCATTCACCTGAACTTACAAAACCCGGCGGCCTATGGTGAACTTGGACTCGACGTCATGGACAAAGTAGGCTTAGTTGTTTATACGGCGGGCATTTCAAACAAACAGGTACGTCTTAAAAGTTTTACCGAAGAGCAAAGTAGCTCCTTGACCACTTTGGATTATTTATCCTTGGGTTTCAGTTTGGGTAAAGGGCTTGGAATGGGCTTTGGGATTATGCCCTATTCTTCCGTAGGCTATAATTTTGTGGATGAAGGTGCTAACAATGGCCAGGCCTTGACCAATATCTTTAGTGGCGAAGGCGATCTGACCAGGGTATATTATTCCATTGGATATCAAATAATCAAGGACCTAAGTTTAGGTGTGACCATAAATTACAACTATGGAACCTTGTCCAATGAAAGGCTCCAACAAATAGAGGATGTTCAGTTTGGCACCTTTGATAGAAGATCTTCGCAAATAAATGGGTTTGATTTCAATTACGCGCTCTTGTATACCCCACAGATCAAGGAAGATCATACCTTACATACCTCTGTGCGTGTAAATACCCAAGGAAATCTTGTTTCAAGGAACAATCGGAACATAGGTTCATTTTCAGTGGCCAACGGAGGCAACATAGAAAATATAGCTATTAATTTGGATGCCAATAACCTGAGGAATACAGAATTTAAAATACCTACTACTACAACATTGGGAGTGGGTTATGGTAAGGATTTCAAATGGTTTTTGGGTGCGGAATACAGCTTTCAAGGATTGAGCGCCTTTGAAAATCCTTTTTTGGGGACAACCAACATACAATACAACGATGCCAGTTCAATAGCTTTGGGAGGTTTCCTTACGCCCGATGCGAGGTCGTTCGATAGCTATCTTAAAAGGATTACGTATAGGGCTGGGGTGCGTTTGGATAGGACCGGAATGGTGGTCAATGACGTGGACATAAATAATTTTGGCATAACTTTTGGTTTAGGGTTACCACTAGGACGAAGTTTTTCCAATCTTAATGTTGGCTTTGAACTGGGAAGAAGGGGAACCACTAGGGCAGATTTGATAGAGGAGAGTTACTTTAAGGTCAATATAGGCCTATCCTTAAACGATCGATGGTTTCAAAAACGAAAGATTAATTGATATATTTTTAGTACATTAACCACTTTTAAAATTAGAAAGATGAAAACTAAACTTTACTTCACGGCAATTATGTTCCTTGGGATGATGGGAGTAAGTAATGCACAGGCGCAAAATCCTGAATGTATGACGAACTTGTCCATATTTTCAGAGCATGCAAAGGTAAAAAACTATGAAGCGGCCTACGAGCCTTGGAAAAAGACATACGAGGCCTGTCCTCAATTGAATAATGCCATCTATGTATATGGAGAGCGTATTCTGAATGATAAAATAGAAAAATCTTCAGGAGCGGAGAAAGAAGGCTATATCAATGAGCTTTTAGGGCTATACGATAATAAGTTGGTTCATTTCTCTTCCAAAACCAGTAAAGGGGAAACCATGGTGGACAAAGCTATGGTTAAGTATGATAACAAAATGGCCGATGATTCTGAAATGTATGCAATGTTATCAGAAGCCTTTACCAAGGATAGGGACAATTTCACCAATCCAAAGGCTTTATACCTTTGTTTCTCAAGCTTGGTAGACTTGCACGATGCAGGGAAAAAGGAATTACAGGAAGTTTTTGATGTTTACGATGAGGTAACGGCAAAAATCGACGAAGAAAATGATAAGTTAACGGATAATATTGCCAAATTACTTCCCAAGGAAGAAGCAGGTACTTTGACCTCTAAAGAGAAAAGATCGCTAAAGGTGTACAATTCGTATTCTGAAAATTACGGTAAAATTGCCGGTAGTATAGATTCCAAATTAGGTAAGTTGGCAGATTGTGAGAATCTGATTCCATTGTACGAAAAAAGTTTTGAGGAAAAGAAAGGTGATGTAAAATGGGTGAAGGCCGCCGTAGGTAGAATGTACAGTAAAGAATGTACCGAAGACCCAATGTTCAAAAAGTTGGTCGAGGTACAAGCACAACTTGACCCCTCTGCGGATACCTATGTTTACTTAGGTTCCCTAAAGAAATCCAGCGGAGACACCAGTGGTGCGGTTGCGGATTACAACAAAGCATTGGAGTTGGAAACAGATTCCAAGAAGAAATCGAACATCGCATACAAGATTGCGACCAGCTATACAAGATCTAGTAGATCCACAGCAAGAAGTTATGCACAAAAGGCTATTGATGCCAATCCGGCGAACGGTAAGGCCTATTTGTTGATTGCGAGTTTATATGCCGGTAGTGCCAATGAATGTGGAAGCACTCCTTTTGAGAAGCGTGCAATTTATTGGAAAGCTGCTGATATGGCCAGAAAAGCAGGTAGGGTAGACCCTGCTTTAAGTGGAAGGGCCAGTCAAGCTGCGGCAAGTTATGATGCAAAGGCCCCGACCAAGGAAATGATTTTTAGTTCCAGCATGGCGGGACAAACAGTTTCCTTCTCTTGTTGGGTAGGTGGAAGCGTTAAGGTACCATCATTATAAGAATGACACTACATGCTGTAGATATTTTTAAGGGCATTGCCATGGTTTCCATGGCAATGCTTTTTTTTTCATGTAAGGATAATTACAAACGGGTAGGGGAAGAAGCCAAAAAAGAGGTTTTCCCACAGGGAGTCGCTGAAAATTTCGTCCTAACTTACACAGAGATGCAAGAGAACCTAAGTGCGGAGGATACAGGTGCTTCTAAGGTATTGGCCGTTATATCGGGGCCGTTGCGAAATGATTTTGAGAATTTGGCATTCCCCCATCAGACCTTTCCAGAAGGGCTATTGGTTGAAATTTTTAATGAACGGAATGAAAGAACGACCATTGAGGCAGATTACGGAATTTACTATACGGCAACGGC
Organism: Maribacter sp. 4G9; assembly: GCF_002742265.1. Lineage (GTDB taxonomy): Bacteria > Bacteroidota > Bacteroidia > Flavobacteriales > Flavobacteriaceae > Maribacter. Next base: position 43,348 of record NZ_MDGL01000179.1, read on the forward strand.
TATAATCGACCTTCAAGGTAATGTGATAATCAAGGGACAGGATGGTAAAAAATTGGAAGCTCCACAGTTGTATTACGATCAGCAAAATGAGTGGGCATTTACCCAAGAAAAGTTTAAGTTTACAAACCCGGAGGATGGAACGGTTATGGACGGTGAGGGAATGGATATAAAGAAGGACCTTACCTTTTTGAACGCACATAAAACCTTTGGTCTAATGTTGATTAAAGAAGATAAAGATGATTAAAATTTTAAGATATACGGAGTATTTGTATATAATCGTGGCTGCCTTTTCGATCTATAGGATTTTCACGGATTGGAATACCGATCGCAGCATGGCCTATCTTTTTATTTTTTTCGCGGTAATATCCATTGGAATGTTCTTTTTCCGAAGAAACTACCGCAAAAAGTTTGAACAACGCGCTAAGGATAATAATAAGTAGCGGTGGATAGTAGTATTGTAATTATTGTACTTTCCTTGGTATTTTCCGCTTTTTTCTCAGGAATGGAAATCGCTTTCGTTTCCGCGAACAAGATTCATATTGAAATTGAGAAGAAACAGGCCGGTTTTCTTGCAAAAGTGCTTACCCGCCTTACAAAAAGGCCTTCCAAATTTATAGCCACAATGCTCATTGGCAATAACATTGCCTTGGTCGTGTATGGACTTTTTATGGGAGAGGTGCTCATGAATTGGTTTTTGGGCATGAATACTCAAAATAAGGTTCTCAGGATTTTTTTAACGGATTTTAGCCTGTTGTCCCAAACCATTATTTCTACCTTGGTAATACTCATCACAGCAGAGTTCCTGCCCAAGGTTTTGTTCCAAATTTATGCCAACAGTCTTTTGAAAATGTTGGCCATACCTGCCTATATATTTTATTTGATATTTAGTATCGTTTCTGATTTTGTCATTTATATTTCTGACCTTATTCTAAAATATATTTTTCGCACATCTGGGGACGAGGTGCAACTGGCCTTTACCAAATTGGAATTGGGCGATTATATCACAGAGCAAATGGAAACCGTAGAGGCAGAAGACGAGGTGGATTCTGAAATCCAGATTTTTCAGAATGCCCTTGAGTTTGCTGAGGTCAAGGCCCGTGAGGTTATGGTTCCAAGGACGGAAATTACCGCCGTGGAAATTCATGAAACACCTAAAAATTTGGCCAAGTTGTTCACGGAGACGGGATATTCCAAAATTCTTGTATTTAAGGATACCATTGATAATGTAATTGGTTATGTTCATTCTTATGAACTTTTTAAAAAACCAAAAACGATCAAAAGTATACTCCTGCCTGTAGAGTTCGTTCCGGAAACCATGCTTATTCAGGATATTCTAAATGTCCTTATCAAAAAGCGAAAGAGTATGGCCGTGGTTTTGGACGAATATGGCGGAACTTCCGGTTTGATGACGGTAGAGGATATTGTAGAGGAGCTTTTTGGTGAAATTGAGGATGAACATGATACTACCGATCTTAGGGAAGAACAAATAGATGAACGGAACTTTTTGTTTTCTGCACGATTGGAGGTTGATTATGTCAACGAAAACTATAAATTGGAACTGCCCATTGGGGACGAATTCGAAACGTTGGGCGGACTTTTGGTCCATCAAATAGGGAAAATTCCGGAAAGGGACGCAGAAATTGTAGTTCAAAACTACAAGTTTACCGTAATTGAGGTCTCCAACACCAAAATAGACTTGGTTTCCCTTGAAGTTTTGAAGGATGATTGATTGAATTTTGGGATGGGCAGAGTATAGACCCTATCAAATTATGGATTACCCGCCCTACCGCATTTTACCCACCATTATAGTTTTTATTATTTCAATTAAAAATGGTAATTTCGCCAACTGATTTTAATTTTTTGATTCGATAAGATGGCAGTTTTAGAAAATATTAGAAAGCGGACCACGGTATTAATACTGATTATTGGTCTGGCACTTTTTGCCTTTGTGATTTCAGGGGTATTTACAAGTAGCAATTTTGGAGCTGGGGGCAAAGTGGGATCTTCCGTAGCAGAAATTAATGGCAAGGAAATTTCCATCGATGAGTTCAGGCAGAGGGTAGAGACCGCCGCGCAAAGGATGGGACCTACTGTTTCTTCCATGCAGACTATGAACCAAGTTTGGGACCAAGAAGTTAGAAGAAGTATCTTGGAAGAGCAATTTGAGAATTTGGGCATCGGTATAGAGCAAGATCAAATTGTCGATTTTCTAAGAACGACGGGTTATGCCCAGAACCCTGAATTTCAAAATGAAAATGGGGTGTTCGACCCAAATAGGTTTCGGTCCACGGTTTTGGATTGGAAGAACAACAATCCTGCACAGTATGATTTTTGGTTGCAGACCGAAAATGAAATAGTTCAAATGGCCAAGGAACAGACCTATTTTGATTTGATCAAGGCCGGAGTGGGAGCTACATTGAAAGAAGGTGAGTTTGATTATAAACTGGCCAATGAGAAAATGGATATTAAGTATGTAAGGGTACCCTATGCTTCAATTCCGGATAGTACCATAACCGTTACCAAAAGTGAGATTTCTGACTATGTCAACAAACACAAGGAAGATTTTAAACAGGATCCTGCACGTGATATCCAGTTCGTCTATTTTAGCGAGAAGCCCTCTGAGGCGGATGATATGGCCATAAAGGAGGAAATAACCAAATTGTTGGATGATACCGTTGAATACAATTCACAGACCGATAGAAATGACACCATAGCCGGCTTTAGGAACACAGAGGATATGGAAGCTTTTCTTGATAGACATTCCGATGTTAAGTTCGATACTATTTATAAGGCCAAAAAGAACCTTCCCTCTAGTGTTGCAGATACTTTAATGACCTTGAACGTAGGTGAAATTTTCGGTCCTTATAAAGATGCAGGTTCTTATAAAGTTTCCAAAATGATGGGAAGAAGGCCAAATGGCTCCGTAAAGGCAAGTCATATATTGATTGCCTATGAAGGTGCCACCAGGGCCAATCCAGAGGTAACTAGAACGAAGGAAGAAGCAGAAAAGGAAGCAAGCAGATTATTGGCGGAAGCGAAGAAATCAGGTGTGGTATTTTCTGAATTGGCCAGGGATAATTCTGATGGTCCATCTGCACCAAATGGTGGGGATCTAGGATATTTCCAACAAGGCACCATGGTTCCCGCTTTCAATGATTTTGCCTTTGGCAACGACATTGGAACGATTGGGATGGTCGAGACCGATTTTGGTTTTCACGTCATTAAAGTAGATGACAAGGAAGATTTGGTACAAATAGCTACCTTGTCCAGGGAAATCGTTGCTTCCGAAGAAACAATCAACAAGCTTTTTACGGATGCTACAAAATTTGAAATGGAGACCATTGAGGATGAAGGTTCCTATACTGAAATCGCCCAAAAAAGCGAGTATTTGGTTAGGCCGGTCAATAAAATAAAACAATTGGACGAAAACCTTCCAGGGCTTGGAGCACAGCGAGTAATAGTTCAATGGGCATTCAACGAGGATACAGAGGTTGGCGATATTAAGCGTTTTAACATAAACGATGGCTATGCCGTAGTGCAATTGACCGGAATCTATAGGGAAGGGCTTATGAGCGCTGAAGATGCATCGGCAACAGTATTACCGATCATTAGAAAGGAAAGAAAGGCGGCGCAGATTATTGCTGCAAATCAAGGAAAAGCAATGGATGCTATTGCTTCGGATAATAACACGACGCTTTCTACGGCTAGTGCCTTAACCGTAAAATCCCCTACCATTCCAGGTGCAGGAAGCGAACCAATTGTGGTGGGTACGGCATATGGGATGAAGGAAGGTGAAACTTCAGGCCTATTGGAAGGAAATACCGGTGTTTTTAAAATCGAAGTGACCAAAAGAACGGAAGCGCCAAAATTGGACAACTATGCCACCTATGCGAACACCTTGAAGACCAATGCGGCCAACAGTGTGAATACCGATGTTTACAACGCGCTTAAGGAATCTTCTGAAATTGAGGACAAAAGAGCTACTTTCTACTAAAACTTTTTCAAAAAAATTAACAATAGGCTCTCCCAGCGGAGGGCCTTTTTTATAGGATTATTTTGGCATAGGGAATGACAGTGGTATATCCCTTTTTACTGAAGTAGTCCATTTCTTCTTGCCTTCCCGTTGCCAATATAAAGTCACCGCCCCAGGCTCCTAGACTTTTGATACTGCCATGATAATCAGGGAACAATTGTTTCTTTATGGGAGGTGTATCTAATACTTCCGAGAGTAAATTTTCATGTTGATTCACCAAGGTCTCAAACCTCACAAGGTTCTTGGACTCGATCAATTGAGCGGTTAGGTCGTTTACTTTGCTAATGAGTGCTCCCTTATCTATAGCTAACTTGCGATATTTTGCTATGGCCTCCCTGCTATTTTGTTTTTTGTTCAAGTAGATAAAGAAAAGCCGGTCTTTAAAAATGGGGTCAAAATCCACTTTTTTTACTTCGGGTTTGTCTTCGATCTTAAGATATACTATAGGAGAGTCATTTTGGGCACAGGCAATATCATAGCCGCTGCCGCCAAACGTGGCCTTCAAAAGTTCATAAGGGTCAATTTGGGCCCACTGCGCTATATTATTGATGAGGGTAGAGGAAGACCCTAGACCCCAATCTTTTGGAAAGGTTAGTTTGGTATCTACATACACCCCTTGGTATGCTTTTAAAAAGTCAGGATTTAATATCCTTGCTTCCTTGAAAATTTCAACTAATCGCTGCGCGGAAATGATATCGGAGGTATTTAGAATCAGGAAATCTTTCAGGTCAATATCGGTAGTAAACCATGGTGTGTTTTTCTCGGTTAAACTTTGCCAATGGATTTGCCCTGTATTTGATTTTTTTACCGTTAAAAATTGACCGAATTTGGTGGGCAGGGCAAGACCTCTTGCCCCATCGAGAATGGCATATTCCCCCGTGAGCAGCAATTTTCCGTTACTGTAGAATTCCTCCATCTATTTTCGAAGGTTTTCAAGGGCATTCAAGACCCCCCTGTGGGTAACCGTATGGGTCTTAAAGTATTCAATGAGGGTCGCTTTCTCTTGTTCCGTAGCGGCATGTTGGTTGAGGATATTCATTAGGTGCATTTTCATGTGTCCCTTTTGGATGCCTGTGGTTACCAGTGAACTGACAGCCGCAAAATTCTGTGCCAATCCGGCCACGGCCACAATCTGCATTAAATCCTTGGCCGAAGGTTTTTGCAATATTTCAAGGTTTAGTTTTACTAAAGGATGAAGTTTCGTTAGTCCTCCAACCGTTCCAAGTGCAAGTGGAATCTCAATCCAGAAATGGAATATATCACCTTCAATTTTGGCATGGGTAAGACTGCTATAAGTCCCATTTTTTGCTGCATAGGCATGCGCCCCGGCCTCAATGGCCCTAAAATCATTGCCCGTGGCCAAAACAACCGCATCTATCCCGTTCATGATGCCTTTATTGTGGGTGACCGCCCGGTAGGGCTCCACTTTGGCAATTTCTACCGCCCTGACCATTTTTTCCGCAAAATCCTTAGGTGATATTTCTTTTGAGATGTTCAGTTGGTCAATAGGGCAACTGACTTCAGCTTTTATCAGACAATTGGGCACATAGTTGGAAAGAATGCTCATAACAACTTCAATCTGCTTCTCCTGCTCGGAAAAACTGGAGTAGTTCAAGGCTTCGTTTTTAAGGGTTGCCGCAAACTGCTCCAAACAACTATTGATGAAGTTGGCTCCCATGGCATCTTGGGTTTCAAACGTACAGTGAAGCTGGTAGTAATCTTGCAGGTCACTGGATTTGTCCCGTAATTCTATTTGGGAGATGCCGCCACCACGCTTTTCCATACTTTCCGTTAGATGCTTTGCATCGGATATCAATGTCGACTTTATTTTGGTAAAAAAGGATTCCAGTTTGGAATAACTCCCTTTAAAAATGAAGTGGACCTGTCCTACTTTTTCGGTCCCTAGGACCTCGGTTTTAAATCCGCCCCTACTGCCCCAAAACTTAGCTGCTTTACTGGCTGCGGCAACCACGGAACTCTCTTCAATGGCCATGGGAATGGCATATAATCTATCATTGATCAAGAAATTTGGGGCAATGCCCATCGGCATATAAAAATTACTTATCGTATTTTCTATGAATTCGTCATGGAGCTGTTGCAACTTGGAATCGGCATTCCAATACGTTTCAAGAATTTTTTTGGATTGAACGGGGTTTTGTGTGTAGTTGGTAGCAATCCATTCTATTTTTTCTGATTTGGAAAGCGTGGAAAAACCAGCAATAGGCTTCTTCATTTTCTAGGGTTTCGTGGGTAAAGTCTGTCACTTTTACGGACAAAAAAAGTCCTTGAAATAGTTGTTTTAAGGGTAAAGATAATGATATTGGACATAATCTAAACCAACGTGAAAGCATCGTTAAAAAATGGGTCTTTTTATGGGTAATCCGAGGTTTTTTAGAGAATTAGTGGTAAACTTGGATAATTTAACAAATTTCATCATTACATGCGAAAATTATACATTCTAGCACTTTGCTTGATTAGTTTTCAATCCGCGATTATTGCCCAACAAAAAAAGGTTACCGTAGAGGAAATTTATTCTGGAACATTCAGTACCCAAGGTCTTGATGTGCTTCGTTCCATGAACAATGGGAAACAATACACCGTTTTAAACTTTGACCGAAATACTGGAATATCCACCATAGACAAGTACGATTATAAGACCTTGGAAAAGGTGGAGACCATAGTTTCTTCGGCGAACTTGGAGGGAGTTGAGAACTTTTCCTCCTATGAATTTAGTAACGACGAGTCCAAGGTAATGTTGTCAACTGAAGTAGAATCAATTTTTAGGAGGTCTACCTTGGGTGTTTTTTATGTGTTTGATCTCGCTTCCAAGAAGTTAATCAAGATTAGCGATGAAAAAATCCAGGAACCCGCCTTGTCTCCCAATGGTAACAAAGTGGCCTATGTAAAGGAGAACAATCTTTATATCATGGATTTGCCCACGGGCGAAACCCAACAGATGACCATGGATGGTAAAAAGAATGAAATTATCAATGGAATAACGGATTGGGTCTACGAGGAAGAATTTGCTTTCGTGAGGGCCTTCGAATGGAACAGTGATGGTACTAAAATAGCGTTTTTAAGGTTTGATGAAACCAATGTACCGGAATTTTCCATGGACATGTACGGTACGGAAAAATATCCTTCCCAAAACGTGTTTAAATACCCAAAGGCCGGGGAGGACAATGCTATTGTAAGTCTTCATATGTTGGACGTTGGTAGCGGTGCCATTTCCAAGGTAGATTTGGGAAATCCTTATTACATTCCACGTATCAAGTGGATGAACAACCCCAATTATTTGAGTGTACAGACCATAAATAGGCACCAAAACGATGTTCGATTGCATGAAGTGAATGCCAATACGAAAATGGTAAGGCTGCTATTACAGGAAACAGATGATGCCTACGTGGATATTACGGACGATCTTACCTTTTTGGCGGACGATAGTTTTATTTGGACGAGCGAGAAGGACGGTTGGCACCATATATATCTTTATAATTCCGATGGGGAATTGATGAACCAAATCACCAAAGGGAATTGGGAAGTCACCCGCTATTATGGATATGACCAAAATGAGGATAAGGTATATTACCAATCTACGGAAAATGGCTCAATAAATCGGGGGGTTTATAGTGTGGAGAGCAGTGGCAAAAATAAGAGGGATTTGGCAGTGACATATGGAACCAATAGTGCGTCCTTCAGTGCTGATTTCAGCTATTTCATAAATTCTTTCTCCAATGCGACCACGCCTCCTGTCTACACCTTACATAAGGCCTTAACTGGTAAGAAGCTTAAGGATATAAAAGAAAATACAGGGCTTTTGAAGAAATTGGAAGGATACATCATCAATCCAAGAGAGTTTTCGACCATCAATATCAATGGAAATGATTTAAATATGTACATCATAAAGCCCCAGGATTTTGACGCTTCCAAAAAATATCCCATGTTGATGTACCAATATAGCGGCCCGGGTTCCCAAAGTGTCAGCAATACATGGTATAATGCCAGGGATTATTGGCATCAGACCCTAGTAGCTGAAGGTTATATCGTAGCCTGCGTGGACGGAAGGGGAACGGGATATAAGGGAAGGGATTTTAAAAAGGGCACGTATTTGAATTTAGTAAAGTATGAAACCGAAGATCAAATAGCTGCGGCCAAAAAGTTAAGTGAGAGACCCTACATTGATGAAAACAGAACGGGCATTTGGGGATGGAGCTTTGGAGGCCATATGGCCACAAACTCCCTGCTAAAAGGAAACGATACCTTTGAGATGGCCATCGCAGTGGCACCTGTTACCTCATGGCGATTCTATGATACGATCTATACAGAACGCTTTATGCGTACACCGGATGAGAATCCTAGCGGATATGATGACAACTCACCCTTTAATTATCCTGAATTGCTGAAAGGGGATTTTTTGTTGATCCATGGCTCAGGGGATGATAACGTACATGTACAAAACACGATGAGAATGGTGGAGGCGCTGGTTCAGGCCAACAAACAGTTTGAATGGGGTATTTATCCGGATAAGAACCACGGTATTTACGGTGGAAATACCCGAATTCATCTATTCAACAAAATGACCAATTTTGTAAAGGAAAACTTATAAGCAACCAATAAACCAAACAGAGATTTATGGAAATTACTTCAAAACCTAGCGAGGGTAGTTTTAAACATCCAAAAGGATTGTACGTACTGTTCACCGCAGAAATGTGGGAACGTTTCAGCTATTATGGCATGCGTGCCATATTGATTCTTTTTATGACTACTGACGTGGCATTTGAAGGCTTGGGCTTGACCACAGAAACGGCGGGAGCTGTTTACGGTCTTTATACTGCCTCTGTGTATTTGATGACATTACCCGGTGGATGGTTGGCCGATAATATATTCGGTCAAAGAAAGGCAGTTTTCTATGGAGGGGTGCTGATCATGATCGGTCATCTAATTCTTGCCATTCCAGGTTCTCCAATAATATTTTTTACCGGTCTGGCCTTTGTAGCGTTGGGTACCGGATTGTTGAAAGGGAATATTAGCACGTTGGTTGGAGAGCTGTATTCAAAGGACAGTGGTGCGAAAAGGGATGCCGGTTTTTCTATATTTTATATGGGAATAAATTTGGGATCCTTCTTGGGCCAAATTTTTGTGCCTTTATTGGCGGAGTATAACTGGCATCTTGGCTTTGGTCTCGCAGCGGTTGGAATGCTTTTTGGATTGATTGCCTTTAAGGTATATGCCCCAAAATACCTCGCCGATATTGGGGTAGAACCTAAAGTTAAAAGTACCGGTGAAGAAAAAACGTCCTCCAATTCTTCAATAACGATATTCATTATTGCAATTGTTTTACTTTCATTATTTCTTTTACAGTTCTTTGGCTACATAGATGTTACTACGGCTACAGGTATTGCCCAGGCTCTTGGCCTTATTATTGTATTGATAACCATGGGGTACTTCATAAACATTTTGTTTAATGGAGGACTTAACATCATGGAAAAAAAGCAGGTTGCTGTTATATTCATTCTTTTCGTAGGGATAGCCATATTTTGGTCTGGTTTTGAACAGGCCGCTTCTTCATTGAATTTGTTTGCCAGGGATTTTACCGACAGGTATATTGGAGGATGGGAAATGCCGGCAGGTATGTTGCAGTCCGTAAATTCGGCGTTCATCATAATTTTCGCGCCCATAATTGGGGCCTTATGGGTAAAATTGGCCGCTAAGAACATTAATATAAGGACGCCATTAAAATTTGCCATAGGCCTTGTAATGTTGGGTGCCGGTTTTTGGGTTATGGTAGAAGCCGCCAATGTTGCCGCTAGTGGTACCAAGGCAGGAATGTTTGCATTGATACTCACGTATTTTCTACATTCCATTGGGGAACTGACCATTAGTCCAGTTGGTCTGAGTGCAACGAGCAAGTTGTCCCCGGCCAAATATTTGGGTCAAATGATGGGCATCTGGTTTGTTGGTGCTGCATTGGGTAATTTGATTGCCGGACTCATCGGTGGAAATTTTGACCCTGAAAATGTGCTTGAGATGCCTAATATTTTCTTGAATGTTGTTTGGGTCTCCGTGGGTGCCGGAATAGTCTTTTTGGCAGCTAGTCCATTTATTAAAAAATGGATGGGGGATGTAAACTAAACCTATTCAAAATCAAAGACATAATATCCCATTTCACCCGTATAGTGAAATGGGATATTATGTTTTAGACACGTTTGCTTCCATTTTTGAATAAAACTTGGGTAATTGCTACCATCAGCAATGATTTCATGTGGTTTGGCTTCACGAATGAACCGTTCCAGATTTATCTTAGGGGATTCCATAAGTAGGTATATGGTTTGGGAATCCTTGGGCATATAAATTCCAGAACTATCGATTACTTGAAAGGGCCTCCCTTTCAACATATAGCTGTTTTTTAGGGGAAGGTATTTCGTTTGGTCGATGCGTTCTTGAACGCCATAACTATCTACCCATCTTTTCGCACCTGTTGTATCCTGAGCCAATACATCCAGTTTATTGCCATTTCTATCAAACACTACCGAATTTTTTATTTGATGCAATATGATAGTTTCCTTCTTTCCACGTGATTCAAATTCTTGATACACCGTGTACACTTGGAACATCAGAAGAAGACCCAAAAAGAGCATAACACGTTTAAAGTTCGTTTTGGAGAACCCATAAATCAGGGAACCAATAAGAAGATAACCGAGGAGCAATTGCAGGTCATCGAAGGAAATGGATTTAAAAATAAAAGCCTCCTGCCGGGCTATCCAACCTATTATTTGGTTCATAAACCCGATAATTTCATTGTAGAGCGAAATCAATGGCGTTGGAGCAATGTCCAATAGGGATAATAGAATAATGCCAATGCCCATTCCCAAAATCAGTCCCAAAAAAGGAACAATCAATAAATTTGAAATAAAGAACAATCCTGGAAATTGATGAAAATAAAACAAGCTTATCGGCAAAACGCCTAGTTGTGCCGCAATACTAACGGATAACAATTGGCATATATACCGAACTATTTTGTTTTTTGGGAACCACCATTTCTGTAAAAGGGGATATATCCAAACAATGGCGAAGACGGCGGCATAGCTCATTTGAAAGCCTACCTGGAACAATAAATTAGGATTAATGGCCAATAAAATAAAGAACATGGATAAGGCCAAAATATTAAAACTGTTCGAAGGTCTGTTTAGGTACATGGCGTATGCTACAAAGGTAAACATGGCACAGGCCCTGATGATGGAAGGTGAAAGTCCCGCAATAAATGCGAACGTCCAAAGTAAAAACACCGTTAGGAACAAACCTATTTTTTTACCAAAAGGGATACGATGCAATGGTTTTAACAGAAATTGTATCAAAAGCAATAGGATTCCTATATGGAGTCCGGAGACCGCCAAAATGTGCACGGCTCCAGCATCGATATAATTGGAATATGTTTCCTCTGAAATATTGGCACGTTCGCCCAAAAGCAAGGCTTGAATGATGGAAAGTTGCTCTGCACCAAATTCCTTTTGCTCCAAGGTTTGTATGACATTGGTCCGTATTTGTTGGGCATAACCAAGGAAGGTCCTTGATGGATTAGACAAGCTGATAAAATTATCGCCCGACAGCTTTATAGAATGATGCACTCCTATATGCCCCATGTATCCTTTAAAGTCAAACTGATGCGGATTTACGGGCGGTTTTATTTCCGATACCCTTGTTTTTACCAATAGTTCTTGGTCTACTTTGAAAGTATTGGAAGCACTATCTCTAGGCTGATTTACAAGGATTTTCCCAACGGTCTTCCTATCATCTACAGTTAAAACCGATGCCAGGTAGTTTTGGGAAAAGGCATTGGGCTTAAGCACATCCCGTATTTTAATTCGAAGAAGGGGAGACTCTGATGTGGTAATTTTACTAAAATGATAATCGTTCTGAATGGGCTGATTTTGGAGGTAGGTAAATAACCCTAGGATAATGACCGTAGCTCCTGCCGTAATTTCAAACTTTTGGCTTTTGTAGTCCTCCCGAATGAATACATACCCCAAGGTTGCCACGCTTGCAAACAATAGACCTAGGCAGAGGCCTATGGGTATTTCAAAAATATACCCGATTAAAATGCCCAATGTAAGCAGTAGCGTACCCTTAATTGGGACAAACGCCAGTAATTTCACACGTTCCCTTTTAGTTAACTTATTGAAAGTTAAACATTTATTTTCGTTGGACCTTTCGCACCGTCCAAAAAAACTTTTGTAGACTTTACGCTATAATATTCTGGTTGCTTTTACAAAGGCCTGGTTCCAAAAACCGTCCCGTAATGAGGAAACGGTTACGCCCCTTGAAGTAGAAGCGTGAATGAATTTAATTTCATCCTTCTCTACCGTTACTACCATACCTACATGGTTGATGCGTTTGGAACCTCTGGTTGTCTTAAAAAATAGAAGGTCGCCTTTCTCAATGTCCTTGACCCGGATTCTTTTTCCTCTTTCTGCCATGCGACTGGAGGTTCTAGGAAGCTCAACATCATGCTCACTGAAGGAAACGTACAAAAGTCCGGAGCAGTCCATTCCCTTTCTGGTGGTACCGCCATATTTGTAACGGACTCCTGAGAAGGTCAACGCGGTATTTATAATATTATCGGCTTTTGAAGTATTGCTTTTTGGAACTTCAATAGGGTAGGAATCATTGGGGGAATCCTTTAGATCAATCTGGGTGTCGTCCCTTCGGGCCTTATCAGCTGCGGCAACCGATATGGTACGTTCTGTTAGGGTTCCCTTTTTTTTTGAACTACCACAACTGGCCAATAAAAAAACGAGCAGAAATATGGAAAAATAGCGCATGGATTTCAAGTAGACTCTTTTACTTGAACATCAAAATTATAGAATTATTTTGTAATGGTCCGGTTTGTACTAGGAATTGGCCATAGCCACTATTGACCGTGCCGCATTTTTACTCGCCCCGATACCTCCCAATTTTTGTCCAAGATCTTTATAATCCTTCAGAATTTCGTCCCTTTTCGTTCCGGCTAGGATGGCCAGCAATTCCTTTTTCAGTCGATTGGTGTTTAAATCGTTCTGGATCAACTCGGTAACAACTTCCTTCTTCATGATAAGGTTCACCAAGGAAATATACTCCAAGGTAATGATCCTTTTTGCGATCTGATAGGATACCCAATTAGCTTTGTAGCAGACTACTTGCGGTACCCCAAAAAGAGCCGTTTCCAATGTAGCCGTTCCACTGGTGACCAGGGCGGCATGGGAGATGGAAAGGAGATTGTAGGTTTGGTTTTTGACCAATTTTACATTGTTGCCCTTTAAAAAGGGTTGATAGAATTCAGTGTCCAGACTGGGAGCCCCCGCAATGACAAATACATAGCTGTTGAAGTCTTTTGTAATGGACAACATCACAGAAAGCATTTTTTGAACTTCCTGTTTCCTGCTTCCCGGTAGTAAGGCTATAATGGGTTTATGCGGATCGATTTCAAAAGTTTCCCTAAAAACAGGTTCCTTTACGTCTGGTCGATTGGAAATGGCATCGATCAAGGGGTGGCCTACAAAATTTACGGGGTAGTGATGTTTCTTTTCATAAAACTCCTTCTCAAAGGGAAGTATGACGTGCATGGCATCAATATCCCTTTTTATCTTTTCGATTCTTCCTTCCCTAGAGGCCCATATTTGTGGAGAAATATAGTAATTGGTTTTGTAACCTTTTTCCTTGGCCCATTTGGCAATCCGTAGGTTAAAACCGGAATAATCAATAAAAACGATACTATCCGGATTAAAACTTTGAATGTCTTTTTTGCAAAAAGCAATGTTTCTGAAAATGGTATGTAGGTTCATCAACACTTCAAGAAAGCCCATGAAGGCCATTTCTTTGTAGTGTTTTACAAGGGTCGCACCGGCTTCCTGCATTAGATCTCCGCCCCAACATCGCACTTGGGCACTTGGATCTTCCTTCTTAAGTGCTTTGATCAAATTGGAGCCGTGCAAGTCTCCTGAGGCTTCCCCTGCAATGATGTAATATTTCATTCTAAAAAACTTTGTAGTATAGAATCACCAAAGCCGTTAGAATGGTGGCAATTAGAACCCCCTTGGCCCTATTGTCCCTCTTTATCCGCAAAAATCCAAAAAAAGCGATCAAGTTTAAAATGGCACCTAGTGCCAACAGACTGCCTACATGACCTTGTGTAACAGCGGCAGTATAGGTCTCCATAATACTTAGGTCTGAGAATAATACGATATAGGCCAAAGTTCCAGTGGTATTGGCAATGATGCCCACTAAAAACCCTATCAAAAGTTCTTTTTTAACGTTCATTTTAAGTTCCAATTATTGATGTCCTGTATGACATGATGTGCCGTAAGGTCAAACTGGGTGGGCACTACTGAAATATACCCGTTTGCCAAGGCCCATTCGTCCGTATCTTCCCCTTTGTCCAAGAGTTCGAATTCGCCCGTCAACCAATAGTAATCCTTACCCATAGGGTTTGTCCTTTTATCAAACTTCTCCTTCCAATTCGCTTTTGCCTGCCTACAGACCTTAATTCCCTTCAGGTCTTTTTTTGGCAGTTTGGGAATGTTTACGTTGAGAACCACCCCTTTTGGGATGCCAAACTTTAAGGCCTCACGGACAATGTTTTTTACAAAATCTTCGGAAGGTGCGAAATCTGCCTCCCAATTATAGTCGCACAGTGAAAATCCTATGGCCGGCACTCCCTCTATACCAGCTTCAATGGCAGCACTCATAGTGCCGGAATAGATGACGTTGATGGAGGAATTTGATCCATGGTTGATACCGCTCACGCAAATATCCGGCTTCCTTTCCAAAAGTTCTTGAAGGCCTAATTTCACGCAGTCGGCGGGGGTACCACTACAACTATATTCCTCCGTACCAGTATGACTGAGGTCCACCTGCATTTTTTTTGAATAGAGTGTACTGTCCAAGGTTATGGCGTGCCCCATTCCGGATTGGGGGCTATCGGGAGCTACCACCACAACATCCCCTATTTCTTTCATGTAGGAGACCAATGCACGAAGCCCAGGGGCCGTGATTCCATCATCATTGGTTACCAATATCAAAGGTTTTCCCATGGTTTATACTTTCTGGGGTAAAAATACGTTTTTAAATAGGATTTGTCATTTGGCTCGTTTAACAAAAAATTAATCCCAAGCCCCCAAATTGGCATGGTATTTTCTTTATCTTAGAGGATTTCGACAAAAAAGTTGCTCGTATAATCTATAAACTCCTAGGTTTTGAAAATTAGATTTAAAAATATATTTATGAAAAGAAATTTAGCTTATGTTCTTACGGTAATGCTGGTTGCGGTGGCATCCTGCAGTTTCACCAATAAGTCTTTTGACAATGACGATAAGGATAAATTGTTATTGGACCTGATTACCTATGTTTTGGAAAAGGGACATTACGAGCCCAAGGAAATCGACGATGATTTTTCGGTAAGCGTTTTTGAGGACTTTATAGATGTTCTCGATCCCACAAAACGCTATTTTTTGGCTTCAGATATAGCTGATTTTGAGCAATATAAGTTCCAAATCGATGATCAAATAAAAAATACGGATATCTCTTTTTTCAATTTGGTGTATGAAAGGCTGATGGAAAGAATGGGCGATGCGAAGGAAATCTACAAGGAAGTCCTTAAGAAACCTTTCGATTATTCGGAGAATGAAATTATAAGTATAAAATACGAGGACGAGCCATTCGCTTCCAACAGGCAGGAATTAATGGAAAGATGGAGGAAGCAACTCAAATATGCTACTTTGGGTACGTATGACTCCAAGATCGCACATGCTGAAAAGCCGGCTGACGAGGACATATCAGATGACCATGACCATAGTGCCCATTCCCAGAAAGAGGCTGAAATAGAATCAAGGGAATCAACCGAAGCTACCTTGGATGAGTTTTTTGATTTCGTGGATGATTTGGAGCGAAAGGATTGGTTCGTGCAGTATATCAATACCATAGTGGACGAGTTTGATCCTCACACATTTTATTTTGCCCCGGACGACAAGGAGAAATTTGACATGAATATGTCCGGAAAATTTGAAGGTATAGGTGCCAGGCTACAGAAAAAACCGGAAGGTGCCAAAATTGTTGAAATCATTTCAGGGGGTCCGGTGTGGAGAGATCAACGGTTGGAAGTTGGCGACGAAATTATCAAGGTGGGCCAAAATGGCGAGGAACCTATCAACATAGTTGGTATGCGCTTGGATGATGCCATAAAGTTGATCAAGGGCCCACAGGGAACGGTTGTTGACTTAACAGTACGAAAGGTAGATGGTTCCTTGGAGGAGATATCGTTGACTAGGGATGTTGTGGAATTGGAAGAGTCATATGCAAAATCTGCCAATATTATACGAGGTGATGAAAAATTCGGGATTATCAATCTTCCAAAATTCTATGTGGATTTTGAGGATTACAACGAAAGAAATGCCGCTACAGATGTGGCCAAGGAAGTTGAGCGCCTAAAAGAAGAAGGTGTAGAAGGATTGATTTTGGACCTAAGGGACAACGGGGGAGGTTCCTTGAAGACAGTTGTTGAAATGGCTGGTCTATTCATTAAGGATGGTCCCATTGTGCAGGTTAGGTCTGGAAACAAGCAAAAAGAAGTTTATGATGATAAGGATGAAAGAATACAGTGGGAAGGACCTTTGGTGATACTCGTGAATGAGCTTTCTGCATCCGCATCCGAAATTTTGGCCGCTGCCATGCAGGATTATAAAAGGGCCATCGTGATAGGAAGCAAGCAAACCTTTGGAAAGGGAACCGTACAAAACGTCATACCTTTGGACAACATCGTTAGAAGCAATGAGCATGGAGATTTGGGAGCCATTAAATTGACTACCCAAAAATTCTATAGAATCAATGGAGGTTCCACCCAATTGGAAGGTGTTAAAAGTGATGTTGTGGTACCGGATAAATACAGTTATATCGATTTGGGGGAACGCGATCAGGCGAATCCTTTAAAATGGGATAAAATTACTCCTGCCGACTATGAAATCTGGGATGGGTATCTTGATTATGAGCAAACGGTGGCCAAGAGTAAAAAGAGAATGGAAAGCAACCCACAGATAAAACTTATTGAGGAGAATGCCAAATGGTTGAAGTCTGAACAGGACGAAACAGAGATTTCCCTAAATTACAATACGTATAAAGAGGAAAAGGAAAAGGATAAGGAACAGTCCAATTATTTCAAAAATCTAATGGACTATGACTCTAAATTAACTTTTACATCCTTGAAATATGAACAGGAATTATTTGCCCAAGATTCTGTATTAAGGGAAAAAAGGGATAGATGGCATAAGAGTTTGGCCAAGGATGTATATGTAGAAGAAGCCGTTAATGTTCTTGAGGATTTAAAAATGAACAATCTTAAGAACCTCAAACTCGCCAGTAGCGTAAAAAACTAACCCTTGGTATAAGGTATATAATAAAAAAGGCCCCATTTAAACGGGGCCTTTTTTATTATTTGATTTTAGTGGCATGCAACTTTCTTAGCTTGGCAAGTTTAGGATTAATGACCACTTGGCAATACCCTTGTGAGCCATTATTTTTATAGTAGTCTTGATGATAGTCCTCTGCCTCATAAAAAATGCCAATTGGGGATACTTCCGTTACAATGGGATTTTCATAGAGTGGTGCTACATCTGCTAGTATATTTTCCGCAATTTTTTTCTGATAATCATCTCTATAGTAGATTACGGAGCGGTATTGTGTTCCTACGTCCGCCCCCTGCCTGTTCAAGGTGGTAGGGTCATGCGTGGTCATGAAGATTTGTAAAAGGTCGTACAGGGTAATTATGGTAGGGTCATAGGATATTTTTACAACTTCGGCATGACCGGTCAGACCGGAACATATTTCCCTATACGTGGGTTTGCCAGGTGCATTTCCACCCGTATATCCTGATATAACGGTTTGTACGCCCTTGACTTCTTGAAATACGGCTTCGGTGCACCAAAAACATCCTCCGCCCACTGTGATGGAATCTAAATTTGTTTTATTCATTGACCTACTCCTTTATCATTTTCATAGATACGGAATTTATACAATATCGTAATCCGCTTGGAGGAGGACCATCAGGAAAGACATGCCCTAGATGGGCATCACATGTATTGCAAAGAACTTCTACCCGTACCATTCCAAAAGAGGAGTCCTTTATGTACTTTATGGCATTTTCTTTTATGGGCTGGGTAAAGCTTGGCCATCCTGTTCCAGATTCAAACTTAATGCTCGAGTCAAATAAAAGGGTACCACAACAAATGCATCCATATTTTCCCGCATCGTGAACACTACATAAGGCACCTGAATGGGGAGCTTCCGTTCCCTTCTTTCGGGTAATCCTAAATTGCTCTGGGGTCAATAGTTGTTTCCATTCACTTTCCGATTTTTCTACGCGCGTGTCCGGAGTGGGATTCCCTTTAACTGAAAAATGAATTATATCTTTCCAAGTAAGTGCCATAAGTGTCCTTTCTTTATTAATCGTTCGATATGTTATAGGTCGGTTTTAACCTGAAAATCTTACAAATTTGTGGTTACCTTTGAAGGATGTCCAGATATCGTAAAAATAGCACTATTTACTCCATTTTAATAGTGATGTGTATCGTTGGGTTTTGGGTATTTGAGAACTTTTACACTCCGGATACCTATTCAAAAAAGAATGATGAAAATAACGCAAGTTCTTTTCCTTTGGAGTATTTGCCCAGTTCCACTACCGGGGATATCGTGCATCATTCCTATTTTTCATTATCGTATTATGAGCCGTTTGAACAAGCGGAATGGGTCGCTTATGAATTGGAAAAAAAACATTTGACTTACGATGATCGAAATAGACCTTATTTCATTGAAGATCCTTATGTCAAGTCCAAGTCGGCAGACTGGCGAAACTACAGGGGTTCTGGGTATGACAGAGGACATTTATGCCCAGCTGGGGACCGTAGGTTTTCGGAACAAGCCTATAATGAAACATTTTATACGAGTAATATCAGTCCGCAGGACAAGGATTTTAATGCCGGTGTTTGGAATCGGTTGGAGATACAAGTACGACAATGGGCAAAACGTTATGGAAAAGTGATCGTTATAACGGGCGGTGTTCTGGAACCGGGATTACAAGAAATAGGGGAGGAGGACGTGGATGTTCCCAAGAAATTTTTTAAGATAGTTGCCCGCGAGGAAGGGAAAAAATTCAAGGTTTTGGGCTTTTTACTTCCTGGAGTGGAACAGCAAAAACCGCTACAAGACTTTTGCATTCCTATAGATAGTATAGAAGCCCTAACCGGAATCGACTTTTTTGGGCAAATGGATGTTGGACTACAGAAAGAATTGGAAGGAAATGTGGATACGGGAGATTGGAGGTTCTAAAAATTTTCCTTCAATCGATTTGTGTCCAATTTCAAAAAAACAAAAAGCAATAGGGTAAAGAAAAGTAGCCCTGAGCCGCCGTAGCTAAAAAAAGGTAAAGGGATCCCAATGGTAGGTAAAATTCCTATGACCATGCCTATATTAATAAAATAGTGGATCAGGAGGACAGATATGACACCATAGCCATACATTCTTGAAAATGCATTTTTTTGACGTTCCGCCAGGTAAATCAATCTTAAAAAAAGAATGGAAAAAAGGATAATTACCGTAGCTGTTCCAATGAATCCCCATTCTTCTCCTATCGTTGTAAAAATATAATCGGTGTCCTGTTCAGGTACGAAATCTCCTTTGGTTCTGGTGCCTTCCAAAAACCCCTTTCCGAAAAAACCTCCAGATTCTATAGCTTTCTCCGACTGGTAGGTATTATATCCGATAGTCTTTCTAATCTGTTCCAATTTTTCAGGGTCTTTTTCCAAACGAAGCCACAGGCTGAACCGATCCCGATGTCGTTGTTCAAAAAGATTGTTAAATACAAAATTCACCGATAGTGAGAAGAGAATTATGGCAATAGAGCCTATAGCGATTGGAAGTAAGGGAACCTTTAAGGACTTACGTTTTAGAAGAAAAAACAGGGCTATCAAAAGTAATAATCCAATTGTCAGCCAAATAGTTCCGAACATTAAAGTGGTTATAAAGATTAAAATCAAGGTAAAACCAATACCTAAGTAATATAAGGGCAACCCTTCCCTAAAAATCACGAATATCAAGGAAAAGAACACCAAAGCGCTTCCGGGATCAGGTTGAGGTATAATAAGCAGGGCAGGAATAAAGATGATCAATAAGGCGTAGAGTTGGTCTTTGATACGCCTTAGGTCTGTTTGTATATCGCTCAAGTATTTCGCAAGGGCCAGGGCAGTGGCTACCTTTGCCAATTCAGACGGTTGAAAGTTAAAAAAACCTAGGTCGTACCAAGATGTTGCTCCTGCTATAGTTTTACCAAACAGGTACAGTCCTATCAAAGAAAGTATGGTAAGTAGATAAAATAGGCTTGCAAAGCGTTCATAAAAGTTGGCTTCCAAGGCAAGAATTACAATTATAGTTACAAAGCTTACAATGATAAAAAAGAGCTGTTTTCCCGATCGCGTAGTTAAATCCAATAGCGAGGTTTGCTCATCAGTAAACGTACTTGAATAAATATTGGTCCAACCTATGATAACCAGTGCCAAGTAAATAAGAATCGTAAGCCAATCTATGCGTCTTAGAACTTTACCAAACACGTTCGTTTATTTTAAATTCCTCACCACTAAACGGTTTGGCGTATTCGTGTTCCAGTGTTTTTTCCAACATCTTCTTCTCCAAATCCTTTCTGGTAATTTCACCTTTTAAGTATTTTTCTATCATCAAAGACGCTATATGACCTGCATATCTTGAACCGAAATAGCCATTTTCAATATACACCGCTATTGCAATTTTTGGATCTTCAACCGGTGCAAAGGCTATGAACACGGAGTGGTCCGTTAACTGGGTGCGTACACCGTTAATCTTGGTGAAATTTTCGGCAGTACCTGTTTTTCCCGCTACCTCAATACCTGGTATTTGCAACCATCTTGCGGTTCCCTTTCTGTAAACATCGGCCATTCCCTGAACGACGGGCTCAAAGTGTTCCTTGTCTATTGTAGTGCGCTTGGGTTCGGTGAACCTGGGGTCTGTAATTTCTTTCCCTTCGATTTTTTTTAGGATATGGGGTGTATAATAAAATCCCCTGTTCGCTATAGCAGCCGTCATATTCGCCAATTGTACAGGAGTTGCCAATACCTCACCTTGCCCTATGGAGTTGGATATAATGAAGGACGAGCTCCATCTATTGTCGCCATACCATTTGTCGTAGTATTCTTTACTTGGTATTCTGCCTTTTTGACCAAACGGCAAGTCGTAGCCTAGATAATCGCCAAGGCCAAAACTTTTCATATGTTTCTCCCAGACATCCATGGCTTCGTCAGTAGTATCGAATTTTTCAAAGATTTTTCTGAAAGTGCCTGCAAAATAGGCATTGCAGGATTGGTAGATACCACTATTTAGATTTCGGAGACCTCCACCACAGTGACATCCCCGTTTCTTTTTCCCTACATAAAAGCCGTTATAACATCTAATGGTCGTTGATTCATCCAAAACACCTTCCTGTAAGGCAATTAGGGCATTCAAGGTTTTAAAGGGAGATCCTGGTGGTTGTTGGGCATGAATAGATCGATCCCATGTTGGATTTGCAATGGTGTCATTGTAAAGTTCTGTATAGTTTTTTGAACGTTCCCTACCTACAAGGAGGGAGGGGTCATAGGTGGGCCCTGAAATCATACTTAAAATTTCACCTGTGGCGGGTTCCAGTGCCACGATACCACCTCTTTTACCCACCATCAGGCGCTCCCCATATTCCTGAAGGGTCTTGTCCAAGGTTATACTGATCTGTTTTCCCTGTTCTGGAAGTGTATCCAAGGAACTATTTTTATAGGGGCCAATATCTCTGTTAAATCGGTCTTTCTGAATATACTGAACACCCTTTCTTCCCCTTAAGAGTTCCTCATAATATCTTTCAACACCTGTTCTTCCCCTCAGTTCCCCCTGAATGTAATACTTATTTTTTGCCAGATCCCCTTCATTTACCTCGCTTATATAGCCCAATACATTTGCAGCACTTGGGGTATCATAATATCTTAGGGATCTCTTTTGTATGTAGAATCCCTTATATTTCCTCATCTTCTCCTGCAACTTGGCATAGTCCTCTTTCGAGAGTTGCGGAACCAGTACCGATGGCAACCTAGGAGAATATACCCTAGCCTTTGTGAGCTTTTCAACAAATTTCTCCTTGTCTATACCTAACATTCCACAAAATTCCAAGGTATCCAAAGGTTGGACTTCCCTTGGTATCACCATTACATCATAGGCAGGATCATTGCCCACCAAGAGATTTCCGTTTCTATCATAGATATAACCCCTTTCAGGATAGGTGTATACCCTTTTTATACTGGGATCTTCAATAACTTGATCGGGCGAGAAGCTGAATATCTGCAAATAGGACAACCTACCCAAAAAGGTAATTCCTATTATTACGATAATCAATGAAAGTAATACTCTTCTCATTCCTTCCTAGTACTGAACAATGAACTAAACAATAAACATAATAGTATGGATGCCGCCCCAATAGTGATACTTTTTTTGAAAATCAGCAGTACATTCGCAAAACTAAAAATCTCCAGTGTAAAATATATAATGTGGTGGGTTACAATTAATAACGCTAAAAACGTGAATTGTTGTGCCTTGGTTGAGCTATTTAACTTAAAGCTTTGAAACTCATAATTCACCCCAAAAACAAACCGCATGATGGATGGTCTTAAATAAGCTATAGTGACGGTAGCTGCTGCATTTAGGGCTAAGGTATCCGAGAAAATATCGATAAAAAGCCCAAGTAGGAAGCAGATCAAAATAAAGGTTGTTCTATTCTTCTTTATTGGGTACCAATAAAGAAACAAAACGTATACCATGGGATTTATATAGCCAAAGAAGTTTAATCTGTTGAATACAAGTACCTGCACCAGGATCAATAGCACAAACCTTAGTATGTTTATAAAAAAGGTATTATTGATCATTTGTTCCCGTTGATTCCTGTAGTTCTAAGATTTCCTGCCTATTCAGGTTTTTTATTATGTAGACATTGTTAATGTTGGTCATATCATTAAAAAGGGAAACATCTATACGGTAAAAACTTTTGGAGGTATCCAAATCGAATTTTTTAATGGTCCCAATGGGAATATTTTCGGGGAAAATACTGCTCATGGCACCCGTAACTATCGTGTCTCCTATGGTAAGTTGCACCAATCTGGGAATGTCCATTAGTTGTACGGTCTTGTAATCCTTGGTATCCCAAATCAAAGAACCAAAATGATTGGAATTCTTGATTTTTGCATTTATGTTGGACTTTTCGTTCAGTATGCTTTGTACCGTGGAGAAACCGTTGGAGGTGTTTTCTACAATACCCAGAATACCTTTGGACGTAATTACGCCCATATCTTGTTCAACACTATCCTTATTGCCTTTGTTTATGGTAATATAGTTACGTTGGTCTGAGTAACTGTTTTTGATTACCCTGCCCCTTACCACTAAATAATTGCTCTCTAAGGTATCCAAGGGTTGTGCCCCGTTATTTGTCTTGTTATAAAGTTGGTATCGTAACCTTTGGTTCTCCTGTACCAGTTTTTCGTTTTCCTCCCTCAAATCAAAATAGGAGGTAGTATTATCGAAAAAAGCATAAATACTTCCCGATACATAATTGGCAGAATTTAGGAATCTGGATTGATGGTAGGAGTGCGATTGAAAAGTAAAAATTAACGAAATGAATAGTAGCAGAAGGTAGAATAGAAAGATTTTATACCGAATCAGAAAATTTATTATCTGTTGCATTCACTTCTAAATTTTCATTACAGGAATCTCTGTAGGGTATTACTTGATAAGTATGCTCTTATATCTTTCCAAGTTTTTAAGGGCAATACCTGTTCCACGAACAACCGCTCTCAAAGGATCTTCCGCTATGTAAACCGGCAAATCCGTTTTTTGCGAAAGTCTTCTGTCCAATCCCCGTAGCATGGATCCTCCACCGGCCAGGTAAATTCCCGTATTATAAATATCCGCGGCCAATTCCGGTGGTGTTTGCGACAATGTTTCCATAACCGCGTCCTCAACCCTTAAGATAGATTTATCGAGGGCCTTTGCGATTTCTCTATACGAAATTTGGACCTGCTTCGGTTTTCCTGTTAATAGGTCCCTACCTTGAACCGACTTTTCCTCAGGGGGGGATTGTAAATCCTCAGTGGCCGAACCTATTTCGATTTTTATGGCTTCGGCAGTAGTTTCGCCCACATAAAGATTGTGTTGTGTGCGCATGTAATAAATAATGTCGTTGGTAAAAACATCGCCCGCAATTTTTACGGATTTGTCACAAACAATACCCCCCAATGCTATAACTGCAATTTCAGTCGTACCCCCGCCTATGTCAACAATCATATTACCCTTGGGCTGCATGATGTCCAATCCTATACCGATAGCGGCGGCCATAGGTTCATGTATCAAATAAACCTCCTTGCCGTTCACCCTTTCCGCAGACTCCTTTACGGCTCGCATTTCCACTTCTGTAATACCTGAAGGAATACAGATAACCATTCTCAAGGCCGGTGGGAACCATTTTTTCTTTAGGGCGGGAATGTTCTTTATGAACATGTTGATCATCTTTTCCGATGCATCAAAATCTGCAATTACACCATCCTTCAATGGTCTAATGGTCTTTATGTTTTCATGGGTTTTTCCTTGCATCATGTTGGCTTCCTTTCCAACCGCGATGATTTTTCCACTAACCCGATCCCGTGCTACGATCGATGGACTGTCTACAACGACTTTGTCATTGTGGATTATTAAGGTGTTAGCAGTACCTAAATCAATTGCTATTTCCTCGGTCAAGAAGTCAAAAAATCCCATATGATAATGTTTGGTTATGGATTAGGGGTTGCAATACATCGACAAAAGTAGTAAAATTAATGCTTAAAATGACGCGTACCTGTCATCACCATAGAAATTCCATTTTCGTTGCAATAATCTATACTTAATTGGTCCTTAATGGAGCCACCGGGTTGTATGACGCTGGTAATTCCGGCATTGGCAGCAAGCTCAACGCAATCCGGGAATGGGAAGAAGGCATCGCTGGCCATAACGGCACCCTTTAAATCGAAATTGAAGGAGTTCGCCTTATGAATGGCTTGGTTTAAAGCATCTACCCTAGAAGTCTGGCCCGTGCCACTCGCACAAAGCTGTTTGTTCTTGGCCAAGACGATGGTGTTGGACTTTGTATGCTTACAAATCTTGGAAGCAAATAACAAATCTTCCAACTCTTGTTCACTCGGTTTGGTGATAGTGGCATGGCTCAAATCCTCGGAAATATCGGTCTTATAATCTTTTTCCTGCAGTAGGATACCGTTAAGGCAGGTACGCACTTGCATTTCAGGCATAGCCACGTCGTTCTGCACCAAAATGATACGGTTTTTTTTCCCTTTCAATGTGTCCAAGGCATCGTTGGAATAACTTGGGGCAATGACTACCTCACAAAAGAGTTCATGGATCTCTGTGGCGGTAGCCTTATCTATTTCCTTGTTACTGATCAAAACACCCCCAAAAGCGGAAACGGGATCGCCAGCCAATGCATCAATATAAGCCTTATGCAGCGTATCCCTTTGTGCCAATCCACAGGCATTGTTATGTTTTAAAATAGCGAAGGTAGGAGCCTCGTTTTTAAATTCGAGCATTAAGTTCACGGCCGCATCCACATCTAGCAAGTTGTTATAGGAGAGTTCCTTACCATGCAACTGCGAGAACATGGCATCAAAATCTCCAAAGAAAAACCCTTTTTGATGTGGGTTTTCCCCGTATCTTAAAACTTTTCCTTTGGTCTCGCTCACTTTTAGGGCAGCGATATCATGGTTTTTATTGAAGTAATTGAAAATGGCTGAATCATAATGGGAGGAAACATTGAAGGATTTGGCGGCAAATTTCTTTCGCTCCTCTAAAGTAGTCTCGCCAGCATTTTTAGAAATAATCTCCAAGAATTCTGAGTAATCCTCCATTGAGGATACGCACATAACATCTTTGTAATTTTTGGCTGCGGCCCTGATTAGGGAAATCCCTCCAATATCTATTTTTTCAATAATATCCTGTTCCGATGCCCCACTGGCCACTGTTTTTTCAAAAGGGTACAAATCAACGATGACGATATCCAATTGAGGGATGTCAAATTCTTCCAATTGGGCAACATCGCTTTCATTGTCCTGTCTATTAAGGATACCCCCAAAAACTTTGGGATGTAGGGTTTTTACCCTTCCGCCCAAAATCGAAGGGTAGCTTGTAACATCTTCTACCGGGATAACATCAACTCCCAAATCCCTTATAAATTTCTCTGTTCCTCCCGTTGAATAAATTGTAATACCAAGTTCTTGGAACTTAGTAACGATGGGTTCCAAACCGTCTTTGTGAAATACGGAAATTAAGGCCGAAGAGGCTTTTTTTGAGCTGCTCATTTTAGGATACTTATGGGTTTGATTAAGGCAACAAAAGTACTTTTTTTAAGAGTAAAATCAGGTTGAGTTTATCAACAAAAACATTAAAGTTTTAAAGAATTTTGGCAACTTCACCGTTTACGAATTCCAAAAACCGTTCATCTTCTTCCGTGAATGGATCCAAGGTATTTGAATCGATATCAATTTGCCCAATGTTTTCCCCGTTTACGAACAGCGGCACAACAATTTCGGATTTGACAGTAATGCTACAGGCGATGTAATTGTCCTGCGCCTTCACATCGGGAACCACAAAGTTTTGGTTGCTCACCGCCACCTGTCCGCAGATACCCTTGCCAAAGGGAATAATGGTATGGTCTGTGGGTGCTCCTGCATAGGGCCCTAGCTTTAGTTCTTCCTTTTGACCGTTTTTAAAATAAAAACCAACCCAATCGTAGTGGTCCACTTTCTTTTTTAGAAGGTCACAAAGTTCCTGGAGTTTTGAATCCAAATCCTTTTTAGATCCTAATATTGAGATTATTTGGGGTTTTAAAGTAGTAAACATAATGGGTCTTTTTTGGGATATAAAATTGGGGTTAAACAATTTAAAATGCAATGGTTTTACCTTAAATTTTACCATAGGATCTAAGGCGCGTAAGTATCTGTATTTTAATATTTTAACTCGTAATTTGTTTCTGCTGAAATCAATTTTAGTTAATATTTTCTTAACAAAAATATCATCGATCACTATCTGAAATACATTCGTGTAAATTTCTATAAATTAGATTTCAATGGCACAAGCAAAATCAGCTGGTAAACCTGCTGCGAAACCTTCTCCTGCAAAGGCTGGTAAGAAGGCTGCTCCAAAAGCTGCTCCTAGAAAGAAGTAGTTGTGTTCGGACCTATGGGATAGGTCCTTACCTTTGGAAGAAGAAACCACCTTTTGTAAAGAAAGAAGGTGGTTTTTTTATGACTTGAAATAAAAAAGCTGCCCAATATTTTGGACAGCTTTTCACTTTAGTTATCTAAGTCCCCTCTTGAGATTTGGGGGCTTATTACATCATACCGGGCATGCCACCGCCACCCATTGCTGGGCCTGCAGGGGCATCTTCCTTAATATCGGTCAATGCACATTCTGTGGTCAATATCATTCCAGCAACAGAAGCGGCATTTTCCAAGGCCACCCTGGTTACTTTCTTAGGGTCGATTATACCGGCCTTCATCATCTCAACATATTTATCTGATTTGGCATCATAACCGTAATCTCCTTTTCCTTCAAGAATTTTGGCAACAACTACGGAACCTTCACCACCGGCATTTTCAACGATGGTCCTAAGTGGCGCTTCTATAGCCCTGGCAACGATTTGTAGACCTGTAGCTTCATCCTCGTTTTCCGTACTTACTTTTGAAAGAACCGACTTGGCCCTTACCAAAGCTACACCACCACCTGCTACGATACCTTCCTCAACGGCGGCCCTTGTAGCGTGCAATGCATCGTCAACACGGTCTTTTTTCTCTTTCATTTCAACTTCGGAGGCAGCCCCAACATAAAGAACGGCCACACCACCGGCCAATTTGGCCAAACGCTCCTGTAACTTTTCTTTGTCGTAATCAGAAGTTGTTGTCTCAATTTGAGACTTTATTTGGTTCACCCTAGCCTTTATATCCTTGGCAACCCCGCCTCCGTTTACGATGGTCGTGTTGTCCTTATCGATCTGTACTTTTTCACAAGTACCTAGCATATCGATTGTTGCATTGTCCAAGGAGAAACCTCTTTCCTCGGAGATAACGGTACCTTTTGTCAGGATTGCGATATCCTCCAACATGGCCTTTCTTCGGTCTCCAAAACCTGGAGCCTTAACAGCGGCAATTTTTAGGGAACCTCTTAATTTGTTTACCACCAAAGTAGCCAAAGCCTCACCATCCACATCTTCTGCAATGATCAATAATGGCTTGCCGGATTGTGCTACTGGTTCCAATACGGGAAGCAGGTCCTTCATAGAAGAAATTTTCTTGTCGAACAACAAGATATATGGGTTGTCCAATTCAGTGACCATTTTTTCCGAATCGGTTACAAAGTATGGTGAAAGATAACCCCTATCGAACTGCATACCTTCCACAACATCCACATAGGTGTCCGTTCCTTTGGCCTCCTCAACGGTAATAACCCCTTCTTTGCCAACTTTATCAAAGGCTTGAGCGATCAAATCCCCAATTGCCTCATCGTTATTTGCCGATATGGAGGCAACTTGTTTGATTTTTTCGGATGAATCACCAACTTTTTTGGCTTGCTTGGCCAAATTTTCCACGATGGCCTCAACTGCTTTGTCGATACCTCTTTTAAGGTCCATTGGGTTTGCGCCTGCCGCAACGTTCTTTAGACCTTCCTTAACGATAGCTTGGGCAAGAACGGTAGCTGTAGTAGTACCATCACCTGCCAAATCATTGGTCTTGGAGGCAACTTCCTTAACCATTTGCGCACCCATGTTCTCAAGTGCGTTTTCAAGCTCTATTTCCTTTGCTACGGTAACACCGTCTTTCGTTACTTGCGGTGCTCCAAATGATTTGCTGATTATTACGTTTCTACCTTTTGGTCCTAAGGTTACTTTTACAGCATTTGCCAATGCATCCACGCCTCTCTTGAGTCCGTCTCTTGCATCAATGTCAAATTTTATGTCTTTTGCCATGTTTTAATTATTTTGCTTTTCGGCCTTTCGCTCTGCGCATGTGGCCATTATTTAATTTTCTATTAAACTTTTTTGGATTGGGCTATAGGCCAATGGCCTGCAGCCAAGAGATTTTTAAATGATCGCTAAAATGTCACTCTCACGCATCATTAGGTAATCAGAACCATCCAACTTTAATTCTGTACCGGCATATTTTCCATAAAGAACGGTATCACCAACCTTAACAGTAACTTTTTCGTCCTTGGTTCCAGGTCCTACGGCAACCACTTTACCTCTTTGAGGTTTTTCCTTTGCCGTATCTGGAATATAAATCCCCGACGCAGTTTTTGTTTCAGCTGCCATTGGCTCAATAAGTACTCGGTCTGCCAATGGTTTGATATTAACTTTAGCCATAATATTAAAATTTTAAATTGATTTTTAAGTTTCACACTTTAAAGGCAGAAATTATGCCATTACCTAAAAACTGACACATTGTGAAAGCAAAAATGCCAGCTTGTCATTAAGCTGGCATTTTATATAGACTTTTAAGTTCTTAAACTACAGACTGTCGTTCGTTGAACTATCATTTGTGACAGGTGGGGTCACTTCCTCGGGTAAAGTTTCCGGAACCGTGGTCTCGAAATCATCGCCCTGCAAAAGTTTGGAATCCGCATCCCCAAAGTTTCCTTTTAGAGCAATGTTGGAAGCTAAAATCAGTATGACCAAAAGTCCGGCCAACGTCCAGGTGCTTTTGTCCAAAAAGTCACCAGTCTTTTTGACGCCCCCTACAACTTGATTTCCTCCGCCGCCAAAAGAAGATGATAATCCCCCTCCCTTTGGGTTCTGAACCATGATTACCAATACCAATAAAAAGCAGACAATGATAATTAGTATCAGAAATATTGAAAATGTACTCATTATACCTACTTGTTTTCTTGTTGAATTTTTTGTACCGATTTTATTCGGTCTGCAAAGAAACTACTTTTTTCCGGATATTTCAAACTTAAAATTTTGTAGGCCTGAATGGCCTTTTTGTATTTTTTTTGTTCCAGATAGACCCTTGCCAAGGTTTCCGTCATTAACTCATTTTTATCGATTTTAACCGAGTCTTTTGGATTGAAGGAGGTCTTTATATTTTCCTTGGGTACTATTTTTGGATTTTCAGCAATGAACTTATCTATGCGGTCGAACTTCTGTTTCTTGCGGTCGGGATTTCTGGATTGTTTTTTTTGTGCCGTTTCCTTCGTTTTTTCATTTATAGAATCCCCGTTTTCTTCCCGTTCTATTTTTTTCTTCGACGCGAGTTGAAGCCATTCTGTAAAAGAATATTTTTCTTTTTTGTCAAAATCCAAAGGCTTTCCCAAATCCAAGGTTTCAACCTCTTTTTTTATTTCCTCTGAAGGTTTTTTGGAGGTGAAAATTTCAGGATCCAGAATGTGTTCGGCATCGTGGATGTCCTGTGGCAAAGGCTTGTCTTCTGATTCCTCGATGAGTTTTATCTCCTTTTGGGTCAAGTTGGGTGCTTTGTCCGTAACGGGGTTTTCATCGACTTCTGGCGATGTGGGCAAATCGTATTGTAGAAAATCCTTGGAGGTAATAAAATCAAAGAGAACATCACGGTCCGTGGTACAGGCCGCCGTAAGTTTCAATGCCTTATTGTACTTATAGCTATTTAGGTTTTTAAGTCCCTTTAGATGCAAGGCCCTTGCCGCCTGAAAATATGGATATTCCTTAATGATATCCTCCAATTGCTTCGTTTGCAAAGGATCTACAACTTTGTTGGGGTGTTCAAGGAAGTATGTAAAATCCGAAATAGTCATGGGTTACCAATCTGCTAAGGAAGCATTAAAAATATCTTGGGTTATACGTTCAAAAATGACTTCATGGGCTTCGTCCTTTATTGCCGACAACTGTACGTTTGCAGGATAGTCATAAAAAAAGGAAAAACTTTGGTCAAAATCCGCATCGGGATTGTTTCGGTTGTAGAAGCGGGCCTTTACCCTAATGGAAAGTCGGTTTTGGGCCGCTGTTTGTTGCGCCGTTGCGGCCATGGGTGAAATTCTATATTCTGTTATTTCCCCTTCGTACAACAAATCGGCATTCCCATTGTTCACCAAATCCAAACTCGATTGGTCCAATATCCTATTCTGTAATGCCTGAGTGAAATCCCTGTCCATACCTGGTTCAAAGGTAGAACCCGGACTCTGCGTGGCATAATTTTGAAAGTAGTTTACCTGAAAGGTTTCCGCGTCAATGGGTCCGGCCCCCGTAAAATTATAGATGCCGCAGCTGATTGTCAAAAGCAGGGGCATGAGAATCAAGATTATTTTTTTTAGTGTGTTCAAGGGTTTACTATGTTTCAGGTTTCAGGTTTCAGGTTTCAGGTTTCGCGTTTTGGGTTTTCCTTTTGCCATATAAATATAACTTGGATTTTTTCTGGTTCAATAACAGAGACCCGGTTATGGTTAAGAATAGACCCATAACAGTTTATGGTAAATTCGAACTATTGTAATTTGTCATTTTAAAAATTCCGTACAACAGAACAACAATTCCTGCCATTCCTAAAATCGTTCCAATTAATTTATTGTTTTTCATTTTTGAGGGTGTTTTCTAAACTATGAAACTTGAAACTAGGAACTTTCTAACATCTAACATCTAACACCTCAAATCAGAGATCGTATTGCTTTATTTTTCTGTATAATGTTCTTTCCGATATTCCAAGCTCAGAAGCTGCGGCCTTTCTTTTGCCCCTATTCCTGTCCAAGGATTTCTTGATCAATTCAATTTCCTTTTCCTGTAAAGATAGGGTTTCCTCTTCCTGGATTTCCTCTGCAAAATGATATTTGTCCTCTTGGGGCACTTGGGTAAATGCTCTTTCTACTTGGGGTTCCGGTAAATGTAGCACTTCCAAAGGTGAAATATCCTGATCTTCAATCTCCTCCTCCTGTTTATCTCCATAGATTTTGCGAATCAGGTTTTCATTTTCCTCCTGAACTTTTTGGGAATCGTTGTTCTTTAAAAGTTCCATGGTCAATTTCTTGAGATCGTTGAGGTCACCCTTCATATCGAACAACACTTTGTATAAAATTTCCCGCTCATTACTGAAATCTCCTTCTGATTTTTTGGTATTTATGACGGCAGGTAGGTTGCTGCCCACATTATGCGGTAGGTAGCGGTTAAGTGTTTTGGCGTCTATGGCCCTGTTTTCTTCCAATACTGAAATCTGCTCCGCTATATTTCTTAGTTGCCGTATGTTTCCAGGCCAACGGTATTTCAATAATAGATCCACGGCACTGTCCTCCAAACGGATGGTGGGCATCTTATATTTTTGTCCAAAATCCGAAGCAAACTTCCTAAACAATAAATGGATGTCCTCTTGCCGTTCCCGCAGGGGAGGAATATTGATTTCCACCGTACTTAACCTATAATAAAGATCTTCCCTGAACCTTTCCTTTTTTATGGCCTCGAACATGTTGACGTTTGTGGCCGCCACGATTCTTACATTCGTCTTTTGGACTTGGGAAGAACCTACTTTTAGAAATTCCCCATTTTCCAGAACCCTTAACAGTCTTACCTGCGTAGTCAAGGGAAGTTCCCCAACCTCATCTAGGAAAATAGTACCTCCATCCGCCACTTCAAAATAACCGCTCCGGGTTTGTGTGGCTCCGGTAAATGCCCCTTTTTCGTGTCCAAAAAGTTCACTGTCAATCGTCCCCTCTGGAATGGCCCCGCAGTTTACAGCTATATATTTGGCGTGTTTCCTGTGAGAAAGGGAATGTATGATTTTTGGGATAGACTCCTTCCCAACACCACTTTCTCCCGTAACTAAAACCGAGATATCGGTAGGGGCTACCTGTATGGCCTTTTCAATGGCCCTGTTCAGTTTGGGGTCCTGGCCTATGATTTCAAATCGTTGTTTTATACTTTGTATGCTTTCCATGTACTCTATCGTCGAGATTAAAAATACTCCGATTGCTTATTTCGGAATAAAACTTGATTTTTTTATATGTGCCTCTAGGGCTCGCGACAGTTTGGGTTATTGTCCCGCACGTACTCAGTTATTATGGGAATACCCCACGGCCTTGCCCAACAAGGTGGCAGAGGTACATTCCTGCATTTCTACCATCACAAAATCTCCAACCTTATAATCCTCTTTTGGAAAAACGGCCACCGTATTCTGGGAGGTACGTCCCATCCAGTGGGCATCTGATTTTTTGGAAACGCCCTCTATCAATACTTCTTGGGTTTTTCCTAGATTGGCTTTTATACGTTCCAAGGAATGTTGTCTCTGTAAGTCGATAATTTCAGTTAGCCTTCGTTTTTTTATTTCTGGCGGTACAGTGTCTTCCAATTTTCGTTCTGCCAAGGTTCCAGGCCTTTCAGAATATGCAAACATAAAACCATAATCATATTTCACATACTCCATCAAGGTAAGGGTGTCTTGATGGTCCTCTTCATTTTCAGTGGGGAAGCCGGCGATCATGTCCTGGGAAATGGCACAATCTGGAATGATGTTCCTAATGTTATCGATGAGCGCAAAATACTCCTCCCGGGTATGCAGACGATTCATCGCTTTTAAAATCCGGTTACTTCCGCTTTGAACGGGCAGGTGGATGTAATTGCAGATGTTTTCATACTTCGCCATGGTGTGGATAACATCCAAAGTCATATCCTGCGGATTGGAAGTAGAGAATCTGATTCTCATTTTTGGCTGGGCCAATGCCACTTTTTCCAATAGCTGGGAAAAGTTAACGGCCATGGCCTGCTCCATTTCGGAAGCTTTTCCAAAATCTTTTTTTAACCCCCCCCCGTACCAAAGATAACTATCAACATTTTGACCCAATAAGGTCACTTCCCTGAACCCTTTGTTCCAAAGGTCGTTTACCTCGTTTATGATGGATTGGGGGTCCCGGCTTCTTTCCCTTCCACGGGTAAAGGGAACCACACAGAACGTACACATATTGTCACAACCCCTTGTAATCGATACAAAAGCAGTAACTCCGTTCGAATTCAATCTAACCGGAGCAACGTCCCCATAGGTCTCATCTTTGGAGAGTATGACGTTTACGGCATTTCTACCTTCATCTATTTCTTGGATGAGGTTGGGCAGGTCTTTGTAGGCATCTGGACCTACGACCATGTCCACAATTTTTTCCTCTTCCAGGAATTGGTGTTTCAATCGTTCTGCCATACACCCCAATACCCCCACTTTTAGATGGGGTCTGTCTTTTTTTATGGCATTGAATTTTTCCAGTCTTTTCCTAACCGTTAATTCGGCCTTTTCCCTAATGGAGCAGGTGTTCACCAAGACCAAATCCGCGTCCTCCAAATTTTGCGTAGTGTTGAACCCTTCCTCAGCCAGGATAGAGGCCACGATTTCACTATCGGAAAAATTCATCTGACACCCGTAACTCTCTATATATAGGTTTCGCTGGTTTTGAACCTTACGTTCGGTACTTAGGACTGAACCCTGTATGCCTTCATCAATTGTTTTCTCCATAAAGCCTTCAATTGCCATTAAATATTGGGTGCGCAAAGATAACATTATATTCAAAAATATGACAAGATGACAGTTTAATTTAGCTTTATTTTATAGTTTGAATTGCCATATAAAACTCTGTCATACCTAGGTAATACAAAGAGAGCGGGGCAAAATATTTTTACCAAGTTTACGCAACTTGATTCACCATTTTTCATCTTAGGAGGGTAACTGATTTAATCCTAACATCATGAAAAAGAATATACTATTGCTTTTTTTGTGCTCCTTGATTCCTTTCGTCTCCTGTGAGGACGACGGACCATACGAGGACTATTTGGTTGCGAGACCCATTTTGGAAGATGCCATATCCTTTAAGGCAGAGGCCATTGACATTGTTGACCCTTTACCCATACAGTCCTCCGGTAAAATCTATGCATACAAGAACTACATTTTTATTAACGATGTAGGAAGTGGATTTCATGTAATCGACAATCAGAACCCTACGAATCCCCAAAATATTGCCTTTATTAAATTGGAAGGAAACAACGATATTTCCATTAAGGACGACAAGCTATTTGCCGATAGCTATGGTGACCTGGTCATTTTTGATATTTCCGATATAAACAATATTCATTTGACCAGCCGTATGGTCAATGCCATTTACAAGAATTATGACGTTTGGGTCCAAAACGTTGAATTTCCACAAGCCGATATTTATGACTATGGTAATATCGATTACGATAGGTTCGTCGTTGTAGGTTGGGAGGTAAATATGGAGCGAAGACCGGTTTCTGAATATGAGGCGCAATACAGATGTGATGGGTGTGAGTTCCTGAGTTTGGACAATGCCGTAAACACTGCCGAGAGTAATGTGGGCCAAGGTGGTTCCCTCGCTCGGTTCAAGATTGTGGGCGACTACCTGTATGTAGTAGATTATAGCGACCTGAATATTTTTGATCTATCAGATCTGGAAACACCGTTAGCGTTGGACGATGTATCCGTGGCCTGGGATATAGAAACGATTTTTAATCAGGGTGAGATTTTGTTCATTGGTGGAAGACAGGGCATGTATATCTACGATATTAAGGACCCTTCAAAACCGGAGTTTGTTTCTGAATTCAGGCATGGAACGGCGTGCGATCCCGTGGTGGTCGATGGAAATTATGCGTATGTGACCTTAAAGGGCGGCGATTTTTGCGGGAATACGGAAAGCGGTCTTTATGTAGTGGACATATCAAATTTAAAAAATCCTGAATTGAAGGTCATTTATCCTATGTCCGGTCCCAATGGACTAGGTATTAAAGGGGATAAACTCTTTATTTGTGATGGAAGCGACGGGCTTAAGGTATTCGACAAGAGTAATGCTCCAAATATTACCCAGCTCAACCATTTCCCAAATATCGAAGCCTATGACGTGATACCTTTGGAAACTACCTTGTTGATGATTGGAGGTGGCACGTTAAGGCAGTACGAATATTTGGAAAACGATATCCGGCTGATAAGTACTTTTGAATTGTAAGCCATATACAACAAAAAGGGGAAGCCATTTGGCCTCCCCTTTTTTAGTATTATGATGGAATCATGGTTCCTACTCCACAGAAATCATTTTGATCTTTCTTTCCTGTACTTTGTTGTTTATATTTTCCACATACTGTAACATCACCTTATTTAGGTTTTCGATTTCAACATTCAATTCCTTGGTCACTACATCAAAGAATTCTTTGGCCTGTTCCGTTGGAGCATGGTCCCCTCTTTGGGAATCGGCCAACAAAAATGCAAGCCGGTTGTTTATACGAATGCCATAGTTCAAAGGGTCTTGCCTACTTTGGTTTTTGGTCATGTGGATCTTGTTTTCTATAACGGATATTTTGGATTCAAAGTCAGAAATAAGTTCTTGCATTGTAGTATCCTCCTTGGTTTTCGACTTTACATATTCCAAATCGTTCTTCACCTTTCTGATAGTAATGATGGCGTTGTTGGCGCGGCTAACCTGATCGCGTACCTTGATTAGAAAATTGAACTGATCGTTTAATTCTTCTTGTGTGATGTCAAGCCTTGGGTCTATTAAGATGCTAAAATCCTTTTCCTGTACTTGCCCGTTATAAGTCAATCTCACCTTATAATCCCCAGGTACGGCTTTAGGGCCAATGTTTGGTGATGAATAGAAAACCATTCCTTTGAAAGCATCAAAACCGGGATACCTCATGTTCCAGATGAGTCGGTTACCGCCGGACTTAACATTTAAACTTTTGGTAGCGGAAGGATTCAGTTTGTCGGCAACGGCCTTGTTTGAAAAACTTTGGATAACCGTTCCATTGTTCTCCAGAATATCGATTTGTACAGAATCGGTTTCCTTAAGGTCTTTGAGGTAATAATTGATGATGGTTCCGTCTGGATGATTTTCCCCCTCCAATTTGGAATTTCTATCGTCTGAATCGCCAGATTGATACATCCTGTAGGAGATATCTGGTTTGTACATATAAAAATCACTATTGGCAACTTTATCAGACAATTGATGCAGTGGGGTAAGGTCGTCGATCATCCAAAAGCTTCTACCATGGGTGGCGGCAATTAAGTCATTGTCCCTAACGTGAAGATCTCGTATAGATGTTATGGGTAAATTCAGCTGAAAGGGGGACCAAGATTTGCCATCGTCAAAGGACACGTACATGCCCCATTCCGTTCCGGCATATAGGAGACCTTCCCTAACTTTATCGGAACGTATGGCGCGCGTATAATATTCTTTGGGTATACCGCTAGTAATGACCTCCCAGGTTTTACCGTAGTCCACTGTTTTATATAAATACGGGGTATAATCGCCAAACTTATAGGCGGATGCGGCTACATAGGCAGTGCCCTTATTGAACGGACTTGCGTCGATACAATTGATCATATTCAATTTAGGGGACATATCCAAAGGTGGCGTTACATTCTCCCAGTTTTCACCGTTATCCCGTGTTACGTGTATGAGGCCGTCATCGCTACCGGTCCATATGACACCTTCTTCCAATGCCGATTCAGAAATAACAAAAATATTCGAATAGAATTCCGCTCCGGTATTGTCTTGGGTAATGGGGCCGCCACTGGATTTTATGGTTTCCGGTAACCCACGGGTTAAATCGGGCGATATGGTTTTCCAGGACTGTCCCCCATTGGTTGTCATATGTAGGTAATTGGATCCAGCGTAAAGTTTTTTGGAATCATGGATACTGAAGGTTACCGGATAGTTCCAATTGAACCTGTATTTCATGACTTCGGCGCCGGAACCAGCGGGATTGTCGGGCCATACGTTTGTAGATCTTGCCTGCCCTGTACTATGGTCCAACCTATTCATGTAACCTTTATAGGTACCGCCGTATACAATGTTGTTGTTCTTGGGGTCTGGAGCCAAATGTGCACTCTCACCTCCGGCGGTAGGTTCCCAATCACGCTCGGTTATGGCACTACCTGCGGTTCTATGAGCTATACGTAAGGCGGTATTGTCCTGTTGGGCACCATATAGGCGATAGGGAAAAACACTATCTGTCACTACCCTATAGAATTGGGCGGTTGGTTGGTTGTGGTAGGTGGTCCAATTATTTCCACCATCATTTGAAATTTGGGCCCCTCCATCATCTGCAATGGCCATTCTATTATTGTTGTTGGGATCTATCCAAAGGTCATGATGGTCCCCGTGCGGTGCATTTTTTAAGGTAAAGGTTTTTCCTCCATCCGTGGATACCCCGTAACTTACGTTCATGACATATAGCTTGTCTACATTTTGGGTGTCCGCATAAATCCTGGTGTAGTACCAGGCGCGTTGTCTAAGGGCACGGTTCTCATTTATCTTGGCCCAAGTTTTTCCACCATCGTCCGAACGGAAAAGACCACCCTCCTCAGCTTCAATTAGGGCCCAAACCCTTTTTGAATCCACGGGAGATACGGTCACCCCAACAATGCCCCATGGAAATCCCGGTAAACCGGAGTTTGATGAAATGTCCGTCCAAGTATCGCCACCATCGGTACTTTTGAACATCTTGCTATCCGGCCCACCGCTGTCCATACGATACCCATTTCGCTTCATTTCCCAAGTAGTGGCAAAAAGGATCCTTGGGTTATTGGGGTCCATAATTAGGTCACCTGCACCTGCCTTGTCACTTACATAAAGAACTTTTTCCCAAGTATCGCCCCCGTCCATTGAGCGGTAAACGCCTCTTGTTTCGTTTGGTTTCCACAAGTTTCCTAGAGCGGCCACATAAAGGATGTTAGGATTTTTTGGATGTATCCTGACGCGTGCAATGTGTTCCGAACCTTCAAGCCCTATGAATTTCCAGGTTTCTCCTGCATCCATGCTTTTCCACATACCATGACCCGAGGAAACGTTGCCACGCAAGGTCTGTTCGCCTTCTCCCACATAGATTATATTTGGGTCTGATTCAGACACCGCAACGGTACCAATTGATCCCCCGTAAAAACCATCTGAAATGCACTCCCATGAATTACCGGCATCCGAAGTTTTCCAGACACCGCCACCCGCCGTACCCATATAATATAGATTTGGGTCATTGATAACACCTGTTACCGTTCCAGCCCTGCCACCACGAAAGGGTCCCACCAAACGCCATTCCATACCTTCGTAAAGCGATTGGTCAAATTGCACGCCCTTGGCCTTATTGTTTTTTCGTTGACCTAATGCTTCGTTATAGGGTAGGAAAAGAAGTAAGCATAGAGCTAGTAAGAAGTAGTTTTTTTTCATCTTTGGTCCGTTCTTTAATTATTTCTTCTAAAAATAAGAAAACATATCCTTCACATTCATAACTCGCTTCCTTTTCTTTATTTGCACAATAATCCTTTATCTAACCCCGAAATAAGGGGTTGCAAATTTTAAAGTATAATTT
Organism: Maribacter sp. 4G9; assembly: GCF_002742265.1. GTDB lineage: Bacteria > Bacteroidota > Bacteroidia > Flavobacteriales > Flavobacteriaceae > Maribacter. The sequence goes on from NZ_MDGL01000179.1 coordinate 82,836, forward strand.
TTAGTATACATTTGTATCCATAAAAATCAATGCATGGCCAAGAATTTAGTTATCGTCGAGTCCCCGGCAAAAGCAAAAACCATTGAAAAGTTTCTAGGAAAGGATTTTAAGGTAGAATCCAGTTTTGGGCATATTGCAGATTTGCCGTCCAAAGAATTGGGTGTGGATGTGGAGAATGATTTTGCGCCAAAATATGTAGTTGACAAGGAGAAAAAGGCCTTGGTTAAAAAACTAAAGGATTTGGCCAACAAAGCGGAGACCATTTGGTTGGCAAGTGATGAGGACCGTGAGGGAGAGGCTATTTCCTGGCATTTGGCGGAGGAATTGGGCTTGGACAAGAAAAAGACCAAAAGAATTGTTTTTAACTCGGTGACCAAAGCGGCCATTCAACGGGCAATAGAAAACCCCAGGGATATAAACTACAATTTGGTGAATGCCCAACAAGCGAGAAGGGTACTGGACCGTTTGGTGGGGTATGAACTTTCCCCTGTACTTTGGAAAAAGATAAAACCGGGATTGTCCGCTGGACGAGTGCAATCAGTGGCCGTTAGGCTTATTGTTGAAAGGGAGCGGGCGATTGATGACTTTACACCTGAAGCCTCGTTCAAGATTTATGCGGAGTTCAAAGCGGAATCTGGAAGTGTCTTCCTAGCCAAGTTGGGTAAGGCCTTTGACTCCAAGGAAGAGGCGAATGCCTTTTTGGAGCAAAATATCGGAGCAAAATTTTCAGTAGCCAAACTGGATAAAAAACCGGCCAAGAAATCTCCTTCGGCACCGTTTACCACCTCCACCTTACAGCAAGAGGCCTCTAGAAAGTTATATTTTTCTGTGGGTAGAACCATGCAGGTTGCACAAAGGCTCTATGAGGCCGGACTCATAACCTACATGAGGACAGATAGCGTAAATCTTTCCGGGGAGGCCATAAATTCGGCAAAAGAGGCCATAATCAATAATTATGGGGATAAATATAGTAAGGTCAGAAACTTTACTGGAAAATCCAAAGGTGCCCAAGAAGCCCATGAGGCCATTCGACCAACTGATATGTCAAATCAATCGCCTTCCCTGGAACGGGATCAGTCAAAATTGTATGATCTTATTTGGAAAAGAACGGTAGCATCACAAATGAGCGATGCCGAACTGGAGCGTACGAATGTTCGTATCCAGGCCGATAAACATTCCGAGGAGTTCACGGCCAATGGAGAGGTCATCAAATTCGATGGTTTCCTAAAAGTATATCTGGAAGGGGTCGACGATGAGGATTTGTCAGAGGAGCAGGATGGTATGCTGCCCGCCATGAAGGTTAACGAGGTCTTATATAACAATCACATAACGGCCACGGAACGGTTTAGCAGACCTCCCTATAGATATACCGAAGCTTCCTTGGTCAAAAAATTGGAGGAATTGGGTATTGGAAGACCTTCCACCTATGCCCCAACCATTTCCACTATACTTAATAGGGGGTATGTTGAAAAGGGAACCATAGAGGGTACGGAAAGAAAATATGCCCAATTGGTTCTCCAGGCGAATACTATAAAGGAAAAGAATCTTACTGAAAATGTAGGATCGGATAAAGGTAAAATGGTTCCAACCGATATTGGTACAATTGTAACCGATTTCTTGGTAAGCAATTTTGGAAATATCCTGGATTACAATTTTACGGCCCAAGTGGAAGAGGATTTTGATGAAATTGCCACTGGAGAGGAAGATTGGAAAAAAATGATGAAAAACTTTTACAAGGATTTTCATCCCAATGTCCTGGACGTGGAAGAAAATGCCGATAGGGCCAGCGGTGAGCGGGTTCTGGGCAAAGATCCTAAAACGGGAAGGCAAGTTTCCGTTCGTCTGGGCAGATTTGGGCCCATGGTACAAATTGGAACGGTTGAGGAGGAGGATAAACCGCTTTTTGCAAGTCTTTTACCGGATCAGTCCTTGAACACCATTAGCTATGAAGAGGCCATGGACCTATTTAAACTACCCAGAAAATTGGGGGTTTATGAAGGCGAGGAAGTGGAAGCGAACGTAGGAAGGTTTGGACCTTATGTGCGTTTTGGCAAGACATTTATTTCATTGCCCTCGGATGAAAACGCCTTGGAAGTGGAAATGGAACGTGCCATTGAGCTTATAAAAGAGAAGCAAAAGGCCGATGCCCCTATAGCCAGTTATGAAGGTGAGGACGTAACAAAAGGTGTAGGTCGATTTGGTCCGTATATAAAATGGAACGGTATGTTTATCAATGTCAATAAAAAGTATGACTTTGATAATTTGTCCCAAGACGATATCGTAGCCCTTATCGAGGACAAAAAGCAAAAGGAACGGGAAAAAGTCGTACAAAACTGGCCGGACCAAGGAATCAGGATTGAAAAGGCAAGGTGGGGACGGCACCATATCATAAAAGGGAAGACTAAGGTCGAATTGGCAAAAACGGTGGACGTTTCCAAAATGTCATTGGAAGAAGCTGCAGAATTGATAGAAAAAAAGACCCCCAAAAAAAAGACAAAAGCGAAACCCAAATCAAAAAAGTAGTATAATTTTGAAAGAAAGTGTTGGGCGACCTTACTTTTAAACAATCAAAATCAATACTTAAAAACCAACATGGCCTTTGATTTTTTAGTTCCTGTAGAGGAAAGGGTGCTTGCCCACTGTGAACTATTGCCAGCCCAGGCAATAGGTAGAAATACCCATATACATACAGTAAAGGATGGCTTGCCCGTCTTAGCGAACGCTACCGTTGCGATCTTTGGCGTTAAGGAATCCAGGAATGCCTATGAAAAGAAACTGGAAATTTTGGACGTCTCCGCCATAAGGTTACAATTATACAAACTCATGTTGGGAAACTGGGACACTACGATCGTAGATCTTGGTGATTTGGAAGAAGGTGAAACGGTCGAGGACACCTATTTTGTCGTGAAGGAGGTTACAGCGGGCTTGTTGGAAGAAAATGTAATTCCTATCATCTTGGGAGCTACTCAGGACATTACCTACCCCATGTACCGGGCGTTCGACGGCATAAAGGATATGATAAATCTGGTCGCCGTGGACAGTAGGTTCGACTTTGGTATCGATGACGAACTTATATCCTCCCACTCCTATATGAGCAAGATCATTACGGATAAGCCCAACAATCTTTTCAACTTTTCCAACATGGGCTATCAGAGTTATTTTATTGCCCAGGAAGAGGTGGATCTTATGGAACGCCTTTTTTTTGATTCCTATAGGTTGGGAGAAATTGTCAGCGATTTATCGCTGGCGGAGCCCGCACTCAGAAACGCCCATATGGTCAGCTTGGATGCTAGGGCCATTAAGGCCAGTGAGATTGGATTTTCTGGAAATTTTTCCCCTAACGGATTTACCGGAAGGGAGATTTGTGCCATTTCAAGATATGCAGGTATCAGTGAGCGGGTCATGGCATTTGGTATTTTCGAAATGGAAAATAACATTCAGTGCCAACAATTGTTGGCACAAATAATATGGTACTTCATAGAGGGTATCAATTACAGGATCAAGGAGTCCCCTTATACTAAAACAGAGGACTTTACCAAATACAATGTTCCTAACGATGAAGAGGAACTCGTTTTCTACAAGAGTCTTCTGACCGAAAGATGGTGGGTAGAGGTACCATCAATTTTTACTTCACATACTAAAGAAGGTACACCAGCGTTATTACCTTGCACAGAGCAGGATTATTTGGACGCATGTGACCAAAAAATTCCCGAAAGGTGGTTTAAGGCCTATAAAAAGGGCTTTAATTAATTGAAAAATTAGTATTACATAAAATTTATAATACAATAATTTATTCAAAACATAGTTTTAAGAGTTAGAATAACCTTATAGTATTTGCATTTTAACCATAATCGAAATTTAACCTAAAGTATGAAGAAGCTATTGTTATCATCTATAGCGTTTGTTTTTTTGCTCACAAGTTGTGGGTCAAAGACTAAAGGAGAGCTAGTCGGCGTCCAGGGCAAAAAATGGTATCCGGAAAAACCATATGGAATGGAACTTATCCCAAGGGGTTCTTTCATTATGGGTAAAAGTGAAGAAGATCAAGCCAAAGTATTAAACGCTCCTACCAAGACAGTTACAGTACGTTCCTTTTATATGGACGATACTGAGATTACCAACAGTGAGTACCGTCAATTCGTGGAATGGGTAAAGGATTCCATTACAAGAACCCGTTTGGCCATTTTAGCGGATGAATTAGGATTAGGTCCAGAGGACGGCGGTATTGGCGATTATGCCTTTAAGGATGCGGATACTACCAGAGCTTCGGTGTACGACAAGTATATGTTGGACAACTATTCCGGTATGGGAGAGACCGGTTATGAAGGAAGGGCCTTGAACAAGGATGAAGACCTTATTTGGGACACTTCAGACTATCCAGATGAATACTATGCCGAGGTTATGGATTCCCTATACATACCAGAAGAGGAATCCTATAATGGTCAGCGAAGTATCGATGTTACCAAATTAAAGTACAAGTATAGCTGGATGGATATTGAAGCTGCCGCCCGTGCCGCCAAAAAGGGAAAGGGTAGTAGAAAGGATTTTATCCGCACGGAGGAGTTGGAAATCTATCCTGACACTACGGTTTGGATCAGGGATTTTGAATACTCCTACAACGAACCTATGCATAACGATTACTTTTGGCACGATGCCTATAGCGAGTACCCTGTAGTTGGAATCTCTTGGCAACAGGCAAAGGCTTTCTGTAACTGGAGAACAAAGTTCAAGAACGATGATCAAAAGAGTCGCGGTAAACAATTTGTAAACCAATTTAGGTTACCAACCGAAGCTGAGTGGGAATATGCTGCCAGAGGTGGAATCGAAGGAGGAACTTACCCTTGGGGAGGACCTTATGTAATAAGTGACACAGGTTGTTTTATGGCCAACTTTAAACCGCAGCGAGGTGATTATGCTGCAGATGCTGCGTTGTACACCGTAGAGGCAAAATCCTACGAACCAAACGATTTCAACCTATATAATATGGCAGGTAACGTTGCGGAATGGACCAATTCCAGTTATGACCCAAGTGCATACGATTACGTATCCACTATGAACCCTAATGGAGGAGACCAGTCCAATACACGAAAAGTTATACGGGGAGGATCCTGGAAAGATGTCGCCTACTTCTTGCAAGTAAGTACAAGGGATTACGAATATGCAGATTCTGCACGTAGTTACATTGGCTTTAGAACGGTACAGGATTACATGGGCGAGGAAGATTCAACACAGTAAACAAGTAAACTATTCATATTAATTAATTATTAACCAAATCTTTAGTATTAAACCTTAAATTAAAATTAAATCATGGCACAGTCAAAATCAACAAAAAAATTATTCAACATGGCCTACGGGCTTGGAGCATCGGTAGTAATCATTGGTGCATTGTTTAAAATTCTTCACTGGGAATTTGGCCCTTTAACAGGTGGTCTTTTATTGGCAGTAGGTCTTATTACAGAAGCCCTGATCTTCGCTATTAGTGCATTTGAACCTGTAGATGACGAAGTGGATTGGTCTTTGGTATATCCGGAATTAGCGGGTGGAGAATCCAAAGGAAGAAAGAATGAAGTAGCCGAAGTTAAGGAAGCCGAAACTTCTTTGTCCAAAAAATTGGACGATTTATTGAAAGAGGCAGGTGTTGACGCCAGCCTAATGGAGAGCTTGGGATCTAGCATCAAGAACTTTGAAGGTGCTGCGAAAGGTATCGCTCCTACCGTAGACGCAATGGAATCTACAAGAAAGTATTCAGAAGAAATGGTACAAGCTGCCGCTCAAATGGAATCTTTGAACAGTCTTTATAAGGTACAATTGGAAAGTGCAAGCAGACAAGCTTCCGTAAACGAGGAAGTAGTTCAAAATGCAAGTGCGCTTAAAGAACAAATGGCTTCCCTATCTACAAACCTTTCTTCATTGAATGGTGTTTATGGCGGAATGTTGTCTGCAATGAACAGAAACTAAATTGGATTTTAATAAAACCAAACCAAATCAGTATTAATTAAAATCTAATTAAAAAACCATGGCAGGAGGAAAAGCAACACCACGTCAGAAGATGATCAACCTTATGTATTTGATCTTCATCGCAATGCTGGCGTTAAATATGAGTAAAGAGGTGCTAGCGGCATTCGGTATTATGAATGAAAAGCTGGAGACTTCTAACGAAAAGACAACCGCAAGTAACGAAGCGTTCTTGGGCAGTCTTGAAACGAAGGCATCGGAGGATGCGGCTAAATATGAAAAGCTGTACCAAGATGCGCAGAAAATCAAATCAATGTCCCAAGAGTATTTCGATTATTTGGAATCCCTAAAGGATGGTATGACAGAAGGATTGGAAGACCCAAAGGATTATGCGCGTATGGATAATGCCGATTATTTGGACCAAAAATTCTTTCAAGGTGACAATCTTTCAGAAGGCGGTCAAGAGTTTATGAAAAGACTGACCGACTATAGAGATCAAGTTGCCGCTATCGTACCAGCTACGCTGAAACAATCCGTGATCGATCGCTTTAAAACAGGTGATGAAAATGGTAAAGTGGAGAAAAGAGACGGTACCAAGCAAGATTGGATCAACTATCACTATGAAGGATATCCATTGGTCGCTTCTTTGGCCAAGTTGACTTCTTTGCAAGCTGATGTAAAGGCTACGGAAGAAGCTGCCTTAAAGTCTATGTTGGAAGGAGAGTTGACCAGTCAAGTTTCTCTTAAGAACTTTGCTACATCATTGTCAGCAACAAAGTCTGCTTTTTACGCTGGAGAAAAGTACGATGGTAAGATCATCATCAGTAAAACTGACAACACCTCTACGCCGGTAAGGGCTGAATTAACTTTAGATGGTAGAAAACTTTCTGAAGGTACGGACTATAAGTTGGAAGCTGGAGGCGTTAAAATGCTTATTGGTGCAGGTAATGCCGGGGATCATAAAGTAGAAGGAACGATTTATTTTAAGCAGGATGGCGAGGAAATCGAGGTATCGGTAAGTAACTCTTTTGCTACTATCTCCAAGCCGAACGCTGCTTTGATCGCTGCGGATAAAATGAACGTGGTATATCGTGGAGTTGCCAACCCAATGTCTATCTCCATACCTGGTATCCCAAATAACAAAGTAAGTGCATCCGCACCTGGTTTGAAGTCATTAGGGGGTAGCAATTATGTAATGAACCCAGGAACAGGTAGAACGGTAACGATTTCTGCTTCGGGTACTTTGCCTGATGGGCAAACAGTCTCCTCTAAATCGGAATTTAGAATTAAGGATATTCCAAGACCTGAAGGAACGGTTAGCAAACAGTCCGGTAGTCTTAAACTTCCTAGAGCAAATGTGGAGATTGCTACCGTTGGTGCTATGTTGGATGACTTTGATTTTGACTTGAATCTTGCCGTTAGTGGATTTAAATTCAAGGTACCAGGACAACCAACGGTTAGCGTAAACGGTAACAAGTTGGATGCCAAAGCCAAAGCGGCATTGAGACGTGCCGGTAGAGGTGATGTGGTACAGATCTTCGATATCGAGGCGTACATTACAAATAACAAAAGTTACAAGTTGAAGAAAGTTTCTCCGGTAGTTGTGGAGATAACAAACTAAAATAGTGAATACTACCGGGTAGCCCTACAAGGTTGCCCGGTTAATTTTAAAGTTAACAAGAATGAATTGGAAAAATGTTTTAATAATGGGTGCGGTTACTTTATTGCCCGCCTCCATGATGGCCCAGGCCAATATCTTGAACGCTAAAAAGCCACAGGAAATAGGTGTTCGTACGGAAGAGCAAAAAGCCGTAGACAACGACGCTCCATTGGAATATGGTTACGTGGATGATAGAGACATTCTTTGGTCCAAAACACTTTGGGAAACCATAGATTTGGATGAAAGGGTAAATTTTCCACTATATTATCCTACGGATACTATGGACATTGGTAAAAACAGAAGGTCCCTATACCACGTATTGATAAAAAACCTTAAGGAAGGTAAATTGGAAGCCTATGCGGATTCCTATTTTACGGAAAAAAGGACCTACAATGATCTTGCCGGTGCGTTACAATCCGTGGATACATTGGATTACGGATATGAACAAATGAATGCCGGTGAGCAGGTTTCTGCCGAATATATTACCCGCAGAAATATCACCGCCGGGGAAATTGAGGAATACCATATCAAAGGTATGTGGTATTTTGATAAAAGGCAGGGAGAGTTAAAATATCGTTTATTGGGGATAGCCCCGGTTGCTCCGGACGTAAATTTCATAGACGATGAAAACCCAGATATGGTTGAACTTTTCTGGATATGGTACCCGGATGCCCGTGAAATATTGCATGAGGCCAAGGTCTTTAACCAGCAAAATTCGGCACAACCCATCTCCTATGATATGTTGTTGAACGCAAGAAGGTTTAATGCTGTCATCTATAAAGAAGATAATGTGCATGGTGACCGTAAGGTCAGTGATTACATTGCGGACAATGCGCTTTTCCAATTATTGGAAGCAAAGCGTATCAAAGAAACCATTAGGGACAGGGAACAAGATATGTGGGCCTACTAAGGCAAAAGAAAATTCCAATTCAATAATATAAGCTCCGATATATATCGGAGCTTTTTGTTTATGGCTATTTTTGCCAAATGATGGATTATATTGTTGTGGGCCTTGGATTGGCGGGCGCGGCTTTTTGCGAAACCCTTAGGCGTAATCATAAAGGATTTTGTGTCATAAGCGACCAATCCCAGACATCCTCCAAAGTAGCTGCAGGATTGTCCAATCCCGTAATTTTAAAACGGTTCAACCTAGCTTGGAAGGCTAACGAACTAATGCCCTTATCCAAAAGTTTTTATGAGGAAATGGAGCATGAATTGGGTGAAAAATTACTGATTGACCAACCTATATTGCGAAAATTCAGTTCCATAGAAGAACAAAACCTATGGTTTGAAGCTTCGGATAAGGACTATTTAAATCGATTTTTATCGCCTGTAATTGTAAGGAATACCAACCCTGCTTTGAACGCTCCCTATGATTTTGGAAGTTTACAGGGAGCCTATCGACTAAAAACCGAGGCATACTTGAATGGGTTTCAAAAGAAAGTACTTTCGCCGGATACCTTTCTGCAAGAGTCATTTGATCATGTTTGTTTGAAGGTAATGAACGATGGTGTGGAGTATAAGGGAATCAGGGCCAAGAATGTTGTTTTCGCTGAAGGATATGGTGTTAAGCATAATCCATTTTTCAACTATCTTCCTATACAAGGGTCCAAGGGGGAATATTTAATCATTGAAAGCCATCATCTACAGGAACAGCGTGCCATTAAGTCCTCCATTTTTGTAATACCCCTTGGGGAAAACCTTTATTTGGTTGGGGCGAACTATAATTCCGTTGATAAGGACAATATACCTTCAGAAAGTACCAAGCGAGAGTTGCTATCAAAATTGGAAAGGATAATTAACAGCCCGTATCAAGTGGTTGGACACATTGCAGGTGTTAGACCAACTGTAAAGGACAGAAAACCCTTAATTGGAACGCATCCCATTCATAAGTGCCTTCACGTTTTAAATGGTTTTGGGTCCCATGGCGTCATGATCGCACCTTGGGCTGCTAGGGAATTGTTCGCGTTTTTGGAAGCGGGGGCTTTGTTGGAGGATGAGGTAACTGTAGCTAGATATCAAAATTTGTATTATAGTTGATGTTACACTATAATTTAAGTTATCAGATCTTCTGTGAAATACCGTAGACTTCTTGTCCTTTTTTTTGACCTTTGCAAATCCAAAAAGGCAATCGGTCAATTAATTAATTTCATTGGTTTCCTGTAGGTTTTAAAAACAGAAAATAGCATGCTGAACATTCATAATTTATCCGTTTCATTTGGCGGGGAATATTTATTCGAGGAAATATCTTTTCGGTTAAATGCCGGCAATAGGGTAGGGCTTGTTGGTAAGAATGGAGCTGGAAAATCCACATTGCTTAAGTTGTTGGCCAAGGATATGTCCATAGATTCCGGGACTATTGCCGTTGAAAAGGACATTAAGATCGGTTTTCTCCGTCAGGATATCGATTTTGAATTGGGCAGGACGGTTTTGGAAGAAGCTTATCAAGCATTTAAGGAGCTAAAGCACCTAGAGGCAAAGATGGATGAAATAAATCATCAATTGGCGGAAAGAACGGATTACGAGAGCGAGGCATACAATCAGCTTATAATCGATTTGAGCGATGTCACTTCCCACTATGAAATATTGGGTGGCTATAACTATCAAGGTGAAACGGAGAAAATTTTACAGGGTTTAGGCTTTAAGAGAGAAGATTTTGACAAGAAGGCCGAAACCTTTTCCGGGGGTTGGCGTATGCGTATTGAACTGGCCAAATTATTGTTGCAAAGCAATGATGTACTGCTTTTGGATGAGCCTACGAACCATTTGGATATCGAGTCCATTATTTGGTTCGAACAATTTTTAAACAATTATACAGGAGCGGTCATGATTGTTTCACACGATAAAATGTTCCTGGATAATGTTACCAATAGAACCATTGAAATATCATTGGGTAGGATATATGATTACAATAAACCGTATTTCAAGTATTTGGTATTACGCGATGAAATAAGGCAGCAGCAATTAAGTGCACAAAAAAACCAAGATCGTGAAATACAACAAGCGGAACGTTTGATAGAGAAATTCAGGGCCAAATCCACCAAGGCTTCCATGGCCCAGTCCCTTATAAAAAAACTCGATAAAATCGAGCGCATTGAAGTGGATGAGGATGACAATAGTGTAATGAGCCTTCGTTTTCCTGTTTCCGTTACACCGGGAAAGGTAGTGGTGGAAATGGAGAACCTTACCAAGGCCTATGGGGAAAAAAAAGTTTTGGAAGGCATTGATTTATTGGTGGAGCGCGACAGTAAAACCGCTTTTGTTGGGCAAAACGGACAAGGAAAATCCACTTTGGCCAAAATAATTGTAGGGGAACTGGAGCATAAAGGCCATCTTAAGCTGGGGCACAATGTGCAAATTGGTTATTTTGCCCAAAACCAAGCGGAGTACTTGGATGGGGACAAAACCATTTTGGATACAATGATAGATGCCGCCAATGAATCCAACAGAAGTAAGGTTCGAGATATATTGGGCTCCTTTTTGTTTCGGGGAGATGATGTTGAAAAATATGTAAAGGTGCTTTCAGGAGGGGAACGTAACCGCCTTGCCCTGGCCAAAATGCTATTACAGCCCTTCAATGTACTGGTGATGGATGAGCCAACGAATCATTTGGACATAAAGTCCAAAAACGTGTTAAAACAGGCCTGTTTGAATTTTGAGGGAACACTTATCCTAGTCTCCCATGATAGGGATTTTCTACAAGGTTTAACAAATAAAGTATATGAGTTTAAGGATAAAAAGATCAAGGAATATTTAGGGGACATCGATTTTTATCTAGAACAGCGAAAAGTCAATGATTTTAGAAGTATAGAAAAACGGGAGGAAAAAAAGCAGGAGAAACCTGTTGAAAAAAAGAATACCTCCTTTGAAGACCAAAAGCAATTAAAGAGTTTGAAAAATCAAATCAGCGGGTTGGAAAGTAAAATAGCGACACTTGAAAGGGAAATTAAAAAAATAGATCATGATTTATTATTGAATTATGATGCCACGATCGCCAAGCCAAATTTCTTTGATGACTATCAAAATAAAAAGGCAAGATTGGAAAAACATATGGAAAAATGGGAGGCACTTACATTGGAAATTGAGAGTATCCAATGAAATCAAACATACAGTTTTTGCTGTTTCACAACAACTTGGGGCATTTTCACAACAATAGCTTTCCTTTAAACGATAATTTTTGGTGGTTTATCGTTCTTATAAGAAATTTGTAGGATAATTCTTAAGTATTATAGTATCAACTAACTTCGCGGTATATGAAAAAGCTTCACCTAATTCTTTCGGTATTCATGTTGATTTCGAGCCTTGGTATTGCCAAAGTTTCCAAAACCGAAAAAAAGGCTTTGATAGCGCTCTACAATAGTACAAACGGGGCTCACTGGATAAGAAAGTGGGATTTGAAAAAACCAGTTTCAGAATGGTACGGGGTAAAGGTAGTTGAGGATAAGGTAGTTGAAATCAATTTATTCCATAACAATTTAATGGGCCCTTTGCCTTTGGGAATGTCAAAATTGGAGAATCTCAAGGTTCTGAACTTGGCCTTTAATTCCATTACCGGGGAATTACCAGAGGACTTGGCCCTCTTAACAAGCCTAAAGACACTCAAGTTGGAGATGAACAGACTAAAGGGAGAATTGCCACAAAACATAGGCGGACTTTCAAGTTTGGAGGAACTCACGGCCTTTAACAACTTTTTATCCGGTGGAATTCCAGAAAGTATTGGGGATATAAAGAATTTAAAGGTTTTAAACCTTTCAAGTAATTCCTTGAAGGGGGCTATTCCAAGTTCACTTGGTCAGTTGACCCAACTAGAGACGCTTGGACTTTTTGAAAACACGTTGGAAGGGTCTATACCTGGAGAACTAGGCCACTTGACAAAATTAAAGGAATTGGTATTGGCCAATAATAGCCTCAACGGGGAAATTCCAGAGGAATTCAATCAACTGGCCAGTCTTCAAATCTTTCAAATACAGAACAATAATTTTTCCTCATTTAAGAATCTTGAAAAACTTAAGACAAGGGAATATCTGGTTTTTGATCATGATGGATTTGACAAAAAGTACGAGTTCAAGGAGCTAAAACTTGAAAGAACCAGAATGGCCGATACAAAATACGAAGACATTGAAAATTAAGAGTAGTTTACACTTTTAGTTAGTTTGGTTAAGAAAGGGGCGTTGGTAGCGCCCCTTTTTTGGTTTTGGAAATAAAATAAATACACATTCTTTTCGTTATTAACAGGTGCTTTGTAGTTATAAAAGTATACGGGTATATATTTACTACCATGCGCCTAAAAAACAATTGAATGAACAAAATCTTGTTTAAGGTTGGTTTAATAATTAGCCTCATAGTCTCTAACAGTTTTATCGTTGCCCAAGTTCCTTTGAAGGAACGACAAGCCTTGGAGGAGCTCCACGCCCTTACTTCCGGTTCATCTTGGACCAATAAATGGGACTTAAACGAAACGGTGACTTCATGGTATGGGGTTCATGTAAAGGAGGGCCATGTAGTGTCCATCAATTTGCACCATAACGGACTAACGGGCGAAATACCCGATAATTTTAAGGATTTACCCTATTTGGAAGAATTGAATCTAGCTTTTAACCAACTGAAAGGTAAGCTTCCCCCGTCCCTTTTCAAAAATTCAAGGCTGCAAGTAGTAAGGCTTGAAATGAATTCCCTTTCAGGGACATTGCCCAAGGTGTATGCTTCAGACTCCCAATTAAGGAAATTAAGCTTGTTCAACAATCAATTGGAAGGAGAGATTCCTAGTGAAATCGCGCACGCAAAAGCCTTAAAATCACTAAACCTTTCCAGTAACTTTCTCATAGGCTCCTTGCCGGAAAGTCTTTCTGGTCTTACTCAATTGGAACATTTGGAGCTATTTGGCAACAAACTTTCCGGGGAAATCAGACTTGAGTTAGGTAACATGGTAAACTTAAAGGAATTGGTTTTGTCCTATAATAGTTTTGAGGGGAACCTTCCTAGTAGTACCGCAAATTTGGAACACCTGGAATTGGTACAGTTGCAGGGCAACAATTTTAATTCCATAAGGTCCTTGAGGAAATCAAAATCTGAAGGATTGGCGACTTTCGACAGTGATGATTTTCTAATGAATAACCAGTTTAAGAATAATAAGGGGTTTAGCAGTACAAGGATGGCCGATACAAAATTTGAGGATTCAGAAAATTAATTTTCAAGATGCATTTTATTCAAAAGAGGCGCTTAAAGCACCTCTTTTTTGTTTTAGGGTCAATTAGTTTTAAACCACTTTGCCCAGCATCAATGTTTGCAATTCAAGTTTTATGAAATTTTTAACCTCCTTCAAAGAATACATGGCAGGCGATTTTTTGTAGTTTCGTCGTCTTAAAGAGATTGATATTCATCTAATACATTGATTTTTATTTAGTTAACCTTGTTTATGGGTTTTCTTCTAATGTTTTGGATGGTAGAGTGCATCCCTTGGATTGTCACCCAAAAGTTTAGGAATGCTACAGGTCGTTTCAAGAATTAATTTGGACGTTTCACTTACATAATGGAAGTATTGGAAATATACAGGGCTATATTTGTAGTCGTTTTAAAAATCAATAGTTAAAACCAAAACCACAATGCGAAAAATCATCTTTACCGGACTAGGTATCGTATTAATATTGGCTTCATTTTTCTTGGCGAAAGTGATTATAGACAATAAAAAGGTCTTTAAGCCAAGAGCCCAAAAGGTCGTAAAAACCGTTTTTACCGAAGTCGTTCAGAACAAGACCATTCCAATTGTTGTAACGGCCAATGGTAATTTAACGGCCAAGGAGAGAATGGAGTTGTATGCAGAAGTACAGGGAGTTTTTAAAACGGGGAGTAAACTTTTTAAGGAAGGACAGTCGTACAGGCAGGGCGAGACCATTATCAGTATCAATGACGATGAATATGCAGCCAGTGTTCAATCCGCCAAAAGTAATCTTTACAATGAGCTGACCTCTATTATGCCGGATTTGCGGTTGGATTATCCTGATTTCTATCCCAAATGGCAAAAGTATCTGAACGGATTTGATTTATCAAAAAGTACCCCAAAGTTACCTGAAATGACCTCGGAAAGTGAGCGTTTCTTTATTACAGGCAGGGGTATTTTATCTAGTTATTACAACGTGAAAAATTTGGAACAACGGCTATCAAAATATAGGATCATCGCTCCGTTCACCGGGGTATTGACCGAAGCTCTTGTAACCGAAGGCACCTTGGTCAGATCTGGTCAAAAATTGGGAGAGTTCATCAATCCCGGTGTTTACGAATTGGAAGTTTCGGTGAGTAAATCTTTTACTGATTTATTAAAGGTAGGGGAGTCCGTAGCATTGACAAGTCTAGGTGGTGATGAAACATATACAGGAAGGGTTACTAGAATAAATGGGAGGGTTGACCAGGCTTCCCAAACCATCAAGGCCTATATTGAGGTGGACAATGATAAGTTGCGGGAGGGTATGTATCTAGAAGCGAAATTGGATGCCAAAAAAGAGGAGAACGCCATAGAAATAGATAGAAGCTTACTGTTGGAGGGCGATAAGATTTTTGTAGTAAGGGATTCTGTATTGGATCTTATAGATGTAAAGCCTGTTTATTTTTCAGAGAAAAGCGTAGTGTTAAAGGATGTTCCCAATGGAATGACGATTATGTCCAAACCTTTGATCGGTGCCTATACCGGTATGGCTGTCAAGGTATATGAAGACCAACCAGATAACTCCAAAGGATAATGCGAAAAATTATTGAATACTTTATAAGGTACCATGTTGCTGTCAATGTGGTGGTTATTGCCTTTGCCCTTTTTGGTATCGTGGGGTACAAATCCTTAAAATCCTCTTTCTTTCCGTTATCGGATTCTAAGAACATATCCATTTCTATAACATATCCAGGTGCTTCGCCACAGGAAGTTGAGGAAGGTATCGTTCTCAAGATCGAGGATAATTTAAAGGGCTTGGAAGGTGTTGATCGTGTCACTTCTACTTCAAGGGAGAACAGTGGTACCATCAATATAGAAATTGAGAAAGGAAGGGATATCGATTTTATGCTGCTCGAGGTTAAAAACGCAGTGGATAGGGTACCTACCTTCCCTACTGGTATGGAACCCTTGATTGTTTCCAAATTGGAGGCGGTTCGTCAAACGATTTCCTTTGCCATTAGTGGCGAAAATATACCCTTGGCCACTTTAAAAAACGTCGGCAGGCAGATAGAGAACGACTTAAGGGCCATTCCCGGTATTTCCCAGATAGAAATTTCAGGGTTTCCACAGGAAGAAATTGAGATTGCTGTAAACGAGAATAGTCTATTGGCCTATGGTATTTCCTTTCAGGAAGTGGCCACTGCTGTTGGAAATGCCAATATTTTGGTCACCGGTGGTAACATAAAAACGGAGGCGGAGGAATACTTGATCCGTGCCAACAATCGGTCATATTACGGGGATGAACTTTCCAACCTTATTATAAAGGCGGACCCATCCGGGAGTACGGTGCGTTTAAAGGACGTAGCGGAAATTAAGGACCGCTTTGCCGAAGATCCAAATGCCAGTTACTTTGATGGTAATTTGGCGGTAAACGTGTCCATAACCAGTACCAATACGGAGGATTTGATCCAATCTGCCAACGACGTCAAGTCCTATGTGGAGGAATTCAACCAAAAATATACCAATGTGGAATTGGATATTGTTTCGGATCAGTCGGAAACACTGGTGCAAAGAACCGAATTGCTGGCTGAAAACGCCATCATGGGAATGATTCTGGTATTGATATTCCTGTCACTTTTCTTGAATACCAGGCTAGCGTTTTGGGTAGCCTTTGGATTGCCGGTAGCTTTCCTTGGAATGTTCGTATTTGCCGGATTTTTCAATGTCACCATCAACGTACTATCCTTGTTCGGAATGATCATTGTAATCGGGATATTGGTGGATGACGGTATCGTGATTGCGGAAAACATCTATCAACATTACGAAAAGGGAAAATCGCCTGTACAAGCTGCCGTAGATGGTACCATGGAAGTGTTGCCCCCAATTATTTCGGCAATTATTACAACCATCTTGGCCTTCTCCATCTTTCTGTTCCTTGATAGCCGAATAGGGGAGTTTTTTGGAGAAGTTTCCGTTATCGTAATCCTTACGTTGGTAGTTTCCCTCATTGAGGCCCTGATTATCCTGCCGGCGCATTTGGCGCATTCCAAAGCATTACAACCCTTGGATGATAAGCCTAAAAAAGGATTGGCCAATGCTTTTGCCAAACTAAGGGTTATCAATGATTTTGGAGATAAGATCATGGTTTGGATGCGTGACAAATTGTACGCACCATCCTTGCGTTTCGCCATGCGTTATAAAATTCTCACCTTCAGCTTTTTTGCCATGGCCTTGGTGCTCACTTTTGGTTCTTTGGGAGGAGGTATCATACGAACCGCCTTTTTTCCAAGAATAGCCAGTGATAGGGTGAGTATTGAACTTCAAATGCCCAATGGTACCAACGAAAAAGTTACGGATTCTATCATAAGCCTTATAGAGGAAAAGGCCGAAATCGTAAATCAGGAACTTACCAAGGAATACTTATCCAACTCGGATAAGATGATGTACGAGAACATGATCCGTAGACTTGGCCCTGGATCTTCAACGGCGCAATTGACTATTAATCTATTACCAGGGGAAGAACGGCCGGATGAAGTGGTGGCCGATGTGGTAACGAGAAGAATCGAGGATCTGGTAGGACCGGTTATAGGAGTGGAAAGCCTCATTTACGGTTCCGGAGGAAATTTTGGAGGCTCGCCCGTATCCGTTTCCTTGCTGGGCAACAATATCGAAGAGCTCAAGGCGGCCAAGAATGAACTTAAGGGAATTCTACAGAACAATACCCGTTTAAAGGACATTTCTGACAACGACCCTGCCGGTATCAAGGAAATCCGATTACAATTAAAGGAAAATGCCTATTTGTTGGGATTGGACCTACGAACGGTAATGAACCAGGTGCGGGCAGGATTCTTTGGTGTACAGGCCCAACGTTTTCAAAGGTCACAGGACGAGATCAGGGTTTGGGTGCGATATGACCGGGAAAACAGGTCGTCCATTACAAATTTGGACGAGATGCGTATTGTAACGTCCTCCGGCGACCGTGTGCCCTTAAAGGAAATTGCAGAATATTCCATAGAGCGCGGTGACGTAGCGATCAACAGGTTGGAAGGCCGTAGAGAAATACAGGTATCTGCAGATATGAAGGATATTAAGGATAGCCCTACGGAAATCATGGCCGAAATCCAAAATGTTATCATGCCGGATATTCAGTCCAAGTACCCTACGGTTTCAGCTTCTTATGAGGGTCAGAACAGGGAATTGGGCAAGTTGACCGGTTCGCTTAAAGTTGTTGGTCTTTCCGTTTTGCTTCTTATTTATATTACCATTGCTTTTACTTTTAGGAGTTTTAGTCAGCCCTTAATGTTGCTGCTATTGGTTCCCTTTAGTTTTACGGCGGTCGCTTGGGGACACTGGATCCACGATTTCCCCCTCAATGTACTTTCAATTTTGGGAATTATCGCCTTGATAGGCATCATGGTAAACGATGGCTTGGTACTGATTGGTAAGTTCAACACGAACTTAAGGGAAGGAATGACCTTCGATGCGGCCATTTATGAAGCAGGTAAATCGAGGTTCAGGGCTATTTTCCTTACATCTGTAACCACGATTGCCGGTTTGGCGCCCCTTATGGCGGAAACTAGTAGGCAAGCCCAGTTTTTAAAACCTATGGCCATTTCAATCGCATACGGTATTGGTATCGCGACTGTTTTAACATTATTGATGTTGCCATTGTTTCTGTCCTTTGGAAATAAATTGAAATCGAAAAACAAGATGTTGGCGAGCGGTCACAAGATTACCAAGGAAGAGGTAGAAAGGGCCATCTTGGAGCAAAGGGAAAAAGAACATTTGGAAGGACAAAAGAATCATGGCCCCAACGGAAATCTATTGGAAGAAAAACCATATCATAAAGAATTAGAAGAAACCTTATAATGATAAGATTTAAATTAACAATTTTCCTAGTACTGGTCTCTTTTTTGGGTAGTGCACAGGAAAACCTACTTTCCAAGCAAGAAGCGATTGCGAAAGCTTTGGAGAATAATTTTGGCATCTTGGTGGCCAACAACAATTTAAGGATTGCGGAGAATAACAAAAGCCTTATGAATTCAGGTTTTTTGCCTTCCTTAACAGGAAATGCCGGAGCTTCCTATGATAAAAACAATCAAGAGGCCACTTTTCAGGATGGTAATGTTAGGGTTATTGATGGTGCAGAAACCACAAGGTACAATGCTTCCTTAAACATGAACTATACACTTTTCGACGGTCTGGGAAGAATGTATGATTTCAAGAGACTCAAGGAAGAATATAATTTGAGTGCTCTGGAGACGAGGGAAACTATTGAGACCACCATGCTCCAATTGTTTACGGTCTATTTTGAAGTAGCAAGACTTACCGAGAATATTAATGTATTGGAAGAAACTTTTTCCAATACAAAAAACAGATTGCAAAGGGCGGAATATAGCTTTGAATTCGGCCGTACAAATAAATTGGATGTCTTGAACGCTGAAGTTGACTTGGTCAACGATAGTATAAACCTTATGAACGAGCGGCAAACGCTCAGAAATACCAAAAGGGATTTGAATCTCCTGTTGAACCGTGAGCTCCTTACCACTTTTGAGGTGGATACGGTCGTGACTTTTTCCAACCCTATTAGACTCGAGGAATTTCTTGGGCTTGGAGTCGAAAACAATGTGCGGATTCTTCAAATGAAACAGAATATCAAAATTAACGACTTCACCTTGAAATCCAGTAAATCGGTCTTTTTGCCCACCGTTGGGCTAACAGGATCATATGGTTGGAACCAAGGTAATTTCCCTGCAACCAACTTCTTGGCGTCAAATGTATCTACAGGGGTTTCCGCAGGTCTAAATTTAACTTGGAATTTGTTCAATGGAGGAACAAGTATTACCCAAATAAAGAATGCCAAGATTTTACTGGATAACCAAGAGATATTGGAAAATCAGACCATTCAAGAGGTGAAACGGGATATTGAAAACGCCAAGGACGATTATAGAAACCGACTTGATATACTGGCACTGCAAGAGAAAAATGTAATAACGGCGCAAAACAATTTTGATCGATCTAACGAGCAATATAAACTGGGGCGAATTACCTCCGTAGAACTAAGACAGGCACAGCTCAATCTTTTGAATGCCCAGACCAACAAAAATTTTGCCAAATACGATGCCAAATTGGCGGAATTACAATTACTTCAGTTGACCGGGCAATTATTGAACATTGAAATATAATAGGAATAGGTCAACAACTTATTAAGTATACAACTATGTACAAGGATAAAACGGACAAGGAACTTTTGGAGGTGTTGGAGCAATATGCCATGTTGACTTTTGAGTCCCAACTTATATTGAAGGATGAGATTAGGGAAAGAGGTATCATTGCCGATACTGCAGGATTGGATGCCGCTATCGACGATAAAATATCGCGAATCAAGAATTTTGAATATTTAAAGGATTTTGGCTTTAAGGCTGAGACCATGGCGGATAAATTCTTGGTAACCAGAACCCTAAATGCCACTTTAACAGATGTCTTTGCGGTCATATTGGGCCTTGTCTTATTCTTTTTGGGGGTCAACGGGGTTGTCAACCTTGTAATGACCTTCGTAAATGGCGATGAAATTGACGTGTTTACCCTGGCCGTCAAGTTTGCCATGGCGGGACTTGTTTTTGTTGGCATTAAATTCTTTAGTGGCTTAAAACGCTTGTTTGATTATACCGGATTTGAGTTGGCACGAACGGATGGCGATATTACCCTTAAAAAACGCTTTGATATAAAGTTGGAAGAAATAAAGGCAAAGGCATCGGATTTATTTTTGGACAGGAATGAAGATGATTTGATGCTTAAACTGGGTAATGAAGTCATCTTTACTTCCAATGCACAGAATTTGGTTCAAAGAATGACCTTGGAGGAACTGACAAAGCGCCTCAAGGGAAACTAGCTTTTTTCAACTATGTACGAACACTTCTTTCAATGTCCCTATTGTTGGGAAGAGGTTTCCATGCTTATGGACCCATCAATTTCCAGGCAAACGTATATAGAGGATTGTGAGGTATGTTGTAATCCCATTGAAGTAGCCCCAGAGTTCCAAAACAATGAATTGGTAGGTTTTGAGGCTAGGGAAATTGGGCAATAATACCAGTTCTGGCTCATTCCTAAATTGGAAATGGTATAACTAATCCATTTCTTCAATCTTACCTCCAAAGACTTTGTCCCTTTTCACGTTCTTGGGTTTGCCGTAAATATAAATTGAACCACCGGCCTTTACTTTGGCATTTACTTCCTCCGTGGCTTTAACATCGGCCCTACCGCCTGCCATCACGGTTACTTCGGTCACCTCCGTATTCAAATCCTTGCAATAGGCCTTTCCGCCCGTATTCACGGAAACTTCCTGTTTTTTACTGCTTCCCGTTAGGTTTATTTCACTTCCGGATACGGAACGAACGTAGACTTCCTCCAAATCGACCTTTAGGTCAATGATTCCACCTTCCTGTCCTTTGATTTCGACTTTGGAACCTTTAAAGGTTTCTTCAGAAATAATTTTTGCATTTTCGTTGACATCCAGCAACGTGAGGTCTTCCGTGTAGTACAAGGTGCCCTTGGCCTCATCGCCGTCCATAAAATTGCCAAACTCCATCTTGATTTTTAGAAGTCCGTTTTTGTTGGATATTTCCACTTCGTCACGGTCGTCTCCCGTAATCACCAATTTGTTCTCATTGCTCTTCACCAATGAAATAACAATACGGTCATAAACCTTGAGCTCGGTGAATTTGTCAAGGGTCTTGGTATTGGCTTTTTGCGCGATACAAAAAGAACTGATCAATGCGAAACTTATGTTAAATAACCAGATTTTCATTTTAGGTTTTACTTTTTGGTGCTTGTTATTGCCCGTTAAATTACGATTAATCTTTCAAATGTGATAGGAATTAAACATGCCTCAATAAAAGATTAGGGTAGGGTGGCCCTATATTGGGTTGGGGTGATTCCCTTCAGTTCCTTGAACCTTCTATTAAAATTGGATTGTGATTGAAAACCACAGGCTTCTGCAATTTCGCTGATGGACATGGAATTGGATCGGGCCAATTGCTGGGATGCGTGTGCTACCCTATATTCTATTAAAAAGTCCATAAAGCTTTTGTTGGTATGTTTTTTAAAGAACCTACAAAAGGAGTTTTTGGTCAAATAGCTCAACGAAGCTACTTCTTCCAATGGTATGGGCCTATGGAAGTTTTGTATCACCAAATCAAAAATGCGCTGCAAACGTTCGCCCTCATCCAAACTCCTGACTTTTGTAGGTGCCGAAATGGAGAGTATTTGATCGGGATGGTCGCACAACCTGCTCAATAGCTTCAACAATCCCAAAAAACGGTCGAACCTATTTTTATGTTCCATCGCTTTTATGAAATGACCAAGTTTCTTTTGATTTTCCAGGACTCGAAATCCAGTTTGCGCTTTTTCAAAAAATCTTCGCACCTCCTGTAGTTCCAATAGATGGAAAAAATGCTCCCCAAAGGATTCCTTGGTAAAAAAGAGGGTGTACATTTTTGAAGCTGTATTGCCAATATCCTCACTTTTAAAAAGATGGGGGATATTGCTTCCTAACACAAATAGATCTGTGGAGTTGTATTGATGGATGCCATCCATGAGAACCAGCTTTCCGGTACCCTGTTCAATATAGCTGATTTGTATTTCTTCATGTTGGTGAAGCTTATCATAAAACCGTTCCTCCCTGTCAATTTGAAATACCAAATTTTCGGAGGGAGACTTCGGGATGATGAACGGTAATACCTTCATAAGCTAAAAATAGTTTTAATTATCCATTAAAATTGAAAAAAATATAATAATTGGGGTAATATAGTATTGATTTAGGATAAAATCCAATTGGTTGCTTTTAAGGACGTATATGTATTTTTATACAATTAAAATATACAGAGTTATGGCACTTTCATGGAGCGGGGTAATGCCCGCGGTTACTACAAAATTTACAAAGGACGGAGCGTTGGACCTAGAAATGTTCCAAGTGAACATAGAGGCCCAGGTAGCTGCCGGGGTAAATGGAATAATATTGGGAGGTACCCTTGGCGAGGCAAGTACGCTTACAGGTGATGAAAAGGAGACCTTATTGAAGAAGACTATTGGGATTGTGGACGGAAAGGTTCCCGTAATATTGAATATCGCGGAGCAGACCACCCAAGGTGCCAAGGATGCCGTGAAGGCCGCGGAGAAAAATGGCGCTTCTGGTCTAATGATGTTACCTCCAATGCGCTATAAGGCGAACGATCTGGAAACTGTTACCTATTTCCAAGAAGTGGCAAGAAGTACGGATTTGCCCATCATGATTTACAATAATCCTATTGATTATGGAATCATGGTGACCTTGGATATGTTCGAAACCTTATTGGAGGAAAAAAATATTACGGCCGTTAAGGAAAGTACACGCGATATTTCCAATGTTACACGTATAAAGAACCGTTTTGGCGACAGACTCAAGGTATTGACGGGTGTGGATACCCTTGGTCTTGAAAGCTTATTGATGGGTGCCGAAGGATGGGTCGCAGGACTGGTATGTGCCTTTCCAGCGGAAACGGTCGCCATTTATAAATTGGCAAAGGCCGGAAGGATCATGGAGGCTTTGGAAATTTACCGATGGTTCCTGCCTCTATTGGAATTGGATATCAATCCCCAGCTAGTACAGAACATAAAATTGGCAGAGGTCGCCACGGGCATAGGCACGGAAAATGTAAGGGCTCCAAGACTTCCTTTACAGGGGGCCGAGCGGGAAAGGGTCTTGAAAATTATCGAAATTGGTATGGCGACCAGGCCTCAACTACCTGAATATTTGCATTTGGAGGAAACCATTTCATAGATGAAAGGATGATGGCAAGACGGATTTTTAAGCGAATTTTTACCCTATGGGTAGGTACATTACTATATCTAAATCCCCTTCAGGCACAAAAGGAAGTCTTGGAAAAAATCATCGGGGAGGTGGAGGCATTTGAACTGTATGACCGGAACGAATTCCCCCTTGGCCGATACTTGCCCGAAGTCTATAAAAAGGATGCCGATTTTGCATCGGAACAGTTGGCAAAACTGGAATCTGTGGAAACGGATGATCTTTCCGAAACCGAGTTGATATCCTTGGAATTACTAAAATTTAGTCTCCAGAATAGGGTGGACGAGTATAATTTCGGTCTGTATCTAAACCCCATTCAGGCGGATCAAGGTTTTCATCTTAGCCTTAATTATCGCATACGCCCTATACGGGATTATGAAAGTGCCAAGCATTATTTGAACGCGCTCAATGATATGCCCCGCTTTGCCGAGGAACATTTTCAAGTATTGCGAATGGCCTTGGAAAGGAAGGTTTCGCAACCAAAGGCAATTTTTGAGGGATATGAATCCACCTATAAACAACATATCACGAAAAATGTTGCCGAGAATGCATTTTACGGGCCCTTTATGGACCTACCCTCATCCTTTACACCAGCACAAAAGGATTCCATTCTAAATGCGGCCAAAGTGGCCATTGAGGCATCGGTGGTGCCTACCTTCAAAAGAATAAAGGAGTTCTTTGAATCGGAATACTTGCCCCGTACCCGAAATACGTTTGGTATTTCCGCCACACCAGGAGGGGCTGAACTCTATCAGAACAGGGTAAATTTTTATACCACTACGGATACCTATACGGCCAATGATATACACGAGATAGGGTTAAAGGAGGTAGCACGGATACGGTCTGAAATGGAGGGAATCATCAAGTCCGTCGATTTCAAGGGAAGTTTTGCCGATTTCCTGAGGTTTCTTCGCACAGACCCACAGTTTTACGTGACCGATGGCGAGGAGTTGTTAAAGGAAGCCAGGAACATTGCAAAGCAAATAGATGCCCAATTACCGGCTTATTTTTCCACTTTGCCAAGAAAACCCTACGGAGTCATAAAAGTACCGGATGCCTTGGCTCCAAAATATACGGGCGGTAGGTACTCCGGCTCTCGAAGTCCAACAGAACCCGGGTATTATTTGGTAAACACCTATAAATTGGACAGCAGGCCATTGTACGTATTGCCGTCCTTGACCCTTCACGAAGCGGTTCCCGGCCATCATTTGCAGGGGAGCCTCAATCAGGAATTGTCCGATAGTATACCCCAATTCAGAAGGGATATGTACCTCTCCGCCTTTGGGGAAGGATGGGCCCTGTATACCGAGTTTTTGGGCGATGAAATGGGCATGTACAAGACACCGTACGAAAAATTTGGCAAGCTCACCTATGAAATGTGGCGCGCAACCCGTTTGGTGGTGGATACGGGCATTCACGCCAAAGGTTGGACAAAGCAACAGGTCTTGGACTTTATGAAGGACAACACGGCACTCTCCTTACATGAAATCAATACGGAAACGGACCGATATATCGCTTGGCCGGGACAGGCCTTGTCCTATAAAATGGGCGAATTGAAGATCAGGGAGTTAAGAACCAAGGCAGAAGCGGAGCTTGGCCCCAAATTTAATATTCGGGAATTCCATGAGGTTATTTTGGGCCAGGGTACGGTTACCTTGCCCATTTTGGAAAGAAGGGTGAACGATTATATTAAAAGAGAAAAGGCCTAGGAGCGAACCATAAATTTGAGCGAACTTCGGAGTACAAATTCCAGCATATCCAACAAAATAGAAATTGAGTGAAAAGCCATGTGTTTAAATGTGTTGATGGCCATACCTGCGGAAATCCGGTAAGGCTTATTGTTAAAGGTGCGCCGGATTTGAAAGGTGCGAATATGAGCGAAAAGCGACTCCATTTTATGGAAGAGTTTGATTGGATCAGGAAGGGCCTCATGTACGAGCCTAGGGGCCATGACATGATGAGCGGGGCCTTTTTGTATCCGCCTACAGATCCTAAAAATGATTTTGGCATTGTCTTTATAGAAACGAGTGGATGCCTGCCTATGTGCGGGCATGGCAGTATTGGCGTAATAACGATGGCCATTGAGGAGGGAATCGTGGTTCCCAAGGAGCCAGGGAAGATCAGAATGGAAGCCCCGGCCGGTTTGGTGGAAGTTACATACCATCAGAACGAAAATAAAGTGGAGTGGGTAAAATTGGTCAATGTAGGCTCCTATTTGGCAGCATCTGATTTGACGGTCTCTTCCAGTTTTTTGGGTGAGCTTGTTTTTGATGTTGCCTACGGCGGAAACTACTACGCCATCTTTGATCCACAGGGAAATTTTTCGGGATTGCAAGATTATTCCGCATCGCAACTGATAGAAATGGCCCGGGAGCTTCGGCAGGACATCAACTTAAAATATCCCGAAAGGTTCGTGCATCCAGAAAATCCTTCCATCAAGGATGTGAGCCATATTCTTTGGACGGGCACTACCATTTCCCCCGATGCTACGGCCAGAAATGCCGTATTCTATGGGGATAAGGCTATCGATCGTTCTCCATGTGGCACCGGGACATCGGCAAGGATGGCACAATGGCATGCCAAAGGGAAACTGGGAATGGGAGAGGAGTTCATACATGAAAGTATCATCGGTTCAAAATTCATAGGTATGGTGGAATCGGAATGTAAAATTGGTAATTTTACGGGCATAGTACCTAGCATTAAGGGTTGGGCCAGAAAGTATGGCTATAATGAAATCAGTATTGATGATTCCGACCCTTATTCAGAAGGTTTTCAAGTAATCTAATATGGCGGCGAAAAAAAAGACATTGATTATAGGTGCTGGCATTATGGGGCTTTGTTCGGCCTATTACCTGCATAAAAAAGGACATCAGGTCACGGTTTTGGAAAAATCCAATGGCGGCCAGGGAGCCTCCTTTGTAAATGCCGGATACCTCACTCCCAGCCATATCGTTCCAATGTCGGCCCCGGGGGTGATTACGAAAGGATTGTCCATGATGATGGACAGTAAAAGCCCTTTTTATATCAAGCCACGGTGGGATACCGATTTTTTTAAATGGGCTTGGGCCTTTCATAAATCTTCTACCCAAGTAAAGGTGGACAGGGCCGCTCCCATCATTAAGAACATCAACCTTTTGAGTTCCAGTTTGTACGATGAAATAAAGGAATCGAGGGATTTAGGGGACTTTCATTTGGAAAAAAAAGGACTTCTGATGATCTACCAGACCGATGCCTATGGGGATGCCGAGAAAAAAGTAGCCGCAACCGCAAAGGGATTTGGGTTGGAGGTTTCACATTTGGAAACCGATGAATTAAAGAAGCTGCACGGGGACACGGAAGTTATTGGGAAGGGCGCCCTTCATTATTTTTGCGATTCCCATACCACGCCCACGGTTTTCATGGCCAAAATGAAGGAGTATCTTTTGAACAATGGTGTTCGAATAAAATATGGCGAAGCGGTAACGAATTTCGATTATTCAAACGGTGTTATCAGCAAAGTCCAAACAGAAAAGGAAACCTTCCATCCTGATAATGTGGTTTTGGCTTCGGGATCTTGGAGCAATGATTTGGTAAAACAATTGGGGATTACATTACAGGTACAGGCCGGAAAAGGGTATTGTATCGATGTGCACAGGCCTACGGGAATAAAATTGCCGGCCATCTTAATGGAAGCCAAAGTAGCGATTACGCCAATGGCAGGATTCACCCGGTTTGCCGGAACCATGGAGTTTTCCGGGGTAAATTATGATATTAATTTGAATAGGGTGGAGGCCATTGCAGAAGCTGTAAAGAAATTCTATCCAAGCATTGAAATAACCCAAGAGGAAATCAAGAATGCCAAATGTGGTTTACGTCCTGTATCGCCGGATGGTCTTCCCTACATAGGTAAGTCGGGCCATTTTGATAATTTATTTATTACGACCGGCCATGCCATGATGGGCTGGAGTTTGGGCCCGGCCACGGGAAAATTAATATCGGAAGTCATGGAGGCCAATGAGCCGTCCATGGATATCAGCCCTTTTGATCCCGACAGAAGTTTTGGGTAATGCTATAATTTAAAGTTGATTGAAATACCAAACATTCATACTTTCCAAGGCATCGCGCACAAAGGCATTGTTCGTAAGTGTACCTGCATATTTAAAACCGTGCTTGCTGTAGGTGATGTTTAAACCATAGGAAGTGGCCCTAGCCAAGGCATAAATCGTCGTGCAATTCACCTCGTTCATGAGCGTTTTAATTTCTTGGACCAAGTAATAGGAGAGGTTTTGGCCCCTAAAATCCGGATGGGTGGCAAAATCTACAATTTCTAGGTTTTCCTCTTTTGTGTGTACCCTTAATATAGCCGATACCAAGAGATCTCCCTTCACGAACAGGCCATGAAATTGATGGTCCATATCTTCCAACTCCTCAAAATCCTGTTCTCTTTTTATATGCTTGGGATGGTATTTATAGGCCTTTTCGTGTAATGCTACCAAGGCGGAAAATCATTTTTGCCCAATTTTCGTACCGTATAGTCTTTGGGTATGCCCATGTGCGGATTTTCATTGGGCTTATTGGCGGCCATTGCAATGGTCTTTACCGTTTCAATCGTTTTCAATTGTTTTTTATCGCACTGGTGCCTGTTTTGGTTCAAATAATCCGCCAAAAAATAACCTGTAACCTTTCCATTGTACAATCCGGGTATTTTTGCCTCTATCATATAACCGTTGGATTCAAAATGGGGGATGGCATTTTCAGGGACCCTGCTCAGGATTTTATCGTACTTCCGTTGTTTGGCCAATTCCGTCATTTTAGGCAGGATGGCATCAATTTTTTCGGAATCTATTTCCGATAGGTAAATACGATTGTGGATTTCGCCGTGATATATGGTCGCCCCGTCAATATTCTCTACTGTTTCAAACATTTTGTAGGATTTAATTAGGTATTTGAGCTTGATTCTTTTTCTTATTCCCTTATTTGACCGTCGCCAAAGACATAATATTTGTTGGTGACCAATTGTTCCAATCCCAAAGGTCCCCTATGGTGCAATTTGTCCGTGCTAATGGCCAGCTCAGCACCTACGCCCATTTGACCCCCGTCCGTAAATCTTGTAGAGGCATTCTGGTAGACTGCCGCACAATCCACCTGTTCCATGAACTGTCTGGCAGAGCCTTTGTCGTTCGTCATAATAGTGGCGGAGTGTCCCCCGGAATTTTCATTGATTTTTTCAACAGCTTCGGTCAAGGAATCAACGGCTCCCAGACAACATTTCATAGCTAAAAATTCCTCTTTCCAAATAGCTTGATCGGTAATAGGTTTGGCAGTAGTCAATGTCTTTTTAACGGTCTCATCTACCAAGGTATCGACTTCCTTTGAGCTAAGTAGATTATATAACTCGGTTAGCTTTTGATCGTAGTTGTTGATTTTCTGGTTAATGAGAATTTTATCCAAAGCATTGCATGCGGAAATTTTATCGGTCTTGGCATTCATGATAACATTGATACTTTTTTCCCAATCCGCATTTTCATCTACATACAGGAAATTGTTACCTCTACCGCTTACAAGTACTGCGCAATTGGCATGTTCCTTTACGAAATTGATCAACCTTTCCCCGCCTCGTGGAACGATGAGGTCTAATTTTTCCGTGGGATTTCTCAAGAAATCCTGAGTTTCCTGTCGGTTCATGGTCAACAATTGGATGTATTCCTTAGGAAGTCCATTTTCCTCTA
Source organism: Maribacter sp. 4G9 (assembly GCF_002742265.1). GTDB lineage: Bacteria > Bacteroidota > Bacteroidia > Flavobacteriales > Flavobacteriaceae > Maribacter. Next base: position 112,142 of record NZ_MDGL01000179.1, read on the forward strand.
AGGCTTGATGCCAAAGCTCGGTAAGTATAGTATTGCTATGAAGGGCTTCCTTACCACCCTTCAAGAGTATTTTATTACTGGCTTTAAAGGCCAAAACCGCTGCTTCAATGGTCACATCCGGTCGCGATTCATAAATGATCATAATGGTGCCGAAAGGGGCCGTTTTATTGGTTATTTCCAAACCATTATCCAGAATTCGAGATGAAATGGGTTGGTTTACCGGGTCCTCCTGGCTCTGAACCTCTCGTATGGATTGTATCATACCATCGATTTTGGTATCGGTTACAATAAGACGGTCATACATAGCCTGGTCCTCTTTTTGGAAGAGGTCCAAGTCCTTTTTATTTGCTTTGATGATACTTTCCCTGTTTTTGTCCAACAGGTCTATCATGCTTGTTAATACGTTGTTTTTTATCTCTGTAGTCAATATTTTCATTTTATCAATTCTTCTTCCAAGGTTACTCTTGTCCCTACATTTTTACCGTCAATGATGTCGATGATGGTATTTTTCTTTTTACCGTTGGCAATATAGGTAGGTATGCCCTTCGCTGCCGCCTGCTGGGCATAATCCAGTTTAGATCCCATACCTCCTCGGCCTTCCTCCTCTTTTTTATTATTGTCCTTGATATACTTGTCCAGATTTTCCTCTGGTTTTACATGTTGCACCAAGTCACTGTTCTTTTCATTGGGATCACCTGTGTACAGTCCATCGATATCGGTTAGGATAATGAGCTTGTCCGCATTTAATAGTTGGGCAATCAAACTTGCCAATTCATCATTATCGGAAAACATACTCATAGTTACGGATACAGCGTCATCTTCATTGGCAATGGGAATAACACCTTCAGACAATAGTCCTTCACAACAGTTGACCATATTTTGTCTATGTACGCCAGGACTGAAATCTCTTTTGGTGGGAAGAACCTGGGCACATTTCATTCCGTAATCATGGAAAATATTGTAATAAAGGCGCATCATTCTGGGTTGTCCAATGGCAGAATATACTTGGCGTCTTTGGGTCCTATCCTCGATGTTGGATTTTCCCAAAACTTCCTTTCCGGCGATGACGGATCCGGAAGAAACCAGTACCGTAATAATATCCCTCTCGTATAATTTTGCGATTTGCTCTACTAAGTTTCGTAATACAGGTCTAACAATTCTATTGTCTTTGTTGGTCATTACGTTGGTGCCAACTTTCACGACTATTTTTTCTTTATACATACGATTTCTCTTTTCCAAGTTCAATGGCACGTTCAAATGCTGCAAAGGCGGCTTCCTTGATCAATTCACCTACCTTATTATTGTCCATACTATCCAAAGCGGCACGGGTGGTACCTCCTTTACTGGCCACCTTGTCCATCCAAGAATTTGGTGAAAGGTCGTTTTGATTGAAAAGTTCAATGGCACCCGTAAAGGTTTGGCTTACCAAAACCTTGGAGACATTTTTCGAGAACCCCATTTTCAAGGCTGCTTCCATCATGCTTTGCATGAAGTAAAATACATAGGCCGGGCCACTCCCGGATATCCCAGTGGAGGCATCGATAAAGTTTTCATCGCTTACCAAAATAGATCTACCAGTGGTATCCAATAAACTTTCAATGGTTAAAAGCTCTATTCTGGATACTTCTTCCGAGGCTACGAAAGAAGTTAACCCCTTTCCTATTTGGGCAGGGAGGTTGGGCATGGCCCGTACCACTTTATTAAGACCGGTTAGGTTCTTAATCGTTTTAATGGTTACGCCGGCCATAATGGAAATAACAATTTGCCCTTTGTTGACCAACGGTTCCATTTTCATCATGAGACCCTCAGCATGATACGGCTTAACGGCAATGAAAATAATATCCGCCTGTGGGACACAATCTGCCAATTCCTTAAAAGTGTCGAACTTGGCCTCTTTCTTAAGCGCTTCTAATTTTTCTTCGGAGGTATCCAATACCATGATATTTCTTCTTTTCAATAGTTTGGATTTGGACATTCCTTCCGCATAGGTAAGTCCCATGTTTCCCGCTCCGATGACTAAAATCTTCATAAAATAGTATGTTGTTTATTAAAAATTTAAAATTGCATTACTAGCTTAAACAAATAGCATTTTTTCTGCCCTGTTATTTTTTTTAGTAAAATAGGTATGCGTGTATTTGTGTATGGTTTTGAACGGCATTCCTAAAAAATATTTTTTAATGTAGGTTACCTTCGAGTTCAAATGCCCTAGACTCGTTCGGTATACTTCTTTTACATTACTTTCTCTTTTTACATAAATAATTTTCATTCTTTGGTATTTGTGGGGGTTAACATAAGATTCTCCATGATCATAACAAATTAGCCATGTTAAGCTTATGTTATATTGATTATCAAGTAGTTAATCTTCAAAGATTAACCAAAATTATCGTCAATTTGTTAGTTTATGAGCTAAAGGGAGGGCGATATGATAATTACCCTATTTGCTCTTATTGATCTTCATTCTCTAAAATATATTGTTGCCGATATTCCGCTTTTTGAAGAGCCTCTCTCCTTTCGGTGGATTGTTTTTTGTAGTGTTTCTTATCTTTTATTTGGTCCAACACCTTTGTTTTTCTGTATTTTCTTTTGTATCGTTTTAAGGCTCTCTCAATGGATTCTCCTTCTTTTACTTCTATTTTTAACATGTTTCTTTTTTTGGATTATAAATAACTTCTCAATACTTTATTTCTGGACTTTTTTCTTAATGCACGCAGTCCTTTTTCGCGTACTTGTCTCACTCGCTCCCGGGTAATATCAAATAAATCGCCAATTTCCGAGAGGCTCATTGGAGGTTCCTTGCCTATACCATAAAACAGGCGGATCACATCACGTTGTCTTTCCGGTATTGTTTCTAAGGCTTGATATATGTCGGTTTGCAGCGATTCTTCCATCATTTTTTCATCCGGTTTGTCTGCGTCCTTTGAGGCAAGTACGTTATATAGGTTGGATGATTCTTCCTCCTTAAAGGGAGCATCCAATGAAAGTGACCTCCCGGAATTCTTGATAGAACTTTCTACCTTTTTTACGCTCATATCCAATTCAGATGCTATTTCCGACGGATTCGGTGGACGTTCCAATTGCTGCTCCAATGAAGAATACACCTTGTAGATTTTTGTATTCGTCGCAATTTTATTTTGTGGTAACCGGATAGATTTTCCATTCTTGGACAGCACCTGTAAAATGGATTGACGTATCCACCAGACGGCATAGGAAATAAATTTAAATCCTCGGGTTTCGTCAAATCGCTTTGCTGCCTTGACCAGTCCCAAATTTCCTTCGTTGATTAAGTCTGTTAAACTTAATCCCCTATTTTGGTATTGTTTGGCGGCAGAGACAACAAATCGTAGGTTGGCGTTTACCAATTTTTCCAAAGCTTTTTGATCCCCCACTTTTATTCTTTGGGCCAGTTCCACCTCCTCTTCAGCCGTAATCAGTTCGATTTTGCTTATCTCTTGAAAGTACTTTTCAAGAGACTTGGTGTCACGGTTCGTAATTTGCTTTGTAATTTTAAGTTGACGCATAAAAGTGTTTTGGGTTATGACCAATTATAACCTACACCTTTTATCTAAAAATCCAAATTAAAGACCCAAAACCTTCGGTTTTTAATGAAATCAGTCAATATTTTGCTGGAAATCATTCAATATTGGCACGTAATGACTGATTATACTCGAATCTAATAGATACATAACTGGGAACTACAGGGGGGTATTTAAATTCTAAGTGTTTTTGGGTAATAGTACAACCGTTTTATCCAATAAATTTTTCTATCCTGTATTTTAAATGATATTTATTAAAAAACTTCATTGTGGCAGTTTAAATGTTAAAATATTCAAGAAGAGATATTTTTATTGCATAAATAATTACAATTTGATACATTGCCACTATAACGTGTAAAAAATACAATTATATAATGTAAAGATTACCAAGCTTAAAACCCTCACCCTGAGATTCTAATAACCTATTCAATGGAAACGCCGTGCCAAAAAATTCTGGAGAAAATGTTTTTGGAACATTACCATGAATGGTGTTTAAAGTCCTTTAGTTATGTGGAAAATATGGATGATGCCCAGGACGTTGTTCAGAACATTTTTGTAAAACTCCTTCAAAAGGGAAATGTAACCTATATAGGGGATGTGAATAAATACCTAAACGTAGCCATTAAGAATGAAAGCTTAAAAAAGATTAAAAGGAATAAAAGAACTTTTGAACTTTATAATCAGTTGACGGAGGTACCTTCCTGTGAAAATGAGTTTATCAAAAGTGAAATTTCTGAAAATATGTTGAGGGAACTGGAAGCTTTGCCAGACCAAAATAAGCGGGTATTTACCTTGTGTGTTTTGGAAGGTGTGAAGTATGAAAGTGCAGCCGAAATTATGGGAATAACGGTGAACACGGTAAAATATCATCTAAAAAAATCCTTTAAAACATTGCGTTTAAATTTAAAGGATGTGTATTTATGGTTCCTTTAAAGTGAGTAATCGATAAAAAATTACATATTTTTTTATCAAATCCACTACCCGATTTTAATTCTACTGGGTCTTATTAGTAGACAATGTTGTTTTGTCTATTAAAATAATAGGATTGATAGCAGAGATTATAGTTAAAAAAATAAAAGGTCGGTTAAACCCGGAAGAAGAACTTCATTTTCAGAATTGGCTTTCCGAGAGTGATGAAAATTATTTGACCTTCCAAAGACTTCAGAAGTTGTACGAGCTCAATGTGCCCATACCCAATATTGAGCAATTGGATGCACAAAAAGCGTGGCAACTACTTATTCAAGCACAAACTAGGCAACGAAAGGGTACTATTAAATTTTCAAGCAGGAATCTTTTAAGATATGCTGCCATTTTCATTGGAATATTCGGTTGCTTTTTGGCCTATAGATCTTTTGAAAGCAAGCCTGTTATAGATGGGTCAATAGACCCTAATGCAATTACACTGGATTTAGGAAACGGAAAAATCCAGGTGCTTACAAAAGAGGGTACTTTAAATATAGTAAACGGTGAAGGAGAAGTTTTAGGGAAGAAAGTAGATGGTTTGGTAGACTACTCAAAATCGCAAGCCAATGATGAGAATGAGAATTGGCAACAATATAATACCTTGCGCATACCCCATGGCAAGACCTTCAAAGTGGTCCTTTCGGACGGTACGATAGTACACTTAAATGCTGGCTCTTCCTTAAAATATCCCGTAAAATTTCACAAAGAAAAAAATAGGGAAGTCGTTCTAATAGGCGAGGGTTTTTTTGAGGTCACCAAGAACGAAAGCAGTCCATTTATAGTTACTTCTGGAGGTGTAGATGTAAGGGTACTGGGAACCAAATTCAATGTTACCTCTTATCCAGAGGATGATCGCCAAAACACGGTTTTGGTTGAAGGTTCCGTTCGACTTTACCAAACAGGCTCCGCATATAATGAGGAAAATTCTACCCTGCTTTCGCCAGGCTATAAGGCGGAATGGAATCCAGATGTAAAAGAAATGCGATTGCAACAGGTGTCCACTGAATTGTATACAGGTTGGATAAACGGTAAACTGATGATGAAGGAAATGGTCTTTGCAAATATCGTAAAAAGACTTGAACGTCATTACAATGTCACTATTACCAGTGATTACCAAGAATTGAACACCAGGGTTTTTACCGCCACATTCGAGAAGGAATCCATTGAGGAAGTTTTGGAAACCTTCAAACTGGAAACACCCTTTGATTATGAAATCGAAGGAAATCACATTCTTATAAAAAAACAACCTAAAACCGATAAGCCTATGGGTAAAGTTTGAAAAATTCAATCAACAGAACCTACTCAATTCTGCATGACAGAACAACTGAATCAATTAATAATCAACAATATGATATGAAAACTAACGAACTTTTTGGGTCATTTCGATCCAGTAGCATGAAGATTGGTTTAAGAACCAAATTATGTACGCTTTTTTTTATTACCGCATTTATATCTGGTCAGGCCAGCACCTTATCCCAAAAAACCAAGATGACCATCAATTTGGAAAATGTACCTACTTACAGGGTAATGGAAGAAATTGAGGCAACTACCGAATACAAGTTTCTCTATGATGTCAATAAAGTGGACACTTCGAGAATGGTCACCATTAAAGTAAGGGATATGGCACTCGACAACACACTTGAAGTGCTTTTCAAAAATGCCAATATTGACTTTATATTTAGTGGCAATCAAATAGTATTAAAGCCAAAACCGATACAAATCGATACGCTCAAGGTCAATGCTGAAAAGTCCAAATTTGATCTAACCTCTGTTCAAGAAAGTGTATCCGGAAGTGTAAAAGATAGTAACGGTCAACCTATCCCAGGGGTTTCAGTAGTGGAAAAGGGAACTTCAAATGGAGTTGCAACCGATTTTGATGGAAATTATAGTTTAACTCTGACGCAGCCCGATGCCGTTCTGGTTTTTAGTTCACTGGGATTTTCTAAAAAGGAATTACCAGTTGGACAATCCAATATATTGAACGTTACATTGGAGGAAGATGCTGAAAATTTGGATGAGGTGGTGGTAACTGCACTTGGAATTAAACAAGAAACAAAAAAATTAGGTTATGCGATCGCCCAGGTTGATGCGGACGAGGTTAATGTGAATCGTACTTCTAACTTTATGAACACGCTGCAAGGTAAGGTGGCCGGGGTAAATGTTTCATCACTTAGTACGGGTCCAGGTGGTTCCTCAAAGGTGAGAATAAGAGGCCAGTCCTCCATATCCGGTACTAACAATCCATTGATTGTCGTGAACGGCGTGCCTATAGATAATACAAGTTTTGGCACCAGCCCTGGAAGTACAAGTTCTGAAGTTGGGACTAACAGTGGAGGTGTATTTTCTGATGGAGGTGATGGTTTTTCAAGTATTAACCCAGACGATATAGAGAGTATGACCATTTTAAAAGGTGCTACTGGCGCTGCCCTATATGGCTCGAGGGCTAAAGATGGCGTCATAATGATTACCACAAAATCCAGGGGAATTCGTCAAGGTATCGGCGTAACCTATAATTTAAACATGACAAACCATACGGCCTTGGATTTTACAGATTATCAATACGAGTACGGCCAAGGAGAGAATGGGATACGTCCTACCTCAGCCAATCCTACCTCCGGCCAATGGTCCTTTGGAGAGCGGTTTCAACCTGGTTTGACTCAAGTATTATTTGATGGTGTTGAGGTTCCCTACGTGCCTGTCTACGACAGAATCGATAAATTTTATAGGGCCGGTACTGATATTACCCATTCTGTTTCCATTTCTGGAGGAGCTGAAAACGGAGGTTTTAACCTTTCTTTATCCAATCTGGGAAGTGAAGGTATAACTCCCAATAATGAATTCAATAGAAAAACCGTCAATTTTGGTGCTAACTACGATTTATCCGAGAGAGCGAGTATTGAGGCCCATGTAAATTATTCTTATGAGAAAAATGTAAATCCGCCAAATGTTGGGCAACAGGATAATACCATTCCCGTATCTCTTTTTAATCTTGCTAACTCCATGCCTTTGGATTTATTGGAAGAAAAAAAGTTTAACGATGAAGGAAACGAATTTGTATATAGCAGGTTTAGAAATAGGACAAATCCATATTTTACACTTTCTGAACAATTCAACGAAATAAGAAGGGATAGAATTTTTGGGAATGTTGCTGCCAGATATGAAATTCTTTCGTGGTTAACAGGTCAGATTAGGGTTGGACAGGATTACTGGTCAAGATCACAGGAGTTCAATGGCTTCCCAACGGGGCAGGCATCACGTCAGGCTGCTCCAGAACCCTTTTTTAATGGAACTTAAACGCAAACGGCAAGAAGATATAGGGAAACAAATGTGGATTTCTTGTTCTCTGGAGATTTGGACATCACAGAGGATTTAGGTCTGGGATTCACTGTAGGAGGAAACCAATTAAGAAGAAGACAGGAGTTAAATCGTGTAGATGTAACGGATTTTGTAATCAGGGATTTGTACACTGTACAGAACGGAAGGGTAAAGAACCCTATTTATTTCCTATCGGAACGAGGAATCAACTCTTTATACGGAGCTGTTGATTTATCTTATAAGGACACCTACTTCTTAAGTGCCACAGCGAGAAACGATTGGTTTTCTACCTTATCCGAAGAAAATAGAAGTATACTATACCCTTCTGTCTCCGGTAGCTTTGTCTTTTCAAATTTATTGGAGGAATCAGCCCCATGGTTAACATTTGGAAAGTTAAGGGCGGCATATGCTGAAGTAGGCAGCGACACGGACGTACCTCCATACTCAGATGTTCTATTCTACAACATAAATGCTAATTTCTTTCCCGGCCCGGATGGTTCTCCTAATCCTGTTGCAGGTGCAAATACATCCGTATTGCCTAATCCAAATCTTCGCCCCATGAGAGTTAAGGAATCTGAAATAGGTTTGGATATAAGGATGTTCGATAATAGAGTAGGGATTGATCTTGCGGTATACAGAAAGACTACCCTTGATCAGATAATTCCTGCTCAGATATCCAATACTTCTGGATTTGTAAGTCAGTTGATAAATAGCGGCGAAAGTAGAAGTGATGGTGTAGAGATGATGTTGAACCTAGTTCCCATTAAGAAAGAGAACTTGCGTTGGGACCTTAATTTGAATGCTTCATACAATAAGACCAAAGTCATTAGTTTGTTAACGGAGGAAGAAGGAGAAAGTATCCTTGTTGGTAACCATATATTTAATGGTTTTCTTTATCAGGTAGTTGGTGAGGAGATAGGCCAGTTGGCTGGTTTTGGTTATAAATTTGATGATCAAGGAAGACAGGTTTTCGCTGATGATGGGAGACCTCTTAGGTCTGATGAAATAAAGTTCTATGGTAGCGCTCTTCCAAATTGGATAGGTGGTATTACAAATAGTTTAAAGTATAAGGATTTCAACTTCTCCTTTCTCATAGATTTTAATCTAGGAGGCAAGATGATATCCGGCACCAATTTTAATGCGGTAAGACATGGGCTTCATAAAATGACACTTCCTGGAAGGGAAACAGGTGTTGTAGGAGTGGGAGTTAATCAAGCAGGTGCACCTAATACAGTGGCCACGGAATCACAAACCTATTGGGAAGTTGTCCGTTCCCAGCAATTGATAGAGCCCATTGTGTACAATTCCGGCTTTTGGAAATTGAGGCAGATTACTTTAGGATATAATTTCCAAAAACTGTTGCCTGAAGATTCTTTTGTAAAAGGTTTGTCTTTAAATTTTGTTGCCAACAATGTTGCAATATTGAAAAAATGGGTTCCAAATATTGACCCGGATTCTTTTGCTTTTAGTTCGGATAATGTGGCTGGTCTAGAATCTACAGGGGTACCCACTACTAGAAGCATGGGATTCAATTTAAACGTAAAATTTTAAATTTAAGACATCATGAAAAATATACATAAATATTGTTTTGCATTGACTTTGGTCCTATTGAACTTGTCATGCGAGGAGAATTTTGAGGAATTAAATACCAATATAGTAGATCCCACAAGTGAAAGTGTCGATCCTGTCTATTTGTTGAACAATGCTATAATTGGTTTGTCATTTCCAAGTGGTACCAATATCTATTATGATGAGGCCATTGTACAGCAAATTGTAACACCCAACTCAGGTTTTGTAGCTGGTGCCAATTATAATCAGGATAACAGGAATAATACCGGGAATTTATGGGACGCTTATTATCCAAATGTTATAAAACACACGGGAGATATCTTATTTCAGCTAAATGATGGGGAATCCAATAGAACCAACCTTGTTCAGATGGCCCGTATTTTGAATGCTTATGCATTTATGGTATTAACGGATGAATATGGTGAAATACCTTATTTTGAAGCAGGCAAAGGTCTTTCTGAGCAAATTGTTCTACCAAGGTATGATCCTCAAGAGGAAATTTATCCGGACCTAATAAATGAACTTGTAGAAGCACGTGATGCCCTTAGCGATGCAGCTCCTGCAGAGAACGGGGAAGCACTTTATGCCGGTGACCTTGGTAAATGGAGGAAATTGGCTAATTCATTATTAGTAAGAATAGGAATGAGGCTGTCGAATGTAAATCCCTCCCTTGCGGCACAAACTGTACAAAATGGTTTTGCAGGTGGGGTGATGGAGTCTAACGAAGATAACTTCGTTGTTAGACACAATAACAATTTTGTCAATCCATACAGTTTTACCTTTAACGCTACCGAAGCGAACAACTTTTATTTGGTGGATACCTTTGTGGACTATTTATTTGATAATAATGACCCAAGATTGGAATCTTTGGCAATCAGGTATGTGGGGGCGTCCTCTGGACCAGAGCAACAATTAGGTATTGCCTCCAAAAATCCAGATGATCAGATTGGGATGCCCATGGGCTATGACAACAGTACCATAGGTACTGTTGTATCTAATCTTGGATTAGCAAGCTTCTATGATTTCACCCAATTAGACCGATTTACATGGGGAGCCCAAAGTGCACCTATGTTCCTTTGTACATATGCTCAAACACAATTATTGCTTGCTGAGGCTGCCATTAATGGTTGGGTAACCGGCGATCCTGCTGAATTTTATTCAAGTGGAATACGGGGGCATTTGGATCAGATAGCAGCATACGGAGCAGATGTTGCCATTGCACAGGAGGATATAGACACTTTCGTTAGTGCAAATCCTTTGGATTTAGGAAATGCCGTTGAAGAAATTAATACTCAATACTGGGTTGCTTCATTTTTGAACGGTCCAGAATTGTTTGCCAACTTTAGGAGGTCTGGTTTTCCCAATTTAACACCAAATCCGTATCCTGCTCAGGATATCACTGGTGACTTTATCAATAGATTAACCTACCCTACGGCAGAAATAGCTGTCAACCAAGGAAATCTACAACAGGCTGTTTCTAGAATGGGACCGGATAATTTGGACACCAAGGTATGGTGGGACGTGGACTAAAATATTTTAAAGAATAAAAATAAGTAGGTATGAAATCAGTGCTAAAGCAAATTATAGAGAGGAACAAACTGGATGAAAAGAAGCTTTTTCGATCTAGAAAAGCTGAACTTGAAAATTCCAGTACTACGGACGAGAGAAGAAACTTCTTAAAAAAAACGGCCTTGGGAGGAATAGCCATGACCGGGATGATGGGCCTAGCTATCGAGGATACCATCGCTCAAACAACCTCTAAGGTAAGCCGAATGTCCGCTCCTTCCGAGCTCAAGATAACCGACATGCGATATGCCTTGACCAATGTTATGGGCGGTACCGCTATTATCAAAATAGAGACCAATCAAGGTATCTATGGGCTTGGAGAGGTTAGGGATGCGGCTGATGTACGCTATGCGCTTTTCCTTAAGAGTAGGATTTTAGGTAAAAACCCTTGTAATGTTGAAAAGATATTTAAGAGTATAAAGCAGTTTGGCGGACCTGCAAGACAGGCAGGTGGGGTCTGTGCTGTTGAAATGGCACTCTGGGATATTTGTGGTAAGGCCTATAACGTTCCCGCTTGGCAATTGCTTGGTGGAAGATATAGGGACAAGGTTAGGTTATATGCAGATACACCCGAAGCATCCTCACCAGAGGAGCAAAAACGATTGATCGATTTTAGGGTGAATGAACAAGGGTATACATGGCTGAAAATGGACGTCTCCATAGGGGAGCTTAAAGGTAAGCCCGGCACCGTTGTGAACGGTAAATTCTGGGAAAATGATAAGGGTGTTTTGGCACAGTGGGGAGATCGTAGAAATATGATGTCCTACGGAAATACCATGCACCCGTTCACACAGATCCAGATTACAGAAAAGGGTTTGGAAGAGCTGCAACAGGTAGTTGAGGATGTACGGAATATGGTGGGCTATGAAATTCCCATTTCCACGGACCATTATGGCCATTTTGATTTGAACAATGGAATCCGTTTGGCCAAGGCCTTGGATAAGTATAGATTGGCCTGGTTTGAGGATATGGTGCCGTGGCAGTACAATGAGCAATGGAGAACCATAACCGATGCTATTGAGACTCCTACCACAACTGGTGAGGATATCTATTTGTTAAAGGACTTTTTGCCGCTGATACATAATAGGGCCGTGGACATAATCCATCCAGATTTGGCATCTTCCGGAGGGCTCTTGGAAACTAAAAGAATTGCGGACTATGCAGAGGAATATGGAATAGCCATGGCCATGCATCAGGCAGGTACGCCCGTTTCGTTCATGGCCAATGTGCATTGTGCCGCCGCTACCCAAAACTTTTTGGCATTGGAGCACCATTCCGTAGATGTTCCTTGGTGGGAAAGTCTCGTAAAGACGGTGGGAGGTTTTAAAATGATCGATAAAGGCTTTGCCACCGTACCGTTGACCGCGCCTGGTTTGGGAATCGAGTTGGATGAAGAAGTGGTCAAGGCCCATTTACATCCTTCGGATAAGACGTTCTTTAAATCTACCGATGAATGGAACGAATTGAGGTCACACGATAGAACGTATAGCTAATAGGGGGAGTAAATGTCGAAAAATAAAGTATAGACGTATACTATGCGCTTTAAAATTTAGAATTTGAGTTAGTTTAAGTTGAGCAGGAGAACGCTTCCTCTTATGGAAGGGTTCTCAGCTTGCTTTCGGCAATATCTAAATTTTATCTATAATTTAATAGGGAAAACTTTAAATACAGAGAAAATGAAAAATTTTAAAATCATAATGGTCCTATGTTGTTTTACATACCATTTCCAAAGCAATGCCCAAGGAGTAACAGGCTCCGTAGAATATATCAAGGAACTGACTTCCCAGTGGAAAGGTGAACGCTTTGACGATGGAAGGCCCAAGGTGTCCGATGCCCTACTAAAGCGCATGAAAAACATTCAGATTGAGGAGGCTTGGGGCTATCTGCGAAGTAAGGGTTACAACAACCAATATGAAGGGGAATGGGAAATGATACATCCTGAGGGTGTAATGACGGGAAGAGTGGTAACTGCTCAATATATGCCGCTACGACCGGATTATCAAAAGCTAGTAAAATTAAAAGGCGCTGAGGAAAACAGGGATACGATAGGTGGTAGTAATTCATGGCCCATCCAACAGTTGGTTCCCGGAGATGTTTATGTTGCCGATGGATATGGCAGAATCATAGATGGTACGCTCATAGGTTCCAATTTGGGAAATGCCATTTATGCCAATTCCCAAAACGGGGTCATCTTTGATGGTGGCGTTAGGGACGTCGCCGGGCTATTGGAAATTGAAGGTTTCAATGGATGGCATAAGGGGGCGGATCCATCCTACCTGCAAGAGGAAATGTTGACGGCCATCAATGTGCCTATACGAATAGGGAGGGCAACAGTTTTGCCGGGCGATGTGGTCTTGGCCAACAGGCATGGAACGGTGTTCATACCTTCCCATTTAGCTTCGGAATTGGTGCTTTCCTCTGAAATTGTTGGGCTCAGAGATTTATTTGGATTTCAAAGATTACGTGAAAAGAAATATACCGCGGGCCAAATCGATACACGTTGGACCGATGAAATCAATGCCGATTTTGAAAATTGGTTAAAATCCTACCCGGATAGTAAATTGCCAATGACCCGTAAAGAACTTAATGATTATCTGGCCTCTAGAAAAAATTAACCATCAAAACCATTTAAAATGAACGATCAGAAATCCATTAAGCTACCTAATATAATAAGAACATCAGCGTTGTTTGCCCTGCTCGGTATTTTTTGTTTTTCGTCTTTGTCGGCACAAAGCGATGCCAAAAAGGTCGCAAAAATAGGGGAAACCGTCACGGCGCTCTACAAGGCAATGGTGGATAAGGATAAAAGCCTATTGGAAGAATTGACATTGGATAAACTAACCTATGGTCATTCTAGCGGTACCATAGAGAATAAGGACCAATATGTTGATGGTGTACTCAACGGGGCATTTCAGTTTACAACCATCACCCCTGTAGATCAAAGTATTTCCATTTCTGGCAACGTAGGTGTTGTGCGCCATATTTTCGAGGCAAAGGGCACCAATAATGGTAAACCGGCAGATGTTCGCATTGGTTGTCTCCTGATTTTTAAAAAAGAAGGACGATGGAAATTATTGGCAAGACAGGCATATAAACTTTAATTAGTACACTCTTGGGAAAAATTACTATTTATTCAATCTCGTTAGGATTGGCAGGCCTATTGTTTCTGGTAATTATCGGCATGATAGTAACTGGGAACATAGACAAAGCTGGCCCTTTTATTTTGGGTTTCTTTGCCTTATTGGCCTTTGGGTTCAATGGTTATAAAAAAATGAAGGGTTTAATTTTTACGACCATGATCTTTGCGGGGGTTACGGCAGCTTTGTATTACCCTTCCTATTTTACGCATCTCGGGGATTTTAAATTTACCGTACTCATAATTCCGCTAATACAGATTATCATGTTCGGTATGGGCACCACCATGAGCATCAAGGATTTTGGGGCTGTTTTTCAATCGCCAAAAGGAGTTATCATAGGAGTATCCGCCCAATTGCTCGTAATGCCTTTAATGGGCTACTTTTTGGCGCAAATAAGCAACTTTCCCCCAGAAATAGCGGCAGGTATTGTTCTTATAGGATGTTCTCCCAGTGGTGTGGCTTCCAATGTCATGGCTTTTCTGGCCAATGCCAATGTTGCCTTATCCATAACCATAACCTCCATCGCAACGTTGTTGGCCCCTTTTATAACGCCGCTAATGATGAAGGTATTTGCTGGAGAGTTTATTGAAATCGACGTGCTTTCCATGATGTGGAGTATCATCAAGATGATTATCATACCCATTGGTGCAGGTCTTCTAGTGAATAAAATTTTAGGAAAAAATGCAAAGTTCATAGGGCGCGCCATGCCTTTGGTCTCTATGTTGGCCATTGGCCTGATAATAAAAATCATAACCGCTGCGGGGAGAGATAGTCTACTGGAAATAGGGGGAATTCTCATGTTCTTGGTCTTGGTACACAATGTTTTTGGATACTTATTGGGGTATTGGTATGCCAAATTATTTAAGATGTCCGAAGAGGATGCAAGAACCATTGCCATTGAAGTAGGTATGCAAAACGGCGGTTTGGCCTCTGGTATCGCGAATAGTTTGGGGAAAATAGCGACCATGGGACTGGCTCCTGCTGTTTTTGGACCGTTGATGAACATTACAGGTTCTATACTAGCTTCATATTGGCATGGGAAACCCACGGTAAAGGAGCTTAAAGCCGTTGAAATCAAATAAATAAAATTAAATCGTATTGACAATAATCAAAAGAACCAATGAAAAATTCTAGAAGATCTTTTATATCAAAATCCCTAATGGCAGGTGCAGGTTTGGGAATGGTTTCAAGTACCTATGGGAACGAGTATGTAACGGCAATTGACAAACAACCCAAACTTTCTGCACCCTCGGATTTGAAGATTACGGATGTGAAATGTGGTTTCATTCGCCGTGGTAGTGGACTGTTCGTAAAAATACACACCAATCAGGGAATTTATGGATGTGGAGAAGGAGTTGATGCTGTACCTGGAACCTATCACCTGGTCAAAAGAATGGGATATTTTTTGAGAGACCAAAGCCCGTTCAATGTGCATAAAATATTTGAAGATATACGTCGTGCAGGTCATTTTGGAGGTGCGCAGTCTGGTACCTATGTAGCCGTGCTTTCCGCCATAGAGACTGCTTTATGGGATTTGACGGGCAAAGCTTTGGACTTGCCTGTTTATAAATTACTAGGTGGAAAATTCAGGGATAAAGTTCGTGTATATTGTGACACTGCCCTGTATCGCGTTCGGTTCCCTTCACCGGACGATTTTGCGACTGCGGCCAAGGACGCTATCAGCAACTGGGGTTTCAATGCCTTGAAATTCGATTTGGATTACGCAAGTGATCCTGATAAATATGACCGCTATAATTGGACGGCAAGTCCTGGGGAAATAATACGAATGTACGACCAGCTTGCCGCCGTACGGGAAGCGGTGGGACCAAAAATAGATTTGTGTGTTGATATGCATGGGCGATATGACCATGTGACCGCCCAGACCATTGCCAAAAAAGTGGAGGACCTAAACTTGACATGGTTGGAAGAGCCCATCCCCGCTGAAAATTTTGATGCCTTTAAAACCCTTACCGAAGAAACCAGTACTCCGATTTCTGCTGGTGAAAACGTATATCTAGGCCACGGATTCAAGCAATTGTTGGATAATGGTGTGGATATCATCATGCCCGACCTACAAAAATGTGGGGGACTTGGAGAAGGACAAAGAATCGCCAATCTTGCCAATCTCTATTATGTGCCATTTTCACCTCATATGGTCGCGTCTTTCTTAGGTGCCATGGCGTGCGCGCATGTTTGCGCCACAGTGCCCAATTTCCATTTGATGGAATGGCAATCCTACTTCCACACAGATCCCATGTTCAAGGAAATCGTTACGTATGATGAGGGAGACTGGGTAAAAGATAGTTTTGTGACAGTTTCAGAAAAACCAGGTATTGGAGTAGATATCAATGAAGATGCCATGCGAAAATATGCTCCTGAAGGAATACCATTTTTTGAATAATTAATAACACATTAAATAGAGACTGTCATGTTACGAAAAAAGTATATGCTCATTGTGGTTCTTGTCGGTTTGGCAACCCAAATGATGGGGCAACAGATCAGTAAGGAAGAACTCATTTTTTTAACTCCCCAATGGACGGGAGAACGTTTTGAGGACGGAAGGCCCAAAGTGTCCGATGCACTTTTGGAAAGAATCAAATCCGTTAGTGTGGAAGAGGCTTGGGCCGTGATGAAGAACGAAGGCTATAGGTATCAAATTGCGGAGGACTGGAAAATGATCAATCCTGATAGTGTACTGTTAGGACGAGCTGTTACGGCAACCTTCATGCCCGGTCGTCCCGATGTATGGAAGGCTATTGATGACCGGGGAAAGGCACAGGGAAAACGTGGTCAAAACACCTGGCCCGTGGATATTTTGGTAAAGGGCGATGTGTACGTTGCAGATCAATTTGGGGCGGATAAGGACGGACCTACTATTGGGGATAACGTAGGCAATGCAATTTATGCAAAGACCGGAAATGGAATTGTTTATGATGGAGCTTTAAGGGATGTTGAGGGACTCATGGAAATTGGAGGTTTTACTTCCTATTACACCAGTTATGACGCTTCCCACCATAATCCACCGGGTGATTTGAACACGATGCTTATCGGAATAAATCAACCTACTAGAATACGTACCGTAACCGTAATGCCCGGTGATGTAGTATTGGGAAAAATGGGTGTGGTAACTTTCATACCACCGCATTTGGCCGAGAAGGTGGCGACCACCTCCGAAGTTGTTCGTTTGCGGGATATGTTCGGTCACCTTCGTATAAAGGAGGGCGTTTATACGGCGGGCCAAATCGATACCCGTTGGGCCGATGAAATTGAAAAGGATTTCAGCAAATGGCTCAATGAACATATTGATGAACTACCCGTTTCCAAGGAGCAGATCCAAGAAATATTGAAGAAAAGAACTTGGTAAGTTCGTGAACAATCTAATAAGATCAAGTTGCCATGGCGGTATATCCAATTTCCACCATAGTATGCTTTACTTGCAATATAGACCATGTCAACTAAACAATTATTGAATAAATTATCTGTACTAATTCTCGTACCATCCTTTTTAAGCGTCATGGTAGGATGTCAAACGAAGACAGAGAAAACAACCCGGCACACTACCTGGTCCCATTTTGGTGGAAGCCCTGACCAATCCAAATACTTTGAGTCACCAAGCATTACCAAAGCCAATGTGGGTGAATTGGAACTGCTGTGGAGTTATCCATCTGGGGATGACCGAATTTATTTTTTTAGCCCTATAATCGTGGACAGTACCATGTATGTACTGGGAAAAAATAGCTCCCTAATCGCTATTCATGCCAAAACAGGTGAAGAACTTTGGCCACATACAGATTTACCCGGTATTACCCGTAGGGGCATTAATTATTGGGAAAGCGAGGATAGAAGTAAAAAAGGTTTGCCGTTTCTTGCATGCACCTTAATCGGTTGTTTACTTTTAAAATGGAAAATAAATGAGGCTATAAATATCTTAATAGAAGTTTTTGGAAGGAAGCCAGTCGGGATACCTAAAAGTCCTTTAGCTGGCACCTGGCTTATTTGGAATAGCATAGTTTAGATTATAAAAAAAATTCTGATTGTCCGTAAGCACTCATAATTTAAATATCCTTGTTATTTTTGTAAAAAGGGGAATTATGAACCTATTCGATTTTACGGCACATTTTGGGAGCGAAGAGGCCTGTAGGCAGCATTTCAAGGAAGAGCGGGACAAGATCGGGGTGGAATGTAAATGCGGTGGCAAGGAACATTTTTGGAT